>NZ_JBICWL010000019.1:0-119638 GCF_043199735.1 Streptomyces sp. NPDC048566
TTGCGGAAGGTGGTGCCGATCGGGTGGATCGGGGGGAGGTAGACGACGTCGAAGCCCATCTCCGCGATGGCGGGCAGGCGTTCGGCGGCGGTGCGGAACGTGCCGTGCACGGGCGGGTCGAGCTGCCCGGACTCCGAGCGCGGGAAGAACTCGTACCAGGAGCCGTACAGCGCCCGCTCCCGCTCCACCAGCAGCGGCAGCGGTTCGGAGGCCGTCACCAGGTCGCGCAGCGGATGGCGGGCGAGTACCTCGTCCACCTCGGGGGTGAGCGCGGCGGCGAGCCGGGCGGCGACCGGACGGTCCGGGTCCCGCAGCGCGTCGACGGCGGCGCGGACGGTGTCGCGGTGCCGCTTGCCCTTGGTGCCCTTGGGGAGGCCGGCCGCGGCCCGCTCGTACAGCCGTGCGCCCTCCTCCAGGACCAGTTCCGTGTCCTGGCCGGCCGGGATCTTGATGCGCGCGTGGTGCCGCCAGGTGGTCACCGGATCGCTCCACGCCTCCACCGTGTACGTCCAGCGGCCCTCCCGGTCCGCGCTCACCGGGGCGCCCCAGCGGTCGGTGCCGGGAGCCAGTTCGCGCATCGGCGCCCAGGGGCCGGGGCGGCCCTTCGGGTCGTACAGGACGACGTTCGCGGCGACCGCGTCGTGCCCCTCGCGGAACACCGTCGCCGACACCTCGAACTCCTCGCCGACGACGGCCTTCGCGGGGCGGCTGCCGCCCAGCACGACCGGCCGCACGTCGAGGACGGGGATGCGCCCGACGGCCGTCGCCGCGGCGCGCGGCGCCGCCCCCGCTCCCCCGGACCGGGTCGCCGGGACGGCGGACCGGGCCTTCTTGCGGGGCGCGGCGCCCGGCGCCGAGGCGGCGGTCCTGCGGGAGCCGCCCTTGCTCGGGGCGGCCGTGTCCGGGACCGCGGGGTCGGGAAGGACGGGGTCGGGGACCACGGGGTCCGGCGCGGCGGCCGGAGTCGCGTCGAGGGCCGCCGAACCGGCGCCCTCGGGGGCGGCGGTTCGGTCCTCGGTGCGCGGACGAGGTCCGGTCCTGCGCTTGCGGGGCGTCTCGGAGGTGGCCGTCGGGGGTGGCGACGAGTGGTGCGTGGCGGGCATGACCGCTCCTGTCCGCGTCAACGTGGGTGGGCGGATGGGGGTGTGGGGAAGGTGGACCTGCGAGGCGTACCGGAGGAGCCTTCCCACCCTGTGCGGGTGAGCATTCCGGCACTTTGTTAACTACTCACGCGTATGTCTACACACAAGACCGGCCTCCTCCCGGTCAGGCGAGGCCGGTGCGGGGTGGCCGAATCACCCTGGTCGTGCCGGCGCCCCGCCGCGGTCATCCGACGTTCAGCAGTTTGTTCGGTGAACCGGGCCCGACATCCGACAGCTTCCCCGGAACGGCCAGTTTCACCAGCGCCGCCGCGACCTGTCCCGGAGCGGCCCGCGGATGACCGGACAGATACAGCGCCGCGGCGCCCGCGACGTGCGGGCTCGCCATCGAGGTGCCCGAACCGGCCACGTGCGCCGTGTCGCCGGCCGACGAAGCTGACGTGATTGCCACCCCCGGCGCGAACAGGTCCACGGCCGGTCCGGTGTCGGAGAACGCCGCCCGGGCGTCGCCGCGGTCGCTCGCGCCGACCGTGACGGCCTCGCGGACCCGGCCCGGGGAGAACCGCCCGGCCGGAAGGCCGCCGTTGCCCGCCGCGACCGTGTACGTCACCCCGGAGGCGATGGAGGCGCGGACGGCCGCGTCCAACCGGGCGTTGCCGCGCCCGCCGAGGCTGAGGTTGGCCACGGCCGGCTTCCTCGCGTGCCGGGTCACCCAGTCGATCCCGGCGATGACCTGGGCCGTGGTGCCGGCCCCGTGGTCGTCGAGCACCCGGACGGCGACGACCCTCGCCCGCTTGGCCACCCCGTACCGGGAGCCGACGGCCGTCGCGGCCACCTGCGTGCCGTGGCCGTTGCCGTCCTGCGCCGTCCGGTCGCCGTCGACGAAGTCCCACCCGCTGCTCGCCCGGCCGCCGAAGTCCCGGTGGGTCAGCCGGACACCGGTGTCGATGACGTACACCGTCACGCCCGCGCCCGCCGCCGCGGGAGCCGCGTACCGCCGGTCGAGCGGCCGCGCCCGCTGGTCGATCCGGTCCAGCCCCCACGACGGCGGGTCCTTCTGCGCCTCCTGCGGGACCACCCGGGTGTCCTGGACGACCGAGGCCACCCGGGGGTCGGCGGCGAGCCGCCGGGCGCGGCCGGCACCGGTCCGCACGGCGAAGCCGTTGAGCGCCGAGCCGTACGTGTGGACGACGCGCACGCCGTAGGCCGCGGCCAGGGCCGCTCCCGCCGGCGACGCAGCCCGGGTCCCCTCGGCGAGGGTCACGATGTAGCTCCCGGAGACCGATCCGGGTCCCCCCGCACCGAGGACCCGCCCCTCCGCCGACGCGGGGGAGGGCGGCGCGGCGGCCGAGAGGACCACGGCCGTGACGGCCGCCGCGAGAGCCGCCCCCCGGCGCTTTCGCCGCTTCGCCGACCGTGCCATGACTGCCGTTCCCCTCCTCGACGCCGGCGCGGCCGAACCGTGCCCGCGGTCGCGGGGCGGGTCCGGCCGTACGCCACCCGGCGAGCCTCTCCCGGCGGGGCGAAGCACCACAAGGCCGCCCGGGAGGGCGGAATCGGCCATACCGCATCGGGCGGCCCGGTGAAGGCCGCGGCCGGACGCCGCCGGGGTCACGCCGTCGCGGAGATCCGGGGTCGTGCCGCGATGCGCCGTGTCGCGACGGCACCCCCGCCGCTACCGTCATGGGTGACGAAAGCCGCACAACGCCGTGCGGCCTCTGCCGCGTACGTCCTCCGTGAAGGTGGAATCCGTGAAGGCGATCCGCAGGTTCACCGTCCGACCCGTACTCCCCGAAGCCCTTCACCCCCTCAGTGACCTGGCACGCAACCTCCGGTGGTCCTGGCACGCCGAGACGCGCGACCTCTTCCGGTCCGTCGACCCGGAGCGCTGGGCGGCCTCCGAAGGCGACCCCGTCCGACTGCTGGGCAGCGTGTCCGCCGCCCGGCTCGCGGAGCTGACCGAGGACAGCCGCTTCCTCGGCCGCCTCGCCGAGGTCTCCGCCGACCTGCGCGACTACGTGACCGGCGACCGCTGGTACCAGACGCAGAGCGCCGACCTGCCCGCCGCCGTGGGCTACTTCTCGCCCGAGTTCGGCATCACCGCGGCACTCCCGCAGTACTCCGGCGGGCTCGGCATCCTCGCGGGCGACCACCTCAAGGCCGCCAGCGACCTGGGCGTCCCGCTCATCGGGGTGGGCCTGCTCTACCGCCACGGCTACTTCCGCCAGTCGCTGTCCCGCGAGGGCTGGCAGCAGGAGCACTACCCGGTCCTCGACCCCAACGAACTGCCCGTCGTCCCGCTCCGCGAGGAGGACGGCACGGACGCCCGGGTCTCCCTTGCCCTGCCCGGCGGACGCGCCCTGCACGCCCGCGTCTGGCTCGCCCAGGTGGGACGCGTCCCGCTGCTCATGCTCGACTCCGACGTCGAGGAGAACGACCTCGGCGAACGCGGCGTCACCGACCGGCTCTACGGCGGCGGCAGCGAGCACCGGCTCCTCCAGGAGATGCTGCTCGGCATAGGAGGGGTGCGTGCGGTCCGGACGTACTGCCGGCTGACCGGGCACGCCCCGCCCGAGGTCTTCCACACCAACGAGGGCCACGCGGGATTCCTCGGCCTCGAACGGATCGCCGAACTCGGCGACGCGGGGCTCGATTTCGACTCCGCCCTCGAAGCGGTCCGCGCCGGGACGGTGTTCACCACCCACACCCCCGTCCCGGCCGGCATCGACCGCTTCGACCGGGAACTGGTCGCCCGCCACTTCGGCGCCGACGCGGAACTGCCCCGGATCGACGTGCAGCGGATTCTCGCCCTCGGCATGGAGACCTACCCCGAGGGCGAGCCCAACCTCTTCAACATGGCCGTGATGGGCCTGCGCCTGGCACAGCGCGCCAACGGGGTCTCCCTGCTGCACGGCCAGGTCAGCCGCGAGATGTTCTCCGGACTGTGGCCCGGCTTCGACCCGGAGGAGGTGCCGATCACCTCCGTGACCAACGGCGTGCACGCGCCGACCTGGGTGGCCCCCGAGGTCTTCCGGCTCGGCTCCCGCCAGATCGGCGCGCAGCGCACCGAGGACGCGCTCACCGTCGGCGGCTCCGACCGCTGGGACGCCGTCGCGGACATCGACGACCAGGAGATCTGGGACCTGCGCCGGGGCCTGCGCGACCAGCTGGTGACGGAGGTCCGCGAGCGGCTGCGCCGGTCCTGGCGCCAGCGCGGCGCCGGCACCGCGGAACTCGGCTGGATCGACGGGGTGCTCGACCCCGACGTCCTCACCATCGGCTTCGCGCGCCGCGTCCCCTCGTACAAGCGGCTCACGCTCATGCTGCGCGACCGCGACCGGCTCATGGACCTGCTCCTGCACCCCGAGCGGCCCGTCCAGATCGTCGTCGCCGGCAAGGCGCACCCCGCGGACGACGGCGGCAAGCGCCTGATCCAGGAGCTGGTGCGGTTCGCCGACGACCCCCGGGTGCGCCACCGCATCGTCTTCCTGCCCGACTACGGGATGGCGATGGCGCAGAAGCTGTACCCCGGCTGCGACGTCTGGCTGAACAACCCGCTGCGCCCGCTGGAGGCGTGCGGCACCAGCGGGATGAAGGCGGCACTCAACGGGTGCCTCAACCTCTCCGTCCTGGACGGCTGGTGGGACGAGTGGTTCCGGCCCGACTTCGGCTGGGCGATCCCCACCGCGGACGGCACCGCGACCGACGACGACCGGCGGGACGAACTGGAGGCCGGCGCCCTCTACGAGCTGCTGGAACAGCGGATCGCACCCCGGTTCTACGAGCGCGGCCGGCAGGACCTGCCGGACCGCTGGATCGAGATGGTCCGCCAGACGCTGACCCACCTCGGCCCGAAGGTGCTGGCCGGCCGGATGGTCCGCGAGTACGTGGAGCGCCTCTACACTCCCGCGGCGCACGCCCACCGCGCGCTCACCGCCGAGGCGGCCCGGGAACTCGCCGGCTGGAAGGCCCGGGTCCGCGCCGCCTGGCCCCGGGTGACGGTCGACCACCTGGAGGCGTCCTCGGGCTCGGCGACCGCCGAACTGGGCGCCTCGCTGGCGCTGCGCGTGCGCGTCGGTCTCGGCGACCTCGCCCCCGACGACGTGGAGGTGCAGGCCGTCGCGGGCCGGGTCGGCACGGACGACCGGATCGCCGACCCGGTGTGCGTCCCGCTGAAGCCGGCCGGCGGCTCCGACCTGGAGGGCCGCTGGGTGTACGAGGGCCCGCTGTCCCTGGACCGCACCGGCTCGTTCGGCTACACGGTCCGCATCCTGCCGGCCCACCGCCTGCTGCCCTCCGGCGCGGACCTGGGCCTGGTGGCCGTGCCGTCGGAGGACGCGGGCGAGGGCGCGGGGCTGCTCATGCGCTGACGCGAGGCGCCCGGCGCCCGGGAGCCGGGGCGACGCGCGTCCGGGCGGCGCGGTGGCAGGGGTCGGGAGCGGTCCGGGCCGCGGGTGCGGGCCGCCGCACCCGCGGCCCGGTTCCGGCATCGGGACCCGACGTCCCGTTCCGGCGTCCGGTCTCCGCGCCCGTTCAGTCGTCCAGGCCCGCGCACAGCCGGCGCAGCACGGTTCCGCAGCGCTGGGCGTAGGCGCGCTGCAACCCCCGGGTGGCCGCCCCGCCCGCGCGGGCGTACCACTTGGCGGGGCGGCTGAACGCGGTGACGGTCAGCCAGACGGTGCCGTCGCCGGTACGGGAGACCGCGAAGGCCTCCTCGCCGCTCTCGGGATGGCCGTCCAGGGTGCCGTAGGCCCAGGCGGTGAGCCGGGGCTCCTCGGCCGTCCAGACCACCCGGCAGGGAGCCTTGATCGGGCCCACCGCGACCGTGACGTCCACGCCCGGGGCCGCCCGGTCGGCGTCGCCGGCCATGCCCAGGCCCAGAGCGCGGTGCATCTCCCAGGTCATCAGGGCCTCGGAGGCGCGTCGGAAGACGGCCTCGCCCTCGCCGATCCGGGAACGGACGTGCAGTCGGTGGAAGCCCGGCGGGCAGCGGTCCTCGCGGGTCGCGCCCACGTCCTCGTACGTGTAGGGCATGGGGGCAAGCGTAAGGCGGCACCCGGGGGAGTCCTCGCCCCGGGTGCCGCCCGGCGTCGTGACGCCTTGCCGCTAGTTGACGTTCACGGCGGACCAGGCCGCCGCGACCGCCTGGTACTCCGCGCTCGTCGAGCCGTACAGGGCCGACGCCGCGGAGAGGGTGGCCGTGCGGGCGCCCGCGTACTTGGTCGTCGACGTCATGTACGTGGTCAGCGCCTTGTACCAGATCTGGAGCGCCTTGGCGCGGCCGATCCCGGTGACCGTGGAGCCGTTGTACGTCGGGGAGTTGTAGCTCACCCCGTTGATCGTCTTGGCTCCGCTGCCCTCCGAGAGGAGGTAGAAGAAGTGGTTGGCGACGCCGGACGAGTAGTGCACGTCCTTCCTGCCGACCGAGGAGGACCAGTAGTCGGCGGAGCCGCCGTCCTTGCTGGGCTTGTCCATGTAGCGCAGCGGGGAGCCGTCGCCGTTGATGTCGATCTTCTCGCCGATGAGGTAGTCGCCGACGTCGGAGGAGTTGTTGGCGTAGAACTCGACGCCGGTTCCGAAGATGTCGGAGGTCGCCTCGTTCAGGCCGCCGGACTCGCCCGAGTACTTCAGGCCGGCGGTGTTGGAGGTGACGCCGTGGCTCATCTCGTGGCCGGCCACGTCCAGCGACGTCAGCGGGTGCGTGTTGCCGGAGCCGTCGCCGTAGGTCATGCAGAAACAGCTGTCGTCCCAGAACGCGTTCACGTACGAGTTGCCGTAGTGCACGCGCGAGTAGGCGCCGACGCCGTTGTTCTTGATGCCGCTGCGCCCGAAGGTGTTCTTGTAGAAGTCCCAGGTCTCCTGGGCGCCGTAGGCGGCGTCCGCGGCGGCGGTCTGGTCGGTGCCGGAGCTGGACGCCGCGCCGGTTCCCCAGATGTTGTCCGCGTCGGTGAACAGGCTGCCGGTGCCGGACGTGCCGTGCGCCAGGTTGTACGTCTTGTGCCCGCCGCGGGAGGCGTCGGTCAGCTGGTACGTCGAGCCCGACAGCGTGGTGGTGAGGCTCACGGACCCCGAGTACAGCGTCTTGCCGGTGCCGGTCGCGTTCTCGATGCCCTGGTACTCGTGGAGCTTCTTGCCCGTGGCGGCGTCGGTGATGACGTGCAGCTGGTTGGGGGTGCCGTCGTCCTGGAGGCCGCCCACGACGGTCTCGTAGGCGAGGACCGGCTTGCCGCTCGCCGCCCAGATCACCTTGCGCGGGGCCTGGTCGGCGGTGGTCCGGTCGGAGCCCGCGTCCTTGGCGGCGGTCAGGGCCTGCTTCTCGGCCTTGGCCGTGGTGACCGCCGGCTTGAGCGAGGCGACCTTGATGGCGGCCTTGGTCGCCCTGGTCACGCCCTGGGACGTGCCGGACGAGGACTCGTGCACGACGAGGTCGCCGCCGAGGACCGGAAGGCCGCCGTAGGTGCGCTCGTAGCGGGTGTGGACGGTGCCGTCGGCATCCTTGACGACGTCTCTGACGACCAGCTTCTCCTTGGCGCCGAGACCTATCTCGGCGGCCGTCCGCGCCGTGGCGGCGTCGGCCTTCCGGATGAGCGCCGTCCGGGCGGAGGGGGAGAGCTGGACGGGCGCGCCGGCGAGCGGGGTGGCGGTGCCGGCGGGAAGCGCCGCGGTCTGGGCGGCGGCACCGGTGGTCATACCGGTGGCGAGCAGGGCTCCGGCGGCGACGGTGGTGGCGATGGCCAGAGTGGTGCGCTTGTGACGCGCGTAGAGGGGGGTCACGCAAGCTCCTTCTTGGGGGGACGTCCGCACGGGCTGGGGATTCCGGGCGGACGGTGGTGAAGTTGCGGTGCGGGTGAGCCGTGCGGTGGAAGCGTGCCACCAGGGACGCGTACATGTCAGGAGGGCCTAAAGACCTTGGCCGAAAATCGACGATCGGGTGAACAGTGGGGGTTCCGACCGGCCGTCGGGTGTCGCCAAGAAGAGGTCAAGGCGAACTCCGGGTCATGCAAAGGGAAACGCCGTCCCGGAGGGGTGAACCTCCGGGACGGCGTCCTGTTCTCGGAGCTGCCGCGCCGTCTCGCGCGACCCTCCGGGGCCGGTCTACGGGAAGGTCAGCTTCCAGCTGTTGATGTAGCCCGTGTCGTACCTCGCCTGGTCCTGGACCTTCAACTTCCAGGTGCCGTTGGCGACTTCGGAGGAGGCGTTGACCGTGTAGGTCGTGTTCACGTTGTCCGCCGAGTCCGAGGAGCTGAAGTTCTTCAGCCGGTACGTGGACCCGTCCGGAGCGACCAGGTCGATCACCAGGTCGCCGCGCCAGGTGTGCACGATGTCCACCGAGACGGCGAGGTTCGACGGGGCGTTGCCGCTCCGCCCGCTGACCGTGATCGACGACGTGACCGCCGGTCCGTTGTCCGGAATCGATACGTCGGTCGTGTTCTCGAACGACGTACCGCCACCGCCGCCGCCACCCGGACGCGATCCGACGTTCACCGCCGCCCAGGCGTTCGCCACCGCGGTGTACTCGGCGCTCGACGTGCCGTACAGCTCGCCGGCCGCCGCGAGCGTGCCGGTGCGGGCCGCCGCGTAGTTGGTGGTGGAGGTGAACTTGGTGGTGAGCGCCCGGTACCAGATCTGCAGGGCCTTGTCGCGGCCGATACCGGTGACCGGGAGACCGTCGGAGGTGGGCGAGTTGTAGCTGACGCCGTTGATGACCTTGGCGCCGCTGCCCTCGCTCAGCAGGTAGAAGAAGTGGTTGGCGACACCCGAGGAGTAGTGCACGTCGACGTTGCCGACGCCCGAGTACCAGGAGTCCTTCGACCCGCCGTCCTTGCTGGGCTTGTCCATGTAGCGCAGCGGGGAGCCGTCGCCGTTGATGTCGATCTTCTCGCCGATGAGGTAGTCGCCGACGTCGGAGGAGTTGTTGGCGTAGAACTCGACGCCGGTTCCGAAGATGTCGGAGGTCGCCTCGTTCAGGCCGCCGGACTCGCCCGAGTAGTTGAGACCCGCGGTGTTGGAGGTGACGCCGTGGCTCATCTCGTGGCCGGCCACGTCCAGCGAGGTCAGCGGGTCGGCGTTGCCGGAGCCGTCGCCGTAGGTCATGCAGAAGCAGCTGTCGTCCCAGAACGCGTTCACGTACGAGTTGCCGTAGTGCACGCGGGAGTAGGCGCCGACGCCGTTGTTCTTGATGCCGCTGCGGCCGAAGGTGTTCTTGTAGAAGTCCCACGTCTCGGCCGCGCCGTAGTGCGCGTCGGCGCCGGCCGTCGCGGAGTTCGACGTGGTGCCGTTGCCCCAGGTGTCGCTCGACTGCGAGAACAGCGTGCCGGTGCCGGACGTCCCGTGGTTCAGGTTGTACGTCTTGTGGCCGCCGCGTGCGCCGTCGTTCAGCGTGTAGGTGGAGCCCGACTGGGTGGTCGTCAGGGACACCTGGCCGCTGTACTGGGTGTTGCCGATGCCGGTCTTGACGCCCTGCCAGGAGAACAGCTTCTTGCCGGTGGCGGCGTCGGTGATGACGTGCAGCTGGTTGGGGGTGCCGTCGTCCTGGAGGCCGCCCACGACGGTCTCGTAGGCGAGGACCGGCTTGCCGCTCGCCGCCCAGATCACCTTGCGGGGTGCCCGGTCGGCCTCGGTGCTCTTGGAGCCGGCGGCCTTGGCGGCGGACACCGCCTGCTTCTCGGCGGCGCTCGCGGCGACGGAGGGCGTGAGGGTGGCGACCTTCAGGGCGGCCCGGGTCGCCTTGTAGACGTGCTCGGTCTTCCCGGACTTCGACGCCTCGACCACGAGGTCGCCGCCGAGGACCGGCAGCCCCTTGTACGTCCGCTCGTAGCGGGTGTGGACGGTGCCGTCCTGGTCCTTGATGACGTCGCGCGCGACGAGGCTCTCGTCGGAGCCGAGGCCGAGGTCCCTGGCGGTGGCCGCCTTGGCCGAGTCGGCGTCGCGGATCAGCTCGGCCCGCTGGGAGGCGGTGAGCTTCACGGCGACGGCGCCGGCACGGACGCCGCCGGGGCGGGGTGCCTGCTCGGGGGCCGCGCTCGCGGCGCCCGACTGGACGGCCGCGGCCAGCAGGGCGGTGACGCCGACGAGGGCGACACCGGCGACGCGGCGCTTGGTGGTGTGGGAGGTGCGTCTGTGGGAGGAGCTGCTACTCAACACTGACTCCTTCTGCGTGGCCGCGGGTCGCGCGGCCAGGGGAGACCGGACGAACGAAGGACCCGTCCGGGCAGAACTGGGCTGTTCGCGGAACCAGGTGCAACGGGGTCGTGCGGGCGCGTCACAGCGAACGGACTGTGGGGTTGCTGTGAAGCAGCCGTGGGAAGAGTGGCAGGAGATGACGCTTTCTGTCAGGACCGCGTCAGGACTTTGGCCGGAAACGGTCCGTTGTCCGGTTCGTCATGTTCGGTATACGGACTGTCTGTCGAAGCGTGCGGTGGTCTTCCGCCGTGGACGCCGGGGAGTTCATCCGTCCGCCATCCGCGGGGTCCCGCCGCCGCGCGCCGCCGGCAGACGTCCGCCCCCGCGCGGACTGCGCCCCGGCCCTGCCGCGCTCGCCCCACCGGCGCACCCGCCCGTGCCCGGCACCCCGGCGGCGATGCCTCGGCACCCGGCGCCCGGGCCTTCGATACCGGGGCACCCGGCGCCCGGCCTGCGGCGCCCGATGCCGCGGCGCCCCGCGTCCGGTAATCCGGGGGGCGCCGCATCCCGCAGTCCGGCACCCGGTGCCCCGGCATCCGACGTCCCGGCCGCCGACGCCCTGGCGCTTGGCGCTTGCGCGCGCGGTATCCAGGCGCCTCGCGTCCTGGCACCCGGTCCTCCGGTACACCGTGCCGGGGGACCGGTGCCTCGGCGCCCGACCTCCGGCACCGCGGATCATCCCGGCCCTCGGTGCCGTGGCGTTTGGCGCTTTTGCACCCGGTGTCCAGGGGGCCGGCGTCCCGTCATCCGGCGCGCAGACCCCGGCCTCAGGCTCCTGACGTCCCGGTGACCGGCGCCCAGACCCCCCGCCCCCGCCGCCCGGTCCCCGGCATCCGGTCGCCGTGTGCGGGTGGGGTGGGCCCGGCGGTTCGTGGTGTGCGGCGTGGGGGTGGGGGCCCGAGCGGTGCCTGGGCCGCGGGCCCCGTTCCTCAGACGAGGCTGTCCCGCCACGCGCGGTGCAGATCGGCGAACCGGCCGGTGCCGGCGACGAGTTCGGCCGGCGATCCGTCCTCGACGATCCGCCCGTGCTCCATCACCAGCACCCGGTCGGCGATCTCCACCGTCGACAGCCGGTGCGCCACGACCACCGCGGTCCGGCCCCGCAGCACCGTCGACATGGCGCGCTGCACCGCCCGTTCGCCCGGCACGTCCAGCGAACTGGTCGCCTCGTCCAGGATGAGAACGGCCGGATCGGCCAGCAACGCACGGGCGAACGCGACCAGTTGGCGCTGGCCCGCGGAGATCCGGCCGCCGCGCTTGCGGACGTCGGTGTCGTAGCCGTCGGGCAGCTCGCTGATGAACTCGTGCGCCCCGATGGCCTTCGCCGCCTGCTCGATCTCCTCCCGGGTCGCCTCGGGCCGGCCGATCGCGATGTTCTCGGCGACCGTGCCCGAGAACAGGAACGCCTCCTGGGTCACCATCACCACCCCGCGCCGCAGCTCGGGCACCGACAGCTCGCGCAGGTCCACCCCGTCCAGCAGGACCCGCCCCTGCGTGGGGTCGTAGAACCGGGCGAGCAGCTTCGCCAGCGTCGACTTGCCCGCGCCGGTCGAGCCGACCACGGCCACCGTCTGTCCGGCCGGGAGCGTCAGGGAGAACGCCGGCAGCACCTCCCCGCCGGTGCGATAGGCGAAGCGGACCCCGTCGAAGACGACGTCGCGGCCCGGATGCTCCGAGGCGAGCGCGGGCAGCGGGCGCGGCTCGGACGGCTCCGGCACCGACGGCGTCTGGGCCAGCAGCCCGGCGATCTTCTCCAGCGACGCCGCCGCCGACTGGTAGGAGTTCAGGAACATGCCCAGCCGGTCGATCGGGTCGTACAGCCGGCGCAGATAGAGCACCGACGCGGCGAGCACGCCGAGTTCCAGCGAACCCGACGCCACCCGGTAGGCGCCCCACAGCACGATGCCCGCAACGGCCGTGTTCGCGACGAGCCGGGAGCCGACGACATAGCGGGCCATCTCCAGCAGGGCGTCGCCGTTCGTCTTCTCGTGCCGCCGGTTGAGCACCCGGAAGGCGTCGTCGTTGGCCGCCTCCCGACGGAACGCGCGGACCGGCCGGATGCCGTTCATCGTCTCCGCGAACTTCACGATCACCGAGGCGATCGCCGTCGAGCGGACGGCGAAGATCCTGCCCGCCCGGCGCCGGTAGCGGCGGATGAGCAGGTACAGCGGGACGAACGAGGCGACCGCGACAGCGCCGAGACCCGCGTCCAGCCAGAGCAGCATCGCCGAGATGTAGACGAACGACAGGATGACCGTGACGAGTTCCTGGAGTCCCTCGCTGAGCAGCTCGCGCAGCGACTCGACGTCCGTGGTCGAACGCGAGATCAGCCGGCCCGAGGTGTAGCGCTCGTGGAAGTCGACGCTGAGCGCCTGCGCGTGCCGGAAGATCCGGCCGCGCAGGTCGAGCAGCACGTCCTGGTTGACCCGGGCCGAGGCGATGATGAAGGCCCACTGGAGTCCGCCGGAGAACGCCGAGCACAGCAGGTAGGCGACGCCGACGGCGATCAGCGGCCCGTGGCCGCCGTCCCGGGACGCCGGGACGGCCCGGTCGATGGCGTAGGCGACGAGCAGCGGCCCGGCCTGCACCGCCGCCTGCTGGAGCAGCAGCAGGACGGTCGTCGCCGCCACCCGGGTCCGCAGCGGCGCGAGCAGCGAGCGCAGCAGGGCGGCCGTCGCGCCCGGGGGAGTGGGCAGGGTGTCGCGGTCGAAGGGGTCCCGGGGCGGCTCGGCCGGTCCGGCGGCCCCGGCCGCCGCCGTCGCGTCGCTCCGGTCCTCGCCCGGCGCTCCGTCCGGTTCCCGGTCCGGAGCGGTGGTCGTGGGCGCCGCGGTCATCGGTCGTCCTCCTCTGCGCCCGACATCAGATGGGCGTACTCGGCGTGCGTGCGCAGCAGTTCGTGGTGGGTGCCGACGGCGGTGATCCGCCCGCCGGAGAGCAGGGCGACGCGGTCGGCCAGCAGGACCGTGGAGGGGCGGTGCGCCACGATGAGCGCGGTCGTCTCCGCCAGCACCCGGCGCAGCGCGGCCTCGACCGCCGCCTCCGTGTGCACGTCCAGGGCGGACAGCGGGTCGTCCAGGACCAGGAAGCGGGGCCTGCCGACCACCGCCCGGGCCAGCGCGAGGCGCTGGCGCTGGCCGCCGGAGAGGCTGAGGCCCTGCTCGCCGACCTGGGTCGCGGTCCCCTGGGGCAGGGCGTGCGCGAAGTCGGCCTGCGCGACGGCCAGGGCGCGGTCCAGCTCGTCCCGGCCCGCGGAGTCCGGGGCGCCCATCAGGACGTTCTCGCCGACGGTGGCGGAGAAGAGGGTGGGCTCCTCGAAGGCGACGGCGACGAGTTCGCGCAGCTCCTCGCGCGGCATGGCGGTGATGTCCCGGCCGTCCAGCGTGATCCGGCCCGAGGTCACCTCGTGCAGCCGGGGGACGAGCGCGGTGAGCGTGGTCTTGCCGGTCCCGGTGGCGCCGACCAGGGCCATGCTCTCGCCGGGCCGGATGTGCAGGTCGACTCCGTCGAGGACCGGCGGGGCGTCGCCGGCGGCGTCCGGGTACCGGAACACGACCCCGTGGAGGCGGAGCCCGCCCTCTTGGGACGGGGCCGCCGCCCGGTGGGCTCCCGCCGGACCGGCGGTGGCCGCCTGCCGGTCGGCCGCGACGGGCGCGGCGCCGTTCGCGGGCGCGGCCGGGGAGGCCGGCGGGGCGGGGGCCGCGGCGGGGACCGGGCCCGGGGAGCCGGCCGGCGTCCGGGCGGGGGTGGGCGCGGGCGAGGACTCCTGTTGCGCGTCCATCACCTCGAAGTACCGCTCCGTGGCCGTCGCCGCCTCCTGGCTCATCGCGAGGAGGAAGCCGATGGAGTCGACGGGCCAGCGCAGCGCCAGCGCGGTGGACAGGAAGGCGACGAGGGTGCCGGCCGACAGGTCGCCGTCGGCGACCTGGATCGTGCCGAGCACCAGGGCGGCGCCGATGGCCAGTTCGGGCAGGGTGACGATGACGGCCCAGATCGAGGCGAGCAGCCGGGCCTTGGCCAGCTCCGTGCCGCGCAGTGTCCCGGACAGCTCGCGGAACGCGCGGGCCTGACTGCGGTGGCGGCCGAACCCCTTGATGATGCGGATGCCGAGCACGCTCTCCTCGACCACCGTCGTCAGGTCCCCGACCTGGTCCTGCGCCGTGCGCGCCACCTGCGAGTAGCGCCGCTCGAAGGACCAGCAGACGATCATCACCGGGATCGCGGGGGCGAGCAGCACCAGCCCGAGTGTCCACTGCTGGACCAGCATGATCGCCACGCCCGCCAGGATCGTCACCGAGTTCACCAGCAGGAACGTCAGCGGGAACGCCAGGAACATGCGGACCAGCATCAGATCCGTCGTCCCCCGGGACAGCAGCTGACCGGACGCCCAGCGGTCGTGGAAGGCGACCGGCAGCCGTTGCAGGTGCCGGTACAGGTCCGCCCGCATCGACGCCTCGACGCCCGCGAGCGGCCGGGCCACCAGCCACCGGCGCAGCCCGAACAGCCCCGCCTCCGCGATGCCGAGCAGCAGCAGCCACAGCGCGCCGAGCCAGACCCCCGCCGGGTCCTCGCCGGCGATCGGCCCGTCCACCATCCACTTCAGGACCAGTGGGAACACCAGCCCCAGGCACGACGCGACCACCGCGACGAACGCCGCGCCGAACAGCCGCGCCCGCACCGGCCGCACGTACGGCCACAGCCGCAGCAGGCTGCGGACCGTCGATCGGTCGGGCTGATCCGTGGTGACTGCATCTGTGGTGGCCATCAGGGGCGAGCCTACGGAGTGCCACGGACAGTGCCCACCGAGTTTCGGCCGGACCGGCGGGAACGGGACCGCGCGGCCCGCGCGGAATCCGGGCAGCTCGCGGCGGGGACACCGGCGGCCCGCGGGCCCGGGAGCCGGCCCCGGGAGGGGCGGCGGCTTCGGGCGCCGGCACCCGTGCCGGTCCCTCCCGCGGCACGGTGTTCAGCGCACCCGCAGCAGCAGCACCGACCGCGCCGGCACGGTGACGGCCGCCCCCGCCGGGTGCACCACGCCGGGTTCGGCGTCCTGCTCCTCGCGCGAGGTGTCCACCACCACCTCGTAGGCGCCGGCCCACGGCGGGCCGGGCAGCTCGAAGCGGGCCGGCCCGTCCCCGGCGTGCAGCACGGCGAGGAAGCTGTCGTCGGTGACCGGAGCGCCCACCGCGTCCCGTCCCGGGATGTCCCGCCCGGACAGGTACATCCCGAGGGTCCCGGCGGGCGCGTACCAGTCCCGCTCCGTCATCTCCGTGCCCCGGGCCGTGAACCAGGCGAGGTCCCGCAGCCCGTCCGCCGAGTGGGCCCGTCCCGAGAAGAACGCCCGGCGCCGCAGTACCGGGTGCTCGTGCCGCAGGGCGATCAGCCGGGACGTCAGCTCCAGCAGCGCCCGCCAGCCGGGGTCCTCCAGCTGCGTCCAGTCGACCCAGCCGATCTCGTTGTCCTGGCAGTAGGCGTTGTTGTTGCCCCGCTGGGTGCGCCCGAACTCGTCCCCGGCGACCAGCATCGGCACGCCGGTCGACAGCAGCAGCGTGGTCAGCAGGTTCCTCAGCTGCCGCCGCCGCAGCGCCCCGACGGCCGGGTCGGCGCTCTCCCCCTCCACCCCGCCGTTCCACGCCCGGTTGTCGTCCGTGCCGTCCCGGTTGCCCTCCCCGTTCGCCTCGTTGTGCTTGCGCTCGTAGGACACCAGGTCCCGCAGGGTGAAGCCGTCGTGCGCGGTCACGAAGTTCACCGACGCGTACGGGCGCCGCCCGCCCCAGGCGTACAGGTCGCTGGAGCCGGACAGCCGGTAGCCGAGGTCCCGCACGTCGGGCAGGGCACCGCGCCAGAAGTCCCGTACGGCGTCGCGGTAGCGGTCGTTCCACTCCGTCCACAGCGGCGGGAAGGCCCCCACCTGGTAGCCCCCCGAGCCCACGTCCCACGGTTCCGCGATCAGCTTGACCCGGCGCAGCACCGGGTCCTGCGCGATCACGGCGAGGAACGGCGACAGCATGTCGACGTCGTGCATGGACCGGGCGAGCGCGGCGGCGAGGTCGAAGCGGAACCCGTCGACGCCCATCTCGGTCACCCAGTAGCGCAGCGAGTCCGTGATCAGCCGCAGCACCTGGGGCTGCACCACGTGCAGGGTGTTGCCGCAGCCGGTGTAGTCGGCGTAGCGGCGGGGGTCCTCCTGGAGCCGGTAGTAGCCGCGGTTGTCGATCCCGCGCAGCGACAGCATCGGGCCCAGTTCGCCGGCCTCCGCCGTGTGGTTGTAGACCACGTCGAGGACGACCTCGATGCCCGCCGCGTGCAGCGCGCGCACCATCCGCTTGAACTCGCCGACCTGCTGCCCCCTGGTCCCGGAGGCCGCGTAGCCGGCGTGCGGGGCGAAGTAGCCGATCGAGTTGTAGCCCCAGTAGTTCCTCAGGCCGCGGCGCAGCAGATGGTCCTCGTGCGCGAACTGGTGCACCGGCAGCAGCTCGACCGCCGTCACCCCGAGCCTCACCAGGTGCTCGATCGCCGCCGGGTGCGCGAGCCCCGCGTAGGTGCCGCGCAGCTCCTCGGGGACGCCCGGGTGCAGCCGGGTGAACCCCTTGACGTGCAGCTCGTAGATCACCGAGTCCGCCCAGGGCGTCTTGGGGCGGTGGTCGTCGCACCAGTCGTCGTCGTCCTGCACGACCACGCCCTTGGGCACGAACGGCGCCGAGTCCCGGTCGTCGCGCACGGTGTCGGCGACGTGCTGCTGCGGCCAGTCCCGGACATGCCCGTACACCTCCGGCGGCAGGCTGAAGTCGCCGTCCACCGCGCGCGCGTACGGGTCGAGGAGCAGCTTGGCCGGGTTCCAGCGCGCGCCGGTCCAGGGGTCCCAGCGGCCGTGCACCCGGAAGCCGTAGCGTCGGCCGGGGAGCACGCCGGGGACGAATCCGTGCCAGATCTCGTGGGTGAGTTCGGTGAGCGGGACGCGGACCTCGGCGCCCGCGTCGTCGAAGAGGCACAGGTCGACGGCCTCGGCGCCGCCGGCCCACAGGGCGAAGTTGGTGCCGGTGACGCCGTCGGGGCCGGTACGGAAGCGTGCGCCGAGCGGGGTGGGGGAACCCGGCCACACGGGAACGGGCGGCGCCTGCGGGCGCCGGGCGCCGTTCAGGGCGGGGGCGGCCGGTCGTGGTTCCGTGGTTGCGGGCGCGGCGGTGGACCGCCCCGCCGGGTCCGTGGCGGTCTGCGTGGGCAGTTCGGCGGCAGGTCCCTGGTGGACTGCCTCCTGCTCGGGTGCGCTCGACACCGATCAGCCTCCCGCGGCTCGTGGAACGCAGTGAGAGGGGGCGTACGGCGTCCCGGCCGCAGCTCCCTGTCGCGTCGTCCTCCCCAGTGTTCTGCCCACCGGGTGGCTCGCACTCACGTTTCCCCGGCGGGGCGCCGTCGTTGGGTCCCTTGTGAACCATGTACAGACGCGCGCGCGGCGCGCAGGGACCGCGCTGACCGCCGCCCTGACCTGGGCGGCTCTGCTGGCCGGAGCCGCCGGCTGCTCCTCGGGCGGGATCGGGGAGGCGTTCGGCAAGCCGCGCTCGCCCGAGGACGCCATCCACGTCACGCCCGCGGACACCACCAAGGGGGTCCGCCCCGGGCAGTCCCTGGAGGTGCGGGTACCCGACGGCCGCCTGGAGTCCGTGAAGGTGGTCCGGTCCCAGGACGCGCGGCAGTCCCCGGTACCGGGGCACATCTCCGACGACGGCCTGTCCTGGACCCCGGACGGCCGCCGCCTCGCCCTCGCCGCCCGGTACACGGTCGACGCGGTGGCCCTGGACGGCCACGGACGCCGGTCGGCCCGGCACACCACCTTCACCACGCAGGTCCCCGACGAGCGGTTCATCGGCTACGTCACCCCGGAGAACCGGTCCACCGTCGGCACCGGGATGATCGTCTCCCTGGAGTTCAACCGGGAGATCGAGAACCGGGCGGCCGTCGAACGCGCCGTCCGGGTGCGGGCGGAACCGGCCGTCGAGATCCGCCCGCACTGGTTCGGCAAGGACCGCCTGGACTTCCGGCCCGAGGCGTACTGGAAGCCCGGCACGAAGGTCACCGTCGAGCTCCGGCTGCGGGACGTCCAGGCGGCGAAGGGCGTCTACGGACTCCAGTCGAAGACCGTCTCCTTCACCGTCGGCCGCAGCCAGACCTCCGTGGTCGACGCCCGCGCGCACACCATGGAGGTCCGCCGCGACGGCGCCCTGCTCGACACGGTGCCGATCACCGCGGGAGCGCCGAAGACGACCACGTACAACGGGAAGATGGTCGTCACCGAGATGCTGGAGATGACCCGGATGAACAGCCGCACGGTCGGTTTCGGCGGCGAGTACGACATCCCGGACGTCCCGCACGCGATGCGCCTCACCGCGTCCGGGACCTTCCTGCACGGCAACTACTGGGCGCCGGAGGCTTTCGGCCACACCAACGTGAGCCACGGCTGCGTGGGCCTTCAGGACGTGAAGGGCGGCGGCTCGGACACCCCCGCGGGCTGGTTCTTCGACCGCAGCCTGGTCGGCGACGTCGTCGAGGTCGTGCACAGCAACGACAAGCGGGTGGCGGCGGACAACGGCCTCGGCGGCTGGAACATGGGCTGGAAGGAGTGGACGGCGGGCTCGCGGCGGTGAAGTGACCCGATATGCGGGGAGGCGCACGACGGACTCCAGCGGCGTCCCGCACGGCCGAAGTTGGGACGGAACGGTGACCTTCGCGGGGAGCCATCGCCGCCGGCCGTGTGATTAATTGGCGCGACAAGCGCGTGGGACGCGCTGGAGTGCGGGCCGGCCTGATCAGGCCGTGCGAGGGGAGATCGACTGTGAACGGGCGACCGATATCGGGGGCGTCGGTTGACGCACGGACCCACCGGAGCAGGGGAGTCCTGGCGCTGCTGCTGGGAGTTCTGCTGCTGGCGCTGACGGCGTGCGGCGGGGGAGGGGACTCGGACCGGGAAGCCGGCTCGGGCGACGCCAAGGGCAGCGAGTCGAGCGGCACCGCGGACACCAGGGTCTCGCGGGCCGTGGTGCGGATCGCCCCCGAGGACGGGGCCCGAGACGTGGAGACGACGGGCGCGCTCAAGGTCACCGCGGCCAAGGGCAAACTGACCGAGGTCCGCGTCGAGGACACCAAGGGAAACGCTGTCAAGGGCGGCATCACCGACGGGGGAGCCACCTGGACCCCGTCCTCGCACCTGGCCGCGGCCACCAAGTACACGGTCCACGCGGTCGCCGAGGACTCCGGCGGGCGTGAGGCCGCCGAGGAGTCGGCGTTCACCACACTGACGCCGAAGAACACCTTCGTCGGCATCTACTCGCCCGAGGACGGCTCCACGGTGGGGGTCGGGATGCCCTTCTCGGTCCGCTTCACCCGGGGCATCACGCACCCGGACGCCGTGGAGAAGGCCATCCGGATCACGACCGAGCCCGCGGTCGCCGTCGAGGGCCACTGGTTCGGCAACGACCGGCTGGACTTCCGCCCCGAGGAGTACTGGGCGGCCGGCACGAAGGTCACCGTCCGTCTCGACCTCGACGGCGTCGAGGGACGTCCCGGCGTGTACGGCAAGCAGGCCAAGACGGTGGCGTTCACCATCGGCCGCCGGCAGGTCAGCACGGTCGACGCGAAGACCCACAAGATGACCGTCAAGCGCGACGGCGAGGTCCTCAAGACCCTCCCGGTCACCACGGGCAAGCCGGGCTACGACACGTGGAACGGCCGCATGGTCATCAGCGAGCGGCTCAAGGTGACCCGCATGAACGGCGAGACGGTCGGCTACGGCGGCGAGTACGACATCAAGGACGTCCCGCACGCCCAGCGCCTCACCGACTCCGGCACCTTCATCCACGGCAACTACTGGGGTGGCGGCACCTTCGGCAACTACAACTCCAGCCACGGCTGCATCGGTCTGCGCGACGTGCGCGGCGGCTGGGACGCGAAGGTGGCGGCGGCCTGGTTCTTCGACCACTCGATCACCGGCGACGTCGTCGTGGTGAAGAACTCGCACGACAAGACGGTCGCCCCGGACAACGGCTACAACGGCTGGAACATGTCCTGGGCGGACTGGACGAAGTAGGGCGGCCGGACGGCCGGTCCACCGCGGGCCGGGTGCGCTGTGACCCAGCACACCCGGCCCGTTGCCGTTAACGAGCACTAACCTGCTGCCATGACTGTTCATCTCGAAGTGGCCGAGGGCGTGGGCACCATCCGCCTGGACCGCCCGCCCATGAACGCCCTGGACATCGCGACGCAGGACCGTCTCAGGGAACTCGCCGAGGAGGCCGCGACGCGGGCGGACGTGCGCGCCGTCGTGCTGTACGGCGGGGAGAAGGTGTTCGCGGCCGGCGCGGACATCAAGGAGATGCAGGCCATGGACCACGCGGCGATGGTCGCGCGGTCCCGGGCGCTCCAGGACTCCTTCACCGCCGTCGCCCGCATCCCCAAGCCCGTCGTCGCCGCCGTCACCGGCTACGCCCTCGGCGGGGGCTGCGAACTCGCCCTCTGCGCCGACTACCGCATCGCCGGGGACAACGCGAAGCTGGGCCAGCCGGAGATCCTGCTCGGCCTCATCCCGGGCGCCGGCGGCACCCAGCGGCTGTCCCGGCTGATCGGCCCCTCCCGGGCGAAGGACCTCATCTTCACCGGCCGCATGGTCAAGGCCGAGGAGGCGCTGACGCTCGGTCTGGTCGACCGGGTGGTGCCCGCCGCCGAGGTCCACACGGCCGCCCACGCGTGGGCCGCCCGGCTGGCGCAGGGCCCGGCGATCGCGCTGCGCGCGGCGAAGGAGTCGGTCGACGCGGGGCTGGAGACGGACCTGGAGACCGGGCTGGCCATCGAGCGGAACTGGTTCGCCGGCCTGTTCGCCACGGAGGACCGCGAGCGGGGGATGCGCAGCTTCGTCGAGGAGGGCCCGGGCAAGGCCGAGTTCCTCTGACCCGGCGGACGGCGGCACCGCGCCGACGGTGCCGTCCCCCGTCCCATTGACGCGGTGTCTTACCCGGCGTCCCCCGATGGTGCGGTTTATGCCAGCCTTAAGAGAACCTTAAGCGCACCTTGTGGCCAGCCGCCGGGTCATGCCCCCGAACCGCACGTCGCCCCAGGTCGAATGGGCTGTCCAGCCCGCCGAAATGCCGTGGGCATATGCCGTTCGACCCCTGTGGAATGTCCCGTTCCGGGGGACGTATTCCTCCGGAACGGCCCCTCGGCGGGGGTGCGGCGGCCATGATGGGGGGCATGGCGGGGCTGGAAGGTATCGATCAGCCGGGGCGGCACGGAAGTGCGACCGCGGCGCGCTGGACGCCTGCGGTCGAGGACGAACGGGCGCTCAGGGCACTGGAGTCGTTCGGCAACCCTCTCGACACCGAGGTGCAGTTGCCGTCCCGTCCGGAGTCGGCGGCGTCGGCCCGGCGTCTGGCCCAGGTCGTGGTGCTGCGGCACTGGGGCCTCTCGCCGAAGATGACCGAGGACGCGGTCTTACTCGTCTCCGAACTGGTGGGCAACGCCGTACGACACACCGGCGCCCGCATGTTCGGACTCCGGATGCGCCGCCGCCGCGGCTGGATTCGCGTCGAGGTGCGCGACCCCTCGCGCGGCCTTCCCTGCCTCATGCCGGTCCAGGACCTGGACCTGAGCGGCCGGGGACTGTTCCTCGTCGACAAACTCTCCGACCGCTGGGGCGTCGACCTGCTGCCCCGCGGCAAGACCACCTGGTTCGAGATGCGCGTCGCCGACCGCTGAAGCGTGGACGGCGCGTCGCGTGCGGCCCGCCGCGAGCCGTGCGTACACGAGAACCCCGGCCGCGTGGCAGCCGGGGTTCCGGGGCGCCGCGCAACGAATGGGGTGTGGTCCGCGGTGCCGGCGACAACCAGGGCCCGGGTCAATGGGTGGAGGTCGCACCGCTGACTATCGCAGACCCGCCGGACTGATCCAAAACGCGAGGACACCTCCCCGGACGGCCTCCCGACCGCCCCCCCCGGGTCCGATCGTCGCCCAACTCCGGGCGCCGCCGTGTTCCGACCGCCTCCGCGTCCCGGGCGCCGCCCCGCTCCGGGCGCCGCCCCGCTCCGGGCCGGGCGGCCTCCCCGCGGGGTCCGGCCTCCGGCCCGCGGCGGAGTCGGTGCGGCGGCGTCCCGTCGGGGCCGGGAGCCCCGGGGTGCCCGGGCCGCCGCCGACCCGCAGCCGCCCGCAGACGGAGCAATCGCTGGATTCCGGGCGTACCGCCCCTTAAATGGTCCGGTGACCACGCCCGCCGAAGATCCCGGACCACCCGCCCCACCGCGGCGCGCGGCCCTGCTCTCGGGCCTCGCGCTCACCGCAGGAACGCTCTCCGCGGGCGCCCTCACCGCGGGGTGCTCCGCCCCCGTGGCCCCCGGCGCCGCACGGGCCGATCCCCGGTCCCGGCCCCCCGGCGCGCCGAGCGCCTCCGCGGCGCCGAGCGCCCGCACCGCACCGCCCGCGCCCGCCCCCCGCCGCTTTCCCGCCCAGCCCGCGCAGATCGCGCACGGCCCCCGCACCCATCCCCCGAAGGTCGCCCTCACCTTCCACGGCCAGGGCGACCCCGCCCTCGCCACCTCGGTTCTCGGCGAGGCGGAGAAGGCCGGTGTGCGCGTCACCGTCCTCGCCGTGGGCACCTGGCTCGACGAACACCCCGGCATGGCCCGCCGCATCCTCGACGGCGGCCACGACCTCGGCAACCACACCCTCCGCCACCTCGACATCAACGCGATGCCGCAGGCGGAGGCCGCCGCCGAGATCCGCGGCTGCGCGGACCGGCTGAAGCGGCTGACCGGCTCGATCGGCACCTGGTTCCGGCCCTCCCGCAGTCCTCGGGCCTCGGCCCTGGTCCAGCGGCTCGCACGGGACGCCGGATACCCGCACACCCTGTCCTACGACGTCGACTCCCTCGACTACACCTCGCCCGGAGCCGCCGCCGTCACCCGCAACGTCCTGGCGGCCGTACGGCCCGGCTCCGTGGTGAGCCTCCACTTCGGCTACGCCGACACCGTCGCCGCCCTCCCCGACCTCCTGCACGAACTCGACGGGCGCGGCCTGCGCCCGGTCACCACAACGGAGTTGCTGAGCTGATGCCGACGCCCCCCTCTCTCCTGGGTTCCTCCCCGCGTTCCTCCCTGCGCCCGTCCTCGCGTTCCCCCCTGCGCGGTGCCCTCGCCGCCGGTGCCGCCCTCGCCGCGCTGGCCGCCCTCGCGGGCTGCGGCGGGTCCGCCGGCGGACACGCCGACGAGGCCCTCGGCACCAAGGCCGCCGTCCGGCCCGCCCCGGCGAAGAAGAAGGCGCCCGAGGGCCTGCCCGGCATGCCCCCGCTGCTGGACCCGACGGACGTCTACGCGGCCGACCGCCCGAACCGGCTCTCCCCGGTGGTCAAGGACTTCCCGTCCCGGGTGTACGTGCCGAACACCGAGTCCAACACCGTCTCCGTCATCGACCCGAAGACGTACAAGGTCGTCGAGACCATCCCGGTCGGCGCCCAGCCCCAGCACGTCGTCCCCTCCTGGGACATGAAGACGCTGTGGGTGAACAACGACAAGGGCAACAGCCTCACGCCGATCGACCCCGCCACCGGCAAGGCGGGCAAGCCGGTCGACGTGCACGACCCGTACAACCTCTACTTCACGCCCAACGGCAAGTACGCCATCGTCATGGCCTCCCTCGACCGCGAGCTGGTGTTCCGCGACGCGCACACGATGAACCGCGTCAAGACCGAGCCCGTCAGCTGCTACGGCGTCAACCACGCCGACTTCTCCGCGGACGGCCGCTACTTCGTCGTGTCCTGCGAGTTCAGCGGCGAGCTGCTGAAGGTCGACACCGAGAAGATGAAGGTGGTCGCCCAGCAGAAGCTGCCCTTCGACGGCGCGATGCCGCAGGACGTGAAGATCTCCCCGGACGGCAAGACCTTCTACATCGCGGACATGAAGGCCGACGGCGTCTGGGTGCTGAACGGCGACACCTTCGCCCAGCCGACCCTGCTGCACACCGGCAAGGGCTGCCACGGGCTGTACATCGGCCGCGACTCCCGCGAGATGTACATCTCCAACCGGGGCGAAGGCACCGTCTCCGTCTTCGACTTCACACGCGACGAACTCACCCGGAAGTGGCGGCTGCCGGACGGCGGCAGCCCCGACATGGGCGGCGTCTCGGCGGACGGCAAGGTCCTGTGGCTCTCCGGGCGCTACGACGCCGAGGTGTACGCCATCGACACCCGCACCGGAAAGCAGCTCGCCCGCATCCCCGTCGGCCGCGGCCCGCACGGCCTCGCGGTCTACCCCCAGCCGGGCCGCTACTCGCTCGGCCACACCGGCATCTTCCGCTAGAGCCCCGACCGGCGGGTCCGCCGGCTCGCGACGCCCGGGACGGCGGCTCGCCGCGTCGTCGCATCACCCGCGTACATCCCGTACGCGGGCGACGCTCCGCCGTGCGCAGCACCGCACCGGACGCCGCGAGCCACCCGGCGCACCCTGCCGGTCACGGCACCGGAGCATGACGCGACGCCCCGCCCGGCCCCCGGTCACCGCCCGGCCCGCGGCGGGGCGGCGCGGGGCGTGAACAGCGCCTCCGCCCCGACCGGGCGGAACCCGGCCGCCAGGAACGCCCGCAGGCTGCGGGCGTTTCCGGCCGCCACCTGCGCCCACACCGGGCCGCCGGCGAGGTGGCGTGCCGCCGTGGCGAGCCGCCCGCCCAGCCTCTGGTGCCGCGCCTCCTCGTCCACCTCGACCGAGACCTCCAGCCGTCCGCCGACCCCGCGTCCGAGGACGACCACACCGCCGCGCGCCTCCCACGCCCGCACACCGTCCCGCCGGGCCCGCGCGGCGGCGGCCCGCGGATGGCCGGGACCGGACGGCCCGGACACCTCCGTGAGCGGCAGCGGCGGCGGGCCCGGCAGCGGGCCGGCGACCGCGAGGACGTCGACGGTGTCGTGCGAGCGCCCCGTCCGCTCCCCGAAAACGGCCAGGAAACGGGGGTTCAGGGCGGCGGCGAGCGGATCGCAGCCGACGGCCGCCAGGGCCGCGCGCACCCAGTCCTCGTCCTCGTCGATGAAGACCACCGAGTGCGCCGTGAAGGCGAGGACGCCCGCGTCGCGCCACGCGTGCTGCCGCACGATCGTGACGGACCCGTCGGGCGCGGGCGGGACCCCGCGGCCCGCGGCCTCGACAACGGCGCGCAGTGTCGTCCCGGTACCGGTCACGTCGGCCCTCGATTCCGCGGCGCCGCCCGCCGCGGGCTCCACACTGGCAGACGCGCGGTCCGGCGTCGCCCGTCCCGGGGGACGCGGGCCCGGGTGCCGGGCCCGCTCGCGGGTGGGCACCGCCCGGCGTGCTCGCGCGGCCCGTTAATCTGACCTCCGTACACCAGCAGCGACGCACGCAGTGATGCACGACGAAGGGGCGGATCGGTGGCCGACATCGAGGAAGCACGCAAGCAGTTCGAGCGGATCGACACGAACGGTGACGGGTTCGTCACGGCGGCCGAGTTCAAGACCGCGCTCGCCCAGGGCGGCGACTGGAACGTCACCGAGTCGGTGGCGGAGGTCATCATCGCGACCCGCGACCTGAACGGCGACAAGCTCCTCTCGTTCGACGAGTTCTGGGCCCACCTGAACAAGTGACGCGCCGCGAGGGGGCGCCCGCCGGCACGACCGGCGGGCGCCCCCTCGTCCGTTCCCGCCGGCCGCCGGCGGACGCGGACCGGCCGAGGGCCGCGTGCCCGCGGCCCGGTGACCCGTCTGCCGTATCGGGCGGAATAGGGCACCGGCGCCCGGGGTTGGTGATCCCCATCAGGAGCATCCACCCCGGAAGGGTCTGTCTCTCATGAAGATCGGCATCATCGGCGCGGGCAACATCGGCGGCAACCTGACCCGGCGGTTCACCGCGGCCGGGCACGAGGTCTCCGTGGCCAACTCCCGCGGCCCCCACACGCTCACCGCGCTCGCCGAGGAGACCGGGGCCCGGCCCGTCCCGGTCGAGGAGGCGGCGCGCGACGCCGAGATCGTGGTCGTCACGGTCCCCCTCAAGGCGGTCCCCGACCTGCCGGACGGCGTCCTGGACGGTGCCGCCGACGGCGTCGTCGTCATCGACACCGGCAACTACTACCCCCGGCAGCGCGACGGCCGGATCGCCGCGATCGAGGACGGCGGCCTGACCGAGAGCCGCTGGACCGCGCAGCAGCTCGGCCACGCGGTCGTGAAGGCCTTCAACGGCACCTACGCCCAGGACCTCCTGGACCGCGCCCGCCCCGCCGGCGCCCCCGACCGCATGGCGCTGCCGGTGGCCGGCGACGACGCCGAGGCCAAGCGGCGGGTCCGCGGGCTGATCGACGCGATCGGTTTCGACACCGTGGACGCGGGCGGCCTGGACGACTCCTGGCGCCAGCAGCCCGGCACGCCGGTCTACGGTCTGCGCGAGGGCGTCACCGCGGTCACCGAGGCACTGGCCGCGGCGCCCCGGGAGCGCCCGGAGGACTTCCGCGGCTGACGCCCGTCCGGCCGTCCCCGCCCGCCCCGCACGCGCTCTCGCCGCACCGGGCCGCAGCCGGGTACGCCCGGTACACGGCTCGGCGCGGGGCGGGCGCTGCACCGGCCGTCGCGGACCGTCCGGCACACCCGTCCGGTCACCGCGTACGGGCCGGGCGACGGAGCCGGCCGCCGGGGGCCGGCCGGGGGGCCGGGGGGCGGGGGCCCGCCCCCCCCTGCGGGGCCCGCGCAAGGGGCCCCCCCGCCCCCGGGGGGCGCCCGGGCCGGGGGGGGGCGCGGGGGCGGCCGGGGGGCCCGGGGGGGGGGCGGGGGGGGCCCCGCGCCGCCCCCCCCGCCGGCCCACGGCACTAGGCTCCGCCCGCCCAGGTGCGCAGCGCCGTCCTGCTGGGGAAGTCGGCGACGTCCTTGTCCACCGGGTCGGACGTGTACTGGTGGAAGCGCCACTTCGCCTTGATGCGCGGCTTGCCGGCGCTCACGTAGTCGGCGATCCAGAGGCCGTCGCCCGCGTACGAGGTGGTGTCGACGTTCAGCCAGAAGTTCCGGTTCGTGTAGAGGACCACCCGGTTGTGCGGGCGCAGTTCCTTCACCTTGCGCACGAAGCGGTCCTTCTCCGCGTTGCTCGCGTGGGTGCCCTCGCCCGTGGTCTCCCAGTCGACGGCGAGCACGTCGCCCGCCCTCTCGGGGGCCTTGCCGACGAAGTGCTCGGCCTGCGCGGTGAGGTTGCCGGGCCACAGGAAGTGGTAGAGCCCGACGACGCAGCCGGCGTCGCGGGCCCGCTTCACCTGGGCGGCGAGCTTGGGATTGACGTACGTACGGCCTTCGGTCGCCTTGACGAAGACGAAGGAGAGGCCGGTGGTGTCGTAGGCGGACGACTGGTAGGCGCTGACGTCGATGCCTCGCAGCATGGGGGGAGCCTCCGTGCGGGGGGCGGGCGGGCCACACGGGGTGGCGCCCGGGGTTCGTGGGGGAGTAACTGCCCTTCGAATTCCCCGGCTTGCCCCGCCTCACCCTCGCACGTGGGAGCGAGCGCCCTCCGCGCTCCGGTCCGGCGCGGACCCCGCGGCTCCCGTGTCCGGCTCCCGGCACGACCGGTTTCCCCTCGCCGGTCGTGCCGAGAGCCGGGCGGCGCCGGTCAGTCGTCGAGGTTGCCGAGGGTGCGGACCGTGCTCGCGTAGAGGGCGAGGGGGGCGAGGACGACGAGCGCGCAGGCGGTGCCGAGGGCGCCGCGTGCGCTCAGGGTGTCCGCGATGGTGCCGCCGAGGAGCGCGCCGACGGGGAGGGCGCCCCAGGTGAAGAACCGGACCGACGCGACGACGCGGGGGAGGAGGTGCGGTGGGGTGACGGTCTGGCGGTGGGTGCGGGTGAGGATGCTGAGGATCGTGATGCCGGCCGCGAATCCGGCCAGGCCGAGCGCGAAGCAGACCGCCGTCCAGCTCGACCGGGCCAGCGGCAGCAGCAGGGTGGCGGCGGCTCCCGCGGCGGTGGCGAGCACGGCGGCGCGCGCGGTGCCGAGTCCGGCGGCGAGCCGGGTGGTGATCGCGGCTCCGGCGAGTGCTCCCAGGCCGTCGCAGGCGAGGACGAGACCGACGGTGCCCGCCGGGAGGCCGGCGGTGCGGACCAGGAAGACGGGGGCCACGGCCAGGACGATCCCGGAGGCGAGGTTGAAGGCGGTGGAGGCCAGGACGGAGGGGCGTATCACCGGGTGCCGGAGGACGAACCGCACGCCCTCCCTGATCTGCCGGACGAACGGTTCGTGGCCGTGCGCCGGGGAGCGGGGGCTCTCCGCGCGGATGCGCCCGAGGAGGACCGCGGACAGCAGGTAGCTGATCGCGTCGGTGAACAGGCTGGTGGCCGCGCCGAGGAGCTGCACGAGGAGGCCGCCCAGCGAGGGGCCGGCCAGCTGGGTGGTGGCGAGGGTGCCGGAGATGAGGCTGTTGCGGGCCGTCAGTTCCTCCTTGCCGACGATGGCGGGAAGGAAGGCGGTGTTGGCGACGTCGAAGAGGATGTTGGCGAGGCTGATGAAGAGGCCGACCAGCACGAGCTGGGCGATGGTCAGGATGTGCAGCCACGCCGCGGCGGGCACCGACGCGATCAGGACGGCGCGGATCAGGTCCATGAGGACCTGGAGGCGCCGCATCGGGAAGCGCTGCACGATGACACCGGCCGGCAGCCCGAGGAGGACGGCGCCCGCGTAGCTGGCGGCGGTGATGAGGCCGACGTCGAAGGCCGAGGCGTCGAGGACGACGAGTGCGGTCAGCGGCAGGGCGACGGCGGTGACGCCGGTCCCCAGGCTGCTGATGCCCGACGAGGCCCAGAAGTACCAGAATCCTGAGCGCGCCGAGGTGCCGCCGGGCACCGTGGTGAGCTGGGGGCCAGTGGTCATGACAGGGTTCCCATTCCTCTTCGTGGGGTTCCGGGCCGGGCGGGCCTCAGACCGTCCGGCCGTCCCGGGGGCGTGCGGCCAGGCGGAACTCCAGACGGGACACGGCCTCCCGTGCGGCGGCCAGCGCGGCTTCGGGGGTGTCCCCGAGCGCGCGGACGGAGGCGAGGCGGGCGTCGGAGTCGGTGAGCGCGCCGATCTCGGTGCCGGGTTCGGCGAGGACGGCGACCTTGCCGACGCCGGGGACGGCCGCCGCCTTGTCGGTGCCGGTGACCGAGACGAGGGTGCCGGAGGTGTCGAGGGAGGCGAACCAGATGGCCGAGGCCCGGCGCGCCGGCCCGGGTTCGGCGAGGGCGGCCCGGATGCCGGGCAGCACCTCCTCGCCCAGTGCCTGCCGGGTCGTGCAGTCGTCCATGTCGACGCCGGTGGCGTCCAGGGTCAGGTCCGGGATGCCGTCGCCGCCGACCCGGACGTGCGTCTCGATCAGCCGCGGGCCCTTGCCGGTGAGGACGACCTCGGTGTGGGTGGGTCCGTTCTGCACGTCGAGGGCGTCGAGTATCCGCGTGACGTAGGCCCCGATGCTCCGCTGCCGGTCCTCCGGGAGAGGGGCGGGGGAGACGTGTCCGAGTTCGACGAAGCCCTCCGGGTCGGAGCACTTGGCGGTGATCCCCACCAGCTGGTGCTCGCCGTGTTCGGAGAACGCCTCGACGCTGTACTGCGGTCCCTCCAGGAACTCCTCGACGAGCACTCCGGACGGGCCCGCACCGCCGGCCCGCGCGAAGGCGCGCTCCAGGTCGCCCTCGGCGCAGACCTTGCCGACGCCCAGGCTGCCCGCGCTCGACACCGGCTTCACGATGCAGGGCAGGCCGTGGAGCCGGGTGAAGGCGCGCAGCTCGTCGAGGTTCTCGACGCGCCGGGACGCGGTGGCGTCGATCCCCTTCTCGCGGAGCCACTCGCGCATCGCGGCCTTGTCGTGGGCCAGGTGCACGGTGCGCGGGCTGTGGCCCGGCAGTCCCAGGGCCTGGGCGACCGCGGCGTAGGGGATCTGGTCCGACTCCCCGAACGTGGCGACGCGCGTGAACGGATCACGGGCGTGCACGGCCTGGGCCAGGTCGATCCACTCGCCCTCGGGCGCGTCCCTGCGCAGGCAGAGGACCCGGACGTTCTCCGCCGGCTCCCTGACCCGGCCGATGTAGGTGACGTCGCACAGGACGGTGGTGCGGGTACCGGGCGCGGCCCGGCGCAGGCGGGCGGGGAAGTCGCGGCCCGGGCCGACGATCAGAACGTGCTCGGACATGGTCTGTCTCCTGGGTCTCGGTCCCCGCCTGCGGACGGCGGGGTTCGGCGGAACCACCCGGCGGGGGTGCGCCGGGCCGGGGAAAACTCCGGTGCGGGGGGCGTCGGGACGGTGGGGACCGGCCCCCGCCCCGCGTGCCGCGTGCGACCGGGCGCACGCGGCGGCGCCGGTGCGGGGCTCAGGCGAGTTTGTGGCGGGCTCCGCCCTCGACGTGGATCGTCTCGCCGGAGACGAAGCCGGCGCCGAGCAGCCACATCACCGCGTCGACGACGTCGTCGCTCTCGCCGTGCCGTCCGGCCAGGGTCCCCGCGGCGCTCTTGCCCAGCAGGGCGCTCTTGCGGTCGCCCAGGCGGTCCCAGGCGCCCGAGTCCACGACGCCGGGCGAGACGGCGTTGACGCGGACCGGGGCCAGGTCCGCCGCCAGGTGGCGTGCGGCGTACTCCACCGCGCCGTTGGTGACCCCCTTGACGAGGGATCCCGGCCCGGGGCGCCATCCGACCACTCCGGAGAACAGCACCATCGACCCGGTCGGCCGCAGGATCGGCGCGAAGTGCTTGGCGACCAGCATCGGGCCGAGCACCTTGGCCGTGAAGGCGGCCACCAGCCTGTCGCGGTCCAGCTCGCCGGCGCGCACGTCGTGCGGTGCCGAGCCGGTCGTCACGATGTGGTCGACGCCGTCCCTCAGACGCTCCGCGGCGGCGGCGAGCGTCGACTCGTCCTGGAGGTCGCACCGCACCGCCGTGGCGCCGATCTCCGCCGCCGTCTCCTCGGCCGCGGCCAGGTCGCGGGCGCCGACCACCACCTCGAAACCGTCCTTGACCGCACGCCTGGCGATGGCCGCGCCGAGCGCCCGCGCACCGCCGATGACCAGAATCCGCTCCATGGATCGCACTCCTCCTCGTAGGATCGGATCTGACGGTATAGATTGGATACCGGTATCTTCAACGAAACCGGAGGCAGCCATGGGCAGGGCCTACAACGTGATGGCGGCGACGTGTCCGAGCCGCACGGTGCTGCACCGGATCGGCGCGCGCTGGACGGTGTTCGTCGTCAACGCCCTGGACGGCGGGCCGCGCCGCTTCACCGAGCTCAAGGGGCACATCCGGGGCATCACCTCGAAGGCCCTGACCGAGACCCTGCGCTCCCTGGAGGCCGACGGTCTGATCAGCCGCCACGAGTACGACGAGAACCCGCCCCGCGTCGAGTACGCCCTGACTCCGCTCGGCCACTCCCTGCTCGTGCCGCTGCGCGCGGTGCGGCGCTGGGCCGAGGAGCACGTCCCGGAGATCGAGCTGGCCCGCTCCCGTCGGCCGGTCGCCGAGGTGGGCGAGAGCTGAGGAACGCGCCGTCCCTTCGAACAGTGAGGTGGTTCCGGTCGATGACCGAACACGACCAGCAGGCCACGACGGTCATCGCCCGTACCCCGGACGGCACCGCGCTGGCCTGTCAGCACAGGGGGCAGGGCCCGCCCCTGGTCCTGCTCGCCGGGCAGGCGAACGACCACCACTGGTGGGACGGCGTCCGGGAGGACTTCCACGGCCTGCGCTCGACCATCACGCTGGACCCGCGCGGCACGGGTGACAGCGACAAGCCCGAAGGGCCGTACTCCACCGTGCAGTTCGCCGACGACGTGGTGGCGGTGCTGGACGCGCTCGGCGTCCCGCGCGCCGACGTCTACGGCACGTCGATGGGCGGACGCGTCGCGCAGTGGCTCGCGATCCGCCATCCGGGGCGGGTCCGCCGGCTGGTGCTGGGCTGTACCTCCCCGGGCGGCCCGCACGCCGTGGAACGGGACACCGCGGTGCGCAAGCTGCTCGCCCGACCCGACCCGGAGGCGGTACGGCGGGCGCTCGCCGACCTGATGTACTCGCCCGAATGGCGGGCCGCGCACCCCGGCCCCTACCGCACCCTGGGCGACCCGCGGATGCCCGCCCACGCGCGCCGCGCCCATCTGGTGGCCAGCAACGAGCACGACGCCTGGAACGACCTGCCGCGCATCACCGCACCCACCCTGGTCCTGCACGGCGACCAGGACCGGCTGACCCCGCCGGACAACCTCGGCCTGCTCGCCGGGCGCATCCCCGGAGCCCGCAGCCGCCTCTTCGCGGGGGCCCGGCACGCCTACTTCGAGGAGTGCCGCCCGGAGGCGGCCGATCTGGTGCGCGGGTTCCTCGCCGAGGAGGAGTGAACCGCGGGAGGCGCCGGCGTCCTTCCCGCGGGCGGCCCCGCGCCGGCCCCGCCGGGTTCAGCAGGCGAGGCCGGCGTGGCGCGCGTAGAGCGCGGCCTGCGTGCGGTGGGTGGCGCCTATCTTGCAGTAGATGCTGCCGAGATGGTTCTTGACGGTCTTCTCGGAGATGTCGAGCCGACGGGCGATGAGCCGGTTGCTCAGCCCCTCGGCCAGCAGGCCGAGGACGTGCCGTTCGCGCGCCGTCAGGGCGGCACCGTCCGCCGGGTCCGCCTCCCGGGTGACGGTCAGTCCGACGTGGCGCGCGTAGAGCGCGGCCTGGGTGCGGTGGGTGGCGCCTATCTTGCAGTAGATGCTGCCGAGATGGTTCTTGACGGTCTTCTCGGAGATGTCGAGCCGACGGGCGATGAGCCGGTTGCTCAGCCCCTCGGCCAGCAGGCCGAGCACGTCCAGCTCCCGGAAGGTGAGGTTCACGGCCGGTGCTTCTCCCACGTTCTTCTTCCTCCTGCTGTGTTCCCCCGAAGGGCAAGAGAGGAACGGTTCAAGGACTTGATTCCGCGGAACGTGCAGCCTCGGGGAGCGTCGGGCGGCGCGATGCACCGCCTCACCCCCGTACTGCCGCGGCCAAGCTACGCCCCGCGCCGGGCGCATCGCTCGCACACGAGTGCGGCTCGTGAGCCGGGCTGGAGCGTTTCCGGAAGGTGTTTCGTGAGCGGGGCTGGAGCGGTTCGAGAGCGCGGCCCGAGCCCGCGCCGCGCGGCGGCGGCCACGCCGCGGGTCCGGACCTCGGGGGGAGCGGGCCGGGTTCCGGCGCGCGGCGGTGGGCCGCACCACCGGGCGGGCACGGGGTGCGGGGGGCCGGCCGGCGTCCCCGGCCGGCGCGCGAGGACGGCCACGGCACCGCGGGGCGTCCGGGCGACCGCACGGACGAGCCCGGCGGGAGGGACCGGCCCTCCGCCGGGCCGAGTACCGCATCCGGGGCGCCGCGCGCCGTGCGGCCGGAGACCGCGGGACGGCCCTCAGGCCCGCAGGTCGCCCGCGATCTTCAGCAGGCGGTCGTTCTGCTCGGGAGTGCCGACGGTGATCCGCACCCCCTCCTCGCCGAAGGGGCGCACCATGACCCCCGCGGCCAGGCACGCGTCGGCGAACGCCGCCGTGCGGGTACCGAGGCGCAGCCAGACGAAGTTGGCCTGGCTGTCCGGGACGCTCCAGCCGGCGGCGCGCAGGCCGCGGGTGACGCGGGCGCGCTCGGCCACCAGGGTCTCCACCCGGTGGAGGAGCTCGGGCTCCGCGTCCAGCGAGGCGAGCGCGGCCGCCTGGGCGAGTCCGTTGACGCCGAACGGCACGGCGCAGGCCCGCAGCGCGTCCGCGACCGGGGGGTGCGCGACGGCGTAGCCCACCCGCAGCCGCGCCAGGCCGTAGGCCTTGGAGAAGGTGCGCAGCACGACCACGTTGGGGCGGTCGCGCTGGAGCGCGATGCCGTCCGGTACGTCGCGGTCGTCGACGAACTCGCGGTAGGCCTCGTCGAGGACGACCGGCACGTCGCCCGGAACCCGGTCGAGGAAGCGCTCCAGCTCGCCGCGGCGCACGGCCGTACCGGTCGGGTTGTTGGGGTTGCAGACGACGACGAGGCGCGTGCGCTCGGTGAGCGCGTCGGCCATGGCGTCGAGGTCGTGCCGCTCGTCCCGCAGCGGGATCTGCACCGGGGTGGCCCCGGCGGCCCAGACGAGCCGGGGGTAGGCCTCGAACGAGCGCCAGGCGAACAGGACCTCGTCCCCCTCGCCGACGGCCGCGCACAGCAGATCCGCGGTGACCCCGAGGGACCCGGCGCCGGGAACGACGTGTTCGGGAGGCACCCCGAGCCGGCCGGACAGCCGGGTGACGAGCGCGCCGTTCGCCGCGTCGGGGTAGCGGTTGACGCGCTCCAGTTCCCCGTGCAGCGCGGCGATGACCGACGGCAGCGGGGCGAAGGGGTTCTCGTTCGACGACAGCTTGTCCACGAGATCGCTGGGAGCGACCCGGCCGGGTGTGTAGCGGGGCAGTCCGGAGACATCGGCGCGCAGCCGGGGGACGGGCGAAGAAGGCATCGGCGCTTCCTGTGCTGGAGGGGGCGGACGGTCGAGCGGGGGCGCCGTTCGCCGCCGGCCGCGGGCCGCCGGCCCCGGAGCCCCCACGCCGTGGGGGGGGGGGGGCCGCCCCCCCCGGCCCCCCCCCCCCCCCCCGCCACGATCTCCGGGGGATCAGCCGACGGCCTCGGCCGTGGCCTGCACCTCCTCGACGGCCATGGTGCGGACGCCCGCGTTGGAGAACTCCTCCATGAACGTGGGAAAGGACAGCTTGACGTCTTCGAAGCCCGAGAAGTGGTTGGCGAACTGCATCCGCAGGCCCGCGACGAAGAGGGACATGAAGATGCGGTGGTCGCCCCAGCTCGACAGCGTCACCCCACCGGGGTAGGTCTGCGCGCCGCGGACCTCGAAGCCGTCGCAGATCCCGTCGTCGTACAGGACCTCGATGTCCACGCCCGCGCGGGTCAGTTCGGAGGCCATGGCCTCGATGCGCGACGCCTTGTGGAAGCGGGTGAGGCGACCGCCGGTCAGCCGCAGGCTGCCCTGCACGTACGCGCCCAGGCCGGCGAGGGTGGGCACGATGTTGGGGCAGTCGCTCACGTCCACCTCGAAGTCGCCGCGCAGGGCGTCGGGCGGGGTGTCGACGGTCAGCGACGAGTTGGCCCGGTCGAAGGTGATGCCCACCCCGAGCTTCTCCAGGATGGGGACGATCGCGAACTCGCCCTGCATGCTGTCGCCGTACACGTTGGTCAGCACGGTCCGGCCGGGGAACAGCGCCGCCGCGGCCAGCAGGTACGAGGCGGAGGTGTAGTCCTCGTGGATGACGACGTCCTGGGCCTGGTAGGTGGAGGGCTCCACCCGGTAGTGGCGCATGTCGTCCGACGCGGTGACCTTGATTCCGGCGTCCGTGAGGCTCGCCAGCGTCTGGCGGATGTAGGACTGGGAGTAGACCTCGCCCGTCACCTCGATCTCCACCGGGTTCTCCGCCAGCGGAGCGGCGAACAGGATGGCGGTGATGAACTGCGAGCTGATGTCGCCCGGCAGCCGGCAGGTCCCGCCCCGCAGGCCGCGTGCCCAGTTGACGATCGGCGCCTTGTTCTCGCCGACGATCGACTCGATGTCCGCGCCGAGTTCGCGCAGCGCCTCCAGCAGGGGCTCCATCACCCGGTTGCGCAGGGTCGCGTCGCCCGTCACCACGACGGGCGAGGGCTGGACGGACGCCAGCGCCGTCACGATGCGGAACACCAGGCCCGAGCCGCGCGACTGGATGACGCGTCCGACCGCCGGGAACGAACCGCCGATGCCCTGGATCTCCAGGAACCCGTCGTGCTCGGTGATCTGCGCACCGAAGGCACGGCAGGCGTTCTTCATGGTCTCCGTCTCGTCGCAACGGAGGTCGTTGTAGACGCGCGACGTGCCCTCGGCCAGCGTGCCGGTCAGAATCGCCCTTTGCGTTTCCGGCTTCGAGGAAGGAACACGGAACGTCCCGGAAAAGGAATCGACCGGATCAACTCTCAGCAGCATCCTCGTATCTCCTGTTTCCCGTGATTCGCGATCTGAATGCTTCTGCTTGCGATGTGTTTCTGCCGCCCGTGTCGTTTCCCGGAGGATGGAAAGAAAAGTTCCACTGTCGGGGAATTCGACGCCGGACCGGCGGTTCGGGGAAAGCCTCCCGGTGCGCTCCGCATTTCTCCGTGAAAGGGGGAGGCTCGATATGAATTCTCCGGCCCGAATGGCGCCCGGGCAATAGGTCCATCTACCCATGGGATATGTCCGGCGTGCCGGTCCCGCTCAGGCCAGGGACCGGAACGACCGCTCGTAATGGACCATGGGCGCCGCCGTGTCCAGCCCCAGACGGGCCCCGGACACCCGGCCGACCAGGATCATGTGGTCCCCCGCCTGGTGGCGGGCGTGCACCTCGCAGTCCAGTTCGGCGAGCGCGCCGGCGACGGCCGGCAGCCCGCCGGGCGTGAGCGACAGCCCGCCCGACGCGAACTTGTTCGCGCCCCTGGTCGCGAACCGCGTCGCCAGCGCGTCGTGTTCGCTGCCCAGCACGCTCACCGCGAAGGGTCCGCAGGAGGCGAACGCCGCATAGGAGTCGGCCGAGTTCGCCAGGCAGACGAGAACCAGCTGGGGGCGCAGGGAGACCGAGCAGAACGAACTCGCGGTGAAGCCGCGTGGCTCCCCGTCCGCGTCCCGTGTCGTCACCACCACGACCCCGGACGCGAACCGGGCCATGGCCGCCCGGAAGTCTTCGGTGCCCGCCCGTTGCACCGTCTGAGCCGTTTCCGTCATCACCGCACCACCTGTCCTGCGAGATATCAGTCCGGTTTCGGAGTTCCGCCGCGAAGGCCCGGTCGCCGCCGCACGGGGCGCCGGCGACCTGCGCGGCCCGCTGTTGACGGAAGGGGCGCGCTACGGATTCTGTGTCCCGCGCCGCGGGCGTGCAATAGGCCCATCTGCCCAGGGCGGGAGTTCTCCGCTGCGGAACGTTTTTGGACCTGCCCGTGCCGTCGTCGCGCAGGGGGCTGGGACGTAGGTCCTATTCTGGCCGGGCCGGTCCCGTGCGAGGCTGAGGCAGCGCGAACGACACCTCGATGGCTGCGCCCCGAATTCCGGGCCGGGTCCGACCTCTTCTTTTCGGGGGCCGGCGCGGCCGTCGGCCGGCCGTCCCTGGGCCGGGCGTTTTCCGGCTTTCGAGAACCGCGGACCGTGAGGAAGATATCCATGTCCGGCGCCATCCTGTTCCTGAACCGCTGGCCCTTGTACGAGGACCAGCGCCGCTGGGAGAACCGTCTGGCCGCTCCCGACGTCGTCTTCCGCCCGGACACCGACCGGGTCACCTACGTCTGCGACGAGGGCGGCCTCAGCGCGGTGCCCGCCGGCGCCGAACGCGTCCACGCCGTCACGGACTTCGACGACGTGGATGCCGTCCTGGGCCTGCTCGACGACGTCGTGGCCGAACACGGCCCCTTCGACCACGTCATCGCCTTCTCCGAGATGCTCCTCGACCTCGCGGCGACCCTGCGCGAGCGGTACGGCATCCCGGGGGCCGGCAGCGAGCAGATCTCCCGGTTCCGCGACAAGGCGGTCATGAAGGAGGTGCTGGCGCGGGCCGGCCTGCGGGTGCCGCGGTGGGCGTCCTGCCGCACCGAGGAGCAGATCGTCCGGGCCGCCGAGGAGTTCGGCTACCCGGTGATCGTCAAGCCGGTGCGGGGCGCGTCCAGCCAGGGGGTGCGCGAGGTCGCCTCGGCCGGGGAACTGCGGGCCCTGTGCGCCGAGCGGACCCTGCACGACTTCGAGATCGAGGAGTTCGTGCGGGGCGAGATCCTGCACGTCGACGGTGTCCTGGACGCCGCGGGCGAGCCGCTGTTCCTGTGTACCTCGCGCTACGTCTCCAGCTGCCTGGACTTCGAGGTCCTGGGGGAACCGCTCGGCTCCGTCTTCCAGACGGACCCCGCGGTGCGCGGGCGCTGCGAGGACTTCGCCGTGCGCTGCCTGAACGCGCTCGGCCTGCGCAGCTCCGCCTTCCACCTCGAACTCTTCGACACCGGCGACGAACTGGTGTTCCTGGAGGTCGGCGCCCGGGTGCCGGGCGCCGACGTGCCCTACGTCATCCACGACGTGCACGGCGTGAACCTCTTCCGGCTCTGGGTGGACGTGCTGCTCGGCCGGGCGGCGCCGACCCCGGCCGCCGGCCCCGAGAAGAGCGGCGGCTGGCTGATCGTCCCGGGCCCCAGGCCGCTGCCCCAGAAGATCACCCAGGCCGACTCGCTGCTCGGTGAAGTCCCCTATGTGTACCGGGAACTGGTGCCCAGGCCCGGCGAGGTCCTGGTAGCGCGCCCCGGCTCCTACGCGACGCTGCAAGGCGGACGCTTCCTGTTCCGGGGCGGCACCCAGGAACAGATCGAAGGGGCGGTGCGCCAGGCGAGGGCGCAGTACCGCCTCGACTCCGAGCCCGTCGCGTAGGGCGATCGGCCCCTGCCGTGCCATCGGCAACCGGAACCGTCGAGTCCATGGAGGAAGACGTGGATCAGAGCCATGCCAAGCTGGCCGACAAGAAATTCGTGCTGTTCGCCGAGGGGTGCTTCGGGCTCTTCACCAGCAAGATCGCCGCTTCCCTGGTCCGCTATCGCGGTGACCGCTGCGTCGCCGTGATCGACAGCCGCAGGGCCGGCCAGACCGTCCAGGACGTCCTCGGCTACGGGGGCGACATCCCGATCGTCAGCCGCGTCGAGCAGACGCTGCACCTGCAGCCCGAAGTCATGATCATCGGCAAGGGCCTGCACTCCTTCGAGCTTCCGTCCGGCTGGCGGCCGCACATCCTCGGAGCCGTCCAGCACGGGCTCCACCTGATCAACTCGATCCACTTCCGCCTCACCGACGACCCCGACATCGCCCGCGCCGTGCGGGAGAAGGGCGTCACCGTCTGGGAGACCAAGGACGCCCCGACCGTGCCGCTCAACAAGGGCCGGGTGCTGGACCTGGACACCTGGGTCGTCCACACCTGCGGCAGCGACTCCAACATCGGCAAGAAGACCGCCGCCCTCCAGGTGTGGAACGAGGCCAACCGCCGCGGCATCACCACCGGCTTCGCCGCCACCGGCCAGAGCGGCATGCTGATCTCCGGCCACGGCATCGCGATCGACGGCGTGGCCGGCGACTTCATGGGCGGCGCCGTCGAGCAGGTCGTCATGGACGCGGCCGCCGGCAACGAGTGGGTCGTCGTCGAGGGCCAGGGCTCCCTGAACCACATCGGGTTCAGCGGCGTCGCCCTCGCGATCCTGCACGGCTCCCTGCCGCACGCCCTGGTCTTCTGCCACCGCCTGGGCGCCGAGCGCACCAAGGTCTGGGAGACGCCCATCATCCCGATCCCCGAACTCATCCGCATGAACGAGGAACTCACCGTCTTCGAGCGGCCCGCCAAGGTCGCCGCCGTCAGCCTGAACAGCGCCGGCTACAGCGAGGAGGACTACCGCCGCGCGGCCGAGAAGCTGGAGGACGAGACCGGACGGCCGGTCGTCGACCCGGTCCGCGAGGGCGGCGCCGCCCGCCTCGTGGACGTGCTGCGCGCCCACCAGCGAGAGAACGCCGACAGCCGCCCGGCCCGGCGCCGCTGACGACCGGCCGGGACACCGCGAGGAGATGCACCGATGAAGAGAGCGCTCCTGCTCCTCATGCACCAAGGCAAGTCCTACACGGAGGAGATCGCCCGGGCGACCGCCGGGCTCGGCCTCGACCTGGTCGCCGTCAGCTCCCGCCCGCGCACGCCGCAGGCGCTGGCGGAGAGCCGCCGCCACCTGGCGGACTGCGTCGTCACCGAGGAACCCGAACTGGGCTCCGGCGACGTCGACAAGGCCGTCCGCGAGCTCACCGGCCGCGGCTACCGCATCGAGGCCGCCCTGGCCAGCTTCGAGGGCTACCGCCTCCTGATGGCCTCCCTCAACCAGCGGCTCGGCGCGCGCGACTGCACCGAGTCCGCGCTGCGCCTGTGCCTCGACAAGTACGCCCTGCGCAGCCACCTGTTCGACGCGGGACTGTCCGAGGTGGGCGTCCACCGGCTCGCCCCCGGCCACATCCCCGAACTCGACCGGTCCAGGCGCTGGTTCGTCAAACCGGTGCGCGGCGCCTCGTCGTTCGCGACGTTCGTGCTCGACGACGTCGACGACCTGGCCGACCTGCCCGCGATCCAGCAGCAGATGCGCGCCGACCCGTCGATGAAGGCGATCTTCATGGACCGCTACGACTTCCTCGTCGAGGAGTACGTCGACGGTCCCGAGTTCAGCTTCGAGACCTTCGTCCTCGACGGCAGGATCGACCACCTGTGCGTCCACGAGAAGGCGCGCGTGGAACGGCTGGAGCGGACCACCCTGGAGGGGATGTCGGTCAGCCCGCCCGTCAGCCTGGGACGTGAACTCGTCCTGGAGGGAGCCGACCACGTCACCCGCTGCCTCACCGCGCTGGCGGAGCACGGACTGACGGCCGGCGCCTTCCACATCGAGGTCAAGTACTGGGAGTCGAGGAAGCGCTGGGAGATCATCGAGATCAATCCCCGGATGGGCGGCAGCCTCATCAACGACAGCGTCACGACCATCACCGGGCTCTCCCTCCTGGACCTGTGGACCGAGTCCCTGCTGCTGCCCGACGCCGAGCGCGACGCCTTCCACGATCGGCTCGCCGGCGCCTCCCAGCTGCCGGCCCTGGGCACCGGCCCGGCCGACCGGGCGACGGTGTTCCTCAGCAAGTACGGGGAGAAGGGGCGCACCGTCGACGCGATCGGCTTCGAGCCACCGCACCGCCCGCCCCGCATCCTGCGCCTCCACGTCGGCCGGGGTGCCGAACTCGCCTCCTCCGACCGCGGGATCTGCCTGATGGACGCCCTGTGGGACGTGGCGGCCGACGACCTCGCCGGCGAGACCGCCTTCCTCGACCGGCACGCCACCGAGCACTTCCACGTCCGCTACCGCTGACCGCGCCACCCCAGACCGTCCGCGGGACGTGGGCCGATGCTCCGGGCGTCGCCCCACCCCCACCGTGTGCACAGCCCAGCGAGGAGCACCCCTGCGCTGGCCCTCTTGTGAAGGAGAACGCATGAACCGCGTGCAGAACACCGGTGTCCGGCACCCGAAGCCGTTCTACAACGAGGAGCAGAGCCGGCAGAAGAAGGCCGAGCTCGACCGCTACCTGGACCAGAAGATGGCGGAGTGGAAGAGCACCGTCCCCTTCGCCTCCCACCTGACCGAGCCGGAGCTCCACGAGGCGTACTACCGCCGCACCCTCATCGAGCACGTGTGGCGGATCCGGCTGTCCCGGGTCAGCCAGTCCAAGGCCATCTACAAGATCGCCCAGGTCGCGCCCAGGGCCGCCCGCGACTACGCGCAGTACCAGGCCGACGAGATGCTCCACGACAAGCTGTACATCAGCGACGCGGCGGCCGCCGGTGTCACCGAGGAGGAGATCCTCGCCACCGAGCCCTACCTCTCCACCCGCCTGCTGGAGGGCTTCTTCTACTACGCGCTGGAGCACGAGTCGTTCCTCGCGCCGGTCGTCTCCAACTACCTCGTGGAGTACACCCAGATCAAGCTCCAGCCGGCCATCGTGGAGAACCTCCAGAACACGCTCGGCAAGGAGAACGTCAAGGGCCAGGCCGCCCACCTGCACGTCGACTCCACCGAGGACCACTCGCAGGAGATGTGGGACATCCTCCACCAGCTGATCTTCAGCGAGGACGACTTCCGCCAGGTCTTCAAGTACATCGACGACGTCCAGGAGATCCTCGCGCTGTTCTTCCGGGAGATCTACGCGGACACCGTCGCCAAGCACCTGGACACCGCCGTCGGCTCCGCGGAGAACGCCGTCTCGGTGTGACCCGGGCGCGGGGCCCGTCGGCGGCAGCGGCCGGCCGGCCCCGCGGCCCGCGGGGGCGGCCCGGCAGCCACGCCGGGCCGCCCCCGCGGGTCCCGCCCCACCCGTCCGCACCCGTGCCGCCCACCAGGGAGTGAACCGCATGTCCGCACACGTCAGCGCAGCGTTCGTCAAGGAGTACCGGGAGAACGGCTACGCGGTCGCCGAGCGCCTCTTCGACCCGGCCGAGGTCGCCGAACTCGGCTCCGCCATCACGGAGATCCTGGCCGTCCCCGACATCGGCTCCGTCGCCGAGGTGGAGCCGGGCGACAACGGCATGGCCCGCCGGATCTGGTCGCCCACCAAGCAGCACCCGGCCTTCGAGCGCGCCGCCGCCCACCCCGCACTGCTCGACCACGTCGAGGCGCTCATCGGCCCCGACATCCTCTTCCACTACAGCAAGCTCCACCTCAAGGCCCCGCAGGTGGGCAGCGTCGTGGACTGGCACCAGGACTTCGCCTACTACCCCCACACCAACACGGACCTGGTGACGGCACTCGTCTACCTCGACGACACCACCACCGAGAACTCCGCGCTCCAGGTCGTCCCCGGATCGCACCGCGACGGCCTCGCCGACCACTACGTCGACGGCCACTTCCGCGGCAAGGTGACCGGCGCCGCCGCTCCGGACCCGGCGCTCGCCGTGTCGCTGGAGGCGCCGGCGGGCAGCGTCGTCTTCATCCACCCCCTGCTCCTGCACTACTCCTCCCCGAACCGCTCCGACCGCTACCGCCGGGCCTTCCTGCCGGCCTACCGGGCGGCCGACGCCTTCCCGATCCACTTCGGTCCGCACGCCGGCCACAACGAGTCCGGGGTGCGGCTGCTGCGCGGCGCCGTGTCGGACACGGCCCGTGTGGAGGCCGGCGCGTGGCGGCTGCCGCTCGCGGAACGCCCCTTCGGCTCGCTCTTCCAGCTCCAGGAGGGCGCCGACGGGGACACGAGCGCGGCGAGCACCGGCTACGCCACCGTCGAGGAGGCGAAGTGAGCGCCCCGTGACGACGCCGAGGGTGACGCTCGTCGACGCCTGCCTGCGCGACGGGACGGGCGGCAGCCCCACCGCCGTCGTGTTCGAGGACGACGCGGACGCGGCGCCGCTCGACGACGGCGAGCGGCGCCGCGTCCCGGCCGCCTGGGGCACCTCGCACGCCGTCTACGTACGCCGGGCCGGCGACACCACCGACCTGCGCTTCTTCACCGCGCGCGGGGAACTGCCCGCCTGCGGGCACGGCACCGTCGCCGCCCTCGCCCTCCTCGCCGCCCGACGCGGCGGCGCCGCCCCGTACCGGGCGACCCTGCGGGCCGCGGGGCGCGTCTTCACCGGGCGGGCCGAGCGGGACGGAGCACTGCTCACCGCGGCCTTCGACCCCGGACCCGTGACCCTGCGCGAACCGGCCGCCGCCGAGCGGCGCCTCCTGCTCGCGGCCCTCGGACTCGCGCCGGACGGCACCGGGCCGGACGTCCGGATCGCCGGCGTCGGCAGCGCGCGTGCGCTGGTGCCGGTCCCGGGGCGGGCCGCGCTCGCCGGGCTGCGCCCCGACCTGGCGCGGCTCCGGGCGGTCTGCGACCGGTTCGGCCTGATCGGCGCCTACGTCCACTCGCCGCCCACGCCGCACGGGGCGCTCGCGGCACGGATGTTCGCCCCGTCGATCGGCGTCGGCGAGGACATCGCCAACGCCAACGGCACGGCCGCTCTCGCGGCGCACCTGTCCGGCCGGGGCGTGCACCGGATCGCCGTCGACATGGGCGACGCCCTGGGCGGGCGCGCCACCATCACCGCTGCGGCGGAACCGGGCCGGAGCCTCGAACTCGGAGGCACCGCGCGGGTCGTGGCCGAGCAGGACAGTCGGAATCGAATCGATCGGAAGGTGGGAACGTGACCGTCAGCGACGTGACACCGCGGCTGGACCCGGAACCTGGCGAACTGCGCGTGCACTGGAACTCGCCCCTCAGCGGACAGCAGAAGGCGTCGGGAAAGTACGGGACCGGACAGTTCGACCTCGACCAGATCGTCGAGTTCGCGCAGGAGGCGGACGAACTGGGCGTCGACTCCCTCCTCATGGGGATCGGCGCCCACATGCCCGACCCGCTCCCCGTGCTCGGCGCGCTGGTCCGCGAGACCGAACGCGTCAAGTTCCTCCTCGCCTACCGTCCCGGACTGCTGTCGCCGACGCTCTTCGCCCAGGTGGTGAACACGATCTCCTGGATGTCCGACGGGCGGATATCGCTCAACCTGGTCGCCGGCACCTCCCCGGCCGAGCAGGCGGGCTACGGAGACTTCCTCGCCCACGACGAGCGCTACGCACGCTCGAACGAGTTCCTGGACATCCTCCACCGGTTCTGGCGCGGCGAGACCCCGCTGTCCTACGACGGCACGCACCACCGCCTGGAGAACGCGCACATCGGCCTCGGGTACAAGGGCGGCGGGCGGCCCGAGATCTACATCAGCGGGGCCTCCGAGGTGGCCCAGCGGACCGCCGTGGACCACGGCGACTGCTGGCTCCGCTACGGCGACACCCCCGAAGGGCTGGCCGAGGCGGCGAAGCCGGTGCTGGCACAGGGCCGACGGGTGGGAACCCGGATGCACGTGCTGGCACGGGAGACCCGGGAGGAGGCGCTCGCGGCCCTCGCGGAACTCATGGGCGATCCCGACGAGGAGCACCGCGAGCGGATCGCCGACGCGGTGGCCGCCTCCGATTCGGTGGCGGTGGCCACCTCCTTCCGGCTGGCCGGGTCGGCGGACGGCGACTGGCTCTCCCCGATGCTCTACTCCGGCGCCGTCGCCTACCGCGGCGGTCCGGCCCTGTGCGTGGTGGGCAGCCACGAGGAGGTCGCGGCGTACCTCTACGCGTACAAGGCGGCCGGCATCAGCGAGTTCATCTTCTCCGGCTGGCCCACGCGCGACGAGATGCGGATCTTCTACACCCGCGTGCTGCCGCTGCTGCGGCGGCTCGAACGCGAGGGGGCCGACCGGGTGGCCGCCGCGGCGGCCACCCGGCTCTGACGGGCCGGGCGTCCGGTTCCGGGCCGTCGGACGCTCCCGTCCGGCGGCGGAAGGCGGGCCGGACACCGGTGCCGGGCACGGGAACGGACCGGCGCCGAGGGCGCCGGTCCGCCGCCCGGCCCGCGCCGGAATCCGGACCCGCGCCGTACGAGCGAGGAGTTGACCACGGTGGGGCTGACCCTGGAAGCGCTCGAAAGCGTGCACGGCCGCAGTGCCGCGGGGCTCTGCGTGAGGCTGGAGACGCTCGTCGTCAAGGACTGGGTGCCGCTCGCCGAGTGCACGACGGACGAGTTCGGCCGGATCGACGACTGGCACGGCCACGGCGAGAGCCAGGGCCTCTACCAGCTGGTCTTCGACGTGGACCGGTACTTCTGCGGACTCGGCGTGATTCCCGTCTGCTCGGAGGTCGTCACCACCTTCCGGGTCTTCGGCGGGCAGACGCGGTGCCGGGTGTTCCTCCACCTCTCGCTGCACCACTACGTCGTCGCCTTCACCTGAGGCCCGGAGGCGCGCCGCCACTCCCGGCCGACCGGAGCAGTCCGGCGGTGCGCGGGGACAGGGTGTGCCCGTGCGTCCGCGCCTCGGCCAGGCACAGCTCCGCCGCCTCGGCGTCCCCGGCGATCCGCAGGGCGGCGTGCAGGACGACCAGCGCCTCGGCCTGGTCGGCCGGCGTGTCCATCGACCGGAACAGCGCCAGCGCCCGGCGCAGGTGGCCGACCGCCTCCCGGGCGTCGTGCGTCGCGAGCGCCAGCGCGCCGAGCGCCACCAGGACCCGGCCGGTGATCAGCCGCTCGCCGCTCACCTCCGCCCGCACCAGGGCCCGGCGCAGCGCCCGGGCGGCCCCCTCCGTCTTGCCGGCCATGAGCAGGGCGGAGCCGATGCCGTGCAGCGCGTAGGCCTCGCCGGTGTGGTCGCCGATGGGCAGGACGATGCACAGCACCTGCTCGAACGCCTCCAGGGCGGCCTCGCAGTCACCGCGGTCCAGATGCGTCTGCCCCAGCCGGTGCAGCACCTGGGCCTCCACCCGCCGGCCGCTGCCCTCGCGGCTCAGCCGCAGCGCCTCGTCCAGGAGCGGCCCGGCCGCGGCCTCGTCGCCGCTGTCGAGCCGCAACTGAGCCAGGTTGTGCAGTACATAGGCCACCGCGACGGACTCCCCGCCGCGCCGGAAGACGTCGAGCGCCGCCTCGTAGCGCTTGGTGGCCTCGTCCTGCCGGCCGCGGATCCGGGCCAGGTAGCCCAGTGCCCGGGTGGCGAGGGCGCCGCCGAGCTGTTCGCCGATGTCCTCGAAGATGGCGGCGGACTCCAGCAGATGGGCCTCGGCACGGGCGAAGTCCTGCCGGGTCACGGCCAGCGAACCGAGCGAGTGGAGCGTCGCCGCCTCGCCGAGGCGGTCGCCCGCCCGGCGGCTCGCCGCGAGCGCCGCCTCGTTGGTGTCCCGCCAGTCGTCGAGGCACACCTGGGTCTCCATGAACGTCACCGCGGTGACCGCGAGACCCCAGCAGTGCGCGCTCAGGCCCATCATGGCGGCCTGCCGGACGTGGACGAGCAGCGAGGAGCGCTCCCTGGAGAACCACGCCAGGGGCTCGGCGAGAACCCGGTCCACGAACGCGTCGGGCAGCGGGTACAGGTACACGTCGCGGCCCTGGATCAGCACGTCCTGGCCGTACTCGCGGTCCCGCGCCTCCCGCAGCAGGAAGAGGAAGCAGCCGAGCACCCGGCGGACGGCGGCCTCGCGCGCTTGCGTGGACTCCTCGGTGGCCAGGCGTTCCCGGGCGAGGAGCCGGATCAGGCTGTGCAGCCGGTACTGCCGGTGATGTCCGGTCCCGGTCCCGACGGCGTCCAGCAGCTGCGCGTCCATCAGCTCGTGGACCAGGTCGTGCACCGCGGGCTCGGGGAGGTCGAGGAGTGCCATGACGGCCCAGAGGGAGAAGGGCCCCTCCTCCAGCAGGGCCAGCAGCCGGAACAGCCGCCGGGCGTCCTCGCGCAGGCTGTCGTAGGTGAGGGACAGTCCGGCCCGGATGCCGACGTCGGCGTAGTCGAGTTCGTCCAGCCGGCGCGTCTCGTCCTCCAGGCGTTCGACCAGCTCGGCGATCGCCCAGTGCGGCCGGGCGGCCAGCCGGGCGCCGGCGATGCGCAACGCCAGCGGCAGGTGCCCGCACAGCGCGGCCAGGGTCCGGGTCGCCTCCTGCTCGTCCGCGACGCGTCGCGCGCCCACGATGCGGCCGAGGAGACGGGTGGAGTCCGACGGCGCGATGGTCGGGACGTCCACGCGCACCGCTCCGGCGAGGCCGCCGATGTGGCCCCGGCTGGTGATGATGACCGCGCAGGAGGGCTTGCCGGGCAGCAGCAGCCGCAGCTGGCTCTCCTCGACCACGTTGTCCAGGACGACCAGCACCCGCCGCTTCGCCAGGAGGGCGCGGTACATCTCGGCCCGCTCCTCCACGTCGTCGGGGATCGCCGTGCCCTGGGTGCCCAGGGCGCGCAGGAACCGTTCGAGGACCTGGGCGGGCGACACCGGGGCGGAGCCCACGCCGCCCAGCTCCGCGAAGAGCCGCCCGTCGGGGAAGTCCGCGGCGACCTCGTGGCCCAGCTGGACGGCCACGGCCGTCTTGCCCACCCCCGGCTTGCCGACGAGCGTCACGATGGGCACCGCCAGGGCGGACCGGTCGCGGAACGACACGAGCAGGTCGCGGACGTCGGCGACCAGGTGCTCGCGCCCGGTGAAGTCGGCGACGGCGGCGGGCAGCATCTCGGGTGTCCCGGCGTCGGCGGGGGCGGCGCCGGCCGCCGGCGCGGCGCGGCTGTCCGGGAGATCGAGCCGGGGGTCCGTGACGAGGATGGAGTGTTCGAGGCGGCGCAGCCGGATGTCGGGCTCCACCCCCAGTTCGTCGAGCATGAGTTTGCGGGCCTCGCGGTAGACGTTGAGCGCCTCCGCCTGGCGGCCGGAGCGGTACAGGGCCAGCATCAGCAGGCCGCGCAGCCGCTCGCGCAGCGGGAACCGCTCGACCAGGTCGAAGAGTTCGCCGACGAACGCCCGATGCCGGCCGAGCGCGAGTCCGAGCCGGATGTGCTCCTCGGTGGCGGTGATGCGCTGCTCCACGAGCCGGTCGGCGCCCGCCTCGACCACCGCACTGGTCAGACCTTCGAGGGGGGCGCCGCGCCACAGGTCCAGGGCCCTGCCGTACGTGCTCGCCGCCTCCTCCGGCTCGCCTTCGTCGTGCCGGGCACGCGCCGCCGCGACGAGCGCCTCGAAGCGCAGTGCATCGAGGGTCCGCTCGTCCGCGCGGAGCATGTAGCCGTGGGGATGGGTGCCGATGACGTCCTCGACGCCGTGCGCACCGAACAGGCGCCGCAGCCCCGAGACACTGATCTGGAGCTGCGCGCGTGCCGTCGCCGGCGGAGCCTCGCCGTACATGGCGCCGATCAGCCGGTCCGCGCTCACGACCTGGTTGGCGTTGAGCAGGAGGGTGGCGAGGACGATCCGCTGACGCGCGCCGCCGAGCTTCAGCGCGGTGCCGTCGACGATCGCCTCCAGGGGACCGAGGACGCCGAACCGGACTCCGCGCCCGTCCGTCTCCCCGTCGGCCCCGGGCACGGTCTGCTCCACGTTGCTTCCCCCCAAGAACGTGCACCGCTCGACAAACTCCGCACCGGCGCCGGTGATCGCGTCGACGCTGTGCCGGCCCCTCGCCCGGGCGCTCCGCACCGCCTCGCGCGGCGCCCGTTCGCTCCCCCCGCCGACCGCCGGGCCGAGGCCACCCCTCCCCTTCCGCCGGGATCGGGAGCCGACGCGCGGCCTTGCGCGGCAGGTCCGTCAACGGTCGTCACCACAGCGGTTCGTGACACGATGTGCGATTTTGCTATGCCGTCGAGACGCTATCGACTCCCTATTGTTTCCGCCACTCCCATGGATCGTGGCGCGATGGCCGGTCCTGCCAAGCTCTAGGCGTCCTCAAGCAGACGCCGCAAGGCCGGACTCCCGGAGCGGGGAAATCATGGACATGATCAGAAGTGGATCGCTTCTCGCCGTATGCGCCTTCTTCTTCGTCGTCATCGCGACGATCACGACCGCACCGCGAGCGACCGCGGTCGCCCCGGCGCACCGGTCGCTCGCGGCCGGCGGAGGGACGGGCGTCGTGGCGCAGCACAACCCCTGGGGGTGACCGGAGGCCGAGGGCCAGTCCCGCCACCGGTACGCGCCCCCTCGGCCGGGTGCCGGACGGACCATCCAAGGAGAGGGCAAGCAGCGTGGACATCGATCTTCTCGGTGCACTTGCGGTACGCGAGCACGGCGTCTCGATCACACCGACCGCCCCCAAGCCACGGCAGGTGCTCGCTCTGCTGGCCCTCAACGCCGACCGGGTCGTGCCGGCCGCCACGGTGATCGAGGAACTCTGGGGCGCCGCCCCGCCGCGCAAGGCCCGCTCCATCCTCCAGAACTACGTCCTTCAGCTACGCGAGTTGATCGGCGCGGCGCTCGCCCAGGCCCGCGACACCGTCCCGCGCTCGGCCAAGGACGTTCTGGTGACGGTGCCCGGCGGCTATCTGCTCAGAGCCGGTGAAGGGCGCAGCGACGTAAGGGAGTTCGAGCGGCTGGCGGACGCCGGGCGGCGGGCCCTGGACGCCGGGGACCCCACACGGGCCGTCCGGCGGCTGAGCGAGGCGCTCGCCCTGTGGACGGGCCGGGCCCTCGCCGACGTCCGCACCGGGCCCCATCTGCACCCCCAGGTCGCGCGGCTGGAGGAGAGCCGGCTCTGCGTGCTGGAGCAGCGCATCGACGTCACGCTGCGGCTCGGCCGGCACCGCGAACTGCTCGCCGAGCTGACCGCGCTCGTCAGCCGCTATCCCACCCACGAGAGCCTGTGCGGGCAGTTCATGCTCGCCCTGCACCGCTCCGGGCGCCGCGGCGAGGCGCTCAGCGCCTACCAGCGGCTGCGGACGACCCTGGTACGCGATCTCGGTCTCGAACCGTCGGCCGCGCTCGCCAGCGTCCAGCGCTCCATCCTCGTCTCCGGCCCGTCCCGTCCGGCCGCCGACGACCTGTCCCTCACCCCGCACCGCCCCCGCGAGGCGCACGCCGCGACCGGCCGATGAGAGCCCGTCCCGGGCGCCGGGGCAGCGGCCCGGGCACGGGCTGACCGGCGGCCGAGGGCACGCGGGGTCCGTGGTCCGGCCCGACAGCCCCGCGGGAGGCGAACGTCCCGTCCGTCCCAGGGCGGCTCCAGGGACTTCCCCTCGCGTGAGCAGGGAGCCCTGACAGCACCGAACCGCAGACGTGCTGGTCAGGGCCCATCCGCCTAGCACTCGATGATGTTCACCGCCAGCCCGCCCCGGGCCGTCTCCTTGTACTTGACGCTCATGTCGGCCCCCGTGTCCTTCATGGTCTTGATGACCTTGTCCAGGGAGACCTTGTGGGAGCCGTCGCCGCGCATCGCCATCCTCGCCGCGGTCACGGCCTTCACGGCCGCCATGCCGTTGCGCTCGATGCAGGGGATCTGCACCAGGCCGCCGACCGGGTCGCAGGTCAGGCCGAGGTTGTGCTCCATGCCGATCTCGGCCGCGTTCTCCACCTGCTCGGGGCTGCCGCCGAGTACCTCGGCGAGCGCGCCGGCCGCCATGGAGCAGGCCGAGCCGACCTCGCCCTGGCAGCCGACCTCGGCCCCGGAGATCGACGCGTTCTCCTTGAAGAGCATGCCGATGGCGCCGGCCGCGAGGAGGAACCGGACGACACCGTCCTCGTCGGCGCCCGGCACGAAGTTGATGTAGTAGTGCAGCACCGCCGGGATGATGCCCGCCGCGCCGTTGGTCGGGGCGGTGACCACCCGGCCGCCGGCGGCGTTCTCCTCGTTCACCGCCATCGCGTAGAGGGTGATCCACTCCATCGCGTGGGCCAGCGGGTCGCCCTCGGCGCGCAGCTGGCGGGCGGAGACGGCGGCTCGCCGGCGGACCTTCAGGCCGCCCGGCAGGATGCCCTCGCGGGACATGCCGCGCGAGACGCAGGCCTGCATCACGCGCCAGATGGCGAGGAGCCCCTCGCGGATCTCCTCCTCGGTGCGCCAGGCCCGCTCGTTCTCCAGCATCAGCGCGGAGATCGACAGCCCGGTCTCCCGGGTGAGCCGCAGCAGCTCGTCGCCCGTGCGGAAGGGGTACTTCAGGACGGTGTCGTCGAGCTTGATGCGGTCCTCGCCGACGGCGTCCTCGTCGACGACGAAGCCGCCGCCCACCGAGTAGTACGTCTTCTCCAGGACGAGCTCGCCCGCGGCGTCGTGGGCGGCGACCGTCATGCCGTTGGCGTGGTACGGCAGGGTCTTGCGGCGGTGCAGGACGAGGTCGTCGTCGAAGGAGAACGCGATCTCGTGCTCGCCGAGCAGGTCGAGCCGGCCGGACGCCTTGATCTGCTCCACCCGGTCGTCGGCGCCCTCGACGTCGACGGTGCGGGGAGAGGCGCCCTCCAGGCCGAGCAGCACCGCCTTGGGGGTGCCGTGGCCGTGGCCGGTCGCGCCCAGCGAGCCGTACAGCTCGGCGCGTATCGAGGCGACCCGCGCCAGCAGGTCCTCGTTGCGCAGGCGCCGGGCGAACATGCGGGCGGCGCGCATCGGGCCCACCGTGTGGGAGCTGGACGGGCCGATGCCGATCGAGAACAGGTCGAAGACCGAGATGGCCACGGGAACTCCTTGGGGTTTCGCCGGACGCCGCTGTCCGGCGGGGGGTGGTGCGGGGACTGCATGGGACGGGGCACCGCGCCTGATTCCAGTGTGCGCGGTGCCCCGGAAGCCCGTACGGATCGAACCGTACGAACAAAAACCGTACGCGGGAAAAACGTACGAACAAAAACGTACGGCCTGGAAGCGTACGGAACTACTTCAGGCCGGGGTACAGCGGGTGCTTGTCGGCCAGAGCGGACACCCGGGCCTTCAGGGCCTCGGCGTCGTAGCTCGGCTTGAGCGCCTCGGCGATGATGTCGGCGACCTCGGTGAAGTCCTCGGCGGTGAAGCCGCGGGTGGCCAGGGCCGGGGTGCCGATGCGCAGGCCGGAGGTGACCATCGGCGGGCGCGGGTCGTTCGGGACGGCGTTGCGGTTGACCGTGATGCCGACCTCGTGGAGGCGGTCCTCGGCCTGCTGCCCGTCCAGCGCGGAGTTGCGCAGGTCGACGAGGACGAGGTGCACGTCCGTGCCGCCGGACAGCACGTCCACGCCCACGGCCTTCGCGTCGTCCCGGACCAGGCGCTCGGCCAGGATGCGGGCCCCGTCGAGGGTGCGCTGCTGGCGCTCCTTGAAGTCGTCGGTGGTGGCGACCTTGAAGGCGACGGCCTTGGCCGCGACCACGTGCTCCAGCGGACCGCCCTGCTGGCCGGGGAAGACCGCGGAGTTGATCTTCTTGGCCAGCTCGGCGGTCGAGAGGATCACGCCGCCGCGGGGGCCGCCGAGGGTCTTGTGGGTGGTCGTCGTGACGACGTGGGCGTGCGGCACCGGGTTCGGGTGCAGGCCCGCGGCCACCAGACCGGCGAAGTGCGCCATGTCGACCATGAGGTACGCGCCGACCTCGTCGGCGATCCGGCGGAACTCCGCGAAGTCGAGCCGGCGCGGGTACGCGGACCAGCCGGCGACGATCAGCTTCGGCCGGGACTCCTTGGCCAGGCGCTCGACCTCGGCCATGTCGACCTGCCCGGTCGCGTCGTCCACGTGGTAGGCGACGACGTCGTACAGCTTGCCGGAGAAGTTGATCTTCATGCCGTGGGTGAGGTGCCCGCCGTGCGCGAGGTTCAGGCCCATGATGGTGTCGCCCGGCTTGAGCAGCGCGAACATCGCGGCGGCGTTGGCCTGCGCGCCGGAGTGCGGCTGCACGTTGGCGTGCTCGGCGCCGAACAGCGCCTTCACCCGGTCGATGGCGATCTGCTCGACCACGTCGACGTGCTCGCAGCCGCCGTAGTAGCGGCGGCCCGGGTAGCCCTCGGCGTACTTGTTGGTCAGGACCGAGCCCTGCGCCTCCATGACCGCGACCGGAGCGAAGTTCTCCGAGGCGATCATCTCCAGCGTGGACTGCTGGCGGTGCAGCTCCGCGTCGACGGCGGCCGCGACGTCCGGGTCCAGCTCGTGCAGGGGGGTGTTCAGAAGCGACATGCGGTGACTCCTCAGCCGGCGGTGAAGGCGGCGTACTCGTCGGCGGACATCAGGTCCTCGGGCTGGTCGGCGACGCGGACCTTGAACAGCCAGCCGCCCTCGAAGGGAGCGGAGTTCACCAGCGACGGGTCGTCCACCACGTCCTGGTTGGCCTCGACGACCTCGCCCCCCACCGGGGAGTACAGGTCGCTGACCGACTTGGTCGACTCCAGCTCGCCGCAGGACTCGCCCGCGGTCACCGTGTCACCGACCTCCGGAAGCTGGGCGTAGACGACATCGCCGAGCGCGTTGGCCGCGAACTCGGTGATGCCCACGGTCGCGACGCCGTCCTCGGCGACGGACAGCCACTCGTGCTCCTTGCTGTAGCGGAGCTGCTGGGGGTTGCTCATGGCCTGAATTCTCCTGTACGCGGGGGAGTGCTGCTGAAAGGGGGAGTCGATCGGGCGGGCCGGCCCGCCCGGAGGCGCCGTGCGAGGCCGCACGGCCCGTGCGACCGGCGTTCCGCGGTCACGGTCCGCCGGTCGCGCACCGGTGTCACTTCCGGCGCTTGTAGAACGGCAGCGCCACGACCTCGTACGGCTCGTGGCTGCCCCGGATGTCCACGCCGACACCCGGGGTGCCCGGCGCGGCGTGCGCGGCGTCGACGTACGCCATCGCGACGGGCTTGCCCAGGGTGGGGGAGGGGGCGCCGGAGGTGACCTCGCCGACGACCTGCCCGCCGGCGACGACCGGGTACCCGGCGCGCGGCACCCGACGCCCCTCGGCGATCAGGCCGACCAGGACCCGCGGCGGGTCCTGCTCGGCGCGGTCGGCGGCCTCGCGCAGCGCGGCACGCCCCACGAAGTCGCCCTCCTTCTCGAACTTCACGACCCGCCCGAGGCCGGCGTCGAAGGGGGTCAGCGCGGTGGTCAGCTCGTGCCCGTACAGCGGCATGCCCGCCTCCAGGCGCAGCGTGTCGCGGCAGGACAGGCCGCACGGGATCAGGCCGGCGGGGGCGCCGGCGTCGGTCAGCGCCTGCCACACCTTCTCCGCGTCGGCGGGCGCCACGAACAGCTCGAAGCCGTCCTCGCCGGTGTAGCCGGTGCGGGCGATCAGCGCCGGTACCCCGGCCACGGTGCCGGGCAGGCCCGCGTAGTACTTCAGGCCGTCGAGGTCGGCGTCCGTGAGCGAGGCGAGGATGCCGGGGGACTCGGGGCCCTGGACGGCGATCAGCGCGTAGGCGTCGCGGTCGTCGCGCACGGCGGCGTCGAAGCCGGCGGCGCGCTCGGTCAGCGCGTCCAGCACCACCTGGGCGTTGGAGGCGTTCGCCACGACCATGAACTCGTGCTCGGCCAGCCGGTAGACGATCAGGTCGTCCAGGATGCCGCCGTCCTCGCGGCAGATCATCGTGTAGCGGGCGCGGCCGACGCCGACGGTGGCGATGTTGCCGACCAGCGCGAAGGCGAGGAGGTCGGCGGCCTGCGGCCCGGTGACGGTGATCTCGCCCATGTGGGAGAGGTCGAAGAGTCCGGCCTTCGTGCGGACGGCGAGGTGCTCGTCGCGCTCCGAGCCGTAGCGCAGCGGCATGTCCCAGCCCGCGAAGTCGGTCATCGTCGCGCCCAGCGAGCGGTGCAGGGCGTCGAGCGCGGTGAGACGGGGGGTGGTGCTGCTCATCGGTGGGGCTCCCAAGGCATGACGGCGAGGTCGTTCCTCCCCATCTGTCATCGGAACCTGAGAGGTTCATCATGACCCCGCGAAACGGTGGTCCTGACTTGCACCTTGGGTGGAGCCACCACGAAGCGGCCCGCTTTTCAGATGTGCCTCGCCCGCGCGGTAACGGTGCCTGAGAGATTCAAGGGAGGGACTTGCTCCTTCGGCGCCCGGGTACACGTACCCGGGACTCTCCCGCGCGGATTCAAGCGGCCGGTATGCAGTTGGCGCGGCCATCATCGCACGCCCCGTCCGATCAGGGCAGTCCGGATCCGTAACCGTGCCGTGGCGGTCCGCTTACGGAAACGGGAAGCGCGGCGCATTACCTTCTCTTTACACTCGGCGTGACGGGAGTCCGCGACCGCGGGGGAGTCCACGTCGAAGGGGAGGGTGGCCACGGTGAACAGGACCAGGGTGTACGCGGCGGGATCGGGCCTCGCGGTGCCCGAGCAGCCGGAGGCGCCGGCCCGGGGGGTGTGCGGACCGCACCGGGCCGCCGTCGTCCGCGACCTCCGCGGCGGCGCGGGCCGCGGCCCGCACGGCCTGCGCTTCGGCGCCCGCGACCTCGTCGTGGTCACCGGGCTGCCCGGCAGCGGCAAGTCGACGCTGATGCGGCGGGCGGTGACCGGTGCGCGCGTCGACTCCCAGGACACCCGCGACCGCTGGGACCGCCGGATGGCCCCGCTGCTGCCGTACGCCGTCTACCGCCCCCTGGTCCGCCTCGCGCACTACGCGGGACTGCGCCGGACGCTGCGCGGGGCCGGCGGCGTCGTCGTGCACGACTGCGGCACGCAGGCGTGGGTGCGCCGCTGGCTCGCCCGCGAGGCGGGCCGCCGCGGCGGCGTCCTGCACCTGCTCGTCCTCGACGTCGGGCCGGACACCGCGCTGGACGGCCAGCGCCGGCGCGGCCGGGGCGTCTCGCGCTACGCCTTCGCCCGCCACCGCGGCGCGGTCGACCGGCTGCTGCGCTCCGTGGAGCGGGGCGATCCGCCCGCGGGATGCGGCTCGGTGGTCCTCCTGGACCGGCGGTCCGCGGACGTGCTGCGCAGCATCGATTTCGGCCACTGACCGGCACCGGCACCCACCCCCACTAACCTTCCAGCGGAACAGTGGTTCGAAGCAGGCGGTTGAGACAGATGGACTTCCCGGCACAGGCACACCCCCATCCGCACGGCGGCTGGCCCGGCAACGAGCTGGAGGAGGTGCTGTCGGCCGCACTCGGCATGGGGGCGGCGGCGTCGGCGGGCGCCCGCATCGTCGAGGTGCTCGGCCGCAGCTTCCTCTGGGTGCCGCTGCCGAGCGGCGGCGGACACGGCAGCGGGCCGCTGGACCTGCCCACGATCGAACTCCAGGGCCAGGCGTACGTCCCGGTCTTCAGCTCCGAGGAGCAGTTCCGGCAGGTCACCGGCGGCCACATGGCGTTCACCATCGCCCCCGCCGTGGAGTTCGCCCGCGGGCTCCCCCCGCAGGTGGGCATCGCGGTCAACCCGGACGGAGTGGTCGGCGTGCCGCTGCCGCCGCCCGCGGTGGCGGACCTCTGCCGGGCCGGCCGCACCCCGCTGGACGGGCCGGCGAGCGGCGGCCGGGTGCGCCTGTTCGAGCCCGACTGGCAGGAGGACCCGGTGGACTTCCTCGCCGCGGCCTCCGCCGAGTTCGCCGGGACCGGCGTCGTGCTCAGCGCCCGGCGCTGCCTGGCGAGCATCGAGGGGGACGCCCCCGTCCTGTTCATCGGCGTGGAACTGTCCCTGTGGGAGGGCGAGGCCCGCACGCTTCCGCTCGACGCCCTCGGCCGGGCCCTCGGCCGCGTCCCGATGGGCATCCCGGTGAACCTGGTCCTCCTGGACGTGGCGGAGGACCCGGTGGGCGACTGGATGCGCGCGCAGGTGCGGCCCTTCTACCAGGCGGGTCACTGAACCACGGGCCCGGCCGGCCCCGCGCGCGGCCGGCTCGGCCGCCGGTGCGCGGCCCCCTGCGCGGGGCCTCGGGAACGCCCGCCCGCGGCCCCGCGCGCCGCGATCGTGACGAAAAGGAGCTCCGGACGCCTTCCCCGGCGGAGGACGTTCGCCGCATAAGCTGGTTTCATGGGCCGGTCGGGGGTGACGCACGTTCTCGGCCGGCGCCTCGGGCGTGAGGGATGAATTCGTCGTGATGTGTTCTCGAAGGGGCGGTTGAAGGGTGAGCGCGTCGGGCACGGCCGCGGCCGGGCAGGTCGAGCACATGCTGCGCCAGGTGACGCCCGGGCGTTACGACGCCTACGAGGCGCTCCTGCGCGCGCTCGCGACCCCCTCGTCCGGCCAGGTGTGGATGCTGCTGTGGCACGGCCAGGCCGGCTCCCCGGACGCCCAGTACGGCAACATGCAGGTGGAGGGCTTCGGTTACGCCCCCTGCGTCACCTCGGCCCAGGAGCTGTCGGCCAGCGGCTGGAACCGCTCGTACGAAGTCGTCGACGGCCTGGACGTCGCGCGCACCCTCTACCCCGACCACTTCGGCATCTGGCTGAATCCGCACGCCCCCGGCGGCGGCCTCGGCATCCCGTGGCTCGATCTGCGCCGGATCGCCGCCGGACTGGAGCGGCAGCCCGCGGGACCGCTCCGGCTGTCCGAACCCGGCATCGAGATCCCGCAGTTCTACGCCCTGCTGACGCAGAACGCGCACCGCACCCCGGCCGTCCGCTCGCTGCGCCGCGCCTGGGTGCAGCCCGCGCTCGGGGCGCCGTATCTGGCCATCGGCCTCGACGTGTACGACACCTCGCCGCCCGCCGTCGACTCGGTGCGGGCGATGATGCAGCAGTCCATCGGGGCGGTCCCCGAGGGGCTGCCCGTCTCGACGGTCGCCATGTCGGACCTGTTCGACCCGGTCGCCATGTGGCTGCGCTCCCAGGCCCGTCCGTTCTACGACCGCGAGGCCCACGCGGCCCCGGCCCAGGCCCCGGTGGCGGGCGGCTACGGCTATCCGCCGGCCCGCGGCGGATACTGAGCGCGTCCCGCATCCCGGACCTGTCGTACGGCAGTACGAGCGCTGCTGGCATCATGTCCTCACGCGCGGCCATCCCGTGTCGTGCGCGCCATGGTGCTGACCTGCGGGGGAGCAGGAGCATGCGGTGGTTGTCCCGATTCGGGGCTTTCTGTGGTCATAGGGGTCGGCGTGGACCCTTCGTGCCCAACTGCCCCTCGTCCGGCTGTCGTTACCCACTGTTCGGATAACGGAATCCACCTACAAGCATCACGGTTGCGCATACTTTCTCCATCAGACCTGGCACGTGATCGTGGCGGCACTGAAGACTCGCCCATCAGACGCGGGGTCATCGATTCCGCGAGCGAGTGCAAGTCGAAGGATCAGCCGGGTCATCGGGCCGCACCATCTGCGGCCGGCTTCCCGGCGAGCAAGTGAACCAAGCCGCAGACAGCGGCAGGCGTAGGCCGGTCACCACCGGCGAGAAGGGTCGGGTCACTGTGACCGCACCGATCGAGACCACCGGGGCGGCGTCGGAGGCACAGCCGGAGGCTGTGCCGACCGGAGCCGACAAGGGGCGGATCGAGGGTCGTTCCCTGGGGCAGATCGCCTGGACGCGCTTCAAGCGCGACAGAGTGGCGGTCGCCGGCGGTGTCATCGTCGTGCTGCTCATCCTGATGGCCGTGCTCGCCCGGCCCATCCAGGCGCTGTTCGGACTCGACCCGAACGCCTTCCACCAGGACCTGATCGACCCCAACACCTCGCTGCCCACCGGTGGGTTCGGCGGCATGAGCGCGGATCACCCGCTCGGCGTGGACCCGAAGTTCGGGCGCGACGTCGCGACCCGCATCCTCGAGGGTTCCTGGGTCTCCCTGGTCGTCGCCTTCGGCGCCACCATCCTGTCGAACGTGATCGGCGCGATCCTCGGCGTCGTCGCGGGGTACTACGGCGGGCGGGTCGACGCGATCATCAGCCGCATGATGGACACCTTCCTCGCCTTCCCCCTCCTGCTCTTCGCGATCGCCATCTCCGCCACCCTCCAGGGCGGCGCGTTCGGCCTCGAAGGGCTCCCGCTCCACCTGAGCGTGCTGATCTTCGTGATCGGCTTCTTCAACTGGCCCTACCTGGGCCGCATCGTCCGAGGCCAGACGCTCGCCCTGCGCGAGCGGGAGTTCGTGGACGCCGCCCGGGGCATGGGCGCCAAGGGCCCCTACATCCTCTTCCGGGAGCTGCTGCCCAACCTGGTCGGCCCGATCATCGTCTACTCGACGCTGCTCATCCCGACGAACATCCTCTTCGAGGCGTCCCTGAGCTTCCTCGGCGTCGGCATCCAGCCCCCGCAGGCGTCGTGGGGCGGCATGCTCCGTGAGGCGGTGACCTTCTACGAGGTCGACCCGCAGTTCATGATCGTGCCCGGCCTCGCCATCTTCGTGACCGTCCTCGCCTTCAACCTGCTGGGCGACGGTCTCCGCGACGCTCTCGACCCGCGCAGTCGCTGATGCCCGACGCGCACCGAGAGACCACCAAGTTTCCGACAATGGAGGGGAACCCGCCCATCATGCGAAGGTCAGCGCTGGCCGCAGTTGCGGCCATCGGCTCCGCGAGCCTGCTCGTCGCAGGCTGCAGCAAGGCCGATGACAACAAGAACGACGACACCGCCAAATCAGCTGGGGCCAACGCAGCGACCAAGGACGTCGTCAACGCCTCCACGAAGAAGGGGGGCACGGTCACGTACGAGTACTCCGACGTGCCGGACTCCTTCGACCCGGGCAACACGTACTACGCGTACATGTACAACCTCAGCCGGCTGTACGCCCGCCCGCTGATGACGTTCCAGCCCGGTGCCGGCGAGAAGGGCAACACCCTCGTCCCCGACCTCGCGGCGAGCAAGGGTGTCCCGAGCGACGGCGGCAAGACCTGGACGTACAAGCTGCGTGCGGGCCTGAAGTACCAGGACGGTTCCCCGATCACGTCCAAGGACGTGAAGTACGCCGTCGAGCGCTCGAACTTCGCGCGTGACGTCCTCTCCCTCGGCCCGAACTACTTCCAGCAGTTCCTGGTCGGCGGCGACAAGTACAAGGGTCCCTACAAGGACAAGAGCGGCAAGGGCCTCTCGTCCATCGAGACCCCGGACGACACCACCGTCGTCTTCCACCTGAAGACCGCGTTCCAGGAGTTCGACTACCTCGTCGCCTCGCCGCAGACCGCTCCGGTCCCGCAGGCGAAGGACAACGGCGTCGACTACGTCAAGAACATCGTTTCCTCGGGCTCCTACAAGTTCAAGAGCTACGCCGACGGCAAGCAGGCCGTCCTGGTGCGCAACGAGAACTGGGACGCCAAGACCGACCCGCTGCGCAAGCAGTACCCGGACAAGATCGTCGTGAACCTCAAGGTGAACGCCGAGACGATCGACAAGGACGTCCTCGCGGGCGACGCGATCGACCTCGGCGGCACCGGCGTCCAGGCCGCCACGCAGGCCCAGGTGCTCGCCTCCGCCGACAAGAAGGCCGACACCGACAACACCTACGGTGGCCGTCTCGTCTACATGGCGATCAACTCCAAGGTGAAGCCGTTCGACAACGTCGCGTGCCGCAAGGCCGTGCAGTTCGCGATCGACAAGGTCTCGGTGCAGACCGCCGAGGGCGGCCCGGTGCGCGGCGACATCGCCTCCACCGTCCTCCCGCCGGACATCCCGGGCTACGAGAAGTCGGACGTCTACGCGTCGGCCGACAACAAGGGTGACGCGGCCAAGGCCAAGGACCAGCTGAAGGCCTGCGGCAAGTCGACCGTCAAGACGAACATCGCCGCGCGCAGCGACCGCCCGCAGGAGATCGACGCCGCCACCGCGATCATCAACTCGCTGAAGAAGGTCGGCATCGACGCCAGCCTGAAGCAGTACCCGTCGGGCAAGTACTTCACCGACTACGCGGGTGTCCCGAAGTTCACCGAGAAGAACAACATCGGTCTGATCATGATGCAGTGGGGTGCCGACTGGCCCTCCGGCTACGGCTTCCTGCAGCAGATCCTGAACGGCAGCGCGATCGGCTCCTCGGGTAACACCAACCTGTCGCAGTACGACAACAAGGACGTCAACTCGCTCCTCGAGAAGGCCATCGGCACGCAGGACGACGCCGCGCGCAACGCCCTGTACACCGAGATCGACAAGAAGACCATGGACGACGCCGTCATCGTCCCGCTGACCTACTTCAAGGTGCTCCTCGCCCGCCCGAAGTACGCCACGAACCTGGTCTCCTCGGCTGCCTTCAGCGGTCAGTACGACTACCTCAACATCGGCACCACGAAGAAGTAGTAGCCCCGGAAGGCAGGTGAAGGCATTGGTGCCCGCGGGCTTTGCGGCCCGCGGGCACCAGCGCCGATCCCCGTGATCTCGTACATCCTCCGTCGGACGGCAGCGGCAGCGATCCTGCTCCTGGTCGTCTCCGCGGTCACCTTCGCCATCTTCTTCCTGCTCCCCAGACTGGCCGGTCAGACCCCCGACCAGCTGGCCCAGCAGTACATCGGGAAGAGCCCGTCGAAGGCCGACATTCTCGCGGTCAAGCACAACCTCGGTCTGGACCAGCCCGTCTACGTCCAGTACTGGCACTTCATCAAGGGGATCGTCACAGGCGCTACCTACGACCTCGGCCCCACCACGGCCCACTGCAGCGCGCCGTGCTTCGGGTACTCCTTCAAGACCCACCAGGCGGTCTGGCCGGAGCTCACCTCCCGCCTTCCGATCACGCTCTCGCTGGCCGGCGGCGCCGCCGTGCTGTGGCTCGTCTCCGGTGTCGCCATCGGCGTCGTCTCCGCGCTCAAGCCCCGCTCGGTCTTCGACCGCACCTTCATGGGCGTCGCGCTCGCCGGTGTCTCGCTGCCCATGTTCTTCACGGGCAACCTGGCGCTGCTGCTCTTCACCTACCAGTGGCCCATCTTCGGCCGCACGTACGTGCCGTTCACCGAGAACCCGGCGCAGTGGGCCAACACCCTCTTCCCGGCCTGGTGTTCCCTCGCTCTGCTGTACTCCGCCATCTACGCCCGGCTCACCCGCTCGGGCATGCTGGAGACGATGAACGAGGACTTCATCCGCACGGCCCGCTCCAAGGGCCTGCGGGAGCGCAGGGTGGTGGTCCGGCACGGACTGCGCGCCGCGCTCACCCCGATCATCACCGTCTTCGGCATGGACCTCGGTCTGCTGCTCGGCGGTGCCGTGATCACCGAGACCGTGTTCTCCCTGGCCGGAGTCGGGCAGTACGCGGTCCAGGGCATCACCGACAACGACCTGCCGAAAATCCTCGGCGTGACGCTGCTCGCCGCCTTCTTCGTCGTCATCGCAAATCTCCTGGTGGACCTGTTGTACGCCGCCGCCGACCCGCGGGTGAGGCTCTCGTGACCGAACTGTCCAAGACCGGCGCCGCGGTCGGCGAGCCCGTCTCCTCCCCCTCGGCCCCGCCGAGCGCCTTCCTCGAAGTGCGCGACCTCAAGGTGCACTTCCCGACCGACGACGGTCTGGTCAAGTCCGTCGACGGCCTGACCTTCTCGGTGGAGAAGGGCAAGACCCTCTCCATCGTGGGCGAGTCCGGCTCCGGCAAGTCCGTCACCTCGCTGGCGATCATGGGCCTGCACCGGCTCGGCGCGCGCGGCAAGAACGTGCGCATGTCCGGCGAGATCTGGCTGGACGGCAAGGAACTGGTCAACGCCGACCCGGACGAGGTGCGCAGGCTGCGCGGCCGCGAGATGGCGATGATCTTCCAGGACCCGCTGTCCGCGATGCACCCGTACTACACGATCGGCAACCAGATCGTGGAGGCGTACCGCGTCCACCACCGGGTCGACAAGAAGACCGCCCGCCGGCGGGCGATCGAGATGCTCGACCGGGTGGGCATCCCCGAGCCGGCCAAGCGCGCCGACAGCTACCCGCACGAGTTCTCCGGCGGTATGCGGCAGCGCGCGATGATCGCCATGGCGCTCGTCAACAACCCCGAACTGCTCATCGCGGACGAGCCGACGACCGCCCTGGACGTCACCGTCCAGGCGCAGATCCTCGACCTCATCCGCGACCTGCAGAAGGAGTTCGGCTCCGCCGTCGTCATCATCACCCACGACCTCGGCGTGGTCGCCGAGATCGCCGACGACGTGCTGGTGATGTACGGCGGGCGCTGCGTGGAGCGCGGCTCCGTCGAGCGGATCTTCGAGCAGCCGCAGCACCCCTACACCTGGGGTCTGCTCGGCTCGATGCCGCGGATCGACCGCGAGACCTCCGACCGGCTCATCCCGGTCAAGGGCCAGCCGCCGAGCCTCATCAACGTCCCCTCGGGCTGCGCCTTCCACCCGCGCTGCCCGTACGCGGACCTGCCCAAGGGCGATGTCACCCGCACCGTGCGCCCCGAACTGCAGCTGATCGGCAGCGGTCACTACACCGCCTGCCACCTCTCGCAGGAGGACCGCACGCGGATCTGGACCGAAGAGATTGCGCCGAAGCTGTGAGTGAGACGAAGAAGACGGACGCCGCCGAAGCGGTGATCCCGCAGCAGGCAGCGGACTCCGACGACCGCGCGGCCGGCGCGAAGTCGCTGGAGGACCGCGAGGTCCTGCTGCGGGTCCAGGGGCTGAAGAAGCACTTCCCGATCCGCAAGGGCGTCCTCCAGCGCCAGGTCGCCGCGGTCAAGGCGGTCGACGGCATCGACTTCGAGGTCCGCAAGGGCGAGACGCTCGGTGTCGTCGGCGAGTCCGGCTGCGGCAAGTCGACCATGGGCCGGGTCATCACCCGGCTCCAGGACCCGACGGGCGGCACCATCGAGTTCGAGGGCCGGGACATCACCCGGCTCAGCGCCTCGGGGATGCGTCCGATGCGCCGCGACATCCAGATGATCTTCCAGGACCCGTACGGGTCGCTGAACCCCCGCCACACCATCGGCTCGATCGTCTCGGCGCCCTTCCGGCTCCAGGACGTCACGCCGGAGGGCGGGGTGAAGAAGGAGGTCCAGCGCCTCCTGGAGCTGGTGGGTCTGAGCCCCGAGCACTACAACCGCTATCCGCACGAGTTCTCCGGCGGCCAGCGCCAGCGCATCGGCATCGCCCGGGCGCTCGCGCTGAAGCCGAAGCTCGTCGTGGCGGACGAGCCGGTCTCGGCCCTCGACGTGTCGATCCAGGCCCAGGTCGTGAACCTGATGGACGACCTGCAGTCCGAACTCGGCCTCACCTACGTGATCATCGCGCACGACCTCTCCGTCGTCCGCCACGTCTCGGACCGCATCGCGGTGATGTACCTCGGCAAGATCGTCGAGCTGGCCGACCGCACCTCGCTGTACGAGGCGCCCATGCACCCGTACACCAAGGCCCTGATGTCGGCCGTGCCGGTGCCGGACCCCAAGCGCCGGGGCGCCAAGAGCGAGCGCATCCTGCTCAAGGGCGACGTGCCCTCGCCGATCGCGCCGCCGAGCGGCTGCCGCTTCCACACCCGCTGCTGGAAGGCCACGGAGATCTGCCGGACGACCGAGCCGGCGCTCGTCGAGCTGAAGCCCGGTCAGCAGGTGGCCTGCCACCACCCGGAGAACTTCGAGGACCAGGCCCCGCACGACACGGTGCTGCTGTCGGCGGCGCGCGAGGCCGTCGAACTCGTCGGTGAGAGCGCGGACGGCACCTCCGGGGAGAAGGCCGTGGCGGAGGCCGAGGCCGCGTCCGCGTCCGTGCCCCCCGCGCGGGCGGCGGCGGCCGGGACGATCGCCGAGGCGCCGAGGGCGGCCGACACCCTGAAGGTCGCCGAGGCCCCGACGCCGGTCGAGCCGGCCGAGGCGGCTGACCCGGTCGAGCCTGCCGAACCGGCCGAGGTGCCGGAGGCGGCCGTCGCCGAGCCCGCCGAGGCTCCCGAGTCCGCCGGGCCGGCGGAGGCGGCGGAGGCTCCGGAGGACGGCAAGAAGTAGCGTGACCGGCCGCCGGGAGTCACCGGGCACAGCCCGTGACGACTTGGCAAAGTCATGAACATGCCCGAACGGGAGAGTGCAGAGTCCTGCGTGTCCGTCTGATCGCATCCGATCGGCACACGTACGAAAGGGACGCTCATGGCACTCTCCCGTTCGGCACGTTTAGGCGCCCTCGCCACCGCGGCGGTCTCCTTCCTCCTGGTCGCCGCCTCCTCCGCCCCCACCCCGGGCGCCGACGGCATCGGTGACACCTATTTCCCCCACCTGGGCAACGGCGGCTTCGACGCCCGCCACTACGCCCTCGACGTCGCGTACGACCCGGCCACCGACCGCCTCGACGGCCGGACCACGCTCACCGCGCGGGCCACCCGGAACCTCTCCTCCTTCGACCTCGACCTCCAGAAGCTGGAGGTCGCCAAGGTCGTGGTGAACGGCAGACGCGCCCGCTTCACGCGGTCCGGCGACGAGATCCGCATCACCCCGCGCGGACCGCTGGCCAAGGGCAGGACCTTCACCGTCGCCGTCACCTACGGCGGTGTCCCCGAGCCCCTCAACGGCCCGATCGTGTTCGGCTCCGACTACGGGTGGATGAAGACCGCCGACGGCGTGTTCGTCGCCTGCGAACCCAACGCCGCCTCCACCTGGTTCCCCTCCAGCGACCACCCGTCCGACAAGGCCACCTACGACATCCGCATCACCGCCCCCAAGGGGCTGACGGCGATCTCCAACGGACGTCTGGTCTCGACGCGCACCAAGGGCGGTTCCACCGTCGCCCACTGGCGCGAGGCCCGGCCCATGGCCACCTATCTCGCGACCGCCACCATCGGGAAGTTCGACGTGCGGACGGGCCGGACGCCCGGGGGGACGCCGATCTACGTGGCCGTCGACCCGGTGCTCGCCGACAGCAGCAGCGTCGACGTGTACGCCGTCACCGCCGCGGCGACCGACTACTGGTCGCGGGTCTTTGGCCCCTACCCGTTCGAGGAGACCGGGGCGATCGTCGACGACATGCCGCAGGCGGGCTTCTCCCTGGAGGTCCAGTCGAAGCCCGCGTACTCCGCGGTGCGCTCGGAGTCGACCATCGTGCACGAGCTGGCCCACCAGTGGTTCGGCGACTCCGTCTCGGTCGCCCGCTGGAAGGACGTCTGGCTGAACGAGGGGTTCGCGACCTACGCCCAGTGGCTGTGGGCGGAGCACCAGGGCGTCCGCTCCGCGCACGACTCCTTCGTCGCCGGGTACGACGCCCGGCCCGCGGGCTCGTCCTTCTGGCAGACCACGGTCGGCGACCCGCAGCGGGACACCATGTTCGCGTCCGCCGTCTACCAGCGGGGTGCGATGACCCTCCAGATGCTGCGCGAACGGATCGGGGACACCGCGTTCTTCAGGCTGCTGCCCGCCTGGACGAGGCTCCACCGCTACGGCAACGCCGACACCGCCGACTTCGTCGCGCTCGCCGAGAAGGTCTCCGGCCGGCAGCTCGACGACCTCTTCCGGACGTGGCTGTTCACTCCGGGGAAACCGGCTCTGTAGACCTTGCTATGTAAGGCGCACGCCCCACGACGGGTGAGAATGTGGGGGTGTTCCAGCAACTGTTCAGCCCCTCCGTCCAGCACACGCTCGACCTGATCGGCATTTTCGTCTTCGCGATCTCCGGCGCCCTGCTGGCCGTCCGGAAGAACTTCGACGTCTTCGGCATCGCGGTCCTCGCGGAGATCACCGCGCTGGGCGGAGGGCTGCTGCGCGACCTCGTCATCGGCGCCGTGCCCCCGGCCGCCTTCACCGACCTGGGGTACTTCACCACGCCGTTCGTCGCCGCGCTGCTGGTGTTCTTCCTGCACCCGCAGGTGGAGCGCATCCAGGTCGGGGTGAACGTCTTCGACGCGGCCGGACTCGGACTGTTCTGCGTCACCGGCACCGTGAAGGCGTACGACTACGGACTCGGCCTCACCGCCTCCGCCGCCCTCGGCCTCGCGACCGCCGTCGGCGGCGGAGTGCTGCGCGACGTCCTGGCCAACGAGGTGCCCTCGCTGCTGCGCTGGGACCGCGACCTGTACGCGGTGCCCGCGATCGTCGGCGCCACCATGGTGGCGCTCTGCATCCGCTACGACGCGCTCACCCCCTTCACCAGCGGCCTCGCCGTGGTGACGGCGTTCGTGCTGAGGCTGCTCGCGATGCGGTTCCACTGGCGTGCACCGCGGGCCTGGAACCGCCGCTCCACGGTCAGCGAGGAAGAGGCCGAGACCCCCTGAACCGGCCTGTTCCGGGAGGCTCCGGGGAGCCGGGAGCGCCGGGGATTCCCCGGGGCCCGTCGGGCGGGTGACCGCCCCGCGTCCGCCCCGCGCACCCCCCCCGTCCGTGTCCGGGATCAGCCCAGCCGCGGCCCACGGGTCCCGGTCTCCTTCGAGAGGGCCCGAGCCCGCTCGTCCACCCATCAAAGCTACCGCTTAGTAATTTCCTGTTGTACCGTTCGGGCATGCCAGAAGCAGCTTCGGTACAGGCCCCGCGGGCCACGATCGGCGACAGCGAGTTCGACCGCGACACCGCGGTCAGCGAGCGCGCCCCCGGCGTCTACGACGTGGACCTCTCCGCCGGGTGGACGATCATCACCGCCGTCAACGGCGGCTACCTGCTGGCCGTCCTCGGCCGCGCGCTCGCCCACGCCCTGCCGCACTCCGACCCGTTCACGGTCTCCGCGCACTACCTGACCGCGTCCCAGCCGGGCCCCGCGACCGTCCGCACGGACGTCGTCCGCACCGGCCGCACCCTGTCGACGGGCCAGGCGTCCCTCTTCCAGTACGACGAGCAGGGCCGCGAGGTCGAGCGCATCCGCGTCCTGGCCTCCTACGGCGACCTGGACGCACTGCCCGACGACGTCCGGACCACCGCCCGGCCGCCCGTCCTCCCGCCGATGGACCAGTGCTTCGGCCCGCAGGACGCGCCCGCCCCGATCCCCGGCAGCTCGGCGATCACCGACCGGCTCTTCCTCAAGCTCGACCCCGCGACGCTGGGCTGGGCGCTCGGCGCACCGTCCGGCAAGGGCGAGATGCGCTCCTGGTTCGGGCTGGCCGACGGCCGCGACGCCGACCCGCTGTCCCTGCTGCTGGCCGTCGACGCGCTCCCGCCGACGGCCTTCGAGATCGGCCTGTCCGGCTGGGTGCCGACCGTGGAGCTGACGGTGCACGTGCGCTGCCGTCCGGCCCCCGGCCCCCTCCGGGTGTCGATCACCACGCGCAACCTCGCGGGCGGCTTCCTGGAGGAGGACGCGGAGGTCTGGGACAGCGCGGACCGGCTGGTCGCGCAGTCCCGGCAGCTCGCCCGGGCGCGCCTCGCCTGACGCGCCGCCCCGGGGCCGTCGGCGGCGCGACCCGCGGGGCGGGACCCCGGTCGGGGGGTCCCGCCCCGCCGGCGCGCCGCCGACGGCGGTCCACCCGCCCGCGCCCTCATCGGGCGTGCGGGGCCTCGTTCGGGTGGGATGCCGTGGCCGCCCGGGTGTGCGGGGCGGGCCGTGTGCCGGTCTGACCGGGCCGCAGGAGGCGCTGTCGCGCGCGCCCCGACGGCCGTTTCAGCCCGTTGCCCGTTGCCCGTTGCCCGTTGGCCGGTCATCGTCCGCCGTTCGCCCGGATCGGCGGCCTCGCGGCGTGTGATGGCCCTGCCGCGTCGGCGTTCCCCGTTGGGCCGTTGGTTGTTGGCCGTTCGCCGGTCATCGTCCGCCGTTCGTTCGGGTCGGCGGCCTCGCGGCGTGTGACGGCCCCTGCCGCGTCGGCGTTCCCCGTTGGGGCGTTGGGGCGTTGGGGCGTTGGGGCGTTGGGGCGTTGGGGCGTTGGGCCGCTGCGCCGCGGGCGCGGCGAGACTGCCGGCGCGGGGGCCGGCCGCCGAGGCCGGTCCGGTCAGCCGAGCCAGTGCCGGCGGCCGATGCTGATCAGCCGCATCTGCCGGCTCGCCACCCGGGCCACCCGTTCCCGCTCCTCCTCGGAGGCGTCCAACGCCTCCAGGAACGCCGAGGCAGCCATGAGCATGTGGTCGACGTACAGGCCCGCCAGCATGAGCAGGTCGTCCGCGCTCCACCCGCGCGACTCGGGATGCCGGGCGAGCGCGTCCCTCACCTCCTCGGCGAACCGCGCCAGTTGCTCGCGGATCGCGTCCCGCACCGACTGCACCCCGCCGTGCCGCTCGCGCGCGATGAAGCGGACGTGCGCGGGGTGCGCCGCGACATGACGGGCAATCAGTTCCACTGCCCGGGCGATGCGTTCGTCGCTGTCGCCGGCCGCGGACACGGTGTCGCCGATCATCGGGTGCAGGCTGCCGAGCGCCTCCTCCACCAGGGCCACACCGAGATCCGCCGTCGAGCGGAAGTGCCGGTAGAAGGCGGTAGGGGCGACTCCCACGGCGCGGGTGACCTCGCGCAGGCCCAGGCTGCTCAGGCTCTGCTCCTCCAGAAGCGCCAACGCGGCGTCCAGCAGCGCCTGTCGGGTCTTCTGCTTCTGCGCCTGCCGGATGCCCAGGGTGTGACTCATGCCATGCAGTTAACAACTGTTCTCCGGAAATTCAAAGCCCCGGACGCGCTAGACTCATAAGTCAGTGAACAACTGTTACTACAACCGTTCACTGAGTCGTCAAGTCCCGGAAACAATGGGGCCTCATCGTCGAGGCACGGGCCCGGGACCGGACCACGAGACTTCTCCGAGAGGCACCTCATGCTGTTCCTCGTCGCCACACTCCTGCTGCTCGGCGTCGTGATGGGCACCGTGGCGCACGCGCCGCTGCCCGTCACGCTGGTCGCCGCGGCCGCCATCGGCGTCTGGCTGGCCGTCTTCGCGCTGCGCGAGCGCGGAGCCCGTCGCCGCCGCGCCTCCGCCGGCTGACCGCCGCGCCGCACCCCCGCCTACCGGCCCGTGATCACCTTCCCGCACCAACCGACCGTTGGGAGCTGACGTCCCTCATGGCACTCACCACGCACACCACCGGCACCACCCGATCCGCCGGCACCACGCACACCACCCGTGACTCCGGCGCCGGCCGCCACGAGGGCGACGCGCGCCCCGCGGCGCCCGCCCCTTCCGCCGCGCCCGAGCGCACCGCCCGCCGGAGCCGCGTCCGCGACGCGGACGGCATGGCCGTGGCCGCCTTCATCCTCGGCCTCGTGGGCCTGCTGGTCCTCAACGTGGTCCTCGGCCCGCTCGCCGTCGTCCTCGCCTCCGTCGCCCTGTGGCGCGGGACCGCCCGCAAGGGCCGCGCCCTCCTCGGCCTCGGCCTGGGCATCGCCGACCTGGTCGTCCTGATCGCCTTCATGCAGGTGGACAGCACGCTGTCCTGGAGCTTCTGACCCCGGCCGCGCAACGCGACGGCCTCCGCGCCCGGCCGGCCGGCGCCGCAAGGACGCGGGAACCACGCCGGTGAGCGGCCTCCGCGGACGTGCCCGGCCCGCGGACCGGGGGAGCGGAACAACCCGCTCCAGGCGGGCGCGCGACACCCCGGCCACCCGCCGGGTCACCGTCGCCGGGGTCCCGCCGGTGGGGGCGGCGGCAGGCGGGCGACGGGCCCGTAGAATCGGGCCCACCATGGCTTACCTCGACCACGCCGCGACCACCCCCATGCTCCCCGAGGCGGTAGAGGCACTGACCGCCCAGCTGAGCGTCACGGGCAACGCCTCCTCCCTCCACGCCGCCGGCCGCCGCGCCCGCAGGACGGTCGAGGAGTCCCGCGAGACCCTGGCGGACGCCCTCGGCGCCCGGCCCAGCGAGGTGGTCCTCACCTCCGGCGGCACCGAGGCCGACAACCTCGCGGTGAAGGGCCTCTACTGGTCCCGCCGCGCCGCGGAGCCGGCCCGCACGCGGGTGCTGGCGAGCCCCGTCGAACACCACGCGGTCCTCGACGCCGTCGACTGGCTCGGCGAGCACGAGGGCGCCACGGTCGAGTACCTCCCCGTCGACGGGTACGGCCGCGTCCACCCCGACGCGCTGTGCGAGGCGATCGCCCGCAACCCCGACGACGTCGCCCTCGCCACCGTGATGTGGGCCAACAACGAGATCGGCACGCTGCTGCCGGTCCGTGAACTGGCCGACGTGGCAGCCGAGTTCGGGGTTCCGCTGCATGCCGACGCCGTCCAGGCATTCGGCCAGGTCCCGGTCGACTTCGCCGCCTCCGGGCTCGCCGCCATGACGGTCTCCGGCCACAAGATCGGCGGCCCGTACGGGATCGGCGCGCTGCTCCTGGGGCGCGCCTACACCCCGGTGCCCGTGCTGCACGGCGGCGGCCAGGAACGGCACGTCCGCTCCGGCACGCTCGACGTGCCCGCGATCGCCTCCTTCGCGGTCGCCGGACGGCTGGCCGCCGAGCGGCGCGCGTGGTTCGCCCGCGAGATCGGCGCCCTGCGCGACGACCTGGTCGACGCCGTCCGCAAGGCCGTGCCCGACGCCATCCTCGGCGGCGACCCCGCACCCGGCGGGCGGCTCCCCGCCAACGCCCACTTCACCTTCCCGGGCTGTGAGGGCGACTCGCTGCTCCTGCTGCTCGACGCACAGGGCATCGAGTGCTCCACCGGCTCGGCCTGCACGGCGGGGGTGGCGCAGCCCAGCCACGTCCTGCTCGCCACCGGCACCGACCCCGACCTCGCCCGCGGCACCCTGCGCTTCTCGCTCGGCCACACCTCCACGGCGGACGACGTCGACGCCGTGGCCCGCGCGATCGGCCCCGCCGTCGAACGGGCGCGCAGCGCGGGCCTCAGCTGACCCGCCCGGCAGGGTCCCGGCGCGCGTCCCGGGGGCACGGACTCCGGGGCGCCCAAGCCGAGAGCCAGGGCCCCGGCGGACGCACGCGCGGCGGGAACCCGGGCGCGCGGACCGGGGCCGCCGCTTCGGGGTCCGGGGCCCGCCGCTGCGGGGTCCGGTCCCGGCGCGAAAGGTCCCGGGCCGCGCTCAGGCCGCAGCCGTCCGCGCCCGCCGCACGAGCCGCAGATACCGGTCCCAGTCCCAGTGCCGGCCCGGGTCGGTGTGATCGGTGCCCGGCACCTCGACGTGGCCGATGATGTGCTCGCGGTCCACCGGAATGCCGTACCGCCCGCATATCCCGGCCGTCAGACGCGCGGACGCCTCGTACATCGCGTCCGTGAACGAGGAGGCCCGCTCGACGAATCCCTCGTGCTCGATGCCGACACTGCGCTCGTTGTAGGAGCGGTTGCCCGCGTGGAACGCCACGTCCAGCTCGCGGATCATCTGGGTGACGTGACCGTCCTTGCGGACGATGTAGTGCGCCGCCGCTCCGTGCCCGGGGTCCTGGAAGACCCGCACCGCGCTCGCGAAACCGCCCTGGGTGACGTGGATGACCACCCGGTCGATCGGATAGTCGTCGGGGCGGTCCGCCCGCCGCCAGTTCGCCCGGGACGCCGCGATCCACTGCGCGCCCCGGAAGTCGACGGCCCCCGCGACCCTCGGCTTGTCCACACCGGGAAGCCGCCACCACAGATGCGACAGGGCCTCCCGCGCGATCGCCGCCGTGCCCACCGCGGCCGCCAGGCCGCCGACGAGCACCACCCGGCGCCCGACCGATCCGTCCGCGTCCTTCGCCGACCCGGCACCACGGGCCCGCGGCGTCCCCTTTTTCTCCCCCATGCGATCTTCAACGGATACGCGCGGGATCCGGTTCCCGCCGCCCCGTACCCTGGAGGCGTTATGACTGACACCTCGCAGCGCCCCCTCCGCGTCCTCGCCGCCATGTCGGGCGGCGTGGACTCCGCCGTAGCCGCCGCCCGAGCCGCCGAGGCCGGGCACGACGTGACGGGCGTGCACCTCGCCCTGTCGGCGAACCCCCAATCGTTCCGGACCGGGGCGCGGGGCTGCTGCACCATCGAGGACTCCCGCGACGCCCGCCGCGCGGCCGACGTCATCGGCATCCCCTTCTACGTCTGGGACCTCGCCGAGCGCTTCCGCGAGGACGTGGTCGAGGACTTCGTCGCCGAGTACGAGGCGGGCCGCACCCCGAACCCGTGCCTGCGCTGCAACGAGAAGATCAAGTTCGCCGCCCTGCTGGACAAGGCGCTCGCGCTCGGCTTCGACGCGGTCTGCACCGGTCACTACGCGCAGGTGATCGTCCGCGAGGACGGCACGCGCGAGCTGCACCGGGCCTCCGACATGGCCAAGGACCAGTCGTACGTCCTCGGCGTCCTCGACGACCGCCAGCTCGCGCACGCCCTGTTCCCGCTCGGCGACACCGTCACCACCAAGGACGAGATCCGGGCCGAGGCCGAGCGCCGGGGTCTCGCCGTCGCCAAGAAGCCCGACTCGCACGACATCTGCTTCATCGCCGACGGCGACACCCAGGGCTTCCTGGCGAACCGCCTGGGCAGGGCCGAGGGCGACATCGTGGACGAGTCCGGTGCGGTCGTCGGCTCCCACGAGGGCGCCTTCGGCTTCACCATCGGCCAGCGCAAGGGCCTGCGCATCGGCACCCCGGCCCCCGACGGCAAGCCGCGCTACGTCCTCGACATCTCGCCCGTGGACAACACCGTCACGGTCGGCCCCGCGGCCTCGCTGGACGTGTCCGCCCTGACCGCCCTCCGCCCCCGCTGGTGCGGGGCCGCGCCCACCGGCCCCGGCACGTACACGGCCCAGCTCCGCGCGCACGGCGGGGAGACCACGGTGGCGGCCGAACTGGTCGACGGCTCGCTCCGGGTGACCTTCGCCGAGCCGGTCCGCGGGGTGGCCCCCGGACAGGCGATCGTGCTGTACGAGGGGACGCGCGTGGTGGGCTCCGCCACCATCGCCACGACCACGCGCGCGACGGCGGGCGTCTGACCCACCCGTCCCGCCCGGTGCTATGGGCGTCCCGCCGGTCCGGCCGTGCGGGCCGCCGCGGCGTCCGTCCGGCGGCGCGACGTCCCGCACGCCGCCCCCCGGCGACGACTCCCGCGCGGCGCCCGGTGGTTCGCCTCGCGCACCCGCGCGCAGGCCGTCCCCGGCGAGGCCGCGGTCCCGCAGGTGGTCCTGGCTCGCGCACCCGCGCGCAGGCCGTCCGGACCGGCGGTCGGGCCGCCGGTTCCGGCGGGGCGCGCGCAGGTCCCGTCCCGCCCCCGGCACACCGCCGGGACGGCCCGGGGTGCGGTGTCCCGGAACCACCCCCGCCGCCCGCACGGCACGGCCCGGACGACCGCACCGCCCGGACGGGGCGAGCGCACGGCTGGACGCACGATCGGCGCGCGGAGCGGCCGGTAAACGCGCGGCCACGCGCAGGACGCGCCCCGCACGGCCAGGCACAGGACGCCCCGGGCCCGCGCCCGCGCGTGACCCGGGTCAGGAGTGGGCCGCGAAGAACTCCGCGAGCACCGGTGCCAGCACCAGGGGGTCGACCATGTGGGTCTGGCCCGCGAGGGAGCGGTACGAGCCGCGCGGGGCCGCGTCCGCGACGACACGGGCCGCCTCACGCATCCACCCGGGGCCGGCGTCGCCCGCGACCGACAGCAGCGGCACCCGCACGGCGGCCAGCGAGTCGAGGGGCACCGGACCGTCCCCCAGCGCGGCGTTGTCGTAGGCCAGCGTCGGTGCGACGGCCTCCAGCGCCGGCCACGCGTGCGACAGCCGCATACCGGCGATCGTCTCCGCAGGCGTGCCGACCCGGGTCAGGAACAGCTCGACCGCGTCGCCCCGCCGGCCCAGGGAGAGCAGTTCCGTCAGCCGCTCGGTGTAGGCGGCGCGCTCGGCGCCGCCCCCGCCGTCGACGGCGAACGGCGTCTCGTAGACCGCGACGCCGCGCACCGGCAGCCCCTCGGCCGCCGCCCTGAGGGCCAGCGCGCCGCCCGACGAGATGCCGTAGAGCCACGCGCCGCCCCCCGCGATCTCGATCAGCGCCGCGATGTCCTCGATCTCGCGGGCGACCGCGAAGGGCGCGGTGTCGCCGCTGGCGCCGCGGCCCCGCCGGTCGTAGCTCACGGCACCGAAGCGGTCCGACAGCGCCCGCGCCAGCGGGGCCAGCGTGGCGCCGGTGCACAGGGCGCCGCCCACGAGGACCACCGCCGGACCGTCACCGAAGCGTTCGTAGGCGATGGGGGTCCCGTCGCGCGAGAGGGTCTTGTCGTCCATGCCGGACAAGACTGCCGCGCGCGCGGGAACTCATCGCGCCGCCACGCCCGCGGGGCGCGGCGCCCACCCGACCTCGGGCCGGGGCCCCGGACGTCAGACCACGTCCGTCTCGTAGAAGCAGAGATGGTCCTTGATCCCGGCGACGCCGGGCTCGGGGTCGGGGTAGGCCCACGCGAGGTCCGCGCCGTCCGGGCGCGACCAGTACGACGCCGTGCCCTTGAACGGGCAGTGGGTGCGGGTGCCGGAGGGCGTCAGCAGGTCGAGGCGGACGTCCTCGGGCGGCAGGTAGTAGCGCACCGGGCAGCCCGTCTCGCGCAGCACCAGGGGGCGTTCGCTCTCCGCCAGGACCTGGCCGCCGTGCACGACGCGGACGTGCCGGGTGCCCTGTTCGATGGTGATCGTGTGTCCTTCAGCCATACCGGGAAAGCGCTCGCGGGCCGTGATTCGTTCCCGCGTACGGTGAGGAACATGAACATCTGCGTCTTCCTCTCCGCCGCCGACCTCGACGACCGCTACACCGGCCCTGCCCGGGAGTTCGCCGAACTGCTCGGCAAGGGAGGCCACACCCTGGTGTGGGGCGGTTCCGACGTCGGGCTGATGAAGGTCGTCGCCGACGCCGTGCAGGAGGCGGGCGGCCGGCTCGTGGGCGTGTCCGTGGACTTCCTCGCCGCCAAGGCCCGCGGCGGCGCCGACGAGATGGTCGTCGCCCGGGACCTGGCCGAGCGCAAGGCGCTGCTGCTGGCGAAGGCGGACGCGGTGGTCGTGATGGTCGGGGGCACCGGCACCCTCGACGAGGCGACCGAGATCCTGGAGCTGAAGAAGCACGGGAAGACCGACATGCCGGTGGTCCTGCTGAACACCGCGGGGTTCTACGACGGCCTCAAGGAGCAGTTCCGCCGCATGGACGCCGAGGGCTTCCTGCCCCGCCCGCTGACCGACCTCGTCCTCTTCGCCGAGGAGCCCGCCGTGGCCCTGGCCCACCTGGAGGAGAGCGTCGGCACGCGGTGACCCCCCGGGCACGGGGCCGGACCCGCCGCCCCGGCAGGACCCGGTGTGGCACCGGCGCGCACTGATGCGAGCATGGCGTCCATGGCTACCCATGTGATCACCGGCGCCGGTTCCGGCATCGGCGCGGCCGTCGCCCGCCGGCTCCACGCGCGCGGGGACGACCTCGTGCTGCACGCGCGCGACGCCGGCCGCGCCAAGGAACTCGCCGCCGCGTTCCCCGGCGCGCAGACCCTGGTCGGCGACCTGGCGGACCCCGACAAGCTGTCCTGGGCGTTCTCCCACCAGTCGCTGCCCGGCCGCGTCGACTCCCTGCTGCACGTCGCGGGCGTCGTCGACCTCGGTCCGGTCGGCGAGCTGACCCCGAAGACCTGGCGCCACCAGCTGAACGTCAACCTGATCGCGCCCGCCGAGCTGACCCGCCACTTCCTGCCGCAGCTCCGCCTCGCCCAGGGGCACGTGCTGTTCGTGAACTCGGGCGCGGGTCTGAGCGCCCACGCCGACTGGGCCGCCTACGCCGCCTCCAAGCACGGCCTGAAGGCCCTCGCGGACTCGCTGCGCCACGAGGAGCACGCCGCCGGCGTGCGGGTCACCTCCGTCTATCCGGGCCGCACCGCGAGCCCCATGCAGGCCAAGGTGCACCGGCAGGAGGGCAAGGAGTACGACGCCGAGCGCTGGATCGATCCCGAGTCGGTCGCCACCACCGTCCTGATGGCGCTCGACCTGCCGCGCGACGCGGAGGTCAACGACCTGATGGTCCGCCCGGGGCGCTGACCGCCCCGCGGGATTCCGTAGGCTTCCGGGGTGAGCGATAACAGCGTGTTCAGCTTCGGTGCGGCCACCGGGGTCGGGTCCATGCCTGGCGGTGACGCCCGGGAGGCCGCGAAGACCGTCACCGGGTCCCTGGAGGACTTCCCCCACCTCGCCGAACTCCCCGCGCGCGGACCGGGCGCCGACATGATCGGCCGGACGGCAGGAATGCTCGTCGAGCTGTACGCGCGCGTGGAGCCCAGCGGCTGGCGGATCGGCGACCGGCCCGGCCGGGACACCCGGCGGGCCCGGTCCTGGCTCGGCGAGGACCTCGACGCCCTGGAGGAGTTCACCCAGGGCTATCAGGGCCTGCTCAAGGTTCAGGCGGTCGGCCCGTGGACGCTGGCCGCGGCCCTGGAGCTGCGCAACGGGGAGTCCGCCCTCTCCGACCCCGGCGCCTGCCGCGACCTGGCCGGCTCGCTGGCGGAGGGACTGCGCGGCCACCTAGCCGAGGTGCGGTCCCGGGTGCCCGGCGCCCGCGTCGTCCTCCAGCTCGACGAGCCCTCCCTCGTCGCCGTGCTGCGCGGCCAGGTCCGTACCGCGAGCGGCTACCGCACCCACCGCGCGGTGGACCGCCAGATCGCCGAGGGCACCCTGCGCGACGTGCTCGGAGCGCACGAGGGCGGCCCCGTCGTGGTCCACTCCTGCGCCCCGGACGTCCCCTTCGCACTGCTGCGCCGGGCGGGCGCGTCGGCGGTCTCCTTCGACTTCTCGCTGCTCACCGAACGTGACGACGAGGCGATCGGCGAGGCCGTCGAGGGCGGGACACGGCTGTTCGCCGGTGTCGTGCCCGGCGTGGACGGCCCGTTGTCCGACCCTGCCGGTAGCGTCAGGGGTGTCAGGACGCTGTGGCGCAGGCTGGGGCTGCGGCCGGGGCTGCTCGCGGAGACCGTCACGCTCACTCCGTCGTGCGGGCTCGCCGGGGCTTCCCCCGACCACGCGCGCAGGGCGCTCGCCCACTGCGTCCGGGCGGCGAGATCCCTCGCGGACAACCCTGAGTAACGGGAGGACACAACGGTGGCCGGCGACAAGCACGCAGAGCCCACATCGGTAGCGGCCGAGGCACGGGAGAAGCACGCGCAGCTCGCCGAGCAGATCGAGGAGCACCGCTTCCGGTACTACGTGAACGACGCCCCGGTCGTCAGCGACGCCGAGTTCGACCGGCTGCTGCGCTCCCTGGAGGCGCTGGAGGAGGAGCATCCCGAGCTGCGCACCCCCGACTCGCCGACCCAGAAGGTCGCGGGCGCGTACGCCACGGAGTTCACGTCGGTGCGGCACCGGCAGCGCATGCTGTCGCTGGACAACGCGTTCTCCGACCTGGAGCTGGCCGCCTGGGCGGAGCGCGTCGCCAAGGACGTCGGCAGTTCGGACCACCACTTCCTGTGCGAGCTGAAGGTCGACGGCCTCGCCGTCAACCTGACGTACGAGCGCGGCCGTCTCACGCGCGCGGCGACCCGCGGCGACGGCCGGACGGGCGAGGACATCACGCCCAACGTCCGCACGATCGAGGAGATCCCGGACCGGCTGACCGGTGAGTGCGTCCCCGACCTGGTGGAGATCCGGGGCGAGGTCTACTTCCCGATGGAGAAGTTCGAGGAGCTCAACGCCCGCCTGGTGGCGGCCGGTGACAAGCCCTTCGCCAACCCGCGCAACGCGGCGGCCGGTTCGCTGCGCCAGAAGGACCCGCGCGTCACCGCGACCCGCCCGCTGCACATGGTCGTCCACGGCATCGGCGAACTGGAGGGCTTCGACGGCCTCGGCCGGCTGTCCGAGGCGTACGAGCTGCTGCGTTCCTGGGGCCTGCCCACCACCCGGTACGCCCGGGTGGTCGACGGCCTCGACGGCGTACGGGAGTTCATCGCCTCCTACGGCGAGAACCGCCACTCGGTGGAGCACGAGATCGACGGCGTGGTCGTCAAGCTCGACGAGATCCCCCTCCAGGGGCGCCTCGGGTCCACCTCGCGCGCGCCGCGCTGGGCGATCGCCTGGAAGTACCCGCCCGAGGAGGTCAACACCCGGCTCGTCGACATCCGGGTGGGGGTGGGCCGCACGGGCCGCGTCACCCCCTACGCCCAGGTCGAGCCGGTCACCGTCGCCGGTTCCGAGGTGGAGTTCGCCACCCTGCACAACCAGGACGTGGTGAAGGCCAAGGGCGTCCTCGTCGGGGACACGGTGGTGCTGCGCAAGGCGGGTGACGTCATCCCGGAGATCCTCGGCCCGGTCGCCGACCTCCGGGACGGCAGCGAGCGGGAGTTCGTGATGCCGGCGCAGTGCCCCGAGTGCGGCACGCCGCTGCGGCCGATGAAGGAGGGCGACGTCGACCTGCGCTGCCCGAACGCGCGGACCTGCCCGGCGCAGTTGCGGGAGCGGCTGTTCTACCTCGCGGGCCGCAAGGCGCTGGACATCGAGCACTTCGGATACGTGGCCGCCGCGGCCCTCACCAAGCCGCTGGAGCCGTCCGAGCCGCCGCTCACCGACGAGGGGGACCTGTTCGACCTCACCATCGACCGGCTGCTGCCCATCAAGGCCTACGTCCTCGACCAGGACAGCGGGCTGCCCAAGCGTGATCCGAAGACCGGCGAGGAGAAGGTCGCCACCATCTTCGCCAACCAGCTGGGCGAGCCCCGCAAGAACGCGCTTGCCATGCTCGACACCATCGCGGCGGCCAAGGACCGGCCCCTGGCGCGGGTGCTCACGGGCCTGTCCATCCGGCACGTCGGGCCGGTCGCGGCCGAGGCCCTGGCCCGCGCGTTCCGCTCCGTCGAGCGGATCGAGCAGGCCACCGAGGAGGAACTCGCCACCACCGAGGGGGTGGGGCCGATCATCGCCGCCTCGCTCAAGGAGTGGTTCGCGGAGGACTGGCACCGCGAGATCCTCCGCAAGTGGCGGGCGGCCGGCGTCCGGATGGAGGACGAGGGCGCGGGCGAGGACCAGGGGCCGCGCCCGCTCGAAGGACTGACGGTCGTCGTCACCGGCACGCTCGAACACCACACGCGGGACGGGGCCAAGGAGCAACTGCAGGGCCGCGGGGCGAAAGTGACCGGTTCTGTCTCGAAGAAGACGTCGTTCGTCGTGGTGGGCGACAATCCGGGATCGAAGTACGACAAGGCGATGCAGCTGAAGGTTCCGGTTCTGAACGAGGACGGCTTCGCGGTGCTCCTCGAACAAGGGCCCGACGCCGCGGCGGACGTCGCACTTCCGGTCGAGGAGTAGCGGTTGAAGGGCACCCGTTCGGCGCATATCAGATGCATACGGGTGACCGGGTCGCATTCGGGCAACCGTGGACGACCGCTGCCCCTGGAAGCCTTCTGCGGCCTACTGTTGAGGTGTGCGCCCGCCGTGCCCGTACGCGGCCGGCGCACCCCCTGCTCCCCGGGAGCCGGGGGAAGGGTTTTCCGACGCGGCTCCGCCCGCAGTTCTCGCCGGCGGCGGACCGCGTGGCGTGGGCACCGCCGGCTGTGAGAGGGACGGGAATGGAACCGACCGAGAGCGCCGCCCCGGACTCCCGGCTGCGCCTGAGCCGGACGACCGGAGGATGGCTGACCGGACTCCGGACCGGGCGGTCCGCGCGGCGTCCCGCCCCCGGCGCCCCGCCCGGAACCCAGGCCCGGCCCGGCACCGGCCCGCACACCGCCGGCCGGCCCGGCGGCGACGCCGAACGCCACCTGCCCCGGCACGCGTTGCCCGCCACCGTCGTCGGCGCGGCCGGACTCGTCCTGGGCGCCGGCTTCCACCGCGCCTTCAGCGACGACCACGCGCTCTTCCCCAGCGGTGCCGTCGGGTGGGCGCTCGCCCTGCTGACCGGCATCATCGTCGGCCACCTGGTCGCGCTCGGCCGCGCCCGCTGGTGGGGCGGCACCGGCTCGGGCGCCGCCCTCACCCTCGCCGTCCTGCTGCTCTACGGCTGGGTCCCCGCCGGCATGGTCAGCCTCACCGTCGTCGTCCTGGTCGGCACCGCCCGCCGCAACCGCTGGCGGCAGGGCGTGCTGCACGGCGCCGTCGACATCCTCGGGATCGGCGCGGGCGCCCTCGTCCTCGCCGCGTTCGGACGCTTCCCGAGTGTCGAGGCCCCCTGGGACGCCACGACCTGGACGTTCTCCGCCGCCCCCGAGGTGGTCCTCGTCGCGGGCGCCTATCTGGCGGTCACCCGTGCCCTGCTGTGGTACCTCCAGGCCCCGCGCGGCGGCGGCCTGCCCACCGTCGCCCGCACGGCGCTGGTCCGGCAGGGGCTCGTCGCGGTGGCGCTGCTCGGCATCGCCCCGCTCGTGTGCGTCGTGGCGACGGCCCAGCCGATGCTGCTGCCCCTGTTCTCGATCCCGCTGATCGCCCTGGACTCCACCCTCTGGATAGCCCGCGCGCGGGCCGAGGAGCAGCTCCGCGACCCGCTCACCGGACTCCCCAACCGGCAGTGGCTGCTGGAGCGGACCTGGACGGCCCTGGACGACGCCGAGCGGATCGGCGCGCGGTCCGCCCTGATGCTGATCGACCTGGACCGATTCCGCTCGGTGAACGACACGCTGGGCCACCTCGCCGGTGACCGCCTCCTGCTCCAGATAGCCGACCGGCTCCGGCTCGCCCTGCCGCGCGGAGCGGAGGCCGCACGGCTCGGCGGGGACGAGTTCGCGGTGTTACTGCCGGTCGCCGACTCCACCACCTCGGCGACCCGCGTCGCCCGCACCCTGGTGGGCGCCCTCGGCTCGCCGCTCGACCTCGACGGCCTCACCCTCGTGCTGGAGGCCAGCGCCGGTCTCGCCGTCTTCCCCGACCACGCGCTCGACGCGGAGGGGCTGCTGCGCCGCGCCGACGTCGCGATGTACCAGGCCAAGCGGGACCGCACCGGCGTCGAGGTGTACGAGTCCAAGCGGGACTCCAACACCCCCGACCGGCTGGGCCTGCTCGGAGACCTGCGCCGCGCGCTCGACGCCGGCGACGTCGAACTGCACTACCAGCCCAAGGTCCGCTTCGACGGCCAGGTCGCCGGCCTGGAGGCGCTGGTTCGCTGGGTGCATCCCGAGCGGGGCAAGGTGCCGCCGGACGAGTTCATCGCCATCGCCGAGTCCTCCGGGCTGATGCCCCACCTCACCGAGTACGTCCTGGAGACCGCCCTCGCCCAGGTCGCCCGCTGGCGGGCCCAGGGACTGCTCGTGCCGGTCGCCGTCAACGTCTCGCCCCGCGACGTGCACACCCCCGGCTTCGCCGGCTCCGTCGCCGCGCGGCTCGCCCGGCACGGCGTGCCCGCGGGAGCGCTCCAACTGGAGATCACCGAGCACGTGCTGCTGGAGGACCCCCAGCGGGCCGCCGACACCCTGGCCGCGCTCACCGGCCACGGCGTGAAGATGTCGCTCGACGACTTCGGCACCGGGTACTCCTCGCTCGTCCACCTGCGCCGGCTGCCCGTCAGCGAGCTGAAGATCGACCGCTCGTTCGTCGCGCGGCTCGCGGTCGACACCGAGGACGCCGAGATCGTGCGCTGCACCGTCGACCTGGCGCACTCCCTCGGGCTGCTCGTCGTCGCGGAGGGTGTCGAGGACGACGAGACGTGGGAGCGGCTGCGGGACCTGGGCTGCGACGCGGTGCAGGGGTGGCTGGTGGCCGCCGCGATGCCCCCGCAGGAGGCCACCGCGTGGCTGCTGGCGCGTGGCTCCCGCGGCTGGCAGCGGCCCCGCGCGGCGCTGCCCGCGGCGGAGTAGCCTCCCCGACCCGGCCACGGACCCGACCCGGACCCCGGTCGGCGGGTGCCGCGGGTGACGCCCGGCAAACCCGGGCGCGGGCATCGGCCCGGGCCCCATAGGATTGGGCCACACCACACGCACTCACCCCAGAGGATCGCTGCATGCCTGGCATCACGCGCGAGGAGGTCGCCCACCTCGCACGGCTGGCGCGTCTGGAGCTGAAGGGCGAAGAACTCGACCACTTCGCAGGCCAGCTCGACGACATCATCGGCGCGGTCGCCCGCGTCAGCGAGGTCGCCGACCAAGACGTACCGCCGACCTCCCATCCGCTGCCGCTGACGAACGTCATGCGCGTGGACGAGGTCCGTCCGTCGCTCACCCCCGAGCAGGCGCTCTCCGGCGCCCCGGCCCAGGAGCAGCAGCGTTTCAAGGTGCCGCAGATCCTGGGGGAGGACTAATCACCATGACGGACACCAACACCGCCATCATCCACCTCACCGCCGCCGAGACCGCCGCGAGGATCGCCGCGGGCGAGCTCACGGCCGTCGAGGTCACCGAGGCCCACCTCGCCCGGATCGAGGCCGTCGACGAGAAGGTGCACGCGTTCCTGCACGTCGACCGCGAGGGCGCCCTCGCGCAGGCCCGCGCCGTGGACGCCAAGCGCGCCGCCGGCGAGAAGCTCGGCCCGCTGGCCGGCGTGCCGCTCGCGCTGAAGGACATCTTCACCACCGAGGGCATCCCGACCACCGTCGGCTCCAAGATCCTCGAAGGCTGGATCCCGCCGTACGACGCGACGCTCACCAAGCGGCTGAAGGCCGCCGACGTCGTGATCCTCGGCAAGACCAACATGGACGAGTTCGCCATGGGGTCCTCCACCGAGAACAGCGCCTACGGCCCCACCGGCAACCCGTGGGACCTCACCCGCATCCCCGGCGGCTCCGGCGGCGGCTCGTCCGCGGCCCTCGCCTCCTACCAGGCGCCGCTCGCGATCGGCACCGACACCGGCGGCTCCATCCGCCAGCCGGCCGCCGTCACCGGCACCGTCGGCGTCAAGCCGACCTACGGCGCCGTGTCGCGGTACGGCATGGTCGCCTTCTCCAGCTCCCTCGACCAGGGCGGGCCCTGCGCCCGGACGGTCCTGGACGCCGCCCTGCTGCACGAGGTGATCGCCGGTCACGACCCGCTGGACTCGACGTCCATCGACGCCCCGGTGCCGCCGGTCGTCGAGGCCGCCCGCAACGGCAGCGTCGCCGGCATGCGCGTCGGCGTCGTCAAGCAGTTCCGCGGCGAGGGCTACCAGGCCGGCGTCGTGCAGCGGTTCGACGAGGCCGTCGCCCTCCTCAAGGAGCTGGGTGCCGAGGTCGTCGAGCTGGACTGCCCGTCCTTCGACCTGGCGCTCTCCGCGTACTACCTGATCGCGCCGTCCGAGTGTTCGAGCAATCTCGCGCGCTTCGACGGCCTGCGCTACGGCGCGCGCGTCGGCGACGACGGCACGCGCTCCGCCGAGGACGTCACCGCCCTCACCCGGGAGGCCGGCTTCGGCCCCGAGGTGAAGCGCCGCATCATGCTCGGCACCTACGCGCTCAGCTCCGGCTACTACGACGCGTACTACGGCAGCGCCCAGAAGGTCCGCACGCTCATCACGCGGGACTTCGAGAAGGCGTTCGAGCAGGTCGACGTGATCGTCTCGCCGACCACGCCCACCACCGCCTTCCCGATCGGCGAGCGCGCCGACGACCCGATGGCGATGTACCTGGCGGACCTGTGCACCATTCCGACCAACCTGGCCGGCAACGCCGCGATGTCGCTGCCCTGCGGCCTGGCCCCGGAGGACAATCTCCCGGTCGGCCTGCAGATCATCGCCCCCGCTCTCCAGGACGACCGGCTCTACAAGGTCGGCGCCGCCGTCGAGGCCGCCTTCGTGGAAAAGTGGGGGCACCCGCTGCTTGAGGAGGCTCCGTCGCTGTGAGCAAGGCAATGTCCAAGGCCAAGGGCTTCAAGAAGACCAAGTCCGGCACCTACCTGTCCATGGCCGGCACGGCCTTCGGCGCGCTCGGCGTGGCCAAGCAGGTCAAGAAGGCCCGCTCCGAGAACGACACGCTGCGCCTGCTCGACGCGGCGGTGTCCGCCGCCGCCATCGTCACCGGCCTCGCCATCCTCTACCGGGAGCTCAAGCGCCTGGGCGACGACGACGTCCTGCTGGGCTGAGAGGGAAGTTTTCACCGTGACCACCACGACCGACCTGGTCTCGTACGAGGACGCACTCGCCTCGTACGACCCCGTCATGGGCCTTGAGGTCCATGTCGAACTCGGCACCAAGACCAAGATGTTCTGCGGCTGTTCGACCGCGCTGGGCGCCGAGCCCAACACGCAGACGTGCCCGACCTGCCTCGGCATGCCCGGCGCGCTCCCGGTCGTCAACGCCACCGGCGTCGAGTCCGCCGTCAAGATCGGCCTCGCGCTGCACTGCGAGATCGCCGAGTGGTGCCGCTTCGCCCGGAAGAACTACTTCTATCCGGACATGCCGAAGAACTTCCAGACCTCGCAGTACGACGAGCCGATCGCCTTCGACGGCTATCTGGACGTCCAGCTGGAGGACGGCGAGGTCTTCCGCGTGCAGATCGAGCGCGCCCACATGGAGGAGGACACCGGCAAGTCGACCCACGTCGGCGGTGCCACCGGCCGCATCCACGGCGCCTCCCACTCGCTGCTCGACTACAACCGCGCGGGCATCCCGCTCATCGAGATCGTCACCAAGCCCATCGAGGGCGCGGGCGAGCGGGCCCCCGAGGTCGCCAAGGCCTACGTCGCCGAGCTGCGCGAACTCATCCGGGCCCTCGGAGTCTCCGAGGCCCGCATGGAGATGGGGCAGATGCGCTGCGACGTGAACCTGTCGCTGCGTCCGCACGGCCGCGAGAAGTTCGGCACGCGCTCCGAGACGAAGAACGTCAACTCGCTGCGGTCCGTGGAGCGCGCCGCCCGCTTCGAGATCCAGCGGCACGCCGCCGTGCTGGACTCCGGCGGCACGATCATCCAGGAGACCCGCCACTTCCACGAGGACACCGGGTCCACGACCTCGGGCCGCGTGAAGGAGGAGGCCGAGGACTACCGGTACTTCCCGGAGCCCGACCTCGTCCCCGTCGCCCCGTCCCGCGACTGGGTGGAGGAGCTGCGTGCCGGGCTGCCCGAGCAGCCGCTGGCCCGCCGCAACCGGCTGCGCGAGGAGTGGGGGGTCAACGCCCACGACATGCAGTCGATCCTCAACGCCGGTGCCATCGACCCGATCGTCGCGACGATCGAGGCCGGTGCCGACGCCGCCTCCGCCCGCAAGTGGTGGATGGGCGAGCTGGCGCGCAGCGCCAACGAGTCCGGGGCGGCCCTGGAGGACCTGCCGATCACCCCGGCGCAGGTCGCCCGGGTGGCCGAGCTGGTCGCGTCCGGCGACCTGAACGACAAGCTGGCCCGCCAGGTCATCGAGGGCGTCCTCGCCGGCGAGGGCACGCCGGACGAGGTCGTCGACAAGCGCGGCCTGAAGGTCGTCTCGGACGAGGGCGCGCTGACCGCCGCCGTCGACGAGGCCATCGCCGGGAACCCGGGCGTCGCCGACAAGATCCGCGGCGGCAAGGTCCAGGCCGCCGGCGCGCTGGTCGGCGCGGTCATGAAGGCCACCCGCGGCCAGGCGGACGCGGCCCGGGTGAAGGAACTGATCCTGCAGAAGCTCGGCGTCGCCGACGGCTGAGGCCGGCTCGTTCCACGCCCCGGGGGGCGCATCGGCGACGATGCGCCCCCCGCGGCCTGTCCGGGCCGCTGCGGAGCGGGCGGTGACACGGCCGGGACGGCCGTGTCACGCGAATGCCGTGGGACAGGAGTGGCGCTTCTGTGAGTAACCCCACGAATGGGACAAAGGATCTTTTCCTGCTGCAAGAGTGATGGCGCAGTGGTCATGCGTTCTTTGCGGGCAGCTCCCGATAAAGATCCTCCGTCCCCCCAAGGGAGCTCGTCCGTGGCAGCCCTCGCACGTTGGTGTGTCCAGCACCGCCTCGTCGCCGTTCTGCTCTGGCTGGCGGCCTTCGGCGGTGTGACCGCCGCCGCCGCCGTCACGGGCTCCGCGTACTCCAACGACTACGAGGCCCCGGGGACCGAGTCCGGCCGTGCCACCCAGCTCCTCGGCGAGGGCTTCCCCGGCCTGGGCGGCGACAACGACACCGTCGTCTGGCACACCGCTCACACCGGCGTCCGCTCCCCGGCCGTCGAACGGTCGATGACCGCCACCCTGGACCGGATCGCCGGGCTCCCGGGAGTCGCCTCCGTCGACAGCCCCTACGTCCGCGGCGGCGAGGACCACATCAGCGAGGACGGCCGCACCGCGTACGCGGACGTCACCTTCACCGACCGCGCCGAGACCGTCGACGGACACGAGGTCCAGGCCGTCGTCGACACCGCCAAGGAGGCCGAGACCACCGGGCTGGACGTCGAACTGGGCGGCAGCGCCGTCGCCCTCACCCAGCCCTCCGGCGGACACGTCGCGGAGATCGTCGGCGTGGTCGTGGCCGCCGTCGTCCTCTTCCTCGCCTTCGGGTCCCTCGCCGCCTCCCTGCTGCCGATCGGCACCGCCCTGGTGGGCGTCGGCACGGCCTACTTCGCCATCGTGCTCCTCGGGCACGCCATGACCGTCGCGGACTTCGCCCCCATGCTCGGCATGCTGATCGGGCTCGGCGTCGGCATCGACTACGCCCTGTTCATCGTCACCCGGCACCGGCGCGGCCTGAAACGGGGCCTGCCGGTGGCCGAGGCCGCGCGCAACGCGGTCGCCACCACCGGCCGCGCGGTCGTCTTCGCCGGCGCCACCGTCTGCATCGCCCTGCTCGGCATGCTGATCCTGCGGCTCGGCTTCCTCAACGGCGTCGCCGTCGCCGCCTCGCTGACCGTCGTCCTCACCGTCGCGGCCTCCGTCACCCTGCTCCCCGCGCTGCTCTCCTTCATCGGCCCCCGTGCCCTGAGCCGCCGCGAGCGGCGCCGGCTGGCGGAGCACGGGCCCGAACCGGAGCTGCCCACCGGCTTCGCCGCCCGCTGGTCGGCCTTCGTCGAACGCCACCCCAAGGTCCTCGGGGCCGTCGCCGTCGCCGTGATGGCGCTGCTCGCCCTGCCCGCCTTCTCCCTCCACCTGGGCACCTCCGACCAGGGCAACGACCCGCGGGCGACGACCACCCGGCAGGCCTACGACCTCATCGGCGAGGGGTTCGGCCCCGGTGTCAACGGGCCGCTGACCCTGGTCACGAAGGTCGGCGGCGCCGAGGACCGGCTCGCGCTCGACAACCTGGACCTCTCGCTGCGGCTCACCCAAGGCGTCGCCTCCGCGACCCCGGTCACGTACAACACCGCGGGGGACACCGCCTACCTCACCGTCGTCCCCGAGTCCGCGCCGCAGTCCAAGGCCACCAGCGAGCTGGTCGACCGGCTGCGCACCGTGGTCCTGCCGCGCGCCGAGGCGGGCACCTCCCTCGACCTCCAGGTCGGCGGGGTGACGGCGAGCTACGACGACTTCGCCGACGTCATCGTCGGCAAGCTGCCGCTGTTCGTCGGCGTCGTCATCGGCCTCGGCTGCGCGCTGCTGCTGCTCGCCTTCCGCTCGATCGGCATCCCCCTGAAGGCGGCCCTGATGAACATCGCCGCCGTCGCCGGGGCCTTCGGCGTGGTCGTCGCGATGTTCCAGTGGGGCTGGGGCAGCGGCCTGCTCGGCCTCGGCCGCGCCGGACCGATCGAGCCGTTCCTGCCGGTGATCATGGTGTCCGTCCTCTTCGGCCTCTCGATGGACTACCAGGTGTTCCTGGTCAGCCGGATGTACGAGGAGTGGCTGGAGACCGGGGACAACCGGCGGGCCGTCCGGGTGGGCCTCGCCGAGACCAGCCGGGTGATCAACTCGGCGGCCGTCATCATGATCTCGGTCTTCCTCGCCTTCGTGCTCAGCGGCGACCGGGTCATCGCGATGTTCGGCGTCGCGCTGGCCGCCGCGGTCGCCCTCGACGCCTTCGTCCTGCGGACACTCCTCGTCCCCGCCCTCATGCACCTGCTCGGCGGCGCGAACTGGTGGCTGCCGGGCTGGCTCGACCGCCGGCTGCCGCGCCTGAGCATCGAGCCACCGGAATGCCGGGCCGCCCATGAGAGGCTGGCCGCCGCGACGGACGCCGATGTGGCGGACGTCCTGGTGACCGCCGGACCGGCGGACGTGATGGCGAAGGAACGGTAGCCGTATGTACGCGATATCCCTGGGGGACGACGGGGCGGAGCTGCGGCCCCTGGAGCCCTGGCACGCCGAGGAGTTCCTCGCGCACCTGGACCGCGGGCGCGAGTTCATCGGCCGGTTCATCCCCTTCGGGTCCGCGTCCACCGACGTGCCGTCCGCGCGGGCCCACCTCCAGCGGTACGCCGACATGCGGGCGGCGGACACCGGCGCGCTGCACGGCCTGTGGCTGGACGGCCGGCTCGTCGGCGGCGTGCTCTTCCTGAACTTCGACGCCGGTCAGGGCACCTGCGAGGTCGGCTGCTGGCTGGAACCGGCCGCGTCCGGCCGCGGACTCGTCACCCGCGCGATGCGGGTGCTCATCGACTGGGCGGTCGAGGGACGCGGCATGCACCGGATCGAGTGGGTCGCCGCGGCCGGCAACGAGCCGAGCCTGAACGTGGCCCGCCGGCTGGGCCTGACGCGCGACGGAGTGCTGCGCGGGAAGCACCTGCACCACGGGGCCCGCCACGACCTGGAGGTGTGGTCGGTGCTCGCTGCCGAGTGGCGCGCCGCCCGCGCGGGGGCGCCGGCGCAGCGCGCCGACGCGCACAAGGATCATTAAGGAACCTCTCAGACGGCGTCCGTACGGTGCGGGACATGGGAACCACGACAGTCGACGAAAACGGCGCCGGGAGCGGCGCCGCGGCGCCGCGCGACGACCGGGCCGCGGACGCCACCGGGAACGAGGCGGCGGCCCCGCACGAGGTGACCGCCACCGCTGCCGGGCGGGACGGGGCCGCTCCGGCCGACGAGGCCGGAGCGGCGGACACCGGGACCGGCCGGAACGAAGCCGGGGCGCCGGAGGACGACGGCACCCCCGCCGTACAGCCGGAGGGCGACGAGCCCGCCGGGGCCGGGCCGGCCGGCGTGGGCCAGGGCGCCGCCGCCGTGGTGTCGGCGGCACTCGGCGTCGTGTCGCTGACCGGCAGCTGGGTGTCCACCGTCGCCGCCGCCCGCGAGACGCTCATCGGCCAGCTCCGCACCTCGTCGAGCGCCAGCGTCGCCCAGCAGGTCAAGGCGGTCTACGGCGACGCCTGGGCGACGACCGCCCTGATCGGCGGCCTCTTCGCCCTGGCCGCCCTGATCGTCGGGGTCGTCGTCCTCGTACGACCCGCGTTCGGCGCTCCGGGCCGGCCGCAGGCCGCCTGGATCAAATCGGTCGCCTGGGCGGGCGTCTCGCTCGGCGTGATCGGGCTGGTGCTCGCCGTCGCCAAGTACACCGACCTCCTTCTCGGGCTGCCCTCGGCCGGCTGAGAACCCACCACGCTGAGGGGCCTTAGGGCCGGCGCCGCCCGAAGGACGCCCGCCCTAAGGCCCCTCGCGTGCGCAAGATGCGGAACTCTCCCGATGTGGCGCACCCCCCTGGCGAACGAGGGTGGAGTCATCGCCGGCGACGACGCCGGGACCGACTCTCCACCAGGGGTACGAGATGTTCGAGTACGAGATGCACCAGATCCGCACCGCGGACCTGATCCGCGAGGCGCGGGACCACCGGCTCGCCCAGGAGGTCCTCCGCGGCCGCCGGGCGGCCCGCCGCGCGGCCCGCGCCGCGTCGGCACGCCAGGACCCGGAGGGAGGGGCCCAAGGCGCCGGTCCGCGCCGCCGGCCCTCCACCCGCGCCGCGTGACCGGCGTGGCACCCGGCGGCGGCCTGGCGCCCTGCGGCCCGCCGCCGGGTGCGCGGGAGGCGGCCTCCGGTGAGGCCGTCCTCCTCCCGCCGGTCGCCGCCGGGCCCGCCGGGGCCGGCACCCGACCGCCGACGGCCGGTGCCGCGCCGCCGGCGCCCTGTGCGATGCTCGGGCCCGTGCAGACGCGGTCCGTGAGCCCGGTGTTCGTCGGACGCACCGCCGAACTGGGGGTGTTGACCGACGCGCTCTCCCGTGCCGCCACGGGAGAGCCGCAGGCGTTGCTGCTCGGCGGCGAGGCCGGCGTCGGCAAGACCCGCCTCCTGGAGGAGTTCACCGCCTCCGCCGCCCGCGAGGGCGCCGTCGTCGCCGTCGGCGGCTGCGTCGAGATCGGCGCCGACAACCTCCCCTTCGCGCCCTTCTCCACCGCCCTGCGCGCCCTGCGCCGCGTCCTGGCCGACGAACTCGCCGCCGCCGCGGCCGGCCAGGAGGAGGAACTGGCCCGCCTGCTCCCCGAACTCGCCGGCACCGCCCCCGGCAGACGCTGGGACGAGCAGGGCATGGCCCGCCTGTTCGAACTCACCGCCCGCCTCCTGGAACGCGTCGCCGCCGACCGCACCATCGTCGTCGTGCTGGAGGACCTGCACTGGTCCGACGCCTCCACCCGCCACCTGCTCGCCTACCTGTTCCGCACCCTGTCCGCCGGCCGGCTCGTCGTGATCGCCACCTACCGGTCCGACGACATCCACCGCCGCCACCCGCTGCGCCCCCTGCTCGCCGAACTCGACCGGCTGCGCACCGTCCGGCGTCTGGAACTGGCCCGTTTCAGCAGGGCCGAGGCCGGCCGCCAGATCGCCGGCATCCTCGACCGCGAGCCCGACCCGGCCCAGGCCGACGAGATCTTCGCGCGCTCCGACGGCAACGCCTTCTTCGTCGAGGAACTCGCCGTCGCCGCGGTCGAGGGCTGCCGCACCGGACTCACCGACTCCCTGCGCGACCTGCTGCTCGTCCGCGTCGAGCGGCTCCCGGAGAGCGCCCAGCGGGTCGCCCGGCTGGTCGCCGAGGGAGGCTCCACCGTGGAGTACGCGCTCCTCGCGGCCGTGGCACGGCTCGCCGAGGACGACCTCCTCGAAGCCCTGCGCGCCTGCGTCGGCGCCAACATCCTGCTCGCCTCTCCCACGGGGGAGGGGTACCGCTTCCGCCACTCGCTGGTCCGCGAGGCGGTCGGCGACGACCTGCTGCCCGGCGAGCGCTCCCGCTTCCACCGCCGCTACGCCGAGGCACTGGAGGCCGACCCGGCCCTCGTCCCGCCGGACCAGCGCCTCACCCGCCTGGCCAGCTACTGGTACCACGCCCACGACGCGGCCAAGGCGCTGCCCGCGGTCCTGGACGCCGCGGCGGAGGCCCGCCGGCGGCACGCCCACTCCGAACAACTGCGGCTGCTGGAAAGGGCGATGGAGCTGTGGGAGGTCGCTCCGGACACCGTGCGCGCAGCGCTGCGGCCCATCGACTACGTGGAGGCCTACCCGTCCGGCGGCTCCGGTCCCCGCACGGCCCCGCTGAGCTATCTCGACCTGATGGCGGAGGCGGCCGTCGCGGGACGGCTGTGCGGAGAGCGCGAGCGCGCCCTGAAGACCACCCGGCGCGCGCTGCGCCTGCTTCAGGACGCGGGCGATCCGCTGCGTGCCGCCTGGTTCCGCGTCCAGCGCTCCCGGCTGGTCCAGGCCCTGGCCCGCGGCGACGGCTGGGAGGAACTCGCCACCGCCAGGGAACTCGTCCGAGGCCTCCCGCCCTCCGAGGTGCACGCCGAGGTGCTCTCCACGGTCGCCGCCTGGTGCATGCTGCACGAACCGGGGCCCGGAGCCCTGTCCGCCGCCGAGCGCGCGGTGGAGTACGCGCGGATGGTGGGCGCCCGCGACGTCGAGCTCAACGCCCGGCTCACCCTCGGTGGCCTGATGGTCGACGCGGGCGAGGCCGAGGCCGGGATGGCCGCGATGTACGAGGTCAAGGAGGAGGCGCTGCGGCACGGCGCCGCGTACGTCGTCGGCCGGCTGCACATCAATCTGCCCTCCCATCTGGAATCCGTCGGACGGTCCCGCGAGGCGGTCGTGATCCTGCGCGAGGGCGTCGAACTGGCGCGCCGGAACGGGCTGTCGGACACCCTGGCCTGGGTGTGGGGCAACCTCGCCGAGTCGCTGTACGTCCTCGGCCGCTGGAACGAGGCGGTCGAGGCCGCGCGGAACGCGCTGGGCGTCGGACTGGGCGGCAAGGCGTCCGGCGTGGCCGCCGGCCGCCTCGCGCCGATCGCCCTCGCCCGCGGCGACCTCGCCGAGGCGTCCCGCCGGCTGGCCGACGCACGGGCCCACTTCGGTACCCACGACCCGATGCCCCAGCACTCCCTCCAACTGCTCTGCACCGCCATCGGCATCGCCGCCGGCGAGGGCCGCCTGCCCGCCGCCCGGGCCGCTCTGGGGCAGGCGCTGGACGCGGGCTTCCCGCCCGGCACCCAGCGCTACGGCTGGCCCCTGCTGCTCGCCGCCGCCACCGCGGAGGCCGACGCCCGCGACCTGCCCGCCGCCGCGGCGGACCGTGCCCCCACCCTGCGGCGCATCCGCGAGGCCGCGAACCGGCTCGCGACGGGCGCGCCCGTCTGGCACGCCCACGCCCGATGGGTGCGCGCCGAACTCGCCCGGGCGGACGCCGCGGACACCGCGGACGACTGGTGCGAGGTGGTCGCCGCCCTCGAACCCCTGGAACGGCCCTACGACCTGGCCCGGGTCCGCCTCCGGCTCGCCGGCGCCCTGCTCGGGCCCGGCACGCGGGACGACGGCCGCGCCCGCGCCACGGAGCTGCTCCGGCTGTCCCGCGCCGCCGCCGAGCACCTCGCGGCCCGCCCGCTCGCCGACGCCGTCGCGCTGCTCGCCCGGCGCGCGCGGCTGCCGCTGGACCACGCTCCGGGGCAGCCTCCCGCACCGGCGGACCCCGTGCGGTCCCTCGGCCTCACCGGCCGCGAGCACGAGGTGCTGCGGCTCGTGGCGGCCGGCCGCAGCAACCGCCAGATCGCCGCGGAACTCTTCATCTCCCCGAAGACGGCCAGCGTCCACGTCTCGAACATCCTGGCCAAACTGGAGGTCTCGGGCCGGGGCGAGGCAGCCGCGCTGGCGCACCGGCTGAGCCTCTTCCCTCCGGAGCCCGCTCCGGCTCCGGAGCCGGAGCGGGGTCTACGCTGAAGGGGATTCGGGCCGAGGGAGGCACCGTGTTCAACCCGTTCGAGGAACTCTTCGCGCCGGGCCGCAAGCACACCGACGACGAGCGCAGACGGCTGGAACTGACGCGGGTCGACCTGAACGACGGCGATCCGGGCCACGGCCCCATAGACCTCTCCTCCGGCAGCGTCGTCGTCCGGCCCCGTCACCGCCCCGGAGACGAGGCCCCGGACGCGGAGGCCCCGGACACGGAGGCCCCGGACGCGGAGGCCCCGGACACGGACGGCCCCGACGCGGACCGGGAGAAGCGCGACGAGGACGGGCACCGGGGCCCGGGCCGGGCGGGGAGAGGGCGGGGCGGGCCCGGCCGGGGCCCCGCCCGCCCCGCGTGATCAGCTCACCTCGATCTCCAGGAGCCGGTCGTCGCCCTTCTCCGGGCTGCCGCGGCCGTCGGTCTCGCTCGTCGTCAGCCAGAGCCGGTCCCCGCCCGCGGACACCACGGTGCGCAGCCGCCCGTAGGCGCCCTTGAGGAAGTCCTCGGGGTCGGCCGAGGTCGTCGTGCCGTTCAGCGGGACGCGCCACAGCCGCTCGCCCTTGAGGCCCGCCATCCACAGCGACCCGTCGGCGTAGGCGAGCCCGCTCGGCGAGGCGTCGTCGGTGTGCCACTGCGCCACCGGATCGCGGTACCGGGAGTCCTTCCCGATCCCCTCGACCACCGGCCAGCCGTAGTTGCCGCCGGGCTCGACCAGGTTCAGTTCGTCCCAGGTGTCCTGGCCGAACTCGGAGGCCCACAGCCGCTGTTTCGCGTCCCAGGCGAGGCCCTGGACGTTGCGGTGCCCCAGCGAGTACACGACCGAGCCGGGGAAGGGGTTGCCGGGCGCGGGCTCGCCCTCCGGGGTCATCCGCAGGATCTTGCCACCGAGCGCCTTGCGGTCCTGGGCCTGGCCCCGGTCGCCCGTCTCGCCCGCACCGGCGTAGAGCATCCCGTCCGGTCCGAACGCGATCCTCCCGCCGTTGTGGATCATCCCCTTCGGGATGCCCTTGAAGACGGTGTCCGGCGCGCCGAGCTGTTCCCCCGCGGGCTTGTTGGCGTCGTACAGCATGCGGACGACCCGGTTGTCCGACTCCGTGGTCATGTACGCGTAGACCATGTGGTCGGAGGCGTAGTCGGGGGAGAGGGCGATGCCCAGCAGGCCGCCCTCCCCGGCCGGGGCCACGCCGGGCACCTCGCCCAGCACCGTCTTGGCGCCGGTCTTCTCGTCGACGCGGGTGACCGTGGCCGCGTCCCGCGAGGACACCAGCAGGCCGCCCTCCGGCAGGACGGCGAGGCCCCAGGGGCTGTCCAGGCCCTCGGCGACGGTGCGCAGCACCTTCACCGAGCCCTCGGCGGGCGGGGTCGACGCCGCGCCGGGGTTCCGCGGGGCGGGTGAGCGCGCCGCGCCGCCGCCCGGGGACGCCCCGTCGTCGCCCGAGCCGCCTCCGCCCGAGGAGCAGCCCGCCGTCACCAGCATCACCGTCGCGGCCAACACGGCCGTCACTGCTCGACGTTGCACCATCAGTGTCCCTTCGACGCGGCGGTCCACCTGTTCATACTCCGCACGCGCCCTGCGGGTTCCCGGTCCCGGACGCGCGTCCGGGACGCGGCCCGCGGACGTGCCTCAGTCCCAGGATCCCAGGGCCCCCGGCAGACCCGCCACCTCCGCCAGATCCTCCGGCGTCAGCCGCAGCTCCGCCGCCCCCGCGTTCTCGTGCACCCAGCGCTCCCGCTTGGCCCCCGGCACCGGCACCACCTGCGGTCCCTGCGCCAGGACCCAGGCGAGCGCCACCTGGGCCGGCGTCACGGGGCGGTCCGCCCCGCCGTGCCGCCGGGCGATGCGCCGCAGCCCGACGACGATCGGCTGGTTCGCCGCCATCATCTCGGCGGTGAACCGGGGATGCCGGGCCCGTACGTCGTCCGGCTCGAAGCCTTCGCCGGGCGTCAGCGTCCCGGTCAAAAAGCCGTTGCCCAGCGGCATCGCGGCGAGGAAGCCGACGCCACGCGCCGCGCACCACGGCAGCAGCGACTCCAGCGCCTCCGGCGACCACACCGACAGCTCGGCCTCCACGGCGCTCACCGGGAACACCTGCTGCACCCGCTCCAGCTGCCGGATCGTTCCGTCGTGCAGCCGCGCCCCCGGGCGCCGGCCCGACCGGGCCCCCACCGCGCACAGTCCCAGGGAGCGCACCTTCCCCGCCGTGACCAGCTCGGCCATCGCGCCCCAGGTCTCCTCGACGGGCACCTCGGGGTCCGCCCGGTGCAGCTGGTACAGGTCGATCACGTCCGTCTGGAGCCGGCGCAGCGAGGCGTCGCACGCCCGCTTCACGTACCCGGGACGGCCGTTGGCCACGATGTGCTGATCACCCACCAGCAGGCCGACCTTGGTCGACACGACGGCCTCCGCGCGGCGCCGCGCGAGCGCCCGGCCGAGCAGCAGCTCGTTGGTGAAGGGGCCGTACATGTCGGCCGTGTCGAGCAGCGTCGACCCCAGGTCGAGCGCCGCGTGCACCGCGCGCAGCGACTCCTCGCCGCGCTGCCGCGAACCGGTGTAGGCCCAGGTCATCGGCATGCAGCCGAGGCCGACCGCCCCGACGCCGAGCGCCGCGGCCCCGATCGTTCTGCGCTTCACCTGGTCGTGATCCTCCCTCTGCCGGCACCCCAACCTAACCTCTGCGCGCACGGGCCCCTGGCATAGCCTCCCGACCATGACTTGCGATGTGTGGCTGCCGTTTCACGCCGACGAGATCGAGGGGCTCCCGCAGGGACCGCGGTACCGCTTCTGGGACGGCGGCCTGGACTTTCCCGCCGACCCGGCCGACTGCGCGTTCTACTGCGTGCCCTACCTGAAGCCGCCCGCCGTCGCGCGGCGCCCGCTGCCGGAGATGACGTCGGTCCGGGCCGTGCAGACCCTCTCCGCGGGAGTCGACCACGTCCTGCCCGGCCTCGCCTCCCTCCGGCCCGGCGTCGCGCTGTGCAACGCCCGCGGGGTGCACGAGGCGAGCACGGCGGAGCTGGCCCTCACCCTCGTCCTCGCCTCCCTGCGCGGCATCCCCGACTTCGTGCGCGGCCAGGACGCCGAGGAGTGGCGCACGGGCTTCCGGCCCTCGCTGGCCGACAAGTCCGTCCTCATCGTGGGGTACGGCGCGATCGGGTCGGCCATCGAGGACCGGCTCGCGCCCTTCGAGCTCGCGCGGGTGGCGCGCGTCGCGCGCTCCGCCCGCGCCACGGAGCGCGGCCCGGTGCACCCACTCGCCGAACTGCCCGAACTGCTGCCGCACTTCGACGTCGTCGTCCTGTCCACCCCGCTCACCGAGAGCACCCGGGGCCTGGTCGACGCCGCCTTCCTGGCCCGGATGAAGGACGGCGCCCTGCTGGTGAACGTCGCCCGCGGACCCGTGGTGGACACCGGTGCGCTCCTCGCCGAACTGGAGCGCGGGCGCATCACCGCCGCCCTCGACGTCACCGACCCCGAACCGCTCCCGCCGGGGCACCCGCTGTGGCACGCGCCCGGTGTCCTCGTCAGCCCGCACGTCGGCGGCCCCACGTCGGCGTTCCGGCCGCGGGCCGAGCGGCTGCTGGCCCGGCAGCTGACCCTCTTCGTGAACCGCGAGCCGTTGCGCAACGTGGTACTGACCACCGGCCGTTGAGCGGCACGGCTCCCGGCGGCGCCCGCCGCCGTCACCCTCCGCGGTCTCCCGGGCGCGGCCGGTTCCGGCATAGTCGCTGGTCGTCACGGAGCGTAGAGGAACTATGTCCCTGAGTGACGACACTGGTGTATCGTCCCCGACAGGGGCTGCGCCGCGCACCGTTCGGCGCCGGGGACGGACATGGAGACTGCGAGGGGGGCGACGGGCGATGCACGGCCTATGGACCAACGATCCGACGCGGCGGGGCCGCCGCCGACGACCCCGGCGCGCGACCACGCGCCGGGGCGGCCCCTGCTGCCCCGCCTGCCGTCTGCACCGCCGGCATCCGGGCCGCCGCAGGCAGACCCCGCCCGCGCCCGGCGACAGGCCCGGGGCGCGGACCGGGTGGGCCCGGTGAGTTCCCCGGGGGCGCTGCTCGCCCGCCGTCCGCTCCTCGACGGCGGGACCGGTCTGTTCTCACAACTCACCCTGGCCGTGCTGTGCGGGGGCTACGCCGTCGGGTCCGCGCTCGGCTGGGGCTCCGCGCGCCTCGCGCTGTTCATGGGCGACTTCGGGCTGAGCGTCGCGGCGGGCGCCGCCGCCGTCTCGTGCTTCCTCTACGCCCGGGGCCGGTGCAGCCGCTTCCGACCGGCGTGGCTGCTGTTTTCCCTGTCCTCGGCGATGGCCTCGCTCGGCAACCTGGTCTGGGGCTGGTACGAGGTGGTGCTGGACCGTCCGGTCCCCAGCCCGAGCTACGCCGACCTGTTCTTCCTCTGCTTCGCGCCGCCCGCGATCGTCGGCCTGCTGGTGCTCGCCAAGCGGCCGGTCACCAGGGCCGGCTGGGTGTGCCTCGCGCTGGACGCCTGGCTGATCGGCGGTTCCCTGCTCACCCTGTCCTGGTCGCTGGCGCTGGCCCAGGCGGCCCGCTTCGACGGACCCAGCGTCGCCCACACCGCGCTGTCGCTGGCCTATCCGCTGCTGGACATCGCGCTGGTCAGCATGGTCCTCGCGCTGCACTTCCGGCGCTCCTCGGTGAACCGGTCGGCGGTGAACACCGCGATCGGCGCGCTCGCCCTGACCGTGATGTGCGACGCCCTGTTCACCTCGCCCCTGCTGCACAACAGCTACCACTCGGGCCAGCTGCTCGACGCCGGCTGGTTCGCCGGCTCCCTGCTGCTCGCCTACGCGCCCTGGGCGGCCACCCGCGGCGGCCGTCCCGAGTCCGAGGAGGACGGCATGCGCGAGCAGGCCCCGGACCGCACCGTGCCCGACCTGCGCGACCGCATCCCCGGACAGCGCCGGGCCGGCCACCTCGGCGCGCCGGGGTCCGCCGGGCCCCGCGGGGCGGACGCGGGCCACGAGACGCCGGGAGCGTCCGCGATCCCCGGCGGACCCGGGGAGCGCCCGGGGCGGCCGCCGGCGCCGGAGCACGGGCCGGACCGGCCGCGCGAGGGGCAGCAGCGGACCGCTCCGCAGGCCCCCGGGCACGGCCGGTACCCGCTCACCCGCCCCATCGCCGGCTCCCTGGCCGCCCTGACGCCGTACCTCGCCGCCGCCGTCTGCACGCTGGGCATCCTCTACAACATCCTGAACGGGCGCAGGGTGGACCGCGTGGTGCTCCTGACCGCCGGGCTCGTCGTCCTCGCCCTGGTGGTCCGGCAGGGCATCATGCTCCTCGACAACATCACCCTCACCCAGGAACTGGCCCAGAAGGAGAACCACTTCCGCTCCCTGGTGCAGGGGTCGAGCGACGTCATCATGATCGCCGCCCCGAACGGCATCCTGCGCTACGTGAGCCCCGCCGCCGCCGGCGTCTACGGCCGCGACGCGGAGGAACTCGTCGGCTCCGAGCTGGCCTCGCTCATCCATCCGGAGGATCTCGGCTGCGTGGTCCACGAGGTGCGGCGGTTCCTCGCCGCCAGCCAGGCCGAGGAGCCCACCACCCGGATCGAGTGCAGGTTCCGGTCCGGCGGCGGGGGCTGGCTGAACGTGGAGTCCACCGTCAACCGGCACCACGGCGGCCTCATCTTCAACAGCCGCGACGTCACCGAACGGGTACGTCTGCAAGCGCAGTTGCAGCACAACGCCGAGCACGACCCGCTGACCGACCTGCCCAACCGCGCGCTGTTCACCCGGCGCGTCCAGCAGGCCCTGTCCGGGCGCCGCTCCTCGGACCGCGGGACCGCCGTCCTCTTCATCGACCTCGACGGCTTCAAGGCGGTCAACGACACCATCGGCCACCAGGCGGGCGACGAACTCCTCGTCCAGGCCGCCCGCCGCCTCCAGGACTCCGTACGGCACGGAGACACCGCCGCCCGGCTGGGCGGGGACGAGTTCGCGGCGCTGATCGTCGGGGACGGCGGACGCGACCGCACGGCCCGCGAGCGGCAGATAGTGGACCTGGCCGACCGGCTGCGGGTCAGGCTCTCCCAGCCGTACCTCATCGACGGCAACGATGTCCGGGTCGCCGCCTCCATCGGCGTCGGGTTCGCCGAACCCGGCCTCGGCGCCGGCGAGTTGCTGCGCAACGCCGACCTGGCCATGTACCGGGCCAAGGCCGCGGGCAAGGGCCGCGTGGAGCTGTACGCGCCGCAGATGCAGCAGGACGTGGTCCGCAGGGCCGAACTGGCGACCCGGCTGCGCTCCGCACTCCAGGACGGCGAGTTCACCCTGCTGCACCAACCCGTGGTGTCGCTGGAGAACGGCCGGATCTCGTCGGTCGCCGCACAGGCGCGCTGGCGTTCCTCCCAGGGGGTGCTCTTCACGCCCGCCGAGTTCCTGCGGGTCGCCGAGGACGGCGACCGCACGGCCGAGCTGGGCCGCTGGATGCTCGACGAGGCCGTCGCGCAGGCGGCCGAGCGCACCGCCGCGGGCATCGCGGTGCCGGTGGCCGTGCGGATGACCGCCCGGCGGCTGCTCGACCGCTCCATGCCGCTCGGCTCCGTCGAGTCGCTGCTCACCCGGCACGGGCTCGCGTCCGGCGGCCTGATCGTCGAGCTGTCGGACACCGATCCGCGTATCCCGCTGGACGAGCTGGAGCGCCGCCTGAACGCCCTCCGGCGCCTCGGCGTCCGGATCGCCCTGGACGGCTTCGGCAGCGGCTACGCGGCGATCACGGCGCTGCGCCGGCTCCCCGTGGACATCCTGCGGCTCGACCGCGGCCTGATCGAGGGGGTGGTCGAGTCCGCCCGGCTGCACAAGATCACCAGCGGGCTGCTGCGGATCGCCACCGACCTGGGCCTGCAGTCCGTGGCGGACGGCGTGGACCTCCCGGAACAGGTGACGGCGCTGCGGGCGATGGGCTGCACCCACGGGCAGGGCATGGCGTTCTCCGGGCCGCTGGACGAGTACCGGCTGCGCCGGGCGCTGTCCTCGGGCCGCTTCCCGGTGCCGAACGAACCGGCCGAGCCGGTCCTCGCGGGCGGCGGAGCGGGGGTGTACACGGGGGGAGTGCCGGCCGTCCTCGGAGGCGGGACGGCCCTCCGCTCACATAATGAGACTCCCGTCCCACCTACTTGACAGTCGGTGCGTGCCGGGGGGAGGGTCAATGCCATGCGCACCCGAATTCTCGTACTTGGACAGCGCGTCGGCTGAAGCTAGGTGGTCACCGGAGAATCCGGAACGCCCAGCGACCGCACCCGGCGCGCTCCCCTCGCTTGCCTCCCGGCACGAGGGGTTTTTTGTTGCACCAGCGCCTTTCGACCAGCAAACGCACCCCGCACAAACGTCGCAAAAACCCTCAGCATCGAGAAGAGAATGCCGATGACCGAGCAGGCCACCGGGGCCCACCATCCGCACCCGCGGCCCCGTTCCGGAGGACAGCAGTCCGCACCCGAGCACGTCACGGGCGCGCAGTCCCTCATCCGCTCGCTCGAGGAGGTCGGGGCCGAGACCGTATTCGGCATTCCCGGCGGTGCGATCCTCCCGGCCTACGACCCGCTGATGGACTCCAGCCGGGTGCGGCACGTGCTCGTCCGGCACGAGCAGGGCGCCGGCCACGCGGCCACCGGATACGCCCAGGCCACCGGCAAGGTCGGCGTCTGCATGGCGACCAGCGGCCCCGGTGCGACCAACCTGGTCACGCCGATCGCGGACGCCCACATGGACTCGGTGCCGCTCGTGGCGATCACCGGGCAGGTCGCCTCGAAGGCCATCGGCACGGACGCCTTCCAGGAGGCGGACATCGTCGGCATCACCATGCCGGTCACCAAGCACAACTTCCTGGTCACCAAGGCCGAGGACATCCCCCGGACGATCGCGGAGGCCTTCCACATCGCCTCCACGGGCCGCCCCGGCCCCGTCCTCGTCGACATCGCCAAGGACGCCCTCCAGGCGCGGACCACCTTCCAGTGGCCGCCCACCCAGGACCTGCCCGGTTACCGCCCGGTGACCAAGCCGCACGCCAAGCAGATCCGCGAGGCCGCCAAGCTGATCACCCAGGCCAGGCGGCCGGTGCTCTACGTCGGCGGCGGCGTCCTCAAGGCGCGGGCCACCGCGGAGCTGAAGGTCCTCGCCGAACTCACCGGAGCGCCCGTCACCACCACCCTGATGGCGCTCGGCGCGTTCCCCGACAGCCACCCGCTGCACGTGGGAATGCCGGGCATGCACGGTGCGGTCACCGCCGTCACCGCGCTGCAGAAGGCCGACCTGATCGTCGCCCTCGGAGCCCGCTTCGACGACCGCGTCACCGGCAAGCTGGACAGCTTCGCCCCCTTCGCCAAGGTCGTCCACGCCGACATCGACCCGGCCGAGATCGGCAAGAACCGCGCCGCCGACGTGCCGATCGTCGGTGACGCCCGCGAGGTCATCGCCGACCTGGTGCAGGCGGTGCAGAAGGAGCACAGCGAGGGCCACACCGGCGACTACAGCGCCTGGTGGAAGGACCTCGACCGCTGGCGCCGGACCTACCCGCTCGGCTACGAGCAGCCCGACAACGGCTCGCTCTCGCCCCAGCAGGTCATCGAGCGTATCGGCCGACTCGCCCCGGAGGGGACCATCTTCGCGGCCGGCGTCGGCCAGCACCAGATGTGGGCCGCGCACTACATCCAGTACGAGCAGCCCGCGACCTGGCTGAACTCCGGCGGCGCCGGGACGATGGGCTACGCGGTCCCGGCCGCGATGGGCGCCAAGGCGGGGCAGCCGGACCGCACGGTCTGGGCGGTCGACGGCGACGGCTGCTTCCAGATGACCAACCAGGAGCTCACCACCTGCGCCCTGAACAACATCCCGATCAAGGTCGCCGTCATCAACAACGGCGCCCTCGGGATGGTCCGCCAGTGGCAGACCCTCTTCTACAACCAGCGCTACTCCAACACCGTGCTGCACAGCGGACCCGGCGCGGACGGCAAGCAGCCCAGCGCCGGCACCCGCGTCCCCGACTTCGTCAAGCTGTCGGAGGCCATGGGCTGCCACGCGATCCGCTGCGAGTCCCCGGACGACCTCGACAAGGTGATCGAGGAGGCGAACGCGATCAACGACCGCCCGGTCGTGGTCGACTTCATCGTGCACGAGGACGCGATGGTGTGGCCGATGGTCGCCGCCGGCACCTCCAACGACGAGGTCATGTTCGCCCGGGACGTCCGCCCCGACTTCGGCGACAACGAAGACGACTGAGAGAGAGCCGAGTCAGACCATGAGCAAGCACACCCTCTCCGTCCTCGTCGAGAACAAGCCCGGAGTCCTCGCCCGGATCACCGCCCTGTTCTCCCGGCGCGGCTTCAACATCGACTCGCTCGCCGTCGGCGTCACCGAGCACCCGGAGATCTCCCGCATCACCATCGTGGTGAACGTGATCGAGGCGCTCCCGCTCGAACAGGTCACCAAGCAGCTCAACAAGCTCGTCAACGTGCTGAAGATCGTCGAACTGGAACCGGGCTCCGCCGTGCAGCGCGAACTCGTTCTGGTGAAGGTGCGCGCCGACAACGAGACCCGCTCCCAGATCGTCGAGATCGTCCAGCTGTTCCGCGCCAAGACCGTCGACGTGTCCCCGGAGGCCGTCACCATCGAGGCCACCGGCGGCGCCGACAAGCTGGAGGCCATGCTCAAGATGCTGGAGCCCTTCGGCATCAAGGAGCTCGTCCAGTCCGGCACCATCGCGATCGGCCGCGGCGCGCGATCGATCACCGACCGGTCGCTGCGCGCGCTCGACCGCTCGGCCTGAGCGCCGGCGGACGACACCGGTACACGGGCGGGCGGCACCCGCGGCCCGCCCGCATACCGAGACCGGAGAACTTCCCCGACCCCGCCCGCCGTACGGTGGGACGCAACACCGGCAATACCGGATAACAAGGAGAACCCAGTGGCCGAGCTGTTCTACGACGACGACGCCGACCTGTCCATCATCCAGGGCCGCAAGGTCGCGGTCATCGGCTACGGCAGCCAGGGCCACGCCCACGCGCTGTCGCTGCGCGACTCGGGTGTCGACGTCCGCGTCGGTCTGCACGAGGGCTCCACGTCCCGGGCGAAGGCCGAGGAGCAGGGCCTGCGCGTCGTCACGCCGTCCGAGGCCGCGGCCGAGGCCGACGTCATCATGATCCTGGTGCCGGACCCGATCCAGGCCCAGGTCTACGAGGAGTCCGTCAAGGACAACCTCAAGGACGGCGACGCGCTGTTCTTCGGCCACGGCCTGAACATCCGCTACGGCTTCATCAAGCCGCCGGCCGGTATCGACGTGTGCATGGTCGCCCCCAAGGGCCCGGGCCACCTCGTGCGCCGGCAGTACGAGGAAGGCCGCGGCGTTCCCTGCATCGCGGCCGTCGAGCAGGACGCGACCGGCAACGGCTTCGCCCTCGCCCTCTCGTACGCCAAGGGCATCGGCGGCACCCGCGCCGGCGTCATCAAGACGACCTTCACCGAGGAGACCGAGACCGACCTGTTCGGTGAGCAGGCCGTTCTCTGCGGTGGTACCGCCGCCCTGGTCAAGGCCGGTTTCGAGACGCTGACCGAGGCCGGCTACCAGCCGGAGATCGCCTACTTCGAGTGCCTCCACGAGCTGAAGCTCATCGTGGACCTCATGTACGAGGGCGGCCTGGAGAAGATGCGCTGGTCGGTCTCCGAGACCGCCGAGTGGGGCGACTACGTCACCGGCCCGCGCATCATCACGGACGCCACGAAGGCCGAGATGAAGAAGGTCCTCGCGGAGATCCAGGACGGCACCTTCGCCAAGAACTGGATGGACGAGTACCACTCGGGCCTGAAGAAGTACAACGAGTACAAGAGCCAGGACGAGAAGAGCCTGCTGGAGACCACCGGCAAGGAGCTGCGCAAGCTCATGTCGTGGGTGAACGACGACGAGGCGTAGGCCGCGCGGGAGGGGCCGGAGCGCATGCTCCGGCCCCTTCGCCGAACCACGGGTAACCCCCGGGGCCGCGGTGTTGTCCATCCCGTCCAGCCACGGACGGGTGATCCTTCCGCCAAGGCACAGGACGACCGCTCCGGCGCCACTACACTGCTGCACATCACCAACGCGTCAGGCCCACAGCGTCGTGCGTCTTCCACGCGGCTCGAGCGGCTCCCCAGAAGTGCCGGCACACCCCGGGGCCGCTGTAAACCCTCCACCGCCTGCGGCCGTCGGGACGGCCGTCCGCATTGGACTTGTGAGGACACACGTGAGCTCGAAACCTGTCGTACTCATCGCCGAAGAGCTGTCGCCCGCGACCGTGGACGCCCTGGGCCCGGACTTCGAGATCCGGCACGCGAACGGCGCGGACCGCGCCGAGCTGCTGCCCGCCATCGCCGACGTCGACGCCATCCTCATCCGCTCGGCCACCAAGGTCGACGCCGAGGCCGTCGCCGCCGCCAAGAAGCTGAAGGTCGTCGCACGAGCCGGCGTCGGCCTGGACAACGTGGACGTCTCCGCCGCCACCAAGGCCGGCGTGATGGTCGTCAACGCCCCCACCTCGAACATCGTGACCGCGGCCGAGCTGGCCTGCGGTCTGCTCCTCGCCACCGCGCGCCACATCCCGCAGGCCAACACGGCGCTGAAGAACGGCGAGTGGAAGCGCAGCAAGTACACCGGTGTCGAGCTGGCCGAGAAGACCCTCGGCGTCGTCGGCCTCGGCCGCATCGGCGCGCTCGTCGCGCAGCGCATGTCGGCCTTCGGCATGAAGGTCGTCGCCTACGACCCCTACGTCCAGCCGGCCCGCGCCGCGCAGATGGGCGTGAAGGTCCTCTCCCTCGACGAGCTGCTCGAGGTCGCCGACTTCATCACCGTGCACCTTCCGAAGACCCCCGAGACCCTCGGCCTCATCGGCGACGAGGCGCTGCACAAGGTCAAGCCGACCGTGCGCATCGTCAACGCCGCGCGCGGCGGGATCGTCGACGAGGAGGCGCTGTACGCGGCGCTCAAGGAGGGCCGCGTCGCCGGCGCCGGCCTCGACGTGTACGCGAAGGAGCCCTGCACGGACTCCCCGCTGTTCGAGCTCGACGAGGTCGTCTGCACCCCGCACCTCGGCGCCTCCACGGACGAGGCCCAGGAGAAGGCCGGCATCTCGGTCGCCCGCTCGGTGCGCCTGGCCCTCGCCGGCGAGCTGGTGCCGGACGCGGTCAACGTCCAGGGCGGCGTCATCGCCGAGGACGTCAAGCCCGGCCTGCCGCTCGCCGAGAAGCTCGGCCGCATCTTCACCGCCCTCGCGGGCGAGGTCGCGGTCCGCCTCGACGTCGAGGTGTACGGCGAGATCACCCAGCACGACGTGAAGGTGCTCGAACTCTCCGCCCTCAAGGGCGTGTTCGAGGACGTCGTCGACGAGACGGTCAGCTACGTCAACGCCCCGCTGTTCGCGCAGGAGCGCGGTGTCGAGGTCCGCCTGACCACCAGCTCCGAGTCGCCCGACCACCGCAACGTGGTCACCGTGCGCGGCACCCTCGGCGACGGCCAGGAGGTCTCGGTGTCCGGCACGCTGGCCGGCCCCAAGCACCTCCAGAAGATCGTCGCCGTCGGCCCCTACGACGTGGACCTCGCGCTCGCCGAGCACATGGTCGTGCTCGGCTACGAGGACCGTCCCGGCGTCGTCGGCACGGTGGGCCGCATCCTCGGCGGGGCCGGCATCAACATCGCCGGCATGCAGGTGGCCCGCGCGACCGTCGGCGGGGAGGCCCTCGCGGTCCTGACCGTCGACGACACGGTTCCGCAGACTGTCCTGTCCGAGGTCGCCGAGGAGATCGGCGCCACCTCGGCGCGCTCCGTCAACCTCGTCTGAGGCGGCCGGCGGCTCCCGGGCGGAGCCCGCCGCGCCGATGCCGCACAGCGGCCGAGGGCCGGGTCACCCGTCGGGTGACCCGGCCCTCGCGCGTCCGCCCGGCCGGTCCGGGACCGGCCGCGCCTCAGGCCGACGCGGTCGCCTCCGGCTCGATCAGCCCCTCGCGGTAGGCGATGGCCACGGCCTCGGTCCGGCTCGCGGCGCCCAGCTTGGCGAGGATGTTCGACACGTGGACGCTCGCCGTCTTGCCGCTGATGAACAGCTCCTCGCCGATCTGCCGGTTGGTGCGCCCGCGGCCGAGCAGCCGCAGCACGTCGCTCTCCCGGGCGGTCAGCGCCGCGATGCGGTCCCCGGCCGCCGCGCCGGAGAGACGGCCGCGCCGGACGAGGGCGTCCAGTGCCTCCCGCAGCGGTACCGCGCCCAGCCGCACGGCGGTCTCCCGGGCCGCGCGGGCCTGTTCGGCTGCCTCCTCGCGCCGGTCGGCGACGAGCAGGGCCTCGGCGAGCCGTCTGCGGCAGCGCGCCAGCTCGTAGGGGTCGCCGTAGCCGAACGCGTCGACCGCCCGCTCCCAGGCGTCGACGTCGGGGCCGGCGGCGGCCCGCACCCCCTCGGCCTCGGCACGGGCCAGCCAGGCCAGCCCCTCGGGCCCCTGCCGGGTGCCGTCCTCGCCCCGGCCGGCCGTGCTCCGGGCCAGCTCGACCAGGTCACCGGCGGTCTCCGCCCAGCGTCCGGCCGCCGCGGCGTCGCCGGACAGGCGGGACTGCTCGGCCGCGTCCGCGACGGCCGCGAGCGTGAGCGCGGCGAGCCGCACCGCCGCGTCGGGACGGTCCGCGCCCGAGGCGTCCGAGAGCGCCTCCATCGCCGCGCGCATCCGGCGGACCGCGTCCTCGGCGTCGCCGTGCAGCGCGGCCGCGTCGGTCAGCACCACGCTCGCGACCAGGGTCGCCATCCAGTCGAAGGGGCGGTCGAGCAGGGCCCGGGCCCCGGCGGCGGCGACGTCGTACTCCCCGCGTCCCAGGGCCACGTACAGCGCGGGTCCGGTCGTGAACCCGCCCGCCGCCGGGAGGAGTTCGGCGTTCTCGGCGGCAGACCGCGCGCACTCGTCCCAGCGGCCGAGCGTGTAGAGGAGAAGGGACTGGAGGTAGCGCAGCTCCATCGCGTACGGGGAGGAGAGGAGGCCGCCGCGGCGGGCGCGGTCGAGGCCGTCGACGATCCAGGTCAGGCACTCGTCCAGGTCGCCGGACTCGTAGCAGCCGATGGCCAGGTTGAACAGGGCGCGCATCTCCACCGGGAGGTTCCCGGCGGCGCGCGACAGCTCGCGTGCCCGGCGCAGCCGGTCCCGGCCCGGTCCGGTCCGCCGGTTGTGGGGCTCCATGCCGACCAGCGAGATCATCAGGTCGGCCCGGGCGTCGCCCAGGCGCAGCGTCTCGGCGATCTCCAGCGCCTGCCGGCCGACCCGTTCGGCGTCCTCGTCGCGCCCCACGTACCGCGCGGCCATCACGTGGGTGGCCGCCGCCCACACCCAGGTGGGGGAGGGGGGCTCGGCGGGGATCAGCGCGAGCGCCTCGCTGCTGTACGTGAAGGCGTCCTTCAGGCTGTCGATCCGCATCAGGTTGCCCGCGAGGGTGTAGCGCACCCGCGCGGCGAGTTCGGAGTCGGTGTCGGCTCCGGCCCGGGCGAGCGCCGAGCGGGTGCGCTGGACCGCGCGATGAGGGTCACCGGCGTGCGCGGCGGCGGCCGAGGCGCGCAGGGTGAGGCCGACGGTGCCGCCGGTGCGGGGGCGGGCGGACTCCTCCACCGACGCCCACAGGTCGAGCGCCGTCTCCAGGTGACGCAGTTCCTCGGCGGGAGCGCCCACGCGGTGGGCGTGGTCGGCGGCTTCGAGGGAGGCGGCCAGCGCGTCGGCGAGGTCGTGGCTCTCCCGCGAGTGGTGGGCCCGCTCCGCCGCGCTCCCGGGAGAGCGGCCCTGCGCGGCGAGGAGCCGGGCGAACAGCCCGTGCAGCCGGACCCGTTCGCCCGGCAGCAGGTCCGCAAGGACGGCCTCGCGGGTGAGGGCGTGCCGGAACGCGTAGGCCCCGTCGTCGCCGGGCACCAGGAGCTGCCGCCCGACCGCCTCCCGCAGCGCCGACTCCAGTTCCTCCTCGGGCAGCTGGACGGCGTCCCGCAGCAGCTCGTGTCCGACACGGCGCCCCGCGACGGCCGCCGTGCGCAGCACCTGCTGGGCCGTCTCGGACAGCTGCTCGATCCGGATGAGGAGCAGGTCGGCGAGGCCGCCGGGCAGCGCGGGGGAACCGGGGCCGTCGTCGCCCGGCAGCGCGGCGAGCAGCTCCTCCGCGTAGAAGGCGTTTCCCTCGGCGCCCTCGACGACCCGGCGGACCGTCCGGTCGGACACCGGGCCGGTGTGCAGCGCGCGGACCAGCCGGGCCACGTCGGCGTCGGCCAGCGGGCGCAGCTCCAGCCGGTCCACGGCGGGCAGCCGGATCAGCTCCGCGAGCAGCGGCCGCAAGGGGTGGCGGCGGTGCAGGTCGTCGGCGCGGTAGGAGGCGAGGACGGCGATGCGGCGGGGCGGGCCACCGGGGGAGGGCCGCTGGAGGACACCCCGGCTGAGCAGGAAGCGGAGCAGGTCGCGGGAGGACTGGTCCGCCCAGTGCAGGTCCTCCAGGACGAGCAGCAGCGGGGTCAGGTCGGCGAGGTCGGCGAGGAGCCCCGCGACGCCCTCGAAGAGCTGGAGGCGGCTGCCGGGGTCGGGAGCGGTGTCGTCGCCGGTCGTCCGGCCGGTCAGCCGGTCCACCGCGGGGTGGGCGGCGAAGGCCGGCGCGAGCCGGTCGTCCGCGGCGGCGGCGCCGAGGATCTCGGTGAACGGCAGGTACGGCAGGCCCACGTCGCCGAGGTCCACGCAGTGGCCGGTCAGCACGGTCATGCCGGCTGCCGCGGCGTGCGCGGCGGCCTCCGTCAGGGTGCGGGTCTTGCCCACTCCGGCGTCCCCGGCGAGCAGGACGGCGCGCGGGTCGCCCGCGGTGGCCCGCTCCAGCACGCCGGTGAGCCGGGCGAGTTCGTCCTCCCGGCCGATGAACGGCGTGCCGCTTGTCTGTCCCACGTGCCCATCCTGGCACGCCCCGCCGACAGCGCCGGGTGAGTTTCCCGTGCCGTCCGGCGGCTGCCCGCGGCCACGCCGCGCGGGGGCCGGAGCCGCCGGTCCGCCCCCGGCGCGCGGGCGGGCGCCCTCCGGCGCGGAGCCGGCGGGCGCGTGCGGCTGCGTGCGGCTGCGGTGGCACGTCGACCCGGACTCGGCGGCGAACGCCCGCGACCCGGCCGAGGGGCCGCGGCCGGTCATCGCGGGGGTGGCGGAGGCGGGGAGCCGAGCGCGTCCCGCAGCCGTGCCCCCTTCAGCGCCATGTGCAGCAGCAGGCGGTCCTCGCCGTCGTCCAGGTCGAGGCCGGTGAGCCGTTCGACGCGGGACAGCCGGTAGTAGAGGGTCTGGCGGTGGATGCCCAGCTCGGCCGCGGTGCGGCCCGCCTGGCCCGCCAGGTCGAGGAACACCTCCGCGGTGCGGGCGAGTTCGCGGTGGGCGGGGGCCAGCAGCGTCCGCACGACGGGATCGTGGGCCGCCTCCGGGGGCAGCGCGGTGAGCAGCCGGAACGGCCCGATGGCGGCCCATTCGGCGACCGGCCCCAGCCGGGGTTCGGCCAGCACCGCCCGGGCGGCCGAGGCCGCCTCCCGCCAGGCCGCTCCCAGCTCGCCGAGCCCGCCGCGCGCGGCGGAGACCCCGGCCGCGGCCCGGCTCGCCGGAGAGGGCCCGCCGGTGCCGCCACCGCCCGTACCGGCCCCCGCGGCCTCGCCGCGCCCGGCCCCCGCCTCCCGGACGAACCGGCCCGCCGCGGTCAGCGCCGGCGTCAGGACCTCCGGTGAACGCAGCCGGACCAGCAGCGCCAGACTCTGCCCGGCGGCACCCCAGGGGAGGGTGCACAGCGCGGTCGCGCCGGGCACGGTGCGCGCCGAGGGGGCGTCGTCCGGGTCGGCCGACGGCCAGGGCGCGACGCACACCACCGTGTGCGGGCCCTCGCCGCGCGCCCCGAGCGCCGTCCGCAGCTCGGCCACGGCCATGTCCTGCTGCCAGCCGCGCTCGGCGGTCAGCACCGCCCGCAGCTCCCGGGTCAGGTCGGCGCCCGCCTGGGCCTCGTCCGCGAGGAGGGCCCCGATGCGCGACGTCACCTGCATGGCCGCCGCCAGCTGGGCGTCGCCGGGACCCGGGTCGTCGTCGAGCAGCCACACGTAGCCGAGGACGACACCCCGATGGCGGACCGGAAGGCAGATCCGCCCCCGGTGCACGCCCGCCTCCGGGGTCCGCGGGATGCGGACCGGGCCGGTGGCGCGGGTGATGCCGAACCCCTCGAACCAGGTCCGGACCGCGGTGGTGGAGCGGCGGGTCAGGATCGACCGGGTGCGCACCGGGTCCAGGGCCGACGCGTCGAGGTCGCCCTCACTGTCGTACGCCCCGAACGCGATCAGCTCGAAATCACGGTTCTCCAGCGTCGCGGGGACGCCGAGGAGCGCCGAGATCTCGTCGACGAGCTCCTGGTAGTCGCCTCTGTGGTCACCGCTCACCCCGGCATTCTCCCGCATGTCCGCGGGTCCCTCATACAGATGTCTGAGATCCGGGGAACGGATGCGTGACAGGTGTCGATGGCCCACGATCGAAGAGATCCCTAGGTTTCACGGTGGTTCTCCGTGCCGTACCCGAAGCGTCGGGATGCGGCCTCCCGCTGTCCTTGTTGTGGAGGTGCCCCGTGCTGGGTCCCGTGATTCTCGCCGCCTCGCGCAGCGACAGGATGCGCCGCCTGATCTCGGCCGCCCCGGTGACCAAGCCGGTCGTCGACCGCTTCATCCCCGGCGAGACCGTCGACCAGGTCGTCCCGATCATCGAGGACCTCACGGCCAAGGGCCTGGAACTGACCATGGACGTCGTCGGCGAGGACATCACGACGCCCGAGCAGGCCGCCGCCGCCCGGGACGCCTACCTGGCGCTCGTGGACCGCCTGAAGGAGCTGGACCTCGGCACCCGCGCCGAGATGTCCGTCAAGCTGTCCATGTTCGGCCAGGCGCTGGAGGGCGGCCACGAACTGGCTCTCGCCAACGTCCGCCCGGTCGTCGAGGCCGCCGCCGCCATCGGCACCACGGTGACGCTGGACGCCGAGGACCACACCACCCTCGACTCGATGTTCGCCATCCACGAGGAACTGCGGAAGGACTTCCCGCAGACCGGCTGCGTGATCCAGGCCTACCTGTTCCGCACCGAGGCCGACGCCCGCCGCCTCGCCGCGAACGGCAGCCGCGTCCGGCTGGTGAAGGGCGCCTACAAGGAGCCGGCCGAGGTCGCCTACCAGCAGAAGGCCGAGACCGACAAGGCGTACGTGCGCATCCTGGGAATCCTGATGGAGGGCGAGGGGTACCCGATGATCGGGTCCCACGACCCGCGGATCATCTCCATCGCACAGGAGCTCGCCCGCCGCGCCGGGCGCAAACTGGACGAGTACGAGTTCCAGATGCTCTACGGCATCCGCAGCGACGAGCACCTGCGGCTCGCCGCGGAGGGCCACCGCATGCGGGTCTACACCGCGTACGGCACCGACTGGTACGGCTACTTCATGCGGCGCCTCGCGGAGAAGCCGGCGAACCTGCGCTTCTTCGCCCGTTCGGTCCTCACCAAGGGCTGACGGACGACAGCCGCACGGGCCGCGGGCCGGGGTCCGGAGGCCGTCCCCCCCCGGGGAGCCGCGGCACGCGGCGCCTCGCGGAGCAGCCGGCGGACCCGCCGTTCTTCGCCCGTCCGGTCCTCACCGAGGGCCGGTGACCGCCCGGCCCGGTGGCCCGACAACCGAAACACCCGCCCGACTCAAGGAGTTACGGAACCCATGGACGCTGTGACCCAGGTCCCCGCCCCCGTCAACGAGCCGGTGCACGGCTACGCCCCCGGCTCGCCCGAGCGCGCCCGGCTGGAGGCCAAGCTCAAGGAGCTGGCCGAGAACCCGATCGAGCTGTCGATGACCATCGGCGGCGAGAAGCGGCTCGGCGGCGGTGAGCGCTTCGAGGTCGTGCAGCCGCACAACCACAAGGCCGTCATCGGTACCGGCGCGCACGCCACCCGGCAGGACGCGCAGGACGCGATCGACGCCGCCCTCGCCGCGGCCCCGGCCTGGCGCGCGATGGCCTTCGACGACCGGGCGGCGATCATCCTGCGCGCCGCCGAACTGCTGGCCGGCCCCTGGCGCGAGACGCTGGCCGCCTCGACGATGCTCGGCCAGTCGAAGACCGCCCAGCAGGCCGAGATCGACACGCCCTGCGAGCTCGTCGACTTCTGGCGCTTCAACGTCAAGTACGCCCGCGACCTGCTGGCCGAGCAGCCGCCGGCCAACTCCCCGGGCGTCTGGAACCGTCTGGACCACCGTCCGCTGGAGGGCTTCGTCTACGCGATCACGCCCTTCAACTTCACGGCGATCGCGGGCAACCTCCCCACCGCCCCGGCGCTCATGGGCAACGTCGTCGTCTGGAAGCCGTCCCCGACGCAGACCCACGCCGCCGTGCTGCTGATGCAGCTCCTGGAGGAGGCCGGCCTGCCCAAGGGCGTCATCAACCTCGTCACCGGTGACGGCATCGAGGTCTCCGAGATCGCCCTGGTCCACCGCGACCTCGCCGGCATCCACTTCACCGGCTCGACCAAGACCTTCCAGTACCTGTGGAAGACGGTCGGCAACAACATCGAGAAGTACCGCGCCTACCCGCGCCTCGTCGGCGAGACCGGCGGCAAGGACTTCCTCGTCGCCCACCCGTCCGCCGACCGCGCCGTCCTCAAGACCGCCCTGACCCGCGGTGCCTTCGAGTACCAGGGCCAGAAGTGCTCGGCGACCTCGCGCGCCTACATCCCGGCCTCCATCTGGAACTCCGGCTTCAAGGAGGAGTTCGCGGCCGAGGTCGACTACCTGACCATGGGTGACGTCACCGACCTGTCGAACTTCATGGGCGCCGTCATCGACGAGCGCGCGTTCGCCAAGAACAAGGCGGCCATCGACCGCGCCACGTCCGACCCGGCCTGCACGATCGTCGCGGGCGGCTCGTACGACGACTCCGTCGGCTACTTCGTCCGCCCGACCGTCGTCGAGTGCTCGGACCCGGAGAACGAGGTCTTCAAGACCGAGTACTTCGGCCCGTTCCTCGCCGTGCACGTCTACGAGGACGACGCCTACGACGCCATGCTGACCCAGATGGAGTCGGCGTCCGACTACGCGCTCACCGGCTCCGTCGTCGCGGGCGACCGCGCCGCCGCCGCGTACACGATGGACAAGCTCCGCTACGCGGCGGGCAACTTCTACATCAACGACAAGTCGACCGGCGCCGTCGTCGGCCAGCAGCCCTTCGGCGGCGGCCGCGCCTCCGGCACCAACGACAAGGCGGGCGCCCCGCAGAACCTGATGCGCTGGACGCTGACCCGCGCCATCAAGGAGACGCTGGTCCCGCCGACCGACTACGGCTACCCGCACATGGGCTGACGGCCCGCACCGGCTCCGCCCCCGCCCACGGTCTCCCCCGTCCGTGGACGGGGGCGGTTTCCATGACGCCGTCCGGACCCGGCGCCGCCGTACCCCGCCACGCCGGGGGTCCCCGCGGCGCGCCGCGTGAATACTGGCCGCATGGCCATCCGACTGCGGACCGCCCCCACCGCGGACCTCGCCCCCGCCGAACTCCGCGCCGCCCGCGCCCTCCTGGAGAACGCCTTCGAGGGCGACTTCGGGGCCGAGGACTGGGACCACGCCCTCGGCGGCCTGCATGTCCTCGTCCACGACGACCGCGGTCTCGCCGCGCACGGCTCGGTCGTGCAGCGGCGCGTCCTGCACGGCGGCCGCTCGCTGCGCGTCGGCTACGTGGAGGCGGTCGGCGTCCGCGCCGACGCGCGCCGCGCGGGGCTCGGCGGCGCGGTCATGGCCGAACTGGAGCGGCTCGTCGAGGGCGGCTACCGGCTCGGCGCGCTCTCCGCGAGCGAGGACGGCGCCGCCCTCTACGCCGCACGCGGCTGGCGGCCCTGGACGGGCCGTGTGGCCGTCCTCGCCCCGGACGGCGTGGTCCGGCTGCCCGGCGAGGAGGGCACCACCTACCTCCGCGCCGGCGCCGCCCTCGGCCCCCTCGACCCCGCGCACGACCTCGTCTTCGACTGGCGCGACGGCGACGTGCTCTGACCGTCCCGATGCCGTCCCGGCGGGTTCGGCCGGGAGCGGGGGCCCGGCCGGCCGCACCCGCCGGACGGTGTCGCCCCTGGTGGGAGCGGTGTGCGGAGGCCCGCCGTCTCAGATAGTAGGAAGTCCGAGTAATGGTGGAGACAGATGCCCGGTCCTCGCCTAGCTTGGTAGGAGCCGAACGCATCGCTCGACCCAGCGAATGGCGGTCGTGAGCCGGAGCCCCCTGGCAGGCAACCCCTGCGGCACCGCTCCCCGCCCCTTCCGGCGTCTCGTAAAGACCTCACCGCACTTCCGGAACGCCCCCGCGCGGGCTCGCCCGGAAGCAAAGGAGTCGATTCATCATGGCCGAGACGACCGTCCGCCGAGTCCGTCACCACTCTCGTTCGAGCAGCGAGTCCGACCGCAAGAACGCCGCCGCCGCGCTCCAGCGCGCCCTCGACCGCAGGGACAACGGCGGCGAAGCGGGTCACTGAGACCCGCCGCCCCGACCGGGAGCCGCCCGCCGGAGGTGCGGTGCGCGGGAAGCCGCGCGCCGCACCCCGGACCCCTGTCCGCGGACCGTCCGGCCCGTTCCGTGCGCGTCGCCGCCGGTCGCCGGCCTCCGCCGCGGTCAGGTTCCGCGCCGCACCACGAAGTGGTCGATCCGCTCACCGCTCTGCGTGAGCGCCGACACCGTGAGCCGCGACGCGGGTGCGGGCTCCGCCTCCACCGAGAGGAAGGAGTAGCCCGTGTACCGCACCCGCGACCACTCGACCGTGTCCGGCCTCCGCTTCCTCGACGCCGTCCAGTGGAAGGTCTCGACGGACTCGCGGTCCCGCACCTTCCCCTCGTGGCTGTCCCGCACCCCGGCGGGGAACCGGTACAGGCTCTTGCCCGCCCCGCCCGCCGTGACGTAGACGACGCCGTCGCGGGTCGGGTCGGTGGTGGCGCCGACGGGCACCCGCCGCCCCACCGCTCCGCCCCTGAGCGCGTCGGTCCGCTCGTACACGTGGTTGTGGCCGTTGATCACCAGGTCCACCCGGTACCGGTCGAAGAGCGGCACCCAGGCGTCCCGCACCCCGCCGTCGGAGGCGTGCGTCGCCGTGGAGTACGCGCAGTGGTGGAAGAAGACCACGACGAAGTCGACCTGCCCGCGCAGTTCCCGCAGCCGCCGCTCCAGCCAGGCGGTCTGCCGCCCCTGCGTGTACCCCTTGTTCGCCGGGATCTCGTACGACACGTCGTTGGCGTCCAGCGCGACGACACCGACGTTGCCGTAGACGAACGAGTAGACGCCCGGCGCCCGCCGCGGGTCGAAGCCGTTGTCCGGCAGCGACCAGCGCGCCGACTGGCCGCCGTAGCCGTCCGGCGAGTACCACGCCTCCATGTCGTGGTTGCCGGTCGTCACCATCCACGGCACCGACCGCGCGACCGTCTCGGTCTGACCGAGGAACAGGTCCCAGGCGGCCGGGTCGTAGAGGTCCGACTCCCGGCCGTGGCCGACGCCGTCCGCGTAGGCGATGTCCCCGGCGTGCAGGTGGAATGCCGGGCCCCGCCCGAGCAGCGCCCGGTCGTTCGCCAGCGCGTCCGGGGTGACGCCCTGGTCGCCGAAGGCGGTGAAGACGAACCGCTCGGGCCGCGCGGGCGCGGTGCGGAAGCCGGCGATGCCCGCGCGGTGCTCCCGGTCCGCCGGGTCGTACCCCTCGTGGCCGACGCCGTAGTAGTACGTGGTCCCCGGGCGCAGCCCGTCGAGCGCCGCGTGCAGGTAGTACTGGTCGAGCGCGGGCCGCCGTCCGGCCACGCCCGGCGTGTGCAGGTCGCGGACCTCCGCCTCGATGCGCCGGCTCAGCGACCAGGGGGTCGGGCCCACCCGGACGAACGGCTTCCGCACCGCGGACGGCACCTGCCAGGAGATGCGCATCCGGGTGCGCGGGTCCGCGCCGAAGGCCAGATGCCGCCCGAACGGGACGGCCGCGGACCCCGGGACGCGGCCGGTGGCGGGCCGCGGCGTCGCACCGGCCGAGGGCGCGCGGCCTCCGCCGCCACCGCAGCCCGCCAGCAGCCCACCGCCCGCGAAGGCGCTCGCCGCCACCAGCGCGCGGCGCCGGCTGAGCCGCGTCCGCAGGTACTCGTACTGCTCCGCCATGCTCAGCGAGTCCGCGAGCGCGGACGGGATGCCGACATCGGGGACGGGGCGCTCGGCGGGAGACACCCGGGAGGAAGCGGTCATGCCTGGAAAGTTCCCAGCGCGCGCCAACGGCCGTCGTACGTACGGGTGAACACGGATCGAAGCGTGGGCGTGCGCCGGACGGCTCGTGTCCGAATGGCGGACATCGTGTGTCATCCCATGGGACAAGGAGTACGGTGCCGTCATGTCTCGCAGCATCGATCTCGCAGTGATCCCCGGTGACGGCATCGGCCAGGAAGTCGTGGCCCAGGGCCTCAAAGTCCTCTCCGCCGTCCTTCCGCAGGACGTGAAGCTGGAGACCCGGGAGTTCGACTTCGGCGCCCGGCGCTACCACGCCACCGGTGAGACCCTCACCGACGCCGACCTCGACGCCCTCCGGCGGCACGACGCCATCCTGCTCGGCGCGATCGGCGACCCGTCGGTGCCCTCCGGCGTCCTGGAGCGCGGCTTCCTGCTCAAGCTCCGCTTCGCCTTCGACCACCACGTCAACCTGCGCCCGTCGAAGCTCCTCCCCGGTGTCGAGACTCCGCTGGCCGGGCAGCCCGAGATCGACTTCGTCGTGGTCCGCGAGGGCACCGAGGGCCCGTACACGGGCAACGGCGGCACCATCCGCAAGGGCACCCCGCACGAGGTCGCCACCGAGGTCTCCGTCAACACGGCGTACGGCGTCGAGCGGGTCGTCCGGGACGCCTTCGCGCGGGCCCAGGCCCGCCCGCGCAAGAAGCTGACGCTGGTCCACAAGAACAACGTGCTGACCTTCGCCGGCCATCTGTGGACGGACGTCTTCAACCGGGTGGCGGCGGACTTCCCCGAGGTCACCACCGACTACATCCACGTCGACGCGGCGACGATCTTCCTCGTCACCCAGCCCGAGCGCTTCGACGTGATCGTCACCGACAACCTCTTCGGCGACATCATCACCGACCTGGCCGCGGCCGTGTCCGGCGGCATCGGCGTCGCCGCCTCCGGCAACATCAACCCGAGCGGCGAGTTCCCCTCGATGTTCGAGCCCGTGCACGGCTCCGCGCCGGACATCGCGGGCCAGGGCAAGGCCGACCCGAGCGCCACCGTCCTGTCCGTCGCCCTCCTGCTGCGCCACCTCGGCTACGAGTCCGAGGCCGCCCGCATCGAGGAGGCCGTCTCCGCCGACCTCGCCGAGCGCGTGGGCCGGCCCGCCCGCAGCACCGAGGAGATCGGCGACGCGCTGGCCGTACGCGTGGCCGGCTGACCCGCCGCACCGCTCACCTCCGGTGAACGCCGCCGGGTCGCATCCGCACCCGGCGGCTTTCGCCGTGCCCTCACCGGGTGCCACCATCAGTCCCCTGGGTCCTCCTTCGGGCCGCGCGACCACGCCGTTGTCCCCACGGTCCTCCGCTGGGCGATAATCGAACGCGGAGCCGCGGAATGAGGGAATGCTCGGACGTCCTACCACTGGCCACTGGCAGTGCGGGCGTGAGCGCGGCCCGTCACATCCAACCGGTGAAGGACAAACCACTCATGACGCAGCCCACGATCGAGCTCAAGCCGTCCGCCGGCCCGCTCTCCGCCGCCGAGCGCGAGGCGATCCTGGCCAACCCGGGGTTCGGCCGCCACTTCACCGATCACATGGTGACGATCAAGTGGACGGAGGGCCGAGGCTGGCACGACGGCCAGCTCGTGCCGTACGGACCGCTCTCCCTGGACCCGGCGAACATGACCCTGCACTACGCGCAGGAGATCTTCGAGGGGCTGAAGGCGTACCGCCAGCCCGACGGCTCGGTCGCGATGTTCCGCCCCGACAAGAACGCCCGCCGCTTCCAGGCGTCCGCCCGCCGCCTCGGCATGCCGGAGCTGCCGGTCGAGACCTTCATCGAGGCGTGTGACGCGCTGGTCCGCCAGGACCGCGACTGGGTCCCGGCGCACGGCGGCGAGGAGTCCCTCTACCTGCGCCCGTTCATGATCGCCACCGAGGTGGGGCTCGGCGTGAAGCCGGCCAACGAGTACCTGTTCCTCGTCATCGCCTCGCCGGCCGGCGCCTACTTCGCGGGCGGCGTGAAGCCCGTGTCGATCTGGCTCTCCGAGGACCGCGTCCGCGCCGTCCCCGGCGGCATGGGCGACGCGAAGACCGGCGGCAACTACGCCGCGTCGCTCCTGGCCCAGGCCGAGGCGGCGGCGAAGGGCTGCGACCAGGTCTGCTACCTCGACGCGGTCGAGCACCGGTGGATCGAGGAGCTCGGCGGCATGAACCTGTACTTCGTGTACGGGGACCGGATCGTCACCCCGTCCCTCACCGGATCGATCCTGGAGGGCGTCACCCGCGACTCGCTGCTGACCGTCGCCCGGGACCTCGGCTACACCGCCGAGGAGGGCCGGGTCTCCATCGACCAGTGGCAGGCCGACGCCGAGAACGGCAGCCTCACCGAGGTCTTCGCGTGCGGCACCGCCGCCGTCATCACCCCGGTCGGCACGGTCAAGCGCACCGGCGTCGAGTGGAAGCAGTCGGGCGGCGAGCCCGGCGCGGTCACCCTCCGGCTCCGCGAGGCGCTGCTCGACGTCCAGCGCGGCATCACCGCGGACACCCACGGCTGGATGCACCGCCTGGGCTGACCGCCCGCCCCGGTCCCGTCGGACCGACCCGCACCGCCACCCGGGCCCCCGCCCGGTCGCCCGCCCGCGCGGGGACCGGAGGGGGCCCGGGGGCGTCCGGGGCCGGCGCCGCGCGGGCGCACCGGGCCCGCCGGGCGTTCGACGGCGGCGGGACGCGGGCGGGCCCCGGAGGCCGAAACGCCGGCGCCGGGCCCCGGGGCGGGAGCGGGCCCCGGACCCGGACGCCGTCCGGACGCCGAGGCGCCGGCTGCGCGCCCTGGGACGGGAGAGGGGGGGGGCCCCCCCCCCCCCGGGGGGGGCCCCCCCCCCCCCCCCCCCCCCCCCCGCGGGCCGCCCCGCGGGGCGC
>NZ_JBICWL010000019.1:119647-138616 GCF_043199735.1 Streptomyces sp. NPDC048566
GCTTCTACGAGGAGCGCGGTCACACCGTCGTCCCTTCGGCGTCGCTCATCGCGGACGACCCGACTCTGCTCCCCGTCCCACCGCCGTCCGGCGTGCCGTCCCGGCGGTCCTACGCCCCGCTCCGCGCCGGCGCCGGCTCCTGCGCCGACGGGGCGGCCGGCCCGTGCTGCCGGGCGGTGAGAGCGAGGTGGAGCAGGCCGCCCACCAGGCCCGAGAGCAGGAAGCTGCAGTCGACGCCGCCGGTGAGCCCGAGCAGCGGGCCCTCGTAGGAGGGCAGGGAGACCGCGAGCAGCCCTGCGCAGGCCCCGACCGCCCAGGACACGGTGGCCCGGACGTTCCAGCCGGCGCGGTACCAGTAGACGCCGCCCCGCGAGCGCCGGTTGAAGACCTGGAGGGCGTCGGCGTCGTAGACGCCGCGGCAGCGGACGAAGCCGATCAGGGTGATGACCGCCCACGGGGTGCCGATCGCGGTGAGCAGCAGCACGAAGGACGTCATGGCGGACTGCGCGTTCCAGGCGTAGTGGCCGGCGAAGACGCACAGCGTGGCGACGACGGCGACCGAGCAGGTGGCGCGGGCGCGGGAGGCCCGGGGCAGGATCGCGTCGAGGTCGAGGCCCATCGAGTAGAGCATCAGGCCCGCGTTGCCGACCGACCCGGCGGACGCCGCCAGCAGCAGCGGGACCAGGTACCAGCCGGGGGAGGCGGCGACCAGCGGGCCCGCGTAGTCCAGGGCCGCGCGGGCGGCGTACGCCGTGAACGTGCCGAACAGCTGGGGGACCAGCAGCCCGGCGATCAGGCCGATCCAGGTGGCGTGCAGGACGGTGCGCGAGGAGTGGCGGGCGGGGGAGATGTAGCGGGTGTAGTCGCCGAGCAGCGTGATGAACGCGATGGGGCCCGACAGGCCGGCCGCCACCGCCGCCAGCAGCCAGGTCGGCCCGTAGGAGCCGAGCAGGTAGCCGCCGGTCTCCGGGATCGGCGCGGTGGTGAAGTGCGGGGCGTAGGCGATGACGCCGATCACCAGCAGGGCGGTCATGCCGATCGCGAGAGCGCGGGACATGGCGAGCAGGACCCGGTAGCCGTAGACCGCGCCGGCGACGGTGGCGGCGCCGAGCACCGCGTACACGACGGCGTACGCCGCACCGCTCGGCTCCAGGCCGAGGAGGCGGCCGAGCACGCTCACCATCACGTCGCCGCCGATCCACACCGTCAGCGCGGTGTAGCCGAGCGCCAGCAGCAGCCCGACGACCGAGCCGACGAGCCGCCCGCGGACGCCGAACTGGGCGCCCGAGGAGGTGGAGAGGTTGGTGCCGGTCCGCAGCGAGACCAGGGCCAGCGGCGCGGTGAGCGCGGTGCCGGCCACGGTGCCTGCCACGATCGCGCTGACCGAGGACCACCAGTCGAGCCCGAAGGAGGGCGGCAGCCAGCCGAAGATGATCACTCCGAGGCAGAGGTTGGAGCCGAGCAGGATCGACACGAGGTCGCGCGGACCGCTGGTGCGTTCCTCCTCGGGGATCGTGTCGACTCCGCGCTGTTCGATCGGCATGGCTGGTCTCCTTCGACGGCCGCCCGGGGGTGCTACCAGTTGCTCCCACGATTAGAACGACGTTCAATGTGTCGTTTCTCGCGCCGCACGTCAATGGTTCCCATCTGTTGATTCCATGTTTAGAGTGATGTTCTAAACGGAGGAAGGCAAGGAGGTGTCGTGACGTGAGACTGACCCCCACCGAGCGCGACCGGCTGCTGCTGTTCTCGGCCGCCGAACTGGCCCGCGCCCGCAAGGCCCGCGGACTGCGGCTCAACGTGCCGGAGGCCACGGCCCTGATCGCGGACACCGTCTGCGAGACCGCCCGCGACGGCGGCCGGCTGGCGGACGCGATCGAGGCGGCCCGGTCCGTCCTCGGCCCCGGGGACGTGCTGCCCGGCGTCGCCGACGTGGTCACCGAGGTGCACGTGGAGGCCGTCTTCGACGACGGCTCCCGGCTCGCCGTCGTCACCGACCCCGTCGGCGGCGGACTCGGCGACCGCGCGCCCGGCGCGCTCCTCCCGGCGCCCGCCCACGCCGAACCCCCGGCCGTGCTCCGGCTGACGGTCACCAACACCGCCCCCGTGCCGGTCTCCGTCACCTCCCACTTCCACTTCTTCGAGGCCAACCCGCGGCTCGACTTCGACCGCTCGGCCGCCTACGGCATGCGGCTCGCGGTACCCGCCGGCTCCTCCGTCCGCTTCGGCCCCGGCGAGAGCGCCGAGGTCGGCTTCGTGCCGATCGGCGGAGCCCGCACCGCGATCGGCTTCGCCGGTCTGGTCGACGGCCCGCTCGACGCGCCCGGAGCGAAGGAGGAAGCCCTGCGCCGGGCCGCCGCCTGCGGCTACCTCGGCGTCCCGCGGAGCGCAGAGGAGGCCGGACGATGAGCCGCCCCGGAGGACACCCCGCCGAGGCCCGCCGCCTCACCCCCCACGAGTACGCCTCCACCCACGGTCCCCGGGCCGGCGACCGGGTCCGGCTCGGCGACAGCGGACTGACCGTCCGCGTCGAGTCCGACGCGCAGCTCCCCGGCGACGAGTTCCTCGCCGGGTTCGGCAAGACCGCCCGCGACGGGCTGCACCTCAAGGCCGCCGCCGTCCGCGACACCTGCGACGTGGTCGTCAGCAACGTGCTGGTGATCGACGCCGTGCAGGGCATCCGCAAGGTGTCCATCGGCATCCGCGAGGGCCGCATCCACTCCATCGGGCGGGCCGGGAACCCCGACACCCTCGACGGTGTCGACGTCGTGGTCGGCACCGGCACCTCCATCGTCTCCGGCGAGGGCCTGATCGCCACCGCCGGAGCCGTCGACACGCACGTCCACCTGCTCTCGCCGCGCATCATGGAGGCATCCCTGGCCTCCGGGGTCACCACCGTCATCGGCCAGGAGTTCGGGCCGGTGTGGGGGGTCGGCGTGAACTCCCCCTGGGCGCTGCGGCACGCCTTCGGCGCCTTCGACGCCTGGCCCGTCAACATCGGCTTCCTGGGCCGCGGTTCCTCCTCGCACGGCGCCCCGCTCGTCGAGGCGCTCGCCGAGGGCGGCGCCTGCGGTTTCAAGGTCCACGAGGACATGGGCGCGCACACCCGGGCCCTGGACACCGCGCTGCGGGTGGCCGAGGAGCACGACGTCCAGGTGGCCCTGCACAGCGACGGGCTGAACGAGTGCCTGTCGGTCGAGGACACCCTGAAGGTGCTGGAGGGGCGGACCATCCACGCCTTCCACATCGAGGGCTGCGGCGGCGGGCACGTGCCGAACGTGCTGAAGATGGCGGGCGTCCCCAACGTCATCGGCTCCTCCACCAACCCCACCCTGCCCTTCGGCCGGGACGCGGTCGCCGAGCACTACGGCATGATCGTCTCCGTCCACGACCTGAAGACCGACCTGCCCGGCGACGCGGCCATGGCCCGCGACCGCATCCGCGCGGGGACGATGGGGGCCGAGGACGTGCTGCACGACCTCGGCGCCATCGGCATCACCTCCTCCGACGCCCAGGGGATGGGCCGGGCGGGGGAGACCGTCCGCCGCACCTTCGCGATGGCCGGCAAGATGAAGCAGCAGTTCGGGGCGGTGCAGGACCACGACAACGAGCGCGTGCTGCGGTACATGGCGAAACTGACCATCAACCCGGCCATCGCCCACGGACTCGCCCACGAGATCGGCTCCATCGAGACCGGCAAGCTCGCCGACATCGTGCTGTGGCGCCCCGAGTACTTCGGCGCCAAGCCCCAGCTCGTCCTGAAGTCCGGCTTCCCCGCCTACGGCGTCGTCGGCGACCCGAACGCCGCCACCGACACCTGCGAACCCCTCGTCCTCGGACCGCAGTTCGGGGCGCACGGCGCGACCCCCGCCGAGATCTCCGTGGCCTTCGTCGCCCAGGCCGCGCTCGACCAGGGCCACGACACCATGCCGACCCGCCGCCGCCGTGTCGCGGTCCGCGGCACCCGCGGCATCGGCCCCGCCGACCTGCGCCTGAACTCCCGTACCGGAGCGGTCGACGTCGACCAGCGCACCGGCCTGGTCACCCTCGACGGCGACCCGCTGCGCTCCGAGCCCGCCGAGTCGGTCTCCCTCAACCGCCTGTACTTCCTGTGACCGACCACGCCTCTAAGGAACCTCCCATGTCTGCTGCCGCCGACGGCTTCCGGATGCCCGCCGAGTGGACCCCGCACGAGCGCACCTGGATGGCGTGGCCGGGCCCTAACCCCACCTTCGGCACCCCGGACGACCTCGCCGCGTCGTGCGCCGCCTGGGCGGCCGTGGCCCGCGCCGTCCGCCGCTTCGAGCCGGTCACCGTGGTCTGCGGTCCCGGCCGGTCCGCGGCCGCCGCCGAACTCCTCGGCCCCGGCATCGACACCGTCGAGCGGGAACTCGACGACGCCTGGATGCGCGACATCGGGCCCACCTTCCTCACCGACGGCAGGGGCGGGCTCGCGGCCGTGGACTGGACGTTCAACGGATGGGGCGCACAGGACTGGGCCCGCTGGGAGCACGACTCCCGGATCGGCGCGCAGGTCGCCGAGCTGGCCGGCGCCAAGACATACGCCTCCCGGCTGGTGAACGAGGGCGGCGCGATCCACGTCGACGGCGAGGGCACCGTGCTGCTCACCGAGACCGTGCAGCTCGGCCCCGAGCGCAACCCCGGCTGGAGCCGCGAGGAGGTCGAGGCGGAGGTGCACGCCCAGCTCGGCACCCGCAAGGCGATCTGGCTGCCGCGCGGCCTCACCGGCGACTACCCCCCGAACGGCTTCGGCACGCTCGGGCACGTCGACATCGTCGCCGCCTTCGCCCGGCCCGGGGTGATCGTCGCGCACTCCCAGCAGGACCCGGCCCACCCCGACCACGAGGTGAGCCGGGAGGTCGTCGGGCTGCTCCGGTCGCAGACCGATGCCCGGGGCCGCAGCATCGAGGTCGTCGAGGTGCCCGCACCCACCGTCCTGGAGGCCGACGGCCACTGGGCCGACTACTCGTACATCAACCACTACCTGTGCAACGGCGGCGTCGTGCTCTGCGGCTTCGACGACCCGCGCGACGAGATCGCCGCGGGCATCTTCCGCCGCCTCTTCCCGGAACGGACGGTGACCCTGGTGGACGCCGTTACGATCTTCGCGGGCGGCGGTGGCATCCACTGCATCACCCAGCAGCAGCCGAAGGTCTGAACACGGGAGTCACGGATGGCCGGTGCGCGGAAGAACGCGCCGCCGCGCGAGGAGGTCCTCGCCGCCGCCATGGAGATGATCGCCGAGCGCGGTCTGGAGAAGCTGACCATGGCGGCGCTCGGCCGCGAGGTCGGCATGAGCAGCGGCCATCTCCTCTACTACTTCGGCTCCAAGGACGAACTGCTGCTGCGCACCCTGGAGTGGAGCGAGGGCCGGCTCGGCGCCGAACGCGGCCGGCTGCTGGCCGCCCGCGGCACCGCCCGGGAGCGTCTCGACGCCTATGTCGACCTCTACGTGCCCGACGGCCACCGCGACCCGCACTGGACGCTCTGGCTGGAGGTCTGGAACCGCTCGCAGAACGCGGCCGAGGACGCCCGGGAACGCCAGGTCGCCATCGAGGGCGCCTGGCACCGGGACCTCGTCGCCCTGCTCGCCGAGGGCGTCTCGCGCGGCGAGTTCCGCGCGCTCGACCCCGACCGCGTCGCCGCCCGGCTGCGCGCCCTGCTCGACGGCTTCTCCATCCACGTCGCGATCGGGCTGCGCGGCACCGACCGCGACCTGGTCCTGTCCCACGTGCGGGAGTTCCTCGACGAGACGCTCGGCGCGCCACCGCACTGACGTGCCCCGCCCCGGTCCGGCGGGCTGCTCGCATCCTGAGACGCCCGGTGAGCGGGGGCGCACTCTGTGCCAGACTTCCCCCGTGCTCTCGTTCGCCACGATTATTGGCAGCAGGCGCGCCGGTCCGCAGTGACCGCCACGTACGACCAGGTACGGGCGGACACCGTCGTCCTCGACCCGCGCGCAGACCTCTCGCACCCGCGAGGGGTTTTTCGCGTTTCTGGCCCACCTTCAGCCGGGAGCGCAGCGCGAGGGATCATTGGAGGACGGTGGAGCCGGTCATTCCGGTAGACCGAGATTCAACACAGGAGCCTTGACACCATGACGGACACCAGCGATCTGGACGACGCGTTCCACGTCTTCGACACGACGCTGCGCGACGGCGCGCAGCGCGAGGGCATCAACCTCACCGTGGCGGACAAGCTGGCCATCGCACGGCACCTGGACGACTTCGGAGTCGGCTTCATCGAGGGCGGCTGGCCCGGTGCCAACCCCCGCGACACCGAGTTCTTCGCCCGCGCCCGGCAGGAGATCGACTTCCGGCACGCGCAGCTCGTGGCCTTCGGAGCGACCCGCCGGCCGGGCGGCAAGGCGTCGCAGGACCCGCAGGTCGAGGCGCTCCTGGACTCCGGCGCCCCGGTGATCACCCTGGTCGCCAAGTCCCACGACCGGCACGTCGAGCTCGCGCTGCGCACCACGCTGGACGAGAACCTGGAGATGATCCGGGACACCGTCTCCCACCTGCGCTCCCAGGGCCGCCGCGTCTTCGTCGACTGCGAGCACTTCTTCGACGGCTACCGGGCGAACCCCGGCTACGCCAAGGCGGTCGTGCGCGCGGCGGCCGAGGCCGGCGCCGACGTCGTGGTCCTGTGCGACACCAACGGCGGGATGCTCCCGGCACAGGTCCAGGCCGTCGTCGCCACGGTCCTCGCCGACACCGGCGCCCGGCTCGGCATCCACGCCCAGGACGACACCGGCTGCGCCGTCGCCAACACCCTGGCAGCCGTCGACGCGGGCGCCACCCACGTCCAGTGCACGGCCAACGGCTACGGCGAGCGGGTCGGCAACTCCAACCTGTTCCCCGTCGTCGCCGCCCTGGAGCTGAAGTACGGCAAGAAGGTCCTGCCCGACGGCGCCCTGCGGGAGATGACCCGCATCTCGCACGCCATCGCCGAGGTGGTCAACCTGACCCCCTCCACCCACCAGCCCTACGTGGGCGTGTCGGCCTTCGCCCACAAGGCGGGCCTGCACGCCTCGGCCATCAAGGTCGACCCGGACCTCTACCAGCACATCGACCCCGAGCAGGTCGGCAACACCATGCGGATGCTGGTCTCCGACATGGCCGGACGCGCCTCGATCGAGCTGAAGGGCAAGGAACTCGGCGTCGACATCGGCGACGACCGCGAACTCGTCGCCCGGGTCGTCGACCGCGTCAAGGAGCGCGAGCTGCGCGGCTACACCTACGAGGCGGCCGACGCGAGCTTCGAACTCCTGCTGCGCGCCGAGGCCGAGGGCCGGGCCCGCTCCTACTTCGAGGTCGAGTCGTGGCGCGCCATCGTCGAGGACCGCCCCGACGGCAGCCACGCCAACGAGGCCACGGTCAAGCTGTTCGCCAAGGGGGAGCGGATCGTCGCCACCGCCGAGGGCAACGGCCCCGTCAACGCCCTCGACCGGGCGCTGCGGGTGGCCCTGGAGACGATCTACCCCCAGCTCGCCCAGCTGGAACTGGTCGACTACAAGGTGCGCATCCTGGAGGGCAAGCACGGCACGTCCTCCACCACGCGCGTCCTGATCTCCACGTCCGACGGCACGGGGGAGTGGTCGACGGTCGGCGTGGCCGAGAACGTCATCGCCGCGTCCTGGCAGGCACTGGAGGACGCCTACACCTACGGGCTGCTCCGGGCCGGGGTGGAGCCGGCCGCCTGACCGCGGCCGAGCGCCGGAGGGACCGACGGCCTCTCCGGCGCTCGCCCCTGCGGGGGGCTAACGAAGGCGCCATTTCTGGTTCGCGGCGCCCGTGCAGGACCAGATCTGCGCGCGGGCCCCGTCGGCCGAGGAGTCGTCCGTCACGTCGAGGCACTTGTCCGCCGCCGTGGCGACCACGTCGCCCGTCGAGGCGTTGTACGACCAGCGCTGCGCATCGGTGCCGTTGCAGTCGTAGAGCTGCACCTTCGCGCCGTTCGCCGTGGAGCCCGAGGCGACGTCGAGGCACTTGCCGAGCGCGCGCACCGATCCGTCGGCCTGCACGCTCCACGCCTGCGCGGCCGAGCCGTTGCACGAGTAGAGCTGGACCGCCGTCCCGTTGGCGCTCGAACCGCCGGCCACGTCCAGGCACTTTCCGGCCAGGCCCACGAACGCGCCGGACCGCGCGCCGCCGCCGCCCTGCGTCCCCGACCAGGTGAAGGTCGCGGAGGTCCTGCCCGGCAGGGAGTAGGTGGCGTGCTGGGAGCCCCAGCCGATGGTGACGGTCCTCGCGGCCGAGCCGCCGTTGTAGGCGATCAGGGCCTTCGAGCCGTCCGGGTTGCGCCAGGCGACGTTCGGGACCGTGGTGGAGGCCGTGGAGGCGATCCGCTGGGCGCCGGGCCGGACGAACTTCGTCAGGTGGCCCATGGTGTAGTACTCGACCGTGTAGTCGACGCTGCCGCTCGCCCCGTCGCCGTCGTGCACGGTGATCAGGCCGGTGCAGGTGCCGCAGCCTCCGTTGTGCGGGCCCCCGTTCTGGTCCACGGCCAGCGACCACTTGGTCACCGACTTCGCCCAGTTGCGGGTGTAGCCGACGATGTCGAGCATGTCCTCGCGCTGCTGGTCGGCGATCCAGGTGCCCCCGGAGTGCTCGGTGCCGAAGGCGTCCAGACCCGGGTACCGGTCGTGCACGCTGGTCTGCTTGCCCACGTCGCCGCCGTACCCGTGCCAGGCGACCCCGCCGAAGTTCGGGTGCGAGCGGACCGCCGCGTCGTCCACGGTCTGCGCCGCGTAGGAGTCGTACACGTCCCAGTTCCAGTCGTGCGCGAGCACCTTGGTGGACAGCCCGGCCGCCTGGAGCCTGGGCAGCAGCTCGCTCTTGGTGAAGTAGGCGAGCCCCGAGGCGTTCCAGCTCATCGAGGGGTAGCCGGAGCAGCAGGTCGGCTCGTTCTGCGCGGTGACGTAGGAGACGGGCACCCCCTGGTCCCGGTACGCCTGGAGGTACTTCACGAAGTACGCGGCGTAGGCGCCGTAGTCCTCCGCTTTCAGCCAGCCGCCGTTCAGCGACCCGCTGTCCTTCATCCAGGCGGGCGCCGTCCACGGCGAGGCCATCACCGTCAGGGACGGGTTGAGCCGCAGCGCCTGCCGGGTCAGCGGCACGACGTCGGCCAGGTCGTGGGCGATGGAGAACCGCGTCAGACCGGGGTCGCTCTGCCCGGCCGGGACGTCGTCGTAGGTGTAGCCGAAGCGGGCCAGGTCGGAGGCGCCCATGGGGTTGCGCAGGAAGGACAGCCCGATCCCGTCCGTGGGGGAGAACAGCTTGCGCATCGTCGCGTCGCGGGTGCTCGGCGACAGTGCCCCGCTGCCGTTCATCAGCCAGGCCGCCGTGTCGGTGAAGGAGGCTCCGCCGCCGGTGAACGTCTGGTACCGGGTGTTCTCGTCGACGGTGATGTTCTCGCCGGCGCCACCGCTGCCCGACTGGAAGGCGAACGGCGCCTGGGCCTGGAGGCCCCGGACGACGTGCCGTCCGCCGGAGTCGTCCGTCGTCGTGAGCCAGGCGGTGACCTGTTCGCCCGCCGCGCCGGCCGGCGTGGTGCCGGCCGCCGTGAAGGCCGCGGTGGTGAGCAGCCCGGCGACGAACAGCCGGACCGCCCGGGTGGATCTCCCGATGGATCTCCGCATGGAGCGCCGCCCTTCTGATGTGGGGGGAGGGGGAGGCGTGCGAGGCGTGAGTAAATGACGGCTTCCGGCCCGCGTCAAGGGGTCGCGCGTTCATTGCCTGAACGAACAACAGCCGTGATGTGGCAGGGAGTTGGACGTGTACCGGTTCTGACGTGAAGCCTTGACGGGTCAGCGTGACCCCAGTTAACTCACGCCGTGATCTAAGCCGTGACACGAACGTGAGAGTCGAGGGGAACCCATGACAGGGCTCGATCGGAACTCCGTACGAAGAACCGCTCTGCTGGCCGGTGCCGCACTGATCGCGGGCCTGCTCCCGCTCGCGTCCGCGGGGACGGCGGCGGCCGCCGATCCCGACCCCGTCCCGGTCGACCGCTTCGAGGGCGAGGTGCCCTTCGCGAGCCAGCCGGCCGAAGGCATCTTCACCTGGGGCGGCGACAGCGACGACCCGCCCACGCTCGCCCTGACCGCGCGGTCCGACGCGCCCGAAGGGGACAAGGTCCTCACCGGCGACTACGACATCAGCGGCTACGGCGGCTTCACCCACGACTACGCGGCGGACGGGCCCGCCCGCGACTGGTCGGCGCACCGGGGCATCCGCTTCTGGTGGGACGGCCGGGACGACGGCAGGAAGACCTCGTTCGAGATCAAGGACGGCGGAGCGAACGGCGAGGCCTCCGAGCTGTGGACGACCTCCTTCACGGACGACTTCACCGGCTGGAAGCAGATCGAGATCCCCTTCTCCGACTTCGTCTACCGCACGGACTACCAGCCCGTCGGAGGCATCGACCAGGTCCTCGGCCTGACCCGCATGTGGGGCTACGCGGTCACCCTCCCGCCCGGCGCTCCGGGACGGTTCGCCATGGACGGCGTCGAGCTGTACGGCAAGGCCGACCAGTCCCTGCGCGCCTCCGTCACCACCGACGCCGCCGTGTACCCGGTGAAGGAGGGCGGCACCGCCGGCGTGAAGGTCTCCGTCACCACCACCGGCTCCGCCCCGCTCGACGAGCCCGTGACCGTGGCCTACGAGAGCGCGGGCGGCACCGCCGAGGCGGGAAGGGACTACACCCCGGTCAAGGGGGAGATCACCTTCGCCGCGGGCACGGCGTCCGGCGCGAGCCGCACGGTCCGGGTCCCGACCCTGCGCGACCGCTCCGCCGAACCGGCCGAGACGATCCCGCTCAAGCTCACGGTGACCGGCGCCAAGGCGCCCGCCGAGACCCCGCAGGTCGTCATCGACGCCCACGGACTCCCCTACCTGGACGCCAGGCTGCCCGTGCGCAAGCGGGTCGCGGACCTGCTCTCCCGGATGTCCCCGGCCGAGAAGGCCGGGCAGATGACCCAGGCCGAGCGGGGCGCGGTCGGCGCGGGTGGCGACATCGCCGCCTACGGCCTCGGCTCGCTGCTCTCCGGCGGCGGCTCCACGCCGACGCCCAACACCCCCGCGGCCTGGGCGAAGATGATCGACGGCTACCAGCTCCGGGCGCAGGCCACCCGGTTCCAGATCCCGCTGATCTACGGCGTGGACGCGGTGCACGGACACAACAACCTGGCCGGTGCCACGGTCATGCCCCACAACATCGGCATCGGCGCCACCCGCGACCCCGCGCTCGCCGAGCGGACGGGCGCCGTCACGGCCGCCGAGGTCCGCGCCACCGGCGTCCCCTGGGACTTCGCGCCCTGCCTGTGCGTGACCCGCGACGAACGCTGGGGCCGCTCCTACGAGTCCTTCGGCGAGGACCCGGCGCTCGTCGAGTCCATGGAGACGGTCGTCCAGGGCCTCCAGGGTGCCCGCGACGGCCGGGACCTGAAGGACCACGACAAGGTCCTCGCCACCGCCAAGCACTTCGTCGGCGACGGCGGCACCGCCTACGGCTCCTCCACCACCGGCAGCTACACCGTCGACCAGGGCGTCACCACCGTCGACCGCCGGGAGCTGGAGGCCGTGCACCTGGCGCCCTTCCGGGAGGCGGTGGACCGCGGGGTCGGCACGGTGATGCCCTCGTACTCCTCCCTCGACATCGTCGGCGACGGCCTCGGCCCGGTGAAGATGCACGCCCGCGGCGACATGATCAACGGTGTGCTCAAGGACCGGATGGGCTTCGACGGCTTCGTCATCAGCGACTGGAACGCCATCGACCAGCTCCCCGGCGACTACGCCGCGCACGTCCGCACCTCGGTCAACGCGGGTGTCGACATGATGATGGCGCCGTACGGCTACAAGGAGTTCAGCGCGGCGCTGCTCGACGAGGCACGCGCCGGCCGGATCACCTCCCGGCGGATCGACGACGCCGTCGCCCGCATCCTCACCCAGAAGTTCCGCCTCGGTCTCTTCGAGAAGCCGTACGCGGACACCACCGGCGCCTTGGCGATCGGCTCGGCGGCCCACCGCGCGGTGGCGCGGCAGGCCGCGGCCGAGTCCCAGGTCCTGCTGAAGAACGCCGGCTCCCTCCTGCCGCTCAAGAGGTCGCAGAAGGTCTACGTCGCCGGGTCCAACGCCGACGACATCGGCAACCAGTCCGGCGGCTGGACCATCACCTGGCAGGGCGCGTCCGGGGACGTCACCGAAGGCACCACGATCCTCCAGGGCATGCGGAACGCGGGCGGCGACGTCACCTACTCCCGGGACGCCTCGGCGCCCACGGGCGGCTACGACGTCGGTGTGGTCGTGGTCGGGGAGACCCCGTACGCCGAGGGCGTCGGCGACGTCGGCAACGGCAACGACCTGGAGCTCGCCGCGGCGGACCAGGCCGCCGTCGACACGGTCTGCGCGGCGATGAAGTGCGTCGTGCTCGTCGTGTCCGGCCGCCCGCAGCTCGTCGGCGACCGCCTCGGGGACATCGACGCCCTGGTCGCCTCCTGGCTGCCGGGCACCGAGGGCGACGGCGTCGCGGACGTCCTCTACGGCAGGCGCGCCTTCACCGGACAGCTCCCGGTCACCTGGCCCCGGTCCACCGCGCAGCTCCCGATCAACGTCGGGGACGCCTCCTACGACCCGCAGTTCCCCTACGGGTGGGGCCTGACGACCCGCACGAAGGTGCCGGGCGGCGGCACCGCCACCCTCCGGGCCCTGGCCCTGGTGGCGTCGGCCGCCGAACGCGCGGGCGCCGACGCGGTCGCCCGGACGGCCGTGACCAAGGCCAGGCTGCTGGTCCAGCAGAAGATCGGCACGGCGGTCACCCCGGCGTCCGCCAAGCCCTTCGCGGACGCCGACCATCTGCTGCTGACCGGGCACTACGCGGACGCCGTGGCCAAGCTGACGGCGGCCTACCGGGCCGGCTGAGCACCGCGGGCGAAGCGCCGGCGGGACGGCCCCCCGTCCCGCCGGCGTCCGCGCTCCCGGGCCGCGGCCTCCCCGCCGCCTCCCGGGCCGGCCCGCCCCATATGACCGATCCGACGTGATTCGGGTAGTTTCGGGGGTATGAGGGCCGCACGCACCCGAGGACTCCCGGGCCTGTTGGCCGCACTGGCACTCGCGGCCCTGGTCCTGCTGTCGGCCGCGCCCGCCACCCCCGCGGCGCCCGAGGCCACCCGGATCTCCGCCGTTGCCGCCGCGCTCCGCGCGAACCCCGTCTACGTGGACCCGGCCGCGGCGGACCAGCTCACGGCCGCCCAGGCGTCCGCCCTCGACCGGAAGATCGAACGGGCGGACCGCCCCGTCTTCGTCGCGGTACTTCCCGCCGGCTTCCCCACCGAGGATCTCTTCCGGAACCTGCGCACCGCCACCGGCGTCACCGGCCTGTACGCGATCCGGCTCGGCGACCGCTTCGACGCCCGCGCCGACTCCGCCGTGATGTCGCGCACTGCGGTGCGCAACCTCGTCACCGCCGCCCGGGGCGAGCCGGACGCGAACACCCAGCTCGACGCGTTCACCGACAGCGCGCTCGCCGGTGTCGGGGGCACGGCGCCGGCGAGCTGGGGCGGCGGCGGGGACGGCGGGGGAGTCTCCACGGGCGCGCTGATCACGGTGGGAGCGGTGCTCCTGGCCGGCGGCGCCGGCGCCTACACGATCGCCCGGCGCAACCGGCACCGCCGCGAGGAGCAGGAGCGGGCGGCCCTGGAACGGCTCCGCGTCGTGGTGGACGAGGACATCACCGCCTTCGGCGAGGAACTGGACCGGCTCGACTTCCATCCCGCGGAGGCGGGCGCCGACGACACCATGCGCGCCGACTACGAGCGCGCGCTGGACGCCTACGAGCAGGCCAAGTCGGCGATGGCGGCGGCCCGCCGGCCGGAGGACGTGCGGTCGGTGACGCGGGCGCTGGAGGACGGCCGCTTCTCCCTCGCCGTGCTGGCCGCGCGCCGGGAGGGCCGGCCGGTCCCCGAGCGGCGCGTCCCCTGCTTCTTCGACCCCCGCCACGGCCCCTCGGTCGCCGACGCCGCCTGGGCGCCGGCGGCGGGCGCGCCGCGCGAGGTCCCGGTGTGCGCCGCCGACGAGGCGCGCCTCGCCGCCGGCTCGGACCCCGCGGTCCGCGAGGTCGACACCGCCCACGGCCGCCGCCCCTACTGGGACGCGGGCCCGGCGTACGGGCCGTGGGCGGGCGGCTATTTCGGCGGCGGCCTGCTGCCCGGCCTGCTCGTCGGCACCGTGCTCGGCAACCTGATGGCGGGCGGCGCCTACGCGGCCGGCGGGCCCTACGGGCAGGACGTCGGGGGCGGGTGGAACGGCGGCGACGTCTCGGGCGCCGACTTCGACCCGGGCGATTTCGGCGGCGGTTTCGGGGACGGCGGAGGCGGCGGCGACTTCGGGGGCGGCGGGGACTTCGGCGGCGGTTTCTGATCCGCCGGCCCGGGAGGGGCCCGCCCGGACCGGGGGGCACGCCACGACGCGAGCGGCCGGCGGCGCGGCCGTCCTACGCGTCGGGCAGCGCGAGCCACTCGGCCCAGGACAGGTCCCGGCCGATGAACCGGGGCCGGGTGAAGGGCCACCGCTCGGCGATCCAGCGGGGGACGAGCGATCCGAGATCCCGCTCCAGCGCCGTGCCGACACGGTCGTCCACGACCCACCAGGAGATCTCGGCGTCCGCACCCGCCTTCTGCGGCGGGTCGATGTAGACGCACCCGAACTCGGTGGTCCCGGCGTCGTCGAACAGCACGTAGTTGAAGGACTCGTGGGCGGCGATCTCGCGCGCGTGCCGTTCCAGGTCCGCCTGGTTGGCCTCGTACGTCATCGTCTCGGCGGGCCAGCCCCACGCCTGGCCGAAGATCGACCAGAGCCGCTCGCGGGAGCCCATCACCGCCGGGTAGTCGACGGCGGCGTCCGCCCCGGTGATGGGCCGCAGGTGGCACCCGCCGGGCACCTCGACGCGCTGCGGATGGACGAAGTCGTCGGGGAGCCAGTTCATGCCCGCAGGCTAGCCAGTGCGGGCGCCGCGGCGCACCGGGATATCGGCCGCACCGGGTCGCCGGCGGCACCGCGCCCGGACGCACCGGAGCGCCCGCCCTTCGCCCCGGGAGGGGGAAGGCGCGGGCGCGCTCGGGTGCTGCCGTGCCGTGCGGTCTGACCGGCGGCTCAGTCGGCGTTGCGGATCGCCGAGATGTCGAAGTTCAGCTTGATCTTGTCGGAGACGAGGACGCCACCGGTCTCCAGGGCGGCGTTCCAGGTGATGCCCCACTCGGAGCGCAGCAGTTCGGCCTTGCCCTCGAAGCCCACGCGCTCGTTGCCGAAGGGGTCCTTCGCGGCGCCGTTGAACTCCAGGTCGATGCTGATCTGCCGGGTGGTGCCGAGGATCTCCAGGTCACCGGTGATGCGGTAGTCCTCGCCGCCCAGCGCCTCGGCCTTGGTGGAGCGGAAGGTCATCGTCGGGAACTCGTCGGTCTTGAAGAAGTCGGCGCTCTTCAGGTGGCCGTCGCGGTCGGCGGAGCCGGTGTCGATGCTCTCCATCCTGATGTCGAGGGAGGCCGTCGACCTGGCGGGGTCGCCGCCGTCCAGGTGCAGCGTGCCCTCGAAGTCGTTGAACTTGCCCTTGACGTTGGTGACCATCGCGTGGCGCGCGACGAAACCGATCGTCGAGTGCGCGGGGTCGATGGTGTACTCGCCGGTCAGCGCGGCCAGTTCCGGGCTGACGGGGGTCGCGGTGGCGGCCGGCGACTCGGCGCCGTCGGTGGACTTGCGGCCGAAGATTCCCATGACGTGCTCCTTGCGGGGAGGGGGGCCACGGTTCGGGGTGGAGCCGCGGCGGCTGTCTGTTGAATGTTCAACGACACCAACACGGGGAACCGTAGACCTATTCCGTTCAATTTTCAACAGCATCCGTGATGTGTCCGCGGCGTCACGTTATGTCATCTCCCCGTCGCCCTCTGGCGAACGCGCGTAGAACTCCGGCACCATCTGCCTGCACCCCCTGCACAGCCGCCCCACAGGAAGCGCGGCCGTACGCCGTACGGCCGTCGACGGTCCTCCGCAGGAAAGGTCCCCCCCATGAAGTTCAGGTCCGCGCTGACCGCGCTCGCCCTCGTCGTCGCCCCCGGCGTCGCCGTCGTCGGCACCGCCACCGACGCCTTCGCCGTCACCAAGATCGGTCACGCCACCGCGACCTCGATGTTCCGCCAGTCGGGGATCACCTGGTCGTCCTCGGGCGGCTGCTCCGACCGCAACAACGCCACCTGCACCTCCTTCGAGCAGCTGAACCTCCCCACCGCGCAGGGCGCCCAGACCCTCAAGGGCGCCAGCGGGTGCGCGCTGAACATCACCGGCGGCACCGAGACCGGGCACGCGAGCGGCACCTACTCGCACTGGAACGGCTACAAGCTCGACTACGGCAAGAACACCTGCGTCACCGGCTACATCAAGAACAACTTCACCTACATCGGCCTGCGCGGTGACGGCGCTCCGCAGTACAAGGCCGCCTCCGGCAACATCTACGCCGACGAGGGCAGCCACTGGGACGTCCTCTACTACAACTGCGGCGGCTGCTGACCCCTCGGGCGAGGGGGCGCGGACCGCCGTCCGGCGGTCCGCGTCACCCCATGGATGGCATATGCCGTGGTGAATGTGAGGTGACTCTCGCCGGAATGCTTTGTGCGACCCCTACAAGCCGAGGCCCCTCCGAGCAGTCCGTTCGCCTGCACGGGGTGGTGGTTCTGTTCAGGGTTACCAGGAAAACGGGCCGGAGACTGTGCAGAGTCGACGGGCCCCTTTCCTTGGTGGACTTCGTATGGTCGCTACATGACCGTTTTGGACGAGGCCGGCTCCGCGGGCTCCACGAGCCCCACAGGCGAACCGACGGACGCGCGCGGGCGGGTGGCCGAGCTGCACGCGATCCGCGCCGAGGCTCTGCGCGGCCCCAGCGAGAAGGCGACCGAGGCGCAGCACGCCAAGGGCAAGCTGACCGCCCGGGAGCGCATCGAGCTGCTGCTGGACGCGGGATCGTTCCAGGAGGTCGAGCAGCTGCGCCGGCACCGGGCGACCGGGTTCGGCCTGGAGGCGAAGAAGCCGTACACCGACGGTGTCGTCACCGGCTGGGGCACGGTCGAGGGCCGCACGGTCTTCGTCTACGCCCACGACTTCCGCATCTTCGGCGGTGCCCTCGGCGAGGCGCACGCCACGAAGATCCACAAGATCATGGACATGGCCATCGCGGCCGGTGCCCCGCTGGTGTCGCTCAACGACGGCGCCGGCGCCCGTATCCAGGAGGGCGTCTCCGCGCTCGCCGGTTACGGCGGCATCTTCCAGCGCAACACCAAGGCCTCCGGGGTCATCCCGCAGATCTCGGTGATGCTCGGCCCCTGCGCCGGCGGCGCGGCCTACAGCCCCGCCCTGACGGACTTCGTCTTCATGGTCCGCGACACCTCGCAGATGTTCATCACCGGCCCGGACGTGGTCAAGGCGGTGACGGGCGAGGAGATCACCCAGAACGGCCTGGGCGGCGCCGACGTCCACGCGGAGACCAGCGGTGTCTGCCACTTCGCGTACGACGACGAGGAGACCTGCATCGCCGAGGTGCGCTACCTCCTGTCGATGCTCCCGCAGAACAACCGCGAGAACCCGCCGCGCGCGGAGTCGGACGACCCGGCCGAGCGCCGCAGCGAGGTCCTGCTCGACCTGGTCCCGGCCGACGGCAACCGCCCGTACGACATGACCAAGGTGATCGAGGAGCTCGTCGACGACGGCGACTACCTGGAGGTCCACGAGCGCTGGGCGCGCAACATCATCTGCGCGCTGGCCCGGCTCGACGGCCAGGTCGTCGGCATCGTGGCCAACCAGCCGCAGAGCCTGGCCGGCGTCCTCGACATCGAGGCGTCCGAGAAGGCCGCGCGCTTCGTCCAGATGTGCGACGCCTTCAACATCCCGATCATCACGCTGCTGGACGTCCCCGGCTTCCTCCCGGGCGTCGACCAGGAGCACGGCGGGATCATCCGGCACGGCGCGAAGCTGCTGTACGCGTACTGCAACGCGACGGTGCCGCGGATCTCCCTCATCCTGCGCAAGGCGTACGGCGGGGCCTACATCGTCATGGACAGCCAGTCCATCGGGGCCGACCTCACCTATGCCTGGCCGACCAACGAGATCGCCGTGATGGGCGCCGACGGCGCCGCCAACGTCATCTTCCGCCGGCAGATCGCCGACGCCGCCGACCCCGAGGCCATGCGCGTGCGCATGGTCAAGGAGTACAAGGCCGAGCTGATGCACCCGTACTACGCCGCCGAGCGCGGTCTGGTCGACGACGTCATCGACCCCGCCGAGACGCGCGAGGTCCTGATCAAGTCGCTCGCGATGCTGCACACCAAGCACGCGGACCTGCCCTCCCGCAAGCACGGCAACCCCCCGCAGTAACCCTGCGGATCCTCCGCGGTACCGCCGCGGAAACCTCTCTCCTGGAGACTGAGACCTATGAGCACTCCCGCCATCCGCGTCGAGAAGGGCCACGCCGAGCCCGAGGAGGTCGCCGCCATCACGGCGATCCTGCTGGCCCGTGCCGCCGCCGCTCCCACCGATGCCGCCCCGGCCCACCGCGCCCGCCCGCGCGCCGGCTGGCGCCGCCTGGAGCGCGAGGGCGGCTTCCGCGCCCCGCACAGCTGGCGCTGATCCCGCGCACGACCGCCCGCGGCCCGGCCCTCCGACCCGGAGGGCCGGGCCGCGGCGTTTCCCTTTTCCGGCGGGGAGCCCCCTTCGGCCGACCCCGTCCCCGGCCGGGCGCCGTGCGCGGGGGTGTGGCGGCCGGGCCGGCGCACGACGGGTGCGCACGGCACGCAACGGAGTCGCGGGGTGCGGGGCGGCCGTCCGGAACGCGCCGCGGGCCCCGCGCCCCCCCCCGGGGGGGGCCGGGGGCCCGGCGCGGGGGGGGGGGGGGCGCGGCGCCCGGCCCCCC
>NZ_JBICWL010000020.1:0-117805 GCF_043199735.1 Streptomyces sp. NPDC048566
GGTGGGCGTGGGGGGGGGGTTTACCGCCGGTGGGGGGGTGTGGTGGGGGGGGGGGGGGGGGGGGGGGGGGGGGGGCCGGCCGGGGGGGGGGGGGGGGGGGGGGGGGGGGGGGGGGGGGGGGCCCCCGCCCCCACCCCGCCCCCCCCCCCCCGCCCACGGGAACGCCGTGAGGGTTACGGCGCCCCGAAGGTCAGCACCAGCTGCGGGGTGTTCTCCGCCGCCGACGCCTCGCTGGACCACAGCCACAGCGCGTCCGTCCCGGTGCTCGTGAGCGCCAGGTCGTATGCGCCACCCAGGGCGGGGGAGAGCGCCGAGGTGTCGAGCGCGGCCGAGTAGACCGTCGACAGGTCGGTGGCCCCGCTCAGGGTGCCCACCGACGTCGCGGAGACGGTGGGACGGGTGGAGTACGTCGTCCCGGCCGCCGTCCAGCTGCCGGTGACCGGCCGCACGGCGATGTCGTCCGTGCTGCCCGCACTGCTCAGCGTGGTCGTCTTCACCGCCAGCCGCGCGCTCTTGAGCACGGTTCCGGCCGGGGCCGCCGGCAGGTCGAAGCGCAGGTACGACTCGTAGGCCGAGCTGCCGCGCACCGCCAGCGAGCTGGAAGAGCCGTAGGTGGCGCTCGGAGCACCGGCGTTGACGTACGTGTCGTCCGTGGCGCGGACGGTCTGCACGCTGTCCGCCGGAGCCGAGGCCAGGGTGAAGTGGCTCTGCACCTGGGCCGCGCTCAGCACCGACGGGTAGATGGCCGTCTCGTCGATCTGGCCGGCGAAGTAGTTGCTGGACGGCTGGTTCGGCCACCCGTTCAGGTTGTCGCCGCCGACGTGCCAGTAGCCGCTGTAGGACTGGCTGTTGGACTCGTTGAGCGTGCCCACCTGGGCACCGTCCACGTACAGCGCCATCCCGGAGGAACCCTGGGTGGCGACGACGTGGTGCCAGGAGCCGTTGTTGTAGCTCGCGGGCGTGGTGATGGTGCGGGCCGTGCCCGTCCACACGCCGAAGACCAGCCGGCCGTCGTTGCGCATGTAGACGTGCTTGTCGTAGTTGCCGCTGGCTCGCGTGGTGTTGTTGCCGAAGCCGACGAGCTTGCCGCCGCGGGTGGTCGTCGTCTTGAACCAGGTCTCGATCGAGTACTGGCTCGGCACGGTGGTCCGCTTGTCGCTGTAGACGATCTGGTCGGTGCCGTCGAACCCGATCGCGGTGGAGGGACCGGTCACGGCCGCCGGGGTCTGGCGCAGCGAGGGCCCGTTGACGTGGATGCCGCTCTGGTCGCCGGACGAGGTGTCGCCGACGAACGGCGTGCCGGACTCGTCGTAGCGCCAGTAGAGGTCGGCGCCGTCGTCGAGCACCTTGGCCGGGTACTTCTGGGCGGACGTCGGCACCGTCACCGTGGCCGTCGCGGACAGCCCCGAGGCGTTGCCCGCGCCGTCGGTCGCGGTCACCCGGTAGCTGTACGTCGAACCGGGGTTCACGTCGGTGTCGGTGAACGACAGCTGCGGGCGCGACCACTCGACCGAGTCGCCGTCGACCGTGTACACCGGTGTGGAGCCGCCGTTGCGGTACACCTTGTACGTCAGCTTGGTGTCGTCCGTGTCCAGGCTGGAGCGCCAGCGCACGTGCGTCTCCGTGGGCTTCACCGACTCCGCGCCCACCGCGGGAACCGTCGGGGCGCCGACGTCCGGGCTCGACGCGAAGCGCGTGAGGCCCTGGGCAGCCGCACCGTTGACGGTGGTGAACTCGCCGCCGACCCACATGTACTTGTTGCCGCCGGTCTCGGAGACGGCCATCGCGCGCGGGCCGATGCCCTCGCCCAGACCGTCGTTGGTGTCCGGGAACCAGCCCAGCTTGTTGGTGCCGGAGGTCGGCTCGGCCAGCAGGTGGTGACGGCGCCCGTCGGGGAACTCCCCGACGCTGGAGCAGTCGTGCGCGTGCGAGGCGCTGTACACCACGTCCTGGTAGGACTTGACGGCCTGGGTGGCACCCAGGCAGGTGTCCCGCCAGCGCTGGTTCAGCGTGTTGAGGTCGACGGCGATACGGCCGTCGAAGACGCCGCCGCCGGTCCCCTCGTTGCCGGTGTAGAAGCCGGTGGCGTCCGTGTCGAGACCCTTGACCACCGAGTTGTTCTCGATGAAGCCGGGGTAGGTGCGGACGTTGGCACCCGTGCCGGAGTCGACGACGGCCAGCGCGTGCGAGCTCGCTCCGTTGACGGTGAAGAAGTCGCCGCCGAGGATCACCTTGCTGCCGTCCGGGGTGACCGCGACGGCTCGGCCGGGCTCGTCCACGTCGGCCTGGAAGGACTTGACGGCGCCGCTCGTGGCGTCCACCGCCGCGTACCGCGCGTGCGGGTCTCCGCCGACCGAGGTGAAGTCGCCGCCCAGGTAGACGGTGTCGTCCGTGACGGCGAGGGCCCGCACGGTGGCGGGGACGCTCGGGTGGAAGTCGGCCTTGGGCGTGCAGGTGGCGATGTCGATCGCGGCGAGGCTGCTCACCTGCGTGCCGTTGACGGCACCGAAGTAACCGCCGGCGTAGAGCGTCTTCTTGTCCGGGGACACGGCGAGCGCGCGGACGGTCGCGCTGCCGCTGCCGACCGTGAAGGACAGGGTGCAGGACGTGGGGTTGCCGGTCGCCGCGTTCAGCGCGACGAAGTTCACCGCGTTCTGCGCGGTGCCGCTGCCCCCCTCGGGCGGGCGCACCTGCGAGAAGGTGCCGCCGGCGAAGACCGTGCCGCCCGCCTCCGCCAGCGCCCACACGATGCCGTTGGTCTGCCACGTCGGCAGGTCGTCGGCGGTGAAGGCGACCGGCGCGGTGAGCGCTGCGGCCGGTTGCGGCAGGGCCACCAGGCCCAGACCTGCCGCGGTGGAAAGGACGAGGGCGGCGCTGAGCCCTCTGGATCTGTGCATGAACCCCCCGGCTTCCGGGCCCGTTCGCGGACCCATTGCCTCGGCGTGCCCGGCGGTGTTTCCCCTGATCCGCCCGGGCCGCGTGAACTGTTTGCTCGCGAACCATACGAGTACATGACACCCCATGGAACGCACTTGACTCATCTGGTGGGAAATTTCGACGTGTTCACGGCGAACCCGTGGCGTCCGTCGGAACTCGCCCAACACACCCGGCCGTCCGCCCGGACGGCCGGAGTCCGTTGCGGCCGGCCGCCGTCAGCGGTCGATGCGCACGGCGGCTCCCGCGAGTTGACGCTCCACCTGCCGCACGTCGGCGTCGACCATGATCCGCGCCAGTTCCTCGACCAGGACCTGCGGCTTCCAGTCCAGCAGCCGCTGGGCCTTGGAGGCGTCGCCGATCAGCGCGTCCACCTCGCTGGGGCGCTCGTACTTGGGGTCGTAGCGCACGTGCTCGTTCCAGTCGAGCCCGGCGTGGGCGAAGGCCGTCTCCACGAACTGCCGGACGGTCGCGGGGACTCCGGTGGCGACCACGTAGTCCGTGGGCTCGTCGTGCTGGAGCATCCGCCACATCGCCTCGACGTACTCCGGCGCGTAGCCCCAGTCGCGGACCGCGTCGAGGTTGCCCAGGTAGAGTCGGTCCTGGAGGCCGGCCTTGATGCGGGCCACCGCCCGGGTGATCTTGCGGGTCACGAACGTCTCGCCGCGCCGCGGCGACTCGTGGTTGAACAGGATGCCGTTGACCGCGAACATCCCGTACGCCTCGCGGTAGTTGACGGTCGTCCAGTAGCCGAACACCTTCGCCGCGCCGTACGGGCTGCGCGGGTGGAAGGGAGTGTCCTCGTTCTGCGGGGGCGGGGTCGAGCCGAACATCTCGGAGGACGACGCCTGGTAGATGCGCGTCTCCACCCCGCTCGCACGGATCGCCTCCAGCAGCCGCAGCGCGCCCAGACCGGTCACGTCACCGGTGTAGAGCGGGGCGTCGAAGGAGACCCGCACATGCGACTGCGCGCCCAGGTTGTACACCTCGTCGGGCTGTATCTCGCGCAGCAGGTTCACCAGCGCCACCCCGTCGGAGAGGTCGGCGTGGTGCAGCACGAAGTGCCGCTCGGCCTCCTGGGGGCCCTGGTAGATGTGGTCGACCCGCTCGGTGTTGAAGCTGGACGACCGCCGCACCAGGCCGTGCACCCGGTAGCCCTTCGACAGCAGCAGCTCCGCCAGGTACGAGCCGTCCTGCCCGGTCACGCCGGTGATCAGCGCGGTCTTGGTCATGCGGTGTTCCCCTCCCTGCCGGACCCGCCCCGCGGGCGGCTCCGGTCCGTGCGCCCGCGGTGCGCGGGTCGCATGTCGTGAACTACAGGAAATATCGCCTGAGTTGCCGGTACGGCAGTTCCGGCCGCCCGCGGCCTGGCATGATCCGGCCTATGACCGCATCGCTGCTGCCCGAACGCGCCCGTGTCTTCGTCGCCGGCCACCGTGGCCTGGTGGGCTCCGCCGTGGCCCGCCGGCTCACCGCCGACGGGCACGAGGTGCTCACCCGCACCCGCGCCGAACTCGACCTGCGCGACGCCGCGGGCACCGCGGCGTACCTGGCCGACCTGCGACCCGACGCCGTGGTGCTCGCCGCCGCCAAGGTCGGCGGGATCATGGCCAACAGCACCCAGCCGGTGCAGTTCCTGGAGGAGAACCTCCGGATCCAGCTCAGCGTGATAGCCGGCGCCCACGCCGCCGGCGTGGGCCGGCTGCTCTTCCTGGGGTCGTCGTGCATCTACCCGAAGCACGCTCCGCAGCCCATCGCCGAGGACGCCCTGCTCACCGGACCGCTGGAGCCCACCAACGAGGCGTACGCCCTCGCGAAGATCGCCGGCATCGTCCAGGTGCAGTCCTACCGCCGCCAGTACGGCGCCTCCTACATCAGCGCCATGCCGACCAATCTCTACGGACCGGGCGACAACTTCGACCTGGAGACCTCGCACGTCCTGCCCGCCCTGATCCGCCGCTTCCACGAGGCCGCGGCCGACGGGCGGGAGGAGGTCGTGCTGTGGGGCAGCGGCACCCCGCGCCGGGAGTTCCTGCACGTGGACGACCTCGCCGCGGCCTGCGCCCTGCTGCTGCGCTCCTACGACGGCGACGAGCCGGTGAACGTCGGCTGCGGCAGCGACCTCACCATCCGCGAACTCGCCGCGACGGTCGCCGAGGTGACCGGCTTCACCGGCCGGATCGGCTGGGACACCAGCCGCCCCGACGGCACTCCGCGGAAGCTGCTCGACATCTCCCGGCTCGCGGACCTCGGATGGAAGCCGGCCGTCCCGCTGCGGGACGGGATCGCCGCCACCTACGCCCACTGGCGCGACGGCCTCGGCGGCTGACGGGCCCGACCGGTCGCCGGACCCCGGCGCGCGCCGCGCGCCGGGGAACTGTGCTCTCACGGGCGGCCCTCTCAGTACGCCCCGCGGCCGTCGACGACGGCGCGGAAGGTGCGGGCCATGACGTCGACGTCACTGGTGAAGGACCAGTTGTCGACATAGCTGAGATCCAGCTGAACCGTTTCGTCCCAGGACAGGTCCGAGCGCCCGCTGATCTGCCACAGCCCGGTCATCCCCGGCCGCACGCTGAGCCGGCGCCATTCCACCGGCGTGTAGTGCGCCACCTCGTCGGCGAGCGGCGGACGCGGCCCGACCAGGGACATGTCCCCCTTGAGGACGTTCACGAGCTGAGGCAGTTCGTCCAGCGAGGTGCGCCGCAGCCAGTGGCCGACCCGGGTGACCCGCGGGTCCCGGCGCATCTTGAACATGAGCCCGTCGTTCTCGTTCTCCGCGGCCAGTTCGGCCTTCAGCCGGTCGGAGCCGACCCGCATGGTGCGGAACTTCCACATCACGAAGGCCCGGCCCGACCGGCCGATGCGTTCGTGCAGGTACAGCACCGGTCCGCGGGACGACAGCTTCACCGCGCCCGCCACCAGCAGCAGCACCGGCGTCAGGACGAGCAGCCCGAGCAGCGCGACGCCGCGGTCCAGTGCCCCCTTGAGCAGCGGCTGCATGCCCTCCCGGACCGGAGGCGCGACGCGCAGCAGTGACATCCCGCCCGCCGAGCCGGTCTCCAGCCGCTTGACGGAGACCTCCACCAGGCCGGGTGCGACGAAGAGTTCGACGCCGGCGTCGTGCAGCCCCCAGGAGAGCCGGCGCAGCCGCTCGCCGGAGGTCGCCGCGCCCGGTACGACCAGCACCAGGTCGGCGCCGAGCCGGTGCACGGCGCTGATCACCAGGTTGGCGTCCTCGGCCGGAGCCTCCGGCGCGGTGGCGGAGAGCCGCTCCCAGGTGCGGATGCCCGAGTCGAAGGGGCCCGGGCCGACCGGTACGGCGCCCACCGCGACATAGGGGTGGTCGGTGCGTGCGGCGAGATGCGCGGTGACCCCGGCCGCGGCGGCGGGCTCGCCCACCACCAGGACCTTGATCACCGCCTGGGCGTTGCGCCGCACGGCGGCGAGGTGACGGTGCACCGCCTTGCGGCACACCAGCGTCAGCAGCAGGGCCGGCAGCAGGGCCAGCAGGCAGAGCGGCGCCCGGAGCCGGATGCCGGCCGAGGCGTGCACCACGGCGAGAACGCCGAGCAGGATGAACCAGTCGTGCAGCACCGGCAGGGCGCCGCGGCTCTCCCCGATGGTGCGGGCGGCGTACCGCGAACGGAACAACTGGACGCCCGCCCACGCCAGTCCGGCCACGATGCCGCTCGGCACCGGCCACGGCTGTCGCGTGGCGGAGAACATGACGGTGACCGGTACGCCCGCGCCGACGAGGTCGGTGATCAGCGACGCGGGAAGATACCAACGGGACTTGCGTCCCATCCAAACGGAAGAGCGCGCCCGCGAGCGCGCTTTGCGTGATCTGTCGGATTCAGTGGCCTGAACATCCCACATGTACCCCCCCAGGCACATTCGGCTGCACGAGTCGCCGGATGTCGCGAACGCTCTTTCGTCGAACATGCGGCACGACGGTGAACAGTACGGCAAACTTGTGTACGCATGTGAGCGTTTACGTGAACGTCACCGAGAAGTGCCGAGCCGTACGAAATCGCTCTCCGCGGCGGCCCGTTGACCACGCGCGGTGCCGAACATCCGGAAACCCGTACGATGTTCGAACGTGCTGGCTACAGTGTGCGCCCGGTGCGGAAGGGGCCGTACCGGGGTGATGTGGGGGTGGGCGATGGGGGACAGGGACACGGCCGAGGCCGATGCGACGGGCCGGGCCACCGGGGTGGGCCGGCATGACGGCGCGTCCGGAGCCGGCCCGGACGTATCCGGCCCGGTGAGCGACGAGGGTCGCCCGGGCGGCACCGGAGCGACGGAGGACGATGCTCCGGCGGACGCGGCGCGGGCTCCGCGGCGTCCCCGCAGGAGCCGCACCAGGCGGGTGCTCCTCGGGGCGGCCGTGCTGTTCGCGGTGGCCCTGCTCCTCATGGGCGGCACGGCCTGGTGGGCCGTCGACCACTACACCGGGAAGGTCGACCGCATCTCGGGTGTCTTCCCGAAGGTGCCCGTGGCGGACCGGCCCGCCGCCTCCGACGGCGGCCAGACGTTCCTGCTCGTCGGCGTCGACAGCCGCTCCGACCTGCCCACCACCGGCCGCGACGCCAAGGCTCCCGAGTGGAAGTACGGCGCCCAGCGCAGCGACACGATGATGCTGGTCCACCTTCCGGCGGACCACTCCGGCGCCTATGTCGTCTCGCTGCCCCGCGACGCGTGGGTGGACATCCCCGGACACGGCAAGGCGAAGCTCAACGCCTCCTTCTCGTGGGGCGGTCCGCCGCTGCTCATCGACACCGTCCAGCGGCTCACCGAGGTACGGATCGACCACCTGGCGGTCATCGACTGGGACGGCTTCAAGAAGCTCACCGACTCCGTGGGCGGCGTGGACCTCGTCGTGGACGGCGCCTCCCGCCACATGAACGGCACCGAGGCCCTCACCTACGTGCGTGAGCGCCACCACCTCGCCCGCGGCGACTTCGACCGGACGCACCGTCAGCAGTACTTCCTGCGCACCCTGCTGGCGAAGGTCATGCGCCCCTCCACGTTCCGCAACCCGGTCAAGGCCGGCGAGGTGCTGGACGATCTGACGGCCGCCGTCAGCGTCGACGACCGCCTCGGCGACGGGGACCTGCGCGACCTGCTGTGGGACAACAAGAAGGTCCGGCCCGGGAACATGGTCTTCATGAACGCCCCCGCCAAGGGCACCGACATGATCTCCGGGCAGTCCGTGGTCCTGCTCGACCAGACCTCCGGCGGCGACCTGTGGCGGGCGATGCGCGAGGACTCCCTCGACGTCTACCTCCAGTCCCACGACGTGGACCGGCTCGGCGCCACCACCTCCTGACCGCACCGCGATGATCACGCACGGTCGCCCGTCCTGTGACGGAACGTCACCCGACGGGCCGCTCGTGCAGTAGAGTTCGGCCACGGTGGCCCATCGGCGTCCGCGGAGGACACCCATGACGGATCAGCCCGCACGTCTCACGCGCCAGCACCGCAGGCCGCCCGGCAGGCGGCGGCGCACCGCGCTCGGAGCGGTCTTCGGCCTGCTCCTCCTCGGCGTCGTCGCGGGCACCGGGCTCGCCCTCGACCGCGAGGACCGCACCGCCGACGCCGGACGGGCGAGCACCACGGCCCTGCCCTTCGACCTGCCCTCCACCGCGGCCCTGCGGTCCGGCCCCCACATGGTCTTCGCGCACTACTTCACCCCGTACCCGCTCTCCCTGGACAACCAGCCCGCCTCCCGCGACTACTACACCCGCAACTACCTCACCCCGCAGGGGGAGCAGGGCAAGCACGCGGCCTACGGGGGGCTGCTGCGCGACCGGCCCGAGCCCGTCGCACCGTCCAAGGGCGACTGGCAACTCGCCAACCTGGAAAGGGAGGTGAGGACCGCCCGGGACGCCGGCATCGACGGCTTCACCGTCGACCTCCTGTCCCTGACCGGCCCCAACCGCGAGCGGGTCGACCTGCTGCTGCGGGCCGCGCACCGGGTCGACCCCGGGTTCCGGATCGTGCTGATGCCGGACATGACGTCACTGCACACCGATCCGCGCACGCTCGCCGACGAGTTGGCCCGGCTCGCCGCTGCCCCGGCCGCCTACCGGCTGGCCGACGGACGTCTCGTGGTCTCCCCGTTCAAGGCCGAGGCCCAGGATCCGGCCTGGTGGAGCCGGGTCACCTCGCGACTGCGCTCGCACGGCATCGACACCGCACTCGTCCCGGTCTTCCTGGACTTCCGCGCCAACGCCGAACGCTTCGCCCCGATCAGCCACGCGTTCTCCTCCTGGGGCAACCGCAGTTTCGCCAGCCAGGGCAACGTCCCCGGGGACATCCGGCTCGCGCACTCCCTCGGCAAGAAGTGGATGCAGGCCGTGTCCGTCCAGGACGCCCGGCCCAACCAGGCCGTCTACGACGAGGCGGGCAACACCGCCACCCTGCGGTCGACCTGGAACCACGCCATCTCCGACGGTGCGGACTGGGTGCAGCTCACCACCTGGAACGACTACTCCGAGGGCAGCCAGTTCGCTCCCTCGCTGCACAACGGCCACACCTACCTCGACATCTCCTCGTACTACCTCACGCGCTTCAAGACGGGCGCCTGGCCGCGGATCGTGCGCGACACCGTGTACGTCACCTCCCGCGTCCAGTTCTCCGGCAGCGGCGCGGCGCAGCAGGCCCGGCTGATGCGGCCGCGCGCCGGCACCGCCGCCCCGCGGGACCAGGTCGAGCTGCTCACCTTCCTCACCGCGCCCGCGTCGGTCTCCGCCCGTGTGGGCAGCGTGCCGCACTCCTACCGCGCCCCGGTCGGGGTCGACGCCCACCAGCTGCCGCTCAGCCCCGGGTTCACGCAGGTCGTCGCCCGCCGCTCCGGCGACACGGCGGCGGCCGTCACGACCCGCTACCCGGCCCGGCGCACGGCGACGGTGCAGGACCTCCAGTACTACGGGGTCTCCAGCGGGAGGTGACCTCGCGTCCCGGGCGGTGCCTCACGGTCCGGGCGAGTGACGGCGCGGCCCCGCCCCGTCGGTGAGGTGCCCGGGCCGTCCCGGGGCGGATCGCCTCCGCCACCCGCCGGTGGTGGAGGGAACCGTGCGCCCGCGCCCGCACACCCGGGTCGGGCCGCCGTCCCGGGCGGCCCGACCCGGGCGCGGGGTCCCGTCGTCGTCGGGCAACTCGGCGCCGGGCGGGCCCCGCTCGCTCCCGCCGCCCACCTCCGGTCGCTGATCTCCCGCCCGCCGTCCCGCTCCCACCGCCTTCCGCCGGGCCGTGGCCCCGAGGGCTGCGCGAACCCCGCATCCACACCTGCCCGGTGCTGTCCCGAAGCGGTCCGTCGGCGCCCCTCCTGATGCACGGTCCCTGTTACTGCTAGCGTGCACCTGCACATTGGTTGCAATAACAGCGGAGGATGTTGGACATGGCGGTGTACACGCTCCCGGAGCTTCCCTACGACTACGCGGCGCTGGAACCGGTCATCGACCCCCAGATCGTCGAACTCCACCACGACAAGCACCACGCGGCGTACGTGAAGGGCGCGAACGACACGCTGGAGCAGCTCGCGGAGGCGCGGGACAAGGAGGCGTGGGGCTCGATCAACGGTCTGGAGAAGAACCTGGCCTTCCACCTCTCCGGGCACATCCTGCACAGCATCTACTGGCACAACATGACGGGCGACGGAGGTGGCGAGCCGCTGGCGGCGGACGGCGTGGGCGACCTCGCGGACGCCATCACGGAGTCCTTCGGCTCCTTCGCCCGCTTCAAGGCCCAGCTGACCAAGGCCGCCGCGACGACCCAGGGCTCCGGCTGGGGTGTCCTCGCCCACGAGCCGCTGAGCGGCCGTCTGATCGTCGAGCAGGTCTACGACCACCAGGGCAACGTGGGTCAGGGGTCGACCCCGATCCTGGTCTTCGACGCCTGGGAGCACGCCTTCTACCTCCAGTACAAGAACCAGAAGGTCGACTTCATCGAGGCGATGTGGGCGGTCGTGAACTGGCAGGACGTGGCCCGGCGCCACGCCGCCGCCAAGGAGCGCGGCGACCGCCTCCTGCTCGCGCCGTGACGCCGTGACGCCGTGATCCCGGGGCACCTGCACGGCCCGGCGGTGCCCCGGCGCCGTGCGGGTGCCCCGGCGGGGGGTCCTCCCCGCCCGCGGCGTGACGCAGGCGGCGGCACCTGACGAGTCCGGCCGGGCACGGTCCGGAGCGCCATGCCGGGCCGGGCCCGGGGGAACAGGTCTCCCGGCCAGGGCGAGAGCAGGGACCGGGAGGAGGGGCACGGGGAATCCGGTCGCGCCCGGGCCGTGGCGGGGTCCGTCACCCGATCGGGGGCGCCCCCGTGGCGCGTGGGGGAGTCGCGGCGGACGCTCGAATTCCCCGGACGCCTCCCGCGCCGGGGCGGCCAGCGGCCGACAGCGCAACGAGGTGGTCGAGCATGAGCCAGGACGCTTCGCAGCCCCCGACCCCGCCGCCCGGCGGCGGCACCGGATCCCAGCCGAGCGGCGGCGACATGCCGCTGTGGGGCGACCAGTGGTCCGGGGCGGCACCCGCCGCGGGCGGATACGGGCCGCCCCCGTCGGGCGACAGCGCCTGGGCGTCAGGCGGCGTCACGTTCGCCGGCGTGCTCCTGCTGGTGAACGGCTTCCTCAACATCCTTCAGGGCATCTCCGCGATCGCCAAGGACAACGTGTACGCGCGCGTGGACGACTACGTCTACCGCATCAACCTCACCGGCTGGGGCTGGATCCTGCTCATCGTCGGTGTGATCGCGGCCGTCGTCGGCGCGGGCATTCTGAAGGGTGCCGCGTGGGCCCGGATCACCGGCATCGCGCTGGCCTCGGTGAGCATGCTGTTCCACTTCATGTTCCTGCCGTACGCGCCGGTCTGGTCGGTCATCATGATCGCGATCGACATCTTCGTGATCTGGGCGCTCGCCACCTACCGGCCGCGTGGCGACGAGCCCGCCGCCCGCCCGCAGCCCTCGGCGCAGGCGCCGCGCCGGCCGCAGACGCACTGAACCACCCCGTGTGAGTCCCCCCGCGCCGCCCGGGGCCGTCTCGACGGCGCAACGAGGGCCGCGCCCCGGCCGGGGCGAACCCCCCGTCCACCGCCGGCCTGCGGCCCCGCAGGCCGGCGGTGGACGGGGAGTGGGCGGAGGGGCGGGCCCGACCGCACCCCAGGGAGCGAGACCGGCGACGGACCGGGCGGCAGGGGACCGGGACCGGACGGCAGCGGACCGAGCGGAACGAGATGCGCCATGGATGACACGACCGACCGGACGACCGCCGGTCAACGGTCCGCGCGGCCGGGCGAACCGCTCGCGGCGCCACGGCGCCCGCCGCTGCGGGCGACAGCCCCGAAGGAGGCGAAGTGAACGGCGACGACTCCCGGGAGCTGTCCGAACTGCGTGCCCGAGTAGCGGAGTTGGAGCGACGCCGGCCGCCCGTCCACCGGCACCGGGTACGCTCGTCCTTCGCTGTCCTGCTGATCCTCGTCGCGGCCGTCCTCACCCCGCTGAGCGCCGTCGCCGCCTGGTCCAGCGACCTGATCGGCGACACCGACCGCTACGTGGCGACCATGAAGCCGCTGGCCTCCGACCCCGACGTGCAGAACGCCGTCGCCGACCGGGTGACCACGGCCGTCATGCAGCACGTCGACATCGAGTCGCTGCTCACCTCCGTCGCTCCGGCCGACCGGCCCCGGCTGACCAAGCTCCTCGGCCCGCTCAGCGGCCCGATCACCAGCGGCCTCACCGACTTCGTGCACAGCACGGCCGAGCGGTTCGTCAGCAGCGACGCCTTCGCCACCCTGTGGACCGACCTCAACCGGACGGCCCACGCCTCGGTCGACAAGGCGCTGACCGGGCGAGGCGGGGGAGCCGTCAAGCTGACCGACGACGCCGTCGTCATCGACCTCGCGCCGGTCATCGACCGGGTCAAACAGGCCCTTGTCGACAGGGGACTCGGCCTCGCGGCGAAGATCCCCGAGGTGCACACGAACTTCACGGTCATGACGTCGGACTCCATCGGCAAGGCGAAGAAGTTCTACCGCCTGCTGCAGATCGTCGGGTTCTGGCTGCCGGTGCTCACCCTCCTCCTGGCCGCCGGGGGTGTGCTGCTCGCCGTCCGCAGGCGCCGTGCCCTCGTCACCGCCGCGCTGGCCGTGGCCGCCGGGGCAGCCGTCCTCGGCATCGCCCTGTGGATCTTCCGCGGCATCTATCTCGACAGCCTCCCCTCGGCGGTCTCCCAGCCCGCGGCCGGGTCGGTCTTCGACACCCTGGTGCGCTATCTGCGCACGACGGTCCGCATGGTGATCACCCTCGGCGTCATCGTGGCCCTGGCCGCCTGGCTCACCGGCAGCGGCCGGGCCGCCACCCGCGTGCTGGCCGCCTGGCGGGGCGGCATCGGCGCCGTCCGCGACGCCGCCGGCCCCGACCTGGGAGCGGTCGGTGCCTGGGTGCACCGGGCCAAGACCTGGCTGAACTGGACGGTCGTCGCCGTCGCCGCCGCCACCCTGATCGTCTGGAACTACCCGACGGCCGCCGTCACCGTCTGGATCGCGGTCGTGGCCCTCCTGGCGCTGGCCGTCGTCGAGTTCCTCGACGACGACGGGACCCCGCACCTGGATCGGGCCGCCGGGGACGGCGGCCCGACCGGCGGCGGAGGCCCGGCCGGTGGTGCGGGTGCGGGGGGCGGCACGCCCGCACCGACCGCCGCGGACGCCGGCGGCGGACCCGGTGGCGGCCGCGCGGGGGCCGCGGGTGGCGCCGCCGCGGTCGACATCACCTGACCGTCCCCGGCTCCTCCCCGCGCGCCGCAGCCGCACGCCGGCGCCCCCGCCCCGCAGCCCGCCCGGTGGCGAAGCCGGCGGGCTCGGGGGCCGGACGGCGCGGGCCCCCGCCGGCCGTCGCGGCGCCGAGGCGGTCCCGCGAGACGGCACGACGGGGCTGTCCCCGGTCCCGTCGCGTCGGCTTCGCCCGAGCCGGTCAGGCGCCGGGCACGCCTATCTGCCGCCGGGTGGTCGACGTCTCCCGGGCCGGTGCCCCGGCCGCCTCCGGCCGCACCGGTACGCGACCACCGCGTCGCCGCCGCGCTCGGCGACCGCCCCACACGACCGCCGAGCCGGTGCCACCGGGCTGCCGCCCGCGGCGAACGCGGCGCCCTCGCGTCGTGAGCGGCCCGCTGCCCGATCCGGCACGGTCCCAGGGCTTCGGCGTCGCCGATTGCCGCGGCTTCGCCGCCGCCGCGGTCGCGGAAGCGGCGAGCCGGTGAACGGACGGGCGGCGAGGGGGAGTTACCGCATGCGCCGCGTCGAAGGGACAGGGCCCGCGGTGCGGAGGTACCGGGGCCCGGTGGTCGCCGACCGGGTCGCGGACCGTGTCGCTGTTGAGCCGAACGGGTGACCATGCGTAAGAATTGCCCGGTGCAGACTACGAGTGCGAGCCAGGACGGGGTGGGGCGATGAACAGCCACGACGTCACCGATGAACAGTGGAGAGGGCTCGCCCAGGTCGTTCCGCTGCGTGGCCGGGACGCCTGGCCCTCCTCGGTCGGCCACCGGTCGATCCCCGAGGCCCCGACCGAGGCACGGCGCCGATTCGTGGTCCTGAGGGTCAACATCTTCGCCGACGCACGGGACGTGGCGGAGACCCTGATGGCCGGCATCCCGGTGCTGCTCGACCTGACCGGCGCGGAGGGCGACGTCGCCAAGCGGGTCCTCGACTTCAGCACGGGCGTGGTGTTCGGCCTGGCGAGCGGAATGCACCGGGTGGACCGGAACGTGTTCCTGCTGACCCCGCCGGGGACCGAGGTCTCCGGCCTGATGGAGCAGGCCGGGGTCCCCGGGATCTGACGCCGCGCCTGCCGGGCCGGGGGCGATCGGGGGCCGGCGCTTTCCGGCGGGACCGGTGACCGTGCTCCCGGCGCCTCCCCGTGAACGGTCCTCCCGGGCGGTGCGGTTCCGCTGCGGTGCCGCCACTCGCGAACCGCTTTCCCTGCGGGCCCGGTGGCACCCGGAGGGGCCTGCCCGTCGGCTGCCGTGCCGCCCGCCGCGGCCGGCCGCCGGGCCCGTGCCGTCCCGCCGCTGCCGAGCCGCCCGCACCCCCGCCGCGCCATCCCGCGCCCGCCCGAACGATCCGGCGGACCCGCCCCGCCCGAGGGTGGATTCGTCCCCCGATCGTAGGAAGCTTCCCGTAGCGGAACGGTTCGTCCCACGGCGGAGCCGTACCGTCCGCATATGACCCTGTCCACGCCGGAAGCGCCCACGGTGGCGCAGGCGCGCCCCGACCGTCCGGGCCTCACCGAGCTGCGGCTCGCCGCCTTCGCCACGCATCGCCGCGTCCGCTTCCCCCTCGGACCGCTCACCCTCCTCACCGGCCCCAGCGGAAGCGGCAAGACAGCCGCGCTCCGGGCCTACGAGGCGCTCGCCCGGCTCGGCGGGGGCGCCGAACTGCGGGAGGTGTTCCCCGACCCCGTCGCCTGCGTGCCCGAGCGGGCCCGGCCCGACGCGCAGCGCCGCCGCGGCTTCCGCATCGGCTGCACGGTCGACGGCCCGCAAGGCCCGGTCCGCCTCGACCTCGCCGTCCAGGCGGAACCCGAACTGCGCATCGTGGGGGAGCGGTTGTCGGCCGGCGGGCGCACCCTGCTGGAGACCGCGCTGCGCGACCCGGGCCGCCCGTCCGTCCAGGCAGCCTGGCACACCGGAGGCACCTCCGCCGTGACCCGCGGACCGCTGCCCGACGACCGGCTCGGCACCGCGCTGCTGCCGCTGCGCGTGGCGGGCCGCACCGAGGGCGAGCGCCGGGTCCTCGCCGCCGCCGAGCAGACGGTGCTCGCCCTGCGCTCCGTGTACGCCTGTGACCCGGGCGCGTCCGCCATGCGGGTCACCGCCACGCCCGGGACGGGCAGGCTCCTGCGGAGCTGCGGGAACCTCGCGGAGGTGCTGTGGCGCACCCGCTCCGAATGCCCCCACCGGTACGCGCACCTGGTCACCGCCGTGCGGGCCGGCTGCGCCGGGACCGTCACCGACGTACTGGCCGAGGTGGGTGCGGACGGCCGGGTGCGCGGACTCCTCGACCGCGGCGACGGCGTCCGCACGCCGATGGAACTACTCGGCGACGGCGAGCTGCGGTATCTCGCGCTGGCCCTGGTGCTGCTCACCGGACCGGGGGTCCTGGAGGTCGATCCGGCGGGCGAGGTGCCCGCCGCGTACCAGTCGTTGACGGTCCTCGCCGACGGTCTCGACCGCGGGCTGGACGCGCGGCAGGCCGGCGAACTGGTGCGGCTGGCGGAGCGGATGTGCGAACGCGGTCACATCCGGCTGGTGGCGGCGCTGAGCGGCGCCGTCCCGGAGTTCGCCGCCGCGGGCGCGACGGTGGTAGACCTGACGCCGTGAGCGAACTGGACGTGGCGACGCTGCAGCGCAGACTGGCCGACTTCGCGGCGGCCCGGAACTGGCAGCCCTTCCACACCCCCAAGAACCTCGTCGCGGCGCTGAGCGTGGAGGCGTCCGAACTGGTGGAGATCTTCCAGTGGTCGACCCCGGAGGAGTCGGCCCGGGTGATGGACGACCCGGATCGCGCGCACCGCGTGCGCGACGAGGTCGCCGACGTCCTCGCCTATCTCCTCCAGCTGTGCGAGGTGCTGGACATCGACCCGCTCGCGGCGCTCGACGCGAAGATCGACCGCAACGAGCTGAGGTTTCCCGCGCCCGGCGGCTCCTGAGCCCCCGCCCTCTCCCGCCGGCGGAGGCGTGGGGCGCCGACGCACCGCAGGAATGTCACTCTCCGGAGTCGTTGAGATGTCAACTCTCCTGAGTGTGTCCACAGATTTCGGGCTTCCTCTGGCTTTTCGTCTCAACCGACCTCACTCTGGGTAGTGAACCAGTGAGTTCGGGCGGACGCGTGCGAGCGCGTCGCGACAGACGGGGGCAGCGCATGGAAGCGGTGCGGCTCATCGTGACGAGCAGACGGGCCCTGGCGGAGAGCGGGGACACTCCGGAGGTGATGGCGGAGGCGTGGCAGGCGCATTCCCTGGCGCAGGCGATCGGCAGCAGGTTCGCGGTCTCCGGGCCCCCCGAACTCCGGGGCGAGGCACTGGGGCTGACCGAGCTGGCGGGCCGCGGCTGTGGCGTCCTCGGCGCTCCGGCGCTCGGTGCGGGTGCCTTACGGGCCGCCCGGCTCACCGAGCTGGGCGACCCGCGTGAGGCGCTGATGTGCCTCGGCGGCCTGCTGGGGGAGGTGGGCATGGCGCTGGTCGCCGTCGCCTGCGCCGCGGACGACGAGGGGACCTACTGGCAGTGCATGGAGGCGATCGACGCGGCGGACGAGTCCCGGGACCGCGTCCTGGAGATGCTCCGGCGCCTGGCGGTGCGGGACGAGAAGCGCGTGGTGGAGAAGGGGTCGGCCACCGGGTAGCCGCGTGGCCCCGCCCGGTTCCCGTGCCGTGCGCCGCCCGCCACCGCCGGACGGCGCTCGCGCGGTGACGGGGCGGGCCCCCGTCACGGAAGTCCGGTGGGTCGGTCAGGCGCGTTCGGGCTGGCCCGCGGGCGCGGACCGCGGTGCCGAGAGGTCCGCGTCCAGTTGCGACAGGTCCGCGTTCAGGGCCGCCATCAACTCCTCCATCTGCTGGAGCAGCCCCTTCGGCGGGGCGGGCGTGCCCTGCGCGGGCACGGTTTCCTGGGTCACGACGGCCTCCTCGGCCCCCGTGATGGAGGGCCGCTGACGAGGGTGTCGCCTCCGGCGACCGCCGGTGACGGGTGCCGGGCGGTCCGGCTCCGCCCGAGCCAACGATCACCGTCCGGCCGGGACACTGGCGCGGCCCCGTGCAGCACTCCGGGGTGACGGATTTTCACCCGCTCGTGGCGGAGTACGTCGACGTCGGGGCGCGGATTCCCGCACGGGCGACCGGGATTGACCTCTTTCGCCGCGGTCCGGCCGGACGGCGACCGCCGTCGGGGGCCGGACCACGAGGCCGGCCCAGCCGGTGTCAGTCGAGGGCCGGCATCACCTCGGACGCGATCAACTCCAGGTGGTCCAGGTCGTCGAGGTCGAGGATCTGGAGGTACATGCGCTGCGAGCCGACCGCCTGGTACCGGGCGATCCGCTCGACGACCTCCGCCGGTGAGCCCGCGAGTCCGTTCGCCTTCAACTCCTCCACGTCGCGGCCGATCGCGTCCGCCCGCCGCTTCACCTCGCCGTCGGTGCGGCCGACGCAGGCCACGAGGGCGTTGGAGTAGACGAGGTCCTCGGGCGCGCGGCCCGCCTGCCGCACCGCGGCCCGCACCCGGCCGAACTGCTGCTCCGAGTCCGCGACGGACGCGAACGGGATGTTGAACTCGTCGGCGTGCCGCGCCGCGAGCGCCGGGGTCCGCCTGGCCCCGTGCCCGCCGACCAGGACGGGCACCCTGGCCTGCACGGGCTTGGGCAGCGCGGGAGAGTCCTTCAGCTGGTAGTAGGTGCCGTCGAAGGTGAACCGCTCGCCGACGGGTGTGCTCCACAGCCCCGTGACGACGGCGAGTTGCTCCTCCAGGCGCCCGAACTTCTCCTTGGGGAAGGGGATTCCGTAGGCCGTGTGCTCGGCCTCGTACCAGCCGGCCCCCAGGCCGAGCTCCACGCGGCCGCCCGACATCTGGTCGACCTGCGCGACCTGGATGGCGAGGACGCCGGGCAGCCGGAAGGTGCCGGCCGTCATCAGGGTGCCCAGGCGGATGGTGCTCGTCTCGCGGGCGATGCCGGCCAGGGTGATCCAGGCGTCCGTGGGGCCCGGAAGGCCGTCGGCGGAGCCCATGTGCAGATAGTGGTCGGACCGGAAGAAGGCTCCGTAGCCGAGGTCTTCGGCGGCCTTGGCTACGCGGAGCAGCGTGTCGTAGGTCGCGCCCTGCTGCGGTTCGGTGAAGACTCGAAGATCCATGTAGTCATCATGCACCGGCCGCCGGGAGCGTTCCGCGCCGAACCGCTGGCCCCGCCCGGTGATCGCGTCGGCCGGGCGGTGCCCGCCCTCCGTGGCGGAGGCCGGCCCGCTCCCACGGGCGGCCGGAGCGCGCGACCCGCCCGCCACCGGCACCCTCCTGGGGAGGCGGCGGGACGGCGAGACCCGGGAAACGTGGCCACCGCTCGGTGGCGGCCACCGCCGCCGGTGCCCCCACCGACCGCTCGGCCGCGGGAAATAATCCTGGCGCCCACCTGGGGCTTCGGCGGTAGGTTGAGAGGAGCGCGCCGCGTTACGGCGTCTCTTTCCGTGGCCTCCCCGGTGCGGCGCGGCTCCGTGCCGCGGGCCGGAGGGGGGCGGGAGCGACGCCCGCAGGGCGCGCTCGCCCATCGCCGCGCGACCGGACGATGCCCGGGCGGAGCGCCTCGCGCGCCGACCCGCCCGCAGGCCCCGGTTCCGCGGCTCGGAAGACGTTTCGAGGCAGACGACAGTGTTCCTGACGATCAGCACCACCGGCACCCCGGACAGCCCGGCGACCGACCTCGGCTTCCTGCTGCACAAGCATCCCGACCACGCGCAGCGCTTCTCCACGGCCCACGGCACCGCCCACGTCCTCTACCCCGAGGCGACGGCCGAGCGGTGCACGGCCGCTCTGCTGCTGGAGGTCGACGCCGTGGCGCTCGTCCGGCGCGGCAAGGGCAAGGGACGCGGCGGCGCGCCCGACACCGCACTCGCGCAGTACGTCAACGACCGCCCGTACGCGGCCTCCTCGCTGCTCGCCGTCGCGCTCAGCGCCGTCTTCTCCACCGCGATGAAGGGCCAGTGCCGAGCCCGGCCCGAGCTTCCGCCGGCGGCCCGCCCGCTGCGGATCTCCGTGCCGGCGCTGCCCGCCCGCGGCGGCGCCGACCTCGTCCGCGCGCTCTTCGAACCGCTCGGCTGGACCGTGACGGCCGAGGCCGTGCCGCTGGACGAGACGTTCCCGGAGTGGGGCGATTCCCGTTACCTGCGGCTGGAGTTGGCATCGGAGCGGCTGACGCTCGCCGAGGCGCTGCGCCACCTCTACGTCCTCCTCCCCGTCCTCGACGACACCAAGCACTACTGGGTGGCACCGGACGAGGTCGACAAGCTGCTGCGCGCGGGCGAGGGCTGGCTGCCCGGCCACCCCGAGCACAAGCTGATCACCAGCCGCTTCCTGTCCCGGCGCTGGTCCCTGACCCGGGAGGCCCTGGACCGGCTCGAACTCGTCCGCCTGGCCGAGACCGACGACACCGACGTGGAGGAGATCGACAACGCGGTCGACGAGGAGAGCGACACCGAGGAGAAGCCGGTACCGCTCGCCGTGCTCCGCCGGGAGGCCATCCTCGCCGCGCTGCACGCGTCCGGCGCCCGCCGGGTCCTCGACCTCGGCTGCGGACAGGGCCAGTTGGTGCAGGCGCTGCTCAAGGACGTCCGCTACACCGAGATCGTCGGCGTGGACGTGTCGGTCCGCGCCCTCGCCATCGCGGCCCGCCGGCTCAAGCTGGACCGCATGGGTGAGCGGCAGGCCGCGCGCGTCCGCCTCGTCCAGGGCTCGCTCTCCTACACCGACCGCCGGCTGAAGGGGTACGACGCGGCCGTGCTCAGCGAGGTCGTCGAGCACCTCGACCCGCCCCGGCTGCCCGCCCTGGAGTACGCCGTGTTCGGCGCCGCGCGACCCGGGACGGTCCTCGTCACCACCCCGAACGTCGAGTACAACGTCCGCTGGGAGACCCTCCCGGCCGGGCACAGCCGGCACGGCGACCACCGCTTCGAGTGGACCCGCGAGGAATTCCGTGCGTGGTCCCGCGCCGTCGCCGAACGGCACGGCTACACGGTGGAGTTCACCCCCGTCGGGCTCGACGACCCCGAGGTCGGCCCGCCCACCCAGATGGCCGTGTTCACCCTGGACCGAGCCACCCCGACCGCGAAGGAGGAGGCGGCATGAACGACCGGACCCACCAGGGGCGTGTCCTGCCCGTCACCGACCTCTCCCTCGTGGTGCTGGTCGGCGCGTCGGGTTCCGGCAAGTCGACGTTCGCCCGGCGCCACTTCACGCCCACCGAGGTCATCTCCAGCGACTTCTGCCGCGGACTGGTCGCCGACGACGAGAACGACCAGAGCGCCAGCGGCGACGCCTTCGACGTCCTGCACTACATCGCGGGCAAGCGGCTCGCGGCCGGTCGCCGCACGGTCGTCGACGCGACCAGCGTGCAGCAGGACAGCCGCAGGCAGCTGATCGAACTCGCCCGCCGGCACGACGTGCTGCCCATCGCGATCGTCCTCGACGTGCCCGAGGAGGTGTGCGCCGCGCGCAACGCCACGCGCACCGACCGGGCCACGATGCCGCGCCGCGTCATCCAGCGGCACATCCGCGAACTGCGGCGGTCCATAAAGCAGTTGGAGCGTGAGGGCTTCCGCAAGGTGCACGTCCTGCGCGGCGTGGCCGACGTGGAGAACGCGTCGGTGGTGACCGAGCGGCGCTTCAACGACCTGACCCACCTGACCGGCCCCTTCGACATCATCGGCGACGTCCACGGCTGCGCCCGTGAACTGGAGACCCTGCTCGGCAGGCTCGGCTACGTCGACGGCGTGCACCCCGAGGGCCGCACCGCCGTCTTCGTGGGCGACCTCGTCGACCGCGGACCCGACACCCCGGGCGTGCTGCGCCGCGTGATGTCCATGGTCGGTTCGGGCGACGCCCTGTGCGTGCCCGGCAACCACGAGAACAAGCTCGGCCGCCACCTCAAGGGCCGCAGGGTCCAGCCCACCCACGGACTCGCCGAGACCATCGAACAGCTCGACGCGCAGAGCGAGGAGTTCCGCGCCTCGGTAAGGGAGTTCGTCGACGGACTCGTCAGCCACTACGTCCTCGACGGCGGCCGGCTCGTGGTCTGCCACGCCGGCCTGCCCGAGAAGTACCACGGCCGCACCTCGGGCCGGGTGCGCTCGCACGCCCTGTACGGCGACACCACCGGCGAGACCGACGAGTTCGGCCTGCCGGTGCGCTACCCGTGGGCCGAGGACTACCGGGGCCGCGCCGCCGTGGTCTACGGCCACACCCCCGTGCCCACCGCCACCTGGCTGAACAACACGATCTGCCTGGACACCGGAGCCGTCTTCGGCGGCAAGCTGACCGCGCTGCGCTGGCCCGAGCGCGAACTCGTCGACGTACCGGCGGAGCGGGTCTGGTACGAGCCGGCCAGGCCGCTGGCCACCGAGGCGCCGGGCGGCCACGAGGGCCGGCCGCTGGACCTGGCGGACGTCCAGGGCCGCCGGACGGTCGAGACCCGGCACGCGGGACGGGTGGCGGTCCGCGAGGAGAACGCGGCGGCGGCCCTGGAGGTCATGAGCCGGTTCGCCGTGGACCCGCGCCTGCTCCCGTACCTGCCGCCGACGATGGCGCCGACGGCGACCTCGCACGTCGAGGGCTTCCTGGAGCACCCGGCCGAGGCCTTCGCCCAGTACGGCCGGGACGGGGTCGAACGGGTCGTGTGCGAGGAGAAGCACATGGGCTCCCGGGCGGTGGCCCTGGTCTGCCGGGACGCGGACGCGGCCCGCGAACGGTTCGGCGTGGACGGCCCCACCGGGTCCCTGTACACCCGCACGGGCCGGCCCTTCTTCGACGACGACGCCGTCACCGAGCAGATCCTCGGCCGGGTGCGCGACGCCGCGACCGAGGCGGGACTCTGGGCCGAACTGGACACCGACTGGATGCTGCTGGACGCGGAGCTGATGCCGTGGTCGCTGAAGGCGTCCGGGCTGCTGCGCACGCAGTACGCCGCCGTCGGAGCGGCGTCCGCGGCCGTGTTCCCGGGAGCGCTGTCGGCGCTCGACGGAGCCGCGGCCCGCGGGATCGACGTGGCGGACCTGCTCACGCGGCAGCGTGAACGAGCCGCCGACGCCACTGCGTTCACCGACGCCTACCGGCGCTACTGCTGGACCACGGACGGCCTCGACGGCGTCCGTCTCGCGCCCTTCCAGATCCTCGCGGTCCGCGGGCGGAGTCTCGCCGGACTGCCGCACGACGCCCAACTGGCCCTGATCGACCGGCTCGTGGAGCACGACGGCAGCGGTCTGCTGCAGACCACCCGGCGGCTCTTCGTCGACACCGGCGACCCGGAGTCGGTGCGGTCCGGGGTCGACTGGTGGCTGGAGATGACCGGCCGCGGCGGCGAGGGCATGGTCGTGAAGCCGGTCGGCGCGGTGGTGCGCGACGAGCAGGGCCGGCTGGTACAGCCCGGCGTCAAGTGCCGGGGCCGCGAGTACCTGAGGATCATCTACGGCCCGGAGTACACCCGCCCGGAGAACCTCGCCCGCCTGCGGGGCCGCTTCCTCAACCACAAGCGGTCGCTGGCCCTGCGCGAGTACGCCCTGGGCCTGGAGGCTCTGGACCGGCTGGCGGAGGGCGAGCCGCTCTGGCGCGTCCACGAGGCGGTCTTCGCGACCCTCTCGCTGGAGTCCGAGCCCGTCGACCCTCGCCTCTAGCCGCGCGGGCACGGCGACCGCGGGCGGCTCCCGCGACCGGCAGGAGCCACCCGGCTCGCCTGCCCGACGGCCCGACGGCCCGACGGGCGGCAGAGCCGAGCGGGGCCCCACCGCCGGCCGCACGAAGCCCCGCCGGCTTGTCGCGCCGGGGGCCGGCGGAGGCGGCGGGAAACCGGCGCGGGCGACGCCCCCGCGCGACGGTCGCACCGCTCCGAGCCGCCCCGGAGAGGGGGACCCGGCCCGGAGGAGGGAGCCGGGCCGCGGGGCCGGGGAGCCCGGGGGTCCGTGCCGCGCTCCGGAGCGGCGGCCCGCGGGGCCGGGGAGCGCCGGGGCCGCCGGAGTCCGGCGCGGAGCAGGGGGCGGGGCGGGCCGCCCGGCGATCACCCCACCAGCCGGAGCCGCACCTCGGCCACCCCCACCCGCACGGACTGACCCCACGTCAGTTCCAGTGCGTCCGACTCCATCCCGTCCCCGAACGCGATGAGCCGGTCCGACTCGACCGTGAGGCACAGCCGGCCCGCCGCGGACAGTTCACCCGCCACCAGCGACGTACCGGTGGCCGGCGAGGGCCACGCCTCCCGCACGAACCACAGCAGGCGCCGGTCGGTCGGGGCGGGCAGTACGGGCCCTCCGCCCCGCTCCTGCCACACCGACCGGAGCCATCCGCCGGCCCCGGTCCCGGTCCCCACCAGCACCCCGCTGGACGCCTGGGGCTCGACGGCACCCCCGTACTCGTCGAGCCCCAGCCGGTAGCGGGCCGTCTGGTGGCCCGCCGCTCCCAGGTAGATCTCGTTGAGGGCGACCAGTCGCTGGGTGTCGTCGGCGACCGCCTCGACCATGGTCAGCTCCTCCGCGGCGCCGGTGAACGCCGAGCCGAGCAGCGCCTTCGCGTCCGCGGGCCGGTGGCGCACCAGTACGCCCGGATTGCGCCCGGGGTCGGCGTCGATCCCCACGACGGGCTGCCCGGACAGGTACTTGGCGACGTTGGCGACCAGCCCGTCCTGCCCGACGACGACCACCACGTCCTCGGGGGCGAACAGGAACCGGTCCAGGTCGGCCCGCTCCACCCGCGCCTGGCGCCAGGTCAGCGGTACCGCGGCCACCACGTCGGCCAGCGCCGCTCGGGCCCGCCGGTGCCGCTCGGCGACCTCGGTGATGTCCCGGCCGCGCGAGGAGAGGAAGAACGCGGCCTGCCCGTGGGTGCCGTGCCGCGCCACCAGCTCCTCGTACTCGGTGGTGCGGTGGACGAGCACGATCCGCGGCGCGAGGCTCACGCCCGCTCGCCGTCCGCCGTGCCGCCCAGCCTGGCGAGCAGCCCGGTCAGCACGTCCGGCGACACGGTGACACTGTCGATGCGCGGCAGGTTCTCCGCGAGGCGGGTGCCGGTGAGCGCGTGCAGGGTGGCCACGTCCACCTCGCCGTGCACCCGCAGCCAGGCCGCCTGCGCCTCGGCGCGCGCCGCGCCGACCTCGCGCTCCGCCTGCGCCTCGGCGCCGGCCAGGCGCACCTTGCGGCTCGCCTCGGCCTCCGCGAGGCGCACCGACCGGGTCGCCTCCGCCTCGGCCAGCCGGACCGTGCGGGCGGCCTCCGCCCCGGCGCGGACCGCGTCCGCCGCCGCGTGCTCCTCGGCCTCGCGGCGCGCGTTGGTGCCCCGCTGGTCGACCAACTGCTCCTCGCGCCGCGCCAGTTCGATCTGGCTGGCGAGTTCGTTCTCGGCGATGGCGCGCTCGCGTTCCACCGCGACCGCCCGGCGTTCGTACGTGGCCCTGTCCGCGTCCTGCTGGATCTGCTCGCGGGCCGGTGTGCGCAGCGCGCGTTCCACCTCGGGTTCCGGGCGCAGCGCGACGACGCGCACGGCGACCACCTCGATGCCGGTGGAGGGCAGCCGGGGCTCGGCGGCGAGGCCCCCGGCGACCCGTTCCCGCACCGCCGCCACCCCGTCGACCAGGGCCGAGGCCAGCGAGGTGCGGGCGAGGACGTCGAGGGCGTGCTGCTGGGCCGTCTCGGTGAGCAGTGAGCCCAGTTGTTCCAGCGGGGTGCCGCGCCAGGCGCCGTTGTCGGGGTCGATGGAGAAGTCGAGGCGGGCCGCGGCGAGCGCCGGGTCGCTGATCCGGTAGGTGACGGTGGCCTGCACCGCGACGTCCTGGAAGTCGGAGGTCCGCGCGTGGAAGGTCATCGCCAGCTCGCGGTCGTCGACCGGCACCTCGGACAGCGCCGCGGTCAGCGAGCGGTACCAGAAGCTGAGGCCGGGGCCGTCGTGCACCAGCCGGCCGGACCGGTGGTGCCGGACGTGGGCGGTGGGCCCCCCGCGCAGGTGGCGCCAGCCGAAACGGCGGGTGATGTCGGCCATGATTACCCCCTCGGCACCGGCGGTCCGGCGCCCTCTCACACTTGTTGTCGTCAGTAGGACGATAAGGCGGAGGTGTCCTTATCGTCAAGTGGACGAAAGGAAAGCGGAGCGGCTCGCGGCGATCCGCGGGTGAACGTGCGTCCGGATGGTCAGGATGGGGGCATGGGATTCCACGTCGACTCCGAGGCCGGGCGGCTGCGCCGCGTCATCCTGCACAGGCCGGACCTCGAACTCAAAAGGCTCACCCCCAGCAACAAGGACGCCCTCCTCTTCGACGACGTCCTCTGGGTGCGCCGGGCGCGCGCCGAGCACGACGGGTTCGCCGACGTGCTGCGCGACCGCGGGGTCGCCGTGCATCTCTTCGGGGACCTGCTCGCCGAGACGCTGGAGGTCCCCGCGGCCCGTTCGCTCGTCCTGGACCGCGTCTTCGACGAGAAGGAGTACGGGCCGCTCGCCACCGACCACCTGCGGGCGTCCTTCGAGGTGCTGCCCGGGCCGGAGCTGGCCTCCGTCCTCGTCGGCGGCATGACGAAGCGGGAGTTCCTGGACGCCCACCCCGAGCCGACCTCCGTGCGGTTCCACGTCATGGACCTCGACGACTTCCTGCTCGGGCCGCTGCCCAACCACCTCTTCACGCGCGACACCTCCGCGTGGATATACGACGGGGTCTCCATCAACGCGATGCGCTGGCCGGCGCGGCAGCGCGAGACCGTGCACTTCGAGGCGATCTACCGCCACCACCCGCTCTTCCGGGACGAGGGCTTCCGACTCTGGTCCGAGGGGCAGGCGGACTACCCGTCCACCATCGAGGGCGGCGACGTCCTGGTCATCGGCAACGGCGCGGTGCTCATCGGGATGAGCGAGCGGACGACCCCCCAGGCCGTCGAGATGCTCGCGCACAAGCTGTTCGCCGCGGGTTCGGCGACCACCATCGTGGCGCTCGACATGCCGAAGCGGCGCGCCTTCATGCACCTCGACACCGTCATGACCATGGTCGGCGGGGACGTCTTCACCCAGTACGCGGGTCTCGGCATGCTCCGCTCCTACACCATCGAGCCGGGCGCCGGGGACAGCGAGCTGAAGGTCACCGACCACCCTCCGGAGCACATGCACCGCGCCATCGCCGCGGCCCTCGGCCTCGACGCGATCCGCGTCCTGACCGCCACCCAGGACGTGCACGCGGCCGAGCGGGAGCAGTGGGACGACGGCTGCAACGTGCTCGCCGTCGAACCGGGCGTGGTGATCGCCTACGAGCGCAACGCCACGACGAACACGCATCTGCGCAAGCAGGGCATCGAGGTGATCGAGATCCCCGGCAGCGAGCTGGGGCGCGGCAGGGGCGGCCCCCGCTGCATGAGCTGCCCGGTCGAGCGCGACCCCGTCTGACGCTCCCGCGTCCCCGCCGCGCTCCCGCGCCCGGAGTGCGGCGGGACGGACGGGGCGGGGGTGGCGGAAGCGGGCGCGGGCGCCGGCGGGCAGGATGTCCGTCGGGCGGGCCGGGGGAGGGCCGGGGCGGAGCCCGGGTGAGATCGAACACGGGCTCGCATATAAATGCTGAGCCTCGTATAGAATTCCATACACCCCGTTTCCGTCCCCGTCATTCCTGGAGCGCCCCCATGGCGACAGTCCCGACCGCCCTCGCCGGCCGCCACTTCCTCAAGGAGCTGGACTTCACCGACGAGGAGTTCCTCGGCCTGGTCGAGCTGGCCGCCGAGCTCAAGGCGGCCAAGCGGGCGGGGACGGAGACCCGCCACCTGCGGGGGCGCAACATCGCGCTGATCTTCGAGAAGACCTCCACGCGCACCCGCTGCGCCTTCGAGGTCGCCGCCGCGGACCAGGGCGCCTCCACGACGTACCTGGACCCCTCCGGGTCGCAGATCGGCCACAAGGAGTCCGTGAAGGACACCGCGCGCGTGCTGGGCCGGATGTTCGACGCCATCGAGTACCGCGGCGACAGCCAGGCGTCCGTCGAGGAACTGGCCGCCCACGCCGGGGTGCCGGTCTACAACGGGCTCACCGACGACTGGCACCCCACCCAGATGCTCGCCGACGTGCTCACCATGACCGAGCACGGCACCAAGCCGCTGGGCGAGACGGTGTTCGCCTACCTGGGCGACGCCCGTTTCAACATGGGCAACTCCTACCTGGTCACCGGCGCGCTGCTCGGCATGGACGTCCGGATCGTCGCCCCGCGCGCCTACTGGCCCGCCGACGCGGTCGTGGCCCGGGCCCGCGAGCTGGCCCGCGAGAGCGGCGGCCGGGTCACCCTCACCGAGCACATCGCCGACGGGGTGCGCGGCGCCGACTTCCTCGCCACCGACGTCTGGGTCTCGATGGGCGAGCCCAAGGAGGTGTGGGCGGAACGCATCGGAGCGCTCTGCCCGTACGCGGTCACCATGGACGTGCTCCGGCTGACCGGCAACCCCGACGTCCGGTTCCTGCACTGCCTCCCGGCCTACCACGACCTCGGCACCGAGGTCGGCCGCGAGATCCACGCGGTCCACGGCCTCGACGCGCTGGAGGTCACCGACGAGGTCTTCGAGTCCGCGCACTCCGTCGTCTTCGACCAGGCGGAGAACCGGCTGCACACGATCAAGGCGATCCTGGTGGCCACCTTGGCGTGAAAACCTCCGTACGATGTCCGGCGGGCCTTGGAATCATCCCTTCCGAGGCCGGTCTCGCGACCCATTCCCAAGATCTCGGCCCCGTCCGAGCGGGAGCACCCCGACGGTCGCACCGCACCACCAGAAACGAGCACCACCCCGTATGCCCGCTTCCCGCGTCAAGACCCCCGCTCGCCTGCTGGCCGAGTCCGGAGCCGACCTCGAAGGCCACGGACTCCGGCGCACGATGGGGCTCTTCCAGCTCATCTGCTTCGGCGTCGGCGCCATCGTCGGCACCGGCATCTTCGTCGGCCTCTCCGACTCGGTCGCCCAGGCCGGACCCGCCGTGGTCGTCTCCTTCGTCCTCGCCGCGATCACCTGCGTCCTGACCGCCTTCGCCTTCGCGGAGCTGGGCGGCGCCATCCCGGTCTCCGGATCGTCGTACTCCTTCGCCTACGCCGGACTCGGCGAGCGCACGGCCTTCCTGGTCGGCTGGTGCCTGCTCCTGGAGTACGGCGTCTCGGTGTCGGCCGTCGCGGTCGGCTGGAGCCAGTACGTCGACGAACTGCTGCACAGCCTCACCGGCCTGCACCTGCCCGCGGCGCTCGGCGCGGGTCCGGCCGACGGCGGGATCGTCAACCTCCCGGCCGTCGTCGTGATCGCGCTCGCCTCCGTCCTGCTGGTGCGCGGCGTCCGCGAAAGCGCCCGCGCGACCGCCGCCATGGCCGTGCTGAAGCTCGTCGTGCTCGTGCTGTTCTGCGCGATCGGGTTCAGCGCCTTCCGGGACGGCAACCTCACACCGTTCTCGCCCGCCGGACTCGGCGGCATCGGCGCCGGCACCACGGCCGCGTTCTTCTCCTACATCGGCTTCGACGCGATCACGACCGCCGGCGAGGAGGCCAAGAACCCCCGCCGCGACATCCCCGTCGCCATCCTGGTCTGCATCGGCCTGGTCACCGTGCTGTACTGCGCCGTCGCCCTCGCCGCCATCGGCGCCATCGGCGGGGACAGGGTCGGCAGCCGCCCGGCCGCGCTGTCCTACGTCGTCAACGAGGTCACCGGCTCCACCGTCGGCGGCGGGGTGATCGCCTTCGGCGCGGTCGTCGCCATCGCCTCCGTGGTGCTCGCCGTGATGTACGGCCAGACCCGCATCCTGATGTCGATGTCCCGGGACGGACTCGTGCCGCGCGTCTTCGAGAAGGTGTCCCCGAAGACGTCGACCCCGGTGGCCGGCACGCTGATCGTCGCCCTGGTCTTCGCGCTCCCCGCGGCCTTCGCGCCCCTCGACGCGGTGGTCGACCTGTGCACCATCGGCACGCTAGCCGTCATGGCGGCCGTCAACGTCGCCGTCATCGCGCTGCGCCGCCGCGAACCGGCCCTCGCCCGCACCTTCCGGGTGCCGCTCTACCCCGTCGTCCCCCTGCTCGGCGTCGGCTTCTGCCTGTACCTGATGTACGAGACCGGCTGGGCGGCCTGGCTCCAGTTCGGCGTGTTCCTGCTGGCCGGACTCCTGGTGTACGCCGCCTACGGGCGCCGCCACTCCCGGCTGGCCGCGGACGGCGCCGCCGTCAGCGCCCCGGACGCCGCTGAGCGGGAACCACAGGGAGTCTGAACCAGACCGCCTTGCCGGAACCGGTGGGGCGGTGCCCGCACGACGAACTCAGAGCCCGGACCAGCAGCAGTCCGCGCCCGTGCTCCTGCCAGGGGTCGGGTTCGGCCGGGTGCGGAAGCGTGAGGTCGCCCGGCGGGGCCGGGTCGGGGTCGTGCACCTCGACCCGGCAGCCGGTCGGCAGCAGCTCCACGACCAGCTCTATCGGCCCGTCGCCCGCGGTGTGCTCGACGGCGTTGGCCACCAGCTCCGCGGTGAGCAGCTCGGCGGTGTCGCTGTCCGCCGCCTGCTCCAGCTCGGCGAGGGCGGCGCGGACCAGCGCGCGGGCGACCGGCACGGCCGCGACGGAGTGCGGCAGCGCGATGCGCCAGGAGGCGGGGGCGGGGGTGTCGTGCACGGCGGGTCCGTTCATGGAGCAGGCTGGCCTGCTGTCAGCCTGAGGAATGGTACGGCGGTACCGGGCCGATGCGCTCGGCGGGCTTTCTCCCGACATCCGCCGCTGTGTCCCGGGAGCCGTCCGGGGTCTCCTTTCCGGACGTTCGGTCCGATACGGGGCTCCGTACCCAGGGCAACGGGCCCGCTCCCGCGTGTGCTCCCGCCGTTACACGGCTATCGAAGATCCGTGACGCCGTGACGGGGACCGTCGCGCCGCCGTCGCGCGGCGCCCTCCGGAGCGCGCCCGCCCCGCACTCGCCTATCGCGCACTCGTGACGACAGTCACGCAAGAGTGATAACTTCGGAGGACGGCAGACGCAGCGTCGCCCCCGTCCGAGGAGGCCGCACCTCATGAGTCCCTTCACCGGCTCCGCCGCCCCCACTCCCCGCTGGGAGCATCTCGGCTACACGCTGGCCGACGGCGTCGCCACGGTCACCCTGGCCCGCCCCGACAAGCTCAACGCCCTCACCTTCGGCGCCTACGCCGACCTGCGCGACCTGCTCGCCGAGCTGTCCCGCGAGCGCTCCGTCCGCGCCCTGGTGCTGGCCGGCGAGGGACGCGGATTCTGCTCGGGCGGCGACGTCGACGAGATCATCGGCGCGACCCTCGCCATGGACACCGCCCAGCTCCTCGACTTCAACCGGATGACCGGCCAGGTCGTCCGCGCCGTCCGCGAGTGCCCGTTCCCGGTGATCGCCGCGGTGCACGGCGTCGCGGCGGGAGCCGGTGCCGTGCTGGCGCTGGCCGCCGACTTCCGCGTCGCCGACCCGAGCGCCCGGTTCGCCTTCCTCTTCACCCGTGTCGGCCTGTCCGGCGGCGACATGGGCGCCGCCTACCTGCTGCCCCGGGTGATCGGCCTGGGCCACGCCACCCGGCTGCTCATGCTCGGCGAGCCCGTCCGCGCGCCCGAGGCCGAGCGCATCGGCCTGATCAGCGAACTCACCGACGAGGGCCACGCCGACGAGGCCGCGCAGGCCCTCGCCCGCCGGCTCGCCGAGGGGCCCGCCCTCGCGTACGCCCAGACCAAGGCGCTGCTCACCGCGGAACTGGACATGCCGCTCGCCGCCGCCGTCGAACTGGACGCCGCCACCCAGGCCCTGCTGATGAACGGCGAGGACTACGCCGAGTTCCACGCCGCGTTCTCGCAGAAGCGGACGCCGAAGTGGCGGGGGAGGTGACCGGCCGATGACGGCGGTCCCCGGGCCGGGGGCGCTGCGCGTCGCGGTCGTCGGCGGCGGCCCTGGCGGTCTCTACGCCGCGGCCCTGCTCAAACGCCTCGACCCGGCCCGCGAGATCACCCTCTGGGAGCGCAACGCCCCCGACGACACCTTCGGTTTCGGCGTCGTCCTGTCCGACGAGACCCTCGGCGGCATCGAACACGCCGACCCGGTCGTCTACGCGGCCCTGCGCGAGGAGTTCGTCCGCTGGGACGACATCGACATCGTCCACCGCGGAGTCCGGCACACCTCCGGCGGCCACGGCTTCGCCGCCCTGGGCCGCCGCCGGCTGCTCGCGATCCTGCACCGGCGGTGCCGCTCCCTCGGGGTCGATCTGCGCTTCCGCACCCAGGCGCCGCCCGTCGCCGACCTGATGCGGTCGCACGACCTGGTGATCGCCGCCGACGGGGCGGGAAGCCTCACCCGCGCGGCCCACGAGGACGTGTTCCGCCCGTCCGTCGAGGAACACCGCTGCCGCTACATCTGGCTGGCCGCCGACTTCGCCTTCGACGCCTTCCGCTTCGAGATCGCCGAGACCGAACACGGCGTGATGCAGCTGCACGGCTACCCCTACGCGGCCGACGCCTCCACGGTCATCGTCGAGATGCGCGAGGAGGTCTGGCGGGCGGCCGGCTTCGCGGACCTCGACGAGAGCGCCTCCGTGGAGCGCTGCGGCAAGATCTTCGCGGACGCCCTCGGCGGGCGCCCGCTCACCTCCAACGCCTCGACGTGGACGCGCTTCCGCACCGTCGTCAACTCCCGCTGGTCGCACGGCAACCTGGTGCTGCTCGGCGACGCGGCGCACACCGCCCACTTCTCCATCGGCTCCGGCACCAAGCTCGCCGTCGAGGACGCCCTGGCGCTCGCCGCCTGCCTCCGGGAGCACCCCGCCCTCGCTCCGGCGCTCGCCGCCTACGAGGAGGAACGGCGCCCCGTCGTCACCTCCACCCAGCGCGCGGCGCGCGCCAGCCTGGAGTGGTTCGAGGACGTCGACCGCCGGCTGGACCGGCCCGCACGGCAGTTCGCGTTCGACCTGCTCACCCGCAGCCGCCGCGTCACCCACGACAACCTCCGCCTGCGGGACCCGCACTTCGTGGCCGCCGTCGAGCGGGAGTTCCGCTGCCCGCCCGGCACTCCGCCGATGTTCACCCCGTTCCGGCTGCGCGGTCTGACCCTGCGCAACCGCGTCGTCGTGTCACCGATGGACATGTACGCGGCGCAGGACGGGGTGCCCGGCGACTTCCACCTCGTCCACCTGGGCGCACGCGCGCTCGGCGGCGCCGGTCTGGTGATGACCGAGATGGTGTGCGTCAGCGCCGAGGGGCGCATCACGCCGGGCTGCGCGACGCTCCACACACCCCGGCAGGCCGAAGCCTGGCGGCGCATCGTCGACTTCACCCACCGCCAGGCGCCCGGCACCGCCATCGGCGTCCAGCTCGGCCACGCCGGCCGCAAGGGCTCGACCCGGCTGATGTGGGAGGGCATCGACGAACCGCTGCCCGAGGGCAACTGGCCCCTGGTGGCCGCCTCCCCGCTCCCGTACCGCGAAAACAGCCAGACCCCCCGTGAACTGACGCGTGCCCAGCTCACGGATCTACGGGAACAGTTCACGCAGGCGGCCGTGAGAGCGGCCCGGTGCGGCTTCGACCTCCTCGAACTGCACTGCGCCCACGGCTATCTCCTCTCGGGCTTCCTGTCGCCGCTGACCAACCGTCGCACCGACGCCTACGGCGGCTCGCTGGAGAAGCGGCTGCGCTTCCCGCTCGAAGTCTTCGACGCGGTGCGGGCGGTGTGGCCGGAGGAGCGGCCGATGACCGTGCGGATCTCCGCCACCGACTGGGCCGAGGGCGGCACCACCGGCGACGACGCGGTCGCCGTCGCCCGCGCGTTCGCCGCGCACGGCGCCGACGCCGTCGACGTCTCGACCGGCCAGGTGGTGGCCGACGAACGCCCCGCCCACGGCCGCTCCTACCAGACGCCGTACGCGGACCGCATCCGCTCCGAGACCGGCGTCCCGGTGATCGCCGTCGGCGCGATCTCCTCCTGGGACGACGTCAACTCCCTGATCCTCGCGGGCCGGGCGGACCTGTGCGCCCTCGCCCGCCCACACCTCTACGACCCCAACTGGACGCTGCACGCCGCCGCCGAACAGGGCTACGAGGGGCCGGGGATCAGCTGGCCGCTGCCCTACCGGGCGGGCAGCAGGCGCCCGCCGACCGGCCGCACGGACGCCCCCAAACCCCGCCTCACACTGGGGCGTTGACCGCACCGGTCCGCCCCGCGGTCACCGTCGCGCGGCCGTGTCACCCGGTCCCGGCGCGCCCCGGCCGGGGCGGCACCCCCGCGAACTCCGCTCCCGCGTCCCGCAACCGGTCGTGCAGCGCCCCGAAGACCCGGGCCGAGCGGGCGCCGGGCCAGTCCCCGGGCAGCAGGGCGGCGGGCAGACCGGGATCGGCGTAGGGGAGATGGCGCCAGGAGTCGAGGGCGAGCAGGTAGTCGCGGTAGGCGTCCTCGTGGTCCGTGTCGTCGCGTCCCTCCCAGGCGCGCAGGCCGGGCTCGTGCCGGTCGAGGAACGCCTCGTGCTGCTTGGCGATCGCCGCCAGGTCCCACCAGCGGGCGACAGCGTCGGCCGTGGCGGCGAAGCCCAGGTGCTCGCCGTGGAACAACTCGACGTACGGATCGAGGCGCAGCCGCTCCAGCGTGTGCCGGGTCTCCTCGTACAGACGGGCCGGCGCGAGCCACACACCGGGGGCCGCCGTGCCGAATCCCAGGCCGGCCAGCCGGGAGCGCAGGACGTGCCGCTTCTGCCGCTCCGACTCGGGCACCGAGAACACCGCCAGGACCCAGCCGTCGTCCGCGGGAGCCGCCGACGCGTACACCCGGCGGTCGCCGTCGTCGAGCAGTTGCCGGGCGTCCGCCGACAGCGCGTACCCCGCCGCGCCCCCCGTCGTACGGGCCGGTTCCAGCAGCCCGCGGCGCTTGAGCCGGGAGACCGAGGAGCGGACGGACGGCGCGTCCACACCGACCGCGGCGAGCAGCCGGATCAGCTCGGCCACGGGCACCGGGCCGGGCATGAAACGGCCGTACGCGCCGTAGAACGTGACGATGAGGGACCGGGGGGCGTGCTGGTCTGACACGTCGGCCACTCTAGTGCTCGAAGATCACTTCGGAGTGCCACCGGGGGGCGCATCACCCTCCGGCCCCTTGGGTGACGGTGCGTCGGAGACGGGTTCGCCGCGCAGGAGGAACCGCTGGAGCTTGCCCGTCGCGGTGCGGGGCAGGGCGTCCATGAACACGAACGCCCGGGGGCACTTGTACGGTGCGAGCTCGGACGTGAGGAAGGCCCGCAGGGCCTCCGCGTCCCGCGCGGCGCCCTCCCGGAGCACCACGTGGGCCACCGCGATCTGGCCCCGTTCCTCGTCGGGGCGCCCGACGACCGCCGTCTCGGCCACGTCCGGGTGCCGCAGCAGCGCCTCCTCGACCTCGGGGCCGGCGATGTTGTACCCGGCGGAGATGATCATGTCGTCGGCGCGGGCCACGTAGCGGAAGTAGCCGTCGGGGTCGCGGACGTAGGTGTCGCCGGTGATGTTCCAGCCGTCGCGCACGTACTCCCGCTGTCGGGGATCGGAGAGGTAGCGGCAGCCGACCGGCCCCCGCACCGCGAGCAGCCCCGGTTCACCGTCGGGCAGCGGCCGTCCCCCGGCGTCGACCACGCGCGCCTGCCAGCCGGGCACGGGCAGGCCGGTCGTGCCGGGGCGGATGTCGCCGTCGGCCGCGGAGATGAAGATGTGCAGCAGTTCGGTCGCGCCGATGCCGTTGATGATGCGCAGCCCGGTGCGTTCGTACCAGTCGCGCCAGGTGGCGGCGGGCAGGTTCTCGCCCGCGGACACGCAGCGCCGCAGCGATCCGGTGTCGTGCCCGTCCGGGTCGGCCAGCATCGCCCGGTAGGCGGTGGGCGCCGTGAAGAGCACCGAGACCCGGTGTTCGGCGATCGCGGGCGCCAGTTGACGGGGGCCCGCCTGTTCGAGGAGCAGGGCGCTGGCCCCGGCGCGCAGCGGGAAGACGACCAGCCCGCCGAGTCCGAAGGTGAAGCCCAGCGGGGGACTGCCCGCGAACACGTCGTCCGGGCGGGGGCGCAGCACGTGCCGCGAGAAGGTGTCCGCGATCGCCAGCAGGTCCCGGTGGAAGTGCATGCAGCCCTTGGGCCGACCGGTGGTCCCCGAGGTGAAGGCGATGAGCGCCACGTCGTCGGCCGCGGTGTCCACCGCTTCGAAGGGCTCCGCCGGCGCACCGGTGATGCGCAGCAGCAGGTCCTCCGGGGCGTCACCGCCGTACGAGGTGATCCGCAGGCCGGGAACGCCCGCCCGGACCAGGTCGTCCACCGAGCGGACGTCGCACAGCGCGTGGGTCACCCGGGCGATCCCGCAGAGGGTCCGCAGCTCGTGCGGCCTCTGCTGGGCGAGCACGGTGACCGCGACCGCGCCCGCCTTCAGCACCGCCAGCCAGCACGCGGCGAGCCACGGGGTGGTCGGGCCGCGCAGCAGCACCCGGTTGCCCGGGACGACGCCCAGCTCGCGGGTGAGCACGTGGGCGACGCGGTCGACGCGGTCGCGCAGGTCCCCGTACGTCCAGGACGGGGCGGAGGGGGTGTGGAAGGCGGGGCGCCCGGGATCGGGGCCGGCGAGCAGCTCGGCGGCGCAGTTCAGCCGTTCGGGGTAGCGCAGCTCCGGCAGGTCGAAGCGGAGCTCGGGCCACTGGCCGGGCGGCGGCAGGTGGTCGCGCGCGAAGGTGTCGAGGTGGGCCGAGTGTGCCGGCGCCACGGTGTCCGCGGGGTCCACGGGATGCATGGCGGTTCGCCCCCTTGCCGTCGTGGGCTGCCTTCGTGGGCGTGGTGGTGGGCTCGCATGGGGAGCGTATCGTGTTGGTGACGACAGTCAATGGTTCGCGATAACGTGGAGCGGTCTCCGACGGGGAGAGGGGCCGACCATGACCGCATTCTCACTCGAACCAGCACAGACCGCCTGGTGCGCCGAGCTGCGCGGCCTCGCCGCCGACCATCTGCGCCCCCTGGCGGACAAGGGGGAGCCCGGGCACGTCAACCGACCGCTGGTCGCCGAACTGGGCCGACTCGGCCTGCTCGCCCGCCTGTTCACCTCGGGCGCCCTGGACCTCTGCCTGATGCGCGAGTCGCTCGCCCAGGTCTGCACCGAGGCCGAGACCGCGCTCGCGCTCCAGGGGCTCGGAGCCCATCCGGTGCACGCCCACGGCACCGCCGCCCAGCGCGAGCGATGGCTGCCCCGGGTGGCGGACGGCGACGCGGTGGCCGCCTTCGCGCTCAGCGAGCCCGGCGCCGGCTCCGACGCCGCCGCGCTGGCCCTGCGCGCCGAACCGGACGGGCCCGGAGCCTGGCGCCTCACCGGGGACAAGTGCTGGATCTCCAACGCCCCCGAGGCCGACCTCTACACCGTGTTCGCCCGCACCGGGCCCGCCCCGGGAGCCCGCGGAGTCACCGCCTTCCTCGTCCCGGCCGACCGCCCCGGCCTCACCGGCACCCCGCTCGACCTGCTCTCCCCGCACCCCGTCGGCGCCCTCTCCTTCGACGCCGTCCCCGTCACCGGCGACGACGTGCTCGGCGCACCCGGCCGCGGCTTCCGGGTCGCCATGAGCACCCTCAACCTGTTCCGGCCCAGCGTGGGCGCCTTCGCCGTCGGCATGGCGCAGGCCGCACTGGACGCCACGCTCGCCCACACCACCCGCCGCACGGCGTTCGGCGGCCCGCTCAAGGACCTCCAGACCGTGTCCCACCAGGTCGCCGAGATGGCACTGCGCACCGAGGCCGCCCGCCTCATGGTCTACGCCGCCGCGGCGGCCTACGACGCCGGCGCCGCCGACGTCCCTCGCCGCGCGGCGATGGCCAAGCTGCTCGCCACCGAGACCGCCCAGTACGTGGTCGACGCGGCCGTCCAACTGCACGGCGCGCGCGCCCTGGAGCGCGGCCACCTCCTCGAACACCTCTACCGCGAGGTGCGCGCGCCGCGCATCTACGAGGGGGCCAGCGAGGTCCAGCGGGCCGTGATCGCCAAGGAGCTGTACCGCGAGGCCGACCCGGCAAGGGGAGCGGACCCGGGACGCGCAAGGGGAGCGGACCCGGGACGTGCAAGGGGAGCGGGGCCCGAAAGCGCGGACCCGGACAGGGCGGGCCGGGGTACGGAAGCGGGCCCCGCGGCACCGGCCCGGCCAGAGGCGCCGGGTGCCGGAAGTCCATCGGGACCCGCGGAGTCGGGCCCGGCGACAGAGGTGCGCCCCGGGTGGGGGACGGAGACCCGATGAGCGCCGACCGCGTCAACCCGCCCGAACTGTCCCCGCCGACCGGCTTCTCGCACGCCGTCGTCGCCACCGGCTCCCGCGTCGTCTTCCTGGCCGGCCAGACCGCGCTCGACGGCGACGGCAGGGTGGTGGGGGAGACGCTGCCCCTCCAGTTCGAACGGGCGCTGGCCAACCTGCTGACCGCGCTGCGCGCGGCGGGCGGCACCCCGGCCGATCTCGCCCGGGTCACCGTCTACGCCGCGGACGTCGCCGACTACCGGCGCAACGCCCCCGAACTCGGCCGCATCTGGCACCGGTTGGCCGGCCGCGACTATCCCGCGATGGCCGTCGTCGGCATCACCCGGCTGTGGGACGAGGAGGCACTCGTCGAACTCGACGGCTTCGCGGTGCTCGACTGAAGGCGCGTCGCGAACGCCCCGGTCTGCCACGCGACGCCCTGCCCGCACGCCGGCCGCACCGTGCGGAAGCCCACGGAAACGGGAGACCGCCCAGGGCGAAGTCCGCCGCCTGTGCGCACTGCCGGGCCCCCGGTGGGCGCTGCCCGTAGCTCCGGTTTCCCTCAGCGGGCGGCGACGACTTCCACGGCGATCTTCAGGAGGCGCCCCGTCATGCCCTTGGCCTTCGTGACACCGAAGGCGTACCTGTCCAGCGTGGCGGTGCCATGGGCCGTGATCCGCCTGTCCTCGGAGGCGACGGACGTGATGGTGACGGAAACCGGCCGCGTCACCCCGCAGGCAGTCACCTCCCCCTGGAGCGAGGCATCCTGGGCGGATCGTTCCAGGCGCCGGCTCCGGAAGGCGATCTCGGGATGTCGTGCCACGTGCAGGTAGTCGGAGGACCGTACGTGGTCGTCGCGCCGCGGGTTGGCGGACTCGAAGCTGGCCGCGTCCACCACGACGTCCACGGACGACTCTTCCGGCGAGTCGGCAACGACGATCCGGCCATGACTGATGGAGAAGGTGCCACGGACCGGGAGCAGCCCGAACAGGGCCCGCGTGTCGAAACGCACTGTGGACGCCACCGGGTCGATCTCGTAGGTGCCTGCTGCCGGTGAGGACTGCTCTGACGTGCCGGGTGTCGCCATGAGCCCGTAGCCTCCGTGTGCTGAAGGTCCCCTTGGACGGATCAGCCTCTCGCACGACGCGGTGGCCGCACCAGACCTCGTTCGATCTCCGGCAGTGAAACCGACCTCGGCCACCGCCGGAGTCCGGCGAGAGATCACGGCTCAACGCTCTCTCGCTGCTCGCGCGTACCCGTGACACCAAGCTCGCGCTGACTCCCGCCCGGAGAAACGGCAACAACGTGTCCATCTCGCACCTGGTCAGGTCAAGCCGTCACGGGGCCACTGGAGATCGGTGGTTCCGAGGGCCGCGTTTCGCCGCGGACCATCGTGCCTCTCGAACGTGGCCGCGACAAACGGTCCAACTCGCCACCAATGGGGTGATGATCACGGATTCGGGAGCGCCGGACCGGTACCTGTTGAGCGCTCTTTCCCGGGCCCTCAGCAGGCCCCGTTTCAGGAGGTACCCCATGTTCGTGCGCCAGACCGTCGGTACCGCAGCCGCCGCCGCGCTGTTGCTGCTGCTCGCCCCGTCGGCCGTCGCCCGGTCCGCCGCGTTCGACGAGGTGACCGTCGACCCGACCGCCACGGTCGCCGCCGACGGCACCATCACCCTGTCCGGCACCTACCGCTGCGCCACCTCCGCCGGGCCGGTGTTCGTCTCCTCGTCGGTGTCCCAGGGCGACGCGCGGGTCCGCCACGGCATCGGCGGCACCTCGGCGGTCTGCGACGGTGCCGAGCACCGCTGGACGAACTCCGAGAAGCGCGAGGCCGGCACGCTCGTCCCGGGCACGGCGCACGTGGAGGCCACTCTGCTGGAACTGGCCGGCACGGGCCTGCCGCTGCCCACGATCCACGCGAGCAGCGAGCGGGACGTGACGGTCGGCCGGAGCTGACCACCCGAGCCGGGGCCGCCCCGCCCCGGGCTCGGCGGCCCCCCCCCGGCGGGACGCGGGCCCGGGGCGACCGTGCTCCACGACGTGAACGCCGGGCGGGCCGAGCGCGCGCCGGGACTCGCGAAGGGGGCGGTCGGGCGCGCGCCGGGACCCGCTACGGGGCGGCCGGGGGCCCGGACCCGCGAAGGGGGCGTCGAGTTCAACCTCAGTAACCTGCGGACGGGCAATCGATCAATGTTGTGACCTGCGACGTAACTGTCGGTGGTTGTCAGCGTTGGTCGTCGTTGAGCACCGGGGCCTCCCCCTGAGCGGTGGACACGCTGATACTGGATCTGCTTGATCCGGAGGAAGCGAGAAAGACCGCCGATGGCGATGAAGGACTACTCGGACGAGTTCAAGGCCGATGCCGTGGCCCTGTACGAGTCCACACCCGGGGCGACCTACAAGTATCGCCGCCGACCTGGGCATCAACAGGAACACCCTGCGGACCTGGGTGCTGCGGGGCCGCGACCGCCGCGGCATCGACCCGCCCGCCCCGCCGGCGGGCGGCAAATCTTCGGCTCGGGCCGGCCAGGCGGGGCCGGCCACCGACCCGGACGAGCGAATCCGGCAGTGGAAGCCCGGGTGGCCGAGCTCGAGGCGAGTGAGCGGAAGCTGGCTACCGAGCGGGACATACTCCGCAAGGCGGCCAAGTATTTCGCCGGGGAGACGAACTGGTGGTGAGCCGCTTCCAGTTCGTTGGCGACCACCGGGACACCTACGAGGTGAAGCGGCACTGCACGGTCCTGGACTTGAACCGGCCCAGCTATTACAAGTGGCTCGCCGGAACACAGGCGAGGGCGGCACGACTACGCGAGGACCGGCTCCTGGCGGCGAGGATCCGCGAGGTCCACGGCGAGTCCGGCGGCGCCTACGGCTCCCCACGGGTGACCGCCGAGCTCCGGGAGAAGGGGCTGCGGGTCAACGAGAAGCGGATTGCCCGGGTGATGCGGACGTTCTCCATCACCGGCATCCGCCTGCGCAGACGCATCCGCACCACCATCCCGGACTCGACAGCCTCACAGGTTCCGGACCTGTTCCAGCGGGACCTCACCGCCACCGAGCCGGGGCGGAAATACAGGGGCGACATCACCTATCTCCCGCTCGCAGGCGGAGAGTTCCTCTATCTCGCGACCGTGCTGGACTGCTTCAGCCGCAAGGTCGTCGGCTGGTCCATCGCCGACCACATGCGCACCGGCCTGGTCGCCGAAGCACTGCGGATGGCGGCCACGACCCGCGGCGGCCTGGCCGACTCGGTGTTCCACTCCGATCATGGAGCCCAGTACGGATCCCGGGCCTTCGCCGACCTCTGCGACCAGCTCGGGGTCACCCGGTCCATGGGCGCGGTCGGCACCAGCGCGGACAAAGCGGCCTGCGAAAGCTTCCACGCATCCCTGAAACGCGAAACCCTCCAGGGCGCCCGCGACTACGGCGACGCCCGCACCTGCAGGAAGACGGTCTTCGCCTGGCTGGCCCGCTACAACACCCGCCGCCGGCACTCCGCCAACGGCCACCTCAGCCCCAACGAATGCGAACGCCGACACCACGCGGCTCAGCTCACGCTCGCCGCGTGATCAACGAAGCGTGCCCACCATCACGGGGGAAGGCCCCAGCGAGTACTGCTCGCGGCGGTTCAGGCGGGCCTGCCGAAAGCGCGGCGTGGTCCAGTCCATGGGCAGAGTCGGATCTTGCTTCGACAACGCCTCTTGGGGCGCGCTCAGACTGCTGTATGTAGATCTGGCCATCCATGGACCGGTCTAGGCCACGCATAGGCCACGCACGAATCTGACACTGACATGGCCATGTTCGATTCTATACTGTCACTTTCCGTAGTTACATGATCGCTTCGGGTTGCATCCTGGTGGGCCGTGATCGAGGGGGTTGAAGTGGCACGTTCTTCTAGACTGCGACGGGCCGTTGTCAGCGTCGTTACCGCTTGGTCTGTGATCTTTGCGGGGGCCGCGACGGCGGTGTCGGTGGAGAAGCAGACAGCCGAGTCGGCGCCCGCGGTCACAACCTCTGCGGACGGGCCAAGACTCTCAATGCACCAGAGACCGATGACGCTGAAGCAGCGTCATCAACAGGTTGACCAGCAGCGGTTCAAAGCACCGACTCTCGACGTCCATCGGAAGAAGCTGACCGAGGCCGATGCCGTGGCCGAGGCGAAGAAGATTGCAGCCCGGTCCCGCTCTGTGGCAGGGGCCAAGAGGAGCAGTGGGCGCGCGGCTGCGGGCGACGTCGATGTACCCAACGGGGTCGTGAACTACGTGGCAGCGGTCGGCTCGGAAGGCTCGTACCGGTCGGTGGTGGGCGCTAGCCCGTTGGGCCCCGATGCGCTCGTCGGGCAGGTCTTCGAAGGCGAGACGCTTCTCGCGAGCGCCGAAATCACCAACTCCGACTCCACTCACGATGCGGACGGCAAGCTCGCCGATGTTCTGCATCAGGTCAAGGTGACCTGGGAAGTCGGTTGCGGCCCCAATGTCGTTGCCTATGACTCGGGCCAGGTCGTGACGGCCCACTCCGGTGCCTACTCACTGGTCCATCCCGAAGTCAACGACCCAGTAGTGACTCTCCAGGCGTCGGTCGATCCCACACAGTGCGCCGGTGTCCAGCCCAACATCGGAAACTTCTCCATCAAGGCGCTCGCCACCGTCGTCGACGTTGCCGGCGGCAGGGGTGGCGTGGTCACGGTGATGACCCTGGCCCACGGGATACCCACCGACCAGACCTACGCATGTGCCCCGGAGTGCGCGTCCCTGAGCACGGCCTTCGCCCAGCCGCAGGCCCAGCGCGGTGCCTCGGTGAACACCGCCACGGGCGCGTTCTCTGGCTCCTTCACCGACGCCCAGCAGTCGTCCGTCGGGGGTGGCCTCGACCTCACCCGCCGGTACTCCTCCGACAACACCGCGGCCAGCTCTCTGGGCCAGGGATGGACCCTTCCCTGGGACGCCCAACTGGCCAAGGACGCGGACGGCAACATCACTTACACGTCGGAGAGCGGGGCGAAATACCCTTACACCAAGAAGTCCGACGGCACGTTCACGGATCCCGCCACTTCGCGGTCGGCCCTGAAGTCCCTGGACGACGGCACGTACACCCTGACCACCCCGGACAAGCGGACCCTGAGCTTCGATTCCGGCGGACACCTCACCTCCTCGAAGAACCGCTCAGGCCAGGGCGTGACTTACCGCTACGCGGCCGGGCACCTGGCGTCCGTGACCGACGCGGCGGGCCGGACGTCCACGGCGACGTACTCCGGCGACCTTCTTTCCCGCGTGCAGCTCGCTGATGGCCGGCACGTCGACTACGGATACACCGCAAGCCGCCTGACGAGCGTCACCGGGACCGACGCCAAGCAGATCACCTATGGCTACGACACCGGAGGCCGACTCAACTCGATCCAGGACGCGGCAGGGCACTACCCGGTACGTAGCACGTATGACTCCCAGGGCCGCGTGGCCACTCAGAAAGACGCCCTCGGGAACAGCACGTCCTACACGTACCGCAGCGGAGAGACGGACACCACGGCCCCGGACGGGGGCGTATGGACCGACGTCTACGCCCACAACTACCTGCTCGTCCAGTACGACCCCTTCGGGAACCGGACGTTCTACAACTACGACGGCACCGCGAACCTCATCAGGGCCACCGACCCGCTCGGTCACTTCACGTCGTACGCCTACGACACGGCAGGCCGTCTGACGACGGAGACCGCGCCCTCCGGCGCCCGCTGGCAGTACGCCTACGACACAAACGGAAACCTGTCCAAGTCCACAGATCCTGAGGTGCACGCCACGACGTACACCTACACCACCGGCAACCTGCTGGCCACCGTCAAGGATCCACTGGCCAACGTCACCACCTTCACCTACACCGCTACCGGGCAGCTCGCCACGGAGACCGACCCACTGCAGAAAACGACGACCTACGGGTACGACACAGTAGGCAACCAGACATCCGTCAAGTCTCCGAGCGGCGCTACAACCACGCAGACCTTCGATGCGTCGGGGCGAGTGGCCACCAGCACCGACGCACGAGGGAACGCCTCAGGCGCAGACCCGGCAGCGTTCACCACGAAGTACACGTACGACGACGCGGACCGGCTCCTGACGACCACGGATCCTAAAGGCCGCGTTACGAAGCGCGGATACGACGCCGTCGGCAACCTGACCTCGGTCACCGACGCCACGGGTAAGACGACGTCAAGCACGTACGACGCGGCGAACCGCGCCACCGGCGCTACCGACGCCGCAGGCAACACCGGCCAGCAGTCCTACGACGCCATGGGACGTCTCCTGTCCGCGACGGACACGGTCGGCAGCAAGACGACCTACACGTACGACAAGGCCGGCCGCGCGCTGTCCATGACGATGCCGCGAGGCAATGCAGCCGGGGCTGATGCGGCGAAGTACACCTGGAAGTACGGCTACGACGTGGCCGGGAACAAGACGACGGTCACTGACCCCCTGGGCTACACGACCGCCACGACCTACACCGCAGACAACTTGGCCGAGTCGGTCACCGATCCCCTCGGCAACGTCCGGAAGTACAGCTACGACGACGTGGGCAACGTCCTGCGAGCCACGGACGCCCTGAACCGGATAATCATCAGCACGTACAACGCAAACAACCAGGTGGCCACGGTCAGGGACCGGAACAGCAAGACCATCACCTACAGCTACGACACCGCCGGGCGACTCGCGTCCGAGACCTCGCCGATGGGTAACAAGACCACCTATGGCTACAACAGCGACGGTCTCCTGACCGACACCGTGGAACCGCGGGGCAACGTGACCGGCGCTGACCCGGCTCAGTACACCTGGCACACCTCGTACGACGCCGCAGGCAACGTCACCGGCCAGACCGACCCGTTGGGCAATAAGACGTCCAGCACATACGACACGGTAGGCAACGTCACCGAGAGTACCGACGCGCTGGGCAAGAAGACCGGCTACGGCTACGACGATCTGGACCGGCTCACCAAGATCACCGCTCCCGACGGCGGCATCACCACCCTGGGCTACGACGCCATGAGCAAGCTGACATCGCGTCTCGACCCCAACCGGCACACCACCGCGTACGCCTACGACAAAGCCGGCCATCTCACCAAGACCACCGACCCCCTGAACCGCGCCACGTCGTACGCCTACGACGCGGACGGCAACCGCACCACGGTCACGAACGCCCGCAGCCAGACGATCATCAGCACCTTCGACAGCCGTGGACTGCCGTCCAAGAGCACCTACTCCGACGGCACGCCATCCGTCACCTACACGTACGACGCAGCAGGGCGAGTCGCGACGGTCGCAGACGGCACAGGAACCCGCACTCTGACCTACGACGCAGAGAGCCGGCCGCTGACCATCACCTCACCCGGCGCCGCCAACCCGTTCAAGTACACCTACAACGGCGACGGCACCGTCAGGACGCGCACTTACCCGGACGGCTACGCAATCAGCTACGTCTACGACGCGGACGGCCGCATCAAAACGCAGTCCACCAGCGGCAAGACCATCACCTACGGCTGGGACCAGGCAGGCAATCTCACATCCGCGCAACTGCCGACCACCACGGCGCTGACCGAGTCTCGCACCTACGACAGGGCCGGCAACCTCGCCTCCGTCTCCGAAGGCACCGGGGCACGCCAGTTCACCCGCGACCCCGACGGCCGAGTCGTCGCCGACCAGTTTAAGGACGCCACGACCACCGGCCTTGCCAGCCGCTACGGATATGACGGCACCGGCCGCCTCACCCGAGCCTGCACCGACACCCTCGCCACCACATCCTGTCTGGACGGCACCAGCGGAACCAGCTACGGCTACGACAAGGTCGGCAACCTCACCACATCCAAGACCAGCACCACCACCGTCACCAACACCTTCGATGCCGCTGACCAGCTGACCAAACGCGTGTCAGGAAGTACCACCACCAACCTGACGTACGACACCGACGGCAACCTCACCAAGGACGCCACCGGCATCTACACCTACGACGCCGCCAGCCGCATCAAGTCCGCCACCATCGGTGCCAACTCCTTCACCTTTGGCTACGACGCCGACGGCAACCGCACCACCTCAAACAAGAACGGCACCCGGGACCGCACCACCCGCTGGGATCTGAACAACCCACTGGCCCAGATCGCCACCGACACCAACAGCACCGGCGCCCTGATCGCCGACCACAACTACAACCCCACCGGCATCCCCCAGGCCGTCAACCAGACCACAGGCGTCTTTTACCTCCTGCACGACCGCCAGAACTCCGTCCGCTCCGTCAACGACGCCACCGGCAAGGAGACCTACACCTACTCCTACTCCCCCTGGGGTGAGACCACCGGAAAGGCGAGTACCACCAACGGGCAGACCAGTGTCTTCGGCTATACCGGCCAATACAAAGACCCCTATCTCACCGGCCATCTCGCTCTGCGAGCCCGCAGCTACGACCCCGCCACGGCCCGCTTCGCCACCACCGACCCCGTCCCCGCCCCTGCGAGCAGTTTCAGCCCCTCTCCCTACGCCTACGCTGGCAATGACCCGGTCAACCAGGCCGACCCGTCCGGTCAATGCCCTCTGTGCGTCAGCGCCGGCATTGGCGCCGCTTTCGGAGCCGTGCTTGAAGGGGGCGTCTACTCCTGGCAGCACCGAAACGGACGCTTCACCTGGGGCGGCCTAGCCAAGGCGAGCGGCGAAGGAGCCCTCACCGGCGCTATCGCTGGTGTACTCATGCCAGGCGCTGGCAACGCCGCAGCCCGCGGCCTCGGGCTCACTGGAGGCCGGGCGCTCGCCACCTCCACGGTCGTCAACGCGAGCGTGGGCGCAGCGTTCTCATGGGGCGTCAACGAAGCGCACTGCCGTCCTACAGGCCCCTGGGACCTGATCTTCGGAGCGGCGGGCGGCGGCAGCAGCAGCCTTCTCGGGCCCGCGTTCAGTTGGCTCAAGGGCAGGTTCTCCTCGAATCCTTCGGGCTTGAGGTTCGGCCCGGGAGCGGCACACGCAGATGACCCGGTCTTCCGCGGCGGAAGCTCCTTCTCGCTGAGTTCGATCGCTGAGGAACCCGGTTTTAACTACCTGTACCGGGGTGTTTCCACGGAGAGCCCGGCATACAATAGCGCGGTACACGGCATAGCTGAGCCGCGAGGCGGCTCAGCTAGCATGCAAACCCATCATGATGGGAACACCGACAGCATCTACACCTCGTGGTCGACATCGAAGCAGACAGCACTGACGTATGCGCGTGGCGCTGCCGAGGGTCGTAGTGATCTTCCCGGAGTGATCCTGCAGGTAAAGCTCCCTCTGGGGCAGCCCATATACCCGTCAATCATGTTCAGTACCGAGCTCTGGGAAAGTAACGAGAGCCTCGTGGAAGGAATAGTTCGAGGAGCTAAGGTGTTCCACGTCCCAGCTCCTTGATGAACTGATCCCTGGGGCGGCCACTGGGAACACTGCGAGGTGGCCGCCCCTGGTCTGATTCTCAAAAGGAAGACGCCGCTTATGGATGTGCCGGCCTCCGTGGTCTTGGATGTAGACCAAGCAATCGACTGCTGTGCGAAACTCGTTCGAGTGGGCTGGGAGTCGGCCCGGCTTGCACTCTCGGCACTTGAGCAGTCTCAACTCGCGGCGGTGGAGATGTCGCGAGTAAAGACCGCTTCCATGGCAGGAATCTACCGACTGCGTCTCGGGAAATACGGCGATCTCGTTGAACGCGCATTGGATCTGGATCGGTTCGCTCAGAAACTCGAAGTTATTTCCAATGAGTCTTTCATCCGCTTTTTCTCCATCCGGCACCAGGGGTGGCGTATCCTTGTTGCTGTATCGGATGATCTAAACCAGCCGATAGCGGCGACCGCAGTCAGGGGTGTCGGAGGTGATCCAGCATCAACCACGGTCGGCGCGGTGGGCTTTATTTCAACTGACCAAGCCCGCGTGCTATGCAATAGATTGGTAGAGGATGGATGGGATGCTGCCAATGTTGCGGTCGAAACCCTCAGCAATCCCACTCCTGCTGACATTCCATTCTGGTTGGCTACCCCGCAGACTTTGGCGCGCCAGTACAGCAGTCGTGTCAAGGATTCCTCCGAATCGTCTGATGGTGCCAGTGTTAATCTGATTCGATTTGCTGACGCCATGGTCGAATGTAGAGATCCAAGCAAGTATATTTGCATCTTCCATCTTTTTGATGACTATGGATGGCAGTCAACCGTCGCTGTCTCTGAAGACCTCACCCAGCCTCTGGGAGTAGTCGCCATTGAGCGCTCGACACGCTGAAGCGACCGTTCGACGCGCTCATCGGCGAAGGCGCGAACAGGGAGATCGCCGTGGCGACAGCGACATACAAAGGCATGTGCCGGCCGTGTCCTGACACTAGCGGGCCGGAGTGGTCACCAACCAGATCACCAACCAGTGGAGGTGCGAATCCTTCCGGGGCTGATGGAGGCTTTGACATCGACGTCGACGCCTTCGACGAGCCGGCCCCGAAGCTGCCGTGGCGTCACGGCTGCAGTCGGAGCCAATTCACCATCTGGCGGGTGACGTCGAGGACCCCTCACGGCTCGCCCCCGTCCGCGGACCGAGCTTGAGACGGACGCACCGTAGTGGGGTCAACATCGGTGACTTCCACACGGAGCCGCTCTCCGATCCACCGTACGGACACAACGCACGCGGCCCGCGTGTGCATGACCGAGTTCGTGACCAGTTCCCCGGTGAGCAACTTCAAGTCCTGGGCCAGCTCCTCGTTCAGGGCCAGTCCGAGCCGCCTTGCACGGCTCACAATTCTGTCTCGCGCAGCCGGCACCGCCTCGACCAGGGGCGGGACGGTGAACGCGTAGGGCGATTATTCGAGCGGGCGCGACATAGCTGAGACCTCTCGATGGGCACGGGCTAGTGTGTCAACGCGATCTCCCATAAGTGAATGGATCGCTCGCCGACTTCACCGAGCAGCCCGGCAGAGCAACGCGGACATCACCCAGCCCACCGAGGACGGCACCGTACGCGACCCCAGCGGCACCATGGCCGTCTGCGTCGCCGACGGCGACATGGCTGGCCGCGTCGCGCCGACCTGGAGACCAAGCACGGCATCACCACAGCGACCCTCACCAAGGAAGGCCCGCAAGGTGGCGGCGAGGTCCCCATCGGAATGCACCGCTCTAAGAGGTCCTAACAAAGGCGTTGGACGTGTCGGTGAGTAATCAGGCAGGTGGCGAGGCCGAGGAAGGCCTCGTGGATGTCGTCGCGCCGCTCCCAGCGGATCCGTAGTCGTCGGAAGCCGTGCAGCCAGGCGATCGTGCGCTCGACCACCCAGCGGAAGATGCCCAGGCCGGAGCCGTGTTCAACGCCTCGCTCGGCGATGACCGGGCGGATGCCGCGCTGCCAGAGCAGACGACGGTACTTGTCGTGGTCGTATCCGCGGTCGGCAAGCAGGGCATCGGGTCTGCGTCGGGGCCGGCCGACGACACCCGCCACCGACGGAATCTTGTCCAGCAGAGGCAGCAACTGCGTGACGTCGTTACGGTTTCCGCCGGTCAGGGACACCGCGAGCGGGATGCCCTGGGCGTCGGTGACGACGTGGTGCTTGCTGCCCGGCCGTGCGCGGTCGACCGGGCTGGGGCCGCTTTTGGGCCGCGTCGGGCCGCCCTGACATGAGAGGAGTCGATCACCGCCCGCGACCAGTCCAGCCTGTTCGCAGCCCGCAGCCTCTTCAGCAGCACCAAGTGAAGCGCGTCCCACACGCCGGCCTCGTTCCACGCGGCCAAGCGCCGCCAGCAGGTCATGCCCGAGCCGAAGCCCAGCTCCTGGGGCAGGTACTCCCACTGGATCCCGGTGTGCAGCACGAACAGGATCCCGCACAGGGCCTGCCGGTCCGGCACCCGCGGTCTGCCCTCGACCAGCTTCGGACCCGGCTCGGGCAGCAACGGCTCGATGAGCGACCACAGTTCATCCGACACGATCCACGGCCGCGACTGTCGTTTCCCCACGACCAGACCAACGACCACCAAAGCCGAAAGTCACATGATCAACAGCTTCTGTTAGGACCTCTAAGGGACTTGAGTACCAGAAGCTCGCGGTCATCGGCGCGAGCGACGGCATCCTCCCGCGCACTGCTGTCGTCGAGAAGTACAAGACGACTGACCCCAAGCGGTACGAACGCGAGCTCAAGAAGAGCCACAACCAGCTGTTCGTCGCCACTACCCGAGCCCGCGACGCGCTGCGCATCTCCTGGCACGGCAAACCTAGCCCGTTTCTACCCTTGTAGGTTGGGTCGACTCGAACAGCATGCCCGAGGGATCTGGCCGGGCCTCGCGGAGCGATTAAGCGCAAAGTGCGGCACAACCCGCTGCTGCTCGTAGGGACGGTCGCGGGTCTCGTGTTCGTCTATCTGGCTCCACCGGTGGCCCGGGTAGTCGGCGTCCGGAGCGGGAACGCGGTGACGGCTGTGGCTGGCGCTGCCGCGGGGGCGGTGATGACGGGGACGTTACCGTCAGCCGCTGTGGCTCGTTCCGCTGTTGTTGTTCATCGCGTTCCTGTATCTCCTGATGACGGTGGACTCGGGGGCGCTACACCGGACGCTGCGTGGAAGGTGCCAAAGTACGTGCGCCCGGAGGCGGCGCCGGACCGGCGAACGGCACGACTTCCGATCGACGCCGGGCGATACGCTGGAGAGCCGGACAACCAGCCTCTCGCGTTGGAGACTTAGCCTTGCCGCAGCTCGCCGTCGTGCACACGTTCTGGACCGACTACGAGCAGTTGGAGAAGCCCGTCCGGGCCGGGGTTCGCAAGGCGATCACCAAGTTCCAGTCGCTGACGGTGGCCGAGCTGTACGCGGACAAGGGGCTGGGGTTGTCCGTCGCGCGCATGGCCCGTGATCCGCGGATGAGGACGATACGCATCACCGCCTTCTGGAGGGGCGTGCTCCTCGCGCCCGACGACGGAAGTGAGACCTTTCTCCTCCTCACGGTGCTGCCACACGACGAGGCCCTGCAGTGGGCCGCCACCCGGCTCGTCTCCGTGAACTCCGCGATGGGAAGCCTGGAGGTGCGGGACGTTGCTGCCATGGAGCGGCTGGTCACTTCGCGGCCCGCCTCCCACGTTCCCATGACTCTTTTCGCTCGGTTCTCCGCCACCGACCTCACAGCGCTGGGCATCGACGGCCAGACTCTGGAGGCCATCCGCACCATCACGGACAGGGCGCAGTTCGACGCCTTCCAGCCACTGCTGCCCGAGGACCAGCGCGAGGTGCTCCAGTACCTTGCCGAGGGGTTTGATCCCGCAGAGGTCTTCCAGAACGTCGTCGCTCCCCGGCGGCCGGTAGACGCGAACCCACGGGCTTCGGCGACCCTCGCGGATGCCATCGCCCGCACAAGCGATCGGATCACCCTTTTCTCGGAAGCCGGGGAACTGGAGGAGATCGCTGGCAAGCCGCTGGTCGCGCCACGAACGGGAGAGCTGGTCAGCCACTCCAGGCAGGGCGAGCGTAAGGACTACCGGTGTGAACGGCTACCCCTCGCCGACGGCGGCCAGGCAGATGTCTTCAAGGCGGTGCACAAGCCCAGTGGCAAGGTCGTCATCCTGAAGAAGCTCAAGGACAAGTACCCGCCCGGCCGTCAAGTTGCTCGCATGAAGCGGGAGATCGAATGGGGGCGCAGCCTGACCGGGAACCCGCATGCGATGCCGGTGCTGGACTTCGATCCCAAGTACACCTGGTTCGTCATGCCGTACGCGGAGGCCACCGCCGAGAACTGCCGGGAAGAGTTCTCCAATGATGCGGCCCTGCGGGAGTTGCTGGAGTCCCTCTGCTCGGTCCTCGCGGTGGCGCACCGTGAGGGATGGATCCACCGGGACATCAAGCCGGCCAACGTCCTGCGTCTGAACGGCCGCTGGGTCCTGGCAGACTGGGGGATCGCGCGGCGGCCCCTGGGGCAGACGACCGATCCGCAGCGGACCCGCGTGGGGGTCTTCCTCGGCTCGGAGGGTTTCGCGGCCCCTGAGCACTACAGCGACGTCCACCACGTGGACCCCACTGCCGACATCTACAGCCTGGGGCAGCTCATCGGATGGGCCGTCACGGGCGAGATGCCCCTCGTGAACGTCCCGTTGCTCCCGAAGTCGGGCCCATGGCGTGCGATCGTCCGGGAGGCGACCCAGAGGGACCCGGAGCGACGCCCGGCCACGGTGTCCGCCTTCCTCGATTTCGTCGCGCGAGAGCTGGACGAGCCGGCAGAGCCCGTTGCGCTACGCGGCGAGCACCTCCAGCGGGAACTGTTCGCCGGGTCGACGGGTGCGGGGTCGGACCTCCTAACGCTGGCCGCTAGGCATCCCGACGATGCTGCTCTCTACTTCGACGTGCTGATCAAGGTTCCCGTCGCCTCGATCATGGCGGACCTGCTGACCGACGCCGCTCGTGCTGTAGAGGTCGTGTCCGCGATGGCGACACTCTTCGGCTCGGTCGTCTCCCACGGTTCCGAGGAACTCGACGCCACCGTCAGGTGGCTGGCCAGTATCGCCGAGGGGGCTGCCCGGGCGAGGGAGCTCGATCTCCTGGAAGCGTGCTGCGGTGGCGCGTTCGAATGGATCCCCCTCCTGGACGACCAGAGCGGGCAGGCTGATGGCTTCTCCTGGTGGACGACCCTGAACGGGGACGCCGCCAGTTCGGTGGCGGCGATGCTGCGACAGCACCCGGAATGCGTGACGTACTTCGGCCACCTTGTGCACGACCTCCTCGTCGACCACCGGATTCGCGCGGCCATCGCCCAGCAGTGAGCGTTTCAGCGCGTCCCCTGATCGGGTGACGCCGGGCATGTGGGGGTGGGTGCCGCAAACGGACAGGGCTACGTCCTCACCCTGGAGCGGCAACGCTGAAAGCACTGAGTGGCGGTACAGCCCGCGTTGAAGGGCTGGATTCTTGCGGGAGCCAGAATCAGACGTACGAACAGACCGCGGAGGACTACGGTATGACCCCCGGGGAGGTCTACATGACGCTCCGACAGGAACCTGACGGGACCGGACGGGACAAGGTGGAGAGCTGATGGAGGAGAAGAAGTACTTGAAAGACCGGTGGCCGATGGCCTGGCCCAGTTGATCAAGAACTCCGGTGACTGGGGCTTTGCGAGGTATCCCAACGGGACCGTGGAGACTGCGTTCACCGTCAGCTTGACCTCTGCCCGGTCGTACTGGGTGAAGATCGAGAGGGGCCCTACCGGCCGGCTTCATTTCGACTGCGACCCCAACCACACCATCCCGGGCCAGGTGAAGAAGCCTCCCCGGGGCAAGGTAGTGCGCTGAGGCGTGAAACAGAAAAGGCCCGCCCCCCTCAGGGGCGGGCCGAATAGGGAACCAACAGGGCTCCTATGCCGATTGGTTGAGACTTCGAACGCCGCCCCAACGGCACGGGGGCTTTGCGCGTTGCGGCCCTCACTTCGACCTCACCGGCGTCACCTGATCAGTGGCCACGCTGAAAACGCTCAGTAGACTGGTTCGGCGCAGTCGGCGAGGTGCAGCGCCCTCGGTACTCAGGTAGCCGCACTCCACTCGGATGCCCCATGCATATGCCAACTGGGTCTGCTGCAGGTTTGGGTGACACCTGATCTGGCTTGCTGAGAGGCGGCCTGGAAGGATGTTGCAGTGCCCAAGCCGTGAAGGACTTCCGCGAGGACCTCGTGCGGGTCTGCGCGCAGCCGCGAGCCCGGCGTAACGCTGGATCAGATCGCCGCCGACTTCGGCGTCCACCCGATCACGCTGTCGAAGTGGCTGCGCCGCGCCGACACCGATGAGGGCGCCAGGCCCGCAACGGGATCGGGTGAGTCCGCCGAGCTGCGCGAGGCCCGCAAGCGCATCCGGCTGCTGGAGCAGGAGAACGAGGTTCTGCGGAGGGCTGCGGCATATCTGTCGCAGGCGAACCTGCCGTCAAAATGATGTACCCGCTCGTCCGCGAGCTGGCCGCCGCCGCTGCCCCTTGCCGGGTGCCGGTGTCGGTGACGTGCCGGGTGCTAGGGCTGGCCCGCCAGCCCTACTACCGATGGCTGGCCTCACCGGTCACCGATTCCGAGCTCGCCGAGGCATACCGGGCCAACGCCTTGTTCGACGCGCATCGCGACGATCCCGAGTTCGGCCACCGCTTCCTGCTCGACGAGGCCCGCGCCGCCGGTGAGGCGATGGCCGAGCGGACCGCCTGGAAGATCTGCCGCGACAACCGCTGGTGGAGCGCGTTCGGCAAACGACGGGGCCGCGGTAAGAACGCCAAGGCCGGGCTGCCTGTCCATGATGACCTGGTGCGGCGGGACTCCACCTCAGCCGGGCCGAACCGGTTGTGGCTGACGGAAATCACCGAGCACGCGACCGGCGAGGGCAAGCTGTATCTGTGTGCCGTCAAGGACGTGTACTCCGGCCGCATCGTGGGCTATTCCATCGACGCCCGGATATGACGTCCAGTCTCGCCGTGAGAGCCCTTGAGTCCGCCCGTCGCCCGTCGCCCGTCGCGGTCAGGTCGCAGGATGCATCGTGCATTCCGACCGCGGGTCGCAATTTCGCTCACGGAAGTTCGTCGCAGTTCTCGCACGTCACAGCATGATCGGATCGATGGGCAGAGTCGGTGCCGCCGGCGACAACGCGGCCATGGAGAGCTTCTTCGCGCTGCTGCAGAAGAACGTCCTCGACCGCCGCACCCGGGCCACCCGCCAGGAACTACGGATCGCGATCGTGACCTGGATCGAGCGCACCTACCACCGCCGCCGGCGTAAGAAACGCCTGGCCCGATTGCCCCCCGTCGAATACGAGACCATCCTGACCCCACCCGCAGCTCCGGCTGCATAACCCCCGCTGTCACCTACTCGTGCAGCAGTCCCGTCGCATTCCCAGCGGCAGGTCCAGGCGGTACTTGCCGTCCTCGATCTGCCTACGGGCCTCGGGAAGCTGTTCCGCGCATTCGGTGAACACTTCCTGTAACGCGGCCGACTGAACGCCCCTGCTGCCCGCGTACCGGAAGGTGCCGGCACGGCCACTTCGGCGACAACAACCCTCCGTGATGGCTGACGGATACTCAAAAACTCCTGACGTATCGTCAGCCATTTAAGATCATCTTGGACGGGCGTTGCACAAGGCGCTGAAAAACAACAGTGATCAACGGAGGGTCGTGAAGGTGAGTACCCGCAGTTCAGCTGGCATGTTGTGATGTCGTACCCCTTGCTGCCAAGGGGCACGACACCTCGCCGATCAGATGTCCCGGAAGATCTCGATCTGCGCCCCGATCGAGTTCAGCCGCTCCGCGAGGTCCTCGTAACCCCGGTTGATGACGTACACGTTGCGCAGCACCGAGGTGCCGTCCGCGGCCATCATCGCGAGCAGGACGACCACGGCGGGGCGCAGGGCGGGCGGGCACATCATCTCGGCGGCGCGCCAGCGGGTCGGGCCCTCGACCAGGACGCGGTGCGGGTCCAGCAGTTGGAGCCGGCCGCCGAGGCGGTTGAGGTCGGTCAGGTAGATCGCCCGGTTGTCGTAGACCCAGTCGTGGATCAGCGTCTGGCCCTGGGCGGAGGCCGCGATGGCCGCGAAGAAGGGGACGTTGTCGATGTTGAGGCCGGGGAACGGCATCGGGTGGATCTTGTCGATGGGCGCCTCCAGCTTGGAGGGCCGGACCGTCAGGTCCACCAGGCGGGTGCGCCCGTTGTCGGCGTAGTACTCGGCCGTGCGGTCGTGGTCGAGCCCCATCTCCTCCAGGACCGCGAGTTCGATCTCCAGGAACTCGATCGGCACCCGGCGCACCGTCAGCTCCGACTCGGTGACGACGGCGGCGGCCAGCAGGCTCATCGCCTCGACCGGGTCCTCGGAGGGGGAGTAGTCGACGTCGACGTCGATGGTCGGGACGCCGTGCACGGTGAGCGTGGTGGTGCCGATGCCCTCCACCCGCACGCCCAGCGCCTCCAGGAAGAAGCACAGGTCCTGCACCATGTAGTTGGAGGAGGCGTTGCGGATGACGGTGACGCCGTCGTGGCGGGCGGCGGCGAGCAGCGCGTTCTCCGTGACGGTGTCGCCGCGCTCGGTCAGCACGATCGGCCGCCCGGGGCTGACGGACCGGTCCACCTGCGCGTGGTAGAGCCCCTCGGTCGCCGCGATGTCGAGCCCGAACCGGCGCAGCGCGATCATGTGCGGCTCGATGGTCCGGGTGCCGAGGTCGCAGCCGCCCGCGTAGGGCAGCTTGAAGGCGTCCAGGCGGTGCAGCAGCGGGCCGAGGAACATGATGATGGAGCGCGTCCGGCGGGCCGCCTCGGCGTCGATCGCCTCCATGTCCAGCTCGTTGGGGGGAACGATCTCCAGGTCGACGCCCCCGTTGATCCACCGGGTGCGGACGCCGATCGAGCCGAGCACCTCCAGCAGCCGGTACACCTCTTCGATGCGGGCGACCCGGCGCAGTACCGTGCGCCCCTTGTTCAGCAGCGTGGCGCACAGCAGGGCGACACAGGCGTTCTTGCTCGTCTTGACGTCGATCGACCCGGACAGACGACGGCCGCCGACGACCCGCAGATGCATCGGACCCGCATAGCCGAGCGAGACGATCTCGCTGTCCAGGGCCTCACCGATGCGGGCGATCATCTCAAGGCTGATGTTCTGGTTGCCGCGCTCGATGCGGTTCACGGCGCTCTGGCTGGTGCCGAGCGCCTCGGCGAGCTGCGACTGTGTCCAGCCCCGGTGTTGCCGGGCGTCACGGATGAGCTTGCCGATGCGTACGAGGTAGTCGTCTGCCATGGCGCGACCGTATATCGGATGTGAGATAAAAAGAAATGGAGCGCCGCCTTCCGGGTGACGGGCTCCATGGTGTCGCGCTCGCAGGGGAGTTCGGATGGCGCGGGCCTCCGCGGTGCCGGCGCGGCGGCGACCGTCGAGCGATGCCGCGTGCCGCGGTCGTCGATGTCGCCGCCGGTCCGCGCCGCCTGGCGATGCGTATGTGACGGTTGGTCGCTTCGGGTGATGTATGTCCGGCTTGTGTCACCGGGCCTTGCGGGTCTTGCGCCAGCCGAACGGGCCCGGGAGGTTCATCGACGTCGTCCTGCGGCCGGTGGTGCTGTGTGTGACCCGCGGACCGTGGTCGCCACCGCCGGTGGTGACGGACATCGACTTGCGGTTGATGTTCAGTCGCACGCCGGGAAAGATCTTGAAGCTCTTGCGGAACGTGAGCGGCATGGCGGCCCTTTCGCCTCGGTGTGCCGGGGCCCTCCCGGCGAAACACCTGGTACCCCGAAAGTGGCGCGACGTGCCTGTCCGTCCATGCGTCGCCCCGTCAACTTGACCGGGAGGCAGCCCTGCTGGGGCCCTCGGTGGTCAATCCGTCTTCTCTGAGAGCCTGTTGGCTCGAACGGCTCGGTCCGATCCGTCCACGTCGGCCTCCTCCGTGCCACCCCTCGCCCCTGCCGGACGGCGCCCTGGCCCCGTACTCCGGTGACCGTCCGTCGCGTGCGTGCCTGCCTGTATGCCCGCCCGCCTGCGCCGCGACCGGTGTCCGTCCCTGCGCGGCATCCACCCACCCGCCTCGGCGTCCTCCCGGCTCCGGGTCGGCGCGTTGCGGCCCGAGCGGCGGTGTGCGGAGGCGTGGCGGGTCGGTGGATTTCGGGCGGGGCGCCTCCCCGCTCCTCGCCCGCGCCTCCCGCCGTCGCTCTCCCCGCCGGAGTGCCGCCGGGGAGGGCGCCCGCCCGCGTCCCGGGTGATCCGCGCCACGGCGTGGATCACCCCCGTGGCGCGCCGGTCGCACCCGGCGCCGGCGCCGGCGGCCGTACCGGTGGGCGCCTTCCGTCGCGGCGCCGGGGGTCGCCTGGTGCGACGGGGTGCCGCGGGGGTACCGGGAAGGCGGGGGTGGACCTGTCGGGACATGGGAGCGCCCGGGCATGACCTCGCCGCCCCCATGTACTAGAGTTATCTCGACATCGAGATATCTGCCGAGGCGTACCGCAGCCGCACCGCGTCGCCGATCCCGTGGTAAGGGTTACCTAACTTAGCCTTACCTTAGCGGATCGTCCACGACCTCGTGGCGGCAGGATGCGGTGGGAACGCGCACATCAATGAAGGAGACTGTCGTGTCGGCGAACAGCTTCGACGCCCGCAGCACGCTGCAGGTGGGCGACGAGTCGTACGAGATCTTCCGGCTGGACAAGGTGGAAGGCTCGGCTCGCCTTCCGTACAGCCTGAAGGTGCTGCTGGAGAACCTGCTCCGTACCGAGGACGGCGCGAACATCACCGCCGACCACATCCGGGCCCTCGGTGGCTGGGACTCGCAGGCGCAGCCCAGCCAGGAGATCCAGTTCACGCCGGCCCGCGTGATCATGCAGGACTTCACCGGCGTCCCCTGCGTCGTCGACCTCGCCACCATGCGCGAGGCCGTCAAGGAGCTCGGCGGCGACCCGGCGAAGATCAACCCGCTGGCCCCGGCCGAGCTGGTCATCGACCACTCCGTCATCGCCGACAAGTTCGGCACCAAGGACGCCTTCGGCCAGAACGTCGAGCTGGAGTACGGCCGCAACAAGGAGCGCTACCAGTTCCTGCGCTGGGGCCAGACCGCCTTCGACGAGTTCAAGGTCGTCCCCCCGGGCACCGGCATCGTCCACCAGGTCAACATCGAGCACCTGGCCCGCACCGTCATGGTCCGCGGCGGCCAGGCGTACCCCGACACCCTCGTCGGCACCGACTCGCACACCACGATGGTCAACGGCCTGGGCGTGCTCGGCTGGGGCGTCGGCGGCATCGAGGCCGAGGCCGCGATGCTCGGCCAGCCGGTCTCCATGCTCATCCCGCGCGTCGTCGGCTTCAAGCTCACCGGTGAGCTGACCCCCGGCACCACCGCCACCGACCTGGTCCTCACGATCACCGAGATGCTGCGCAAGCACGGCGTCGTCGGCAAGTTCGTCGAGTTCTACGGCGAGGGCGTCGCCGCCACCTCGCTCGCCAACCGCGCCACCATCGGCAACATGTCGCCGGAGTTCGGCTCCACCGCCGCGATCTTCCCGATCGACGGCGAGACGCTGAACTACCTCAAGCTCACCGGCCGCTCCGAGCAGCAGGTCGCGCTCGTCGAGGCGTACGCCAAGGAGCAGGGCCTCTGGCTCGACCCGGCCGCCGAGCCCGACTTCTCCGAGAAGCTGGAACTCGACCTCTCCACGGTCGTCCCCTCCATCGCCGGCCCGAAGCGCCCGCAGGACCGCATCGTCCTCGCGAACGCCGCCGAGCAGTTCAAGAGCGACGTCCGCAACTACGTCGCCGACGACGACGAGGCGGGCAAGGAGTCCTTCCCGGCCTCCGACGCCCCGGCGACCTCCAACGGCGTCCCGTCCAACCCGGTCACCGTGACCGCCCCCGACGGCAGCACCTACGAGATCGACCACGGCGCGGTGACGGTCGCGGCCATCACCTCCTGCACCAACACCTCGAACCCGTACGTCATGGTCGCCGCCGCGCTCGTCGCGAAGAAGGCCGTGGAGAAGGGCCTGACCCGCAAGCCGTGGGTCAAGACCACCCTCGCCCCGGGCTCCAAGGTCGTCACCGACTACTTCGACAAGGCCGGGCTCACCCCCTACCTCGACAAGGTCGGCTTCAACCTCGTCGGCTACGGCTGCACCACCTGCATCGGCAACTCCGGCCCGCTGCCGGACGAGGTCTCCAAGGCCGTCAACGACCACGACCTCGCCGTCACCTCGGTCCTCTCCGGCAACCGGAACTTCGAGGGCCGCATCAACCCCGACGTCAAGATGAACTACCTGGCCTCCCCGCCGCTGGTCGTCGCGTATGCCATCGCGGGCTCCATGAAGGTGGACATCACCAAGGACGCCCTCGGCACCGACCAGGACGGCAAGCCGGTCCACCTCGCGGACATCTGGCCCACCGAGGCCGAGGTCAACGACGTCGTGGCCAACGCCATCGGCGAGGACATGTTCACCAAGTCCTACCAGGACGTCTTCGCGGGCGACGCCCAGTGGCAGGCGCTGCCGATCCCCGAGGGCGACACCTTCGAGTGGGACGCCCAGTCGACCTACGTGCGCAAGCCCCCCTACTTCGAGGGCATGACGATGGAGACCACCCCGGTCTCCGACATCGCCGGCGCCCGCGTCCTGGCCAAGCTCGGCGACTCGGTCACCACCGACCACATCTCCCCGGCCGGTGCGATCAAGGCCGACACCCCCGGAGGCAAGTACCTCACGGAGCACGGCGTCGAGCGCCGCGACTTCAACAGCTACGGCTCGCGCCGCGGCAACCACGAGGTCATGATCCGCGGCACGTTCGCCAACATCCGCCTGCGCAACCAGATCGCGCCGGGCACCGAGGGCGGCTACACCCGCGACTTCACGCAGGACGGCGCCCCGGTGTCGTTCATCTACGATGCCTCGCGCAACTACATCGACCAGGGCATCCCGCTGGTCATCCTGGCGGGCAAGGAGTACGGCTCCGGTTCGTCCCGCGACTGGGCCGCCAAGGGCACCGCGCTCCTCGGCGTCAAGGCCGTCGTCGCCGAGTCCTACGAGCGCATCCACCGCTCGAACCTCATCGGCATGGGCGTCCTGCCGCTGCAGTTCCCGGAGGGCGTCACGGCCGAGTCCCTCGGCCTGACCGGCGAGGAGACCTTCTCCTTCACCGGTGTCGAGGAGCTCAACAACGGCACCACCCCGCGCACGGTGAAGGTCGCCACCGACACCGGCGTCGAGTTCGACGCCGTCGTGCGCATCGACACCCCCGGCGAGGCGGACTACTACCGCAACGGCGGCATCATGCAGTACGTGCTGCGCAACCTGATCCGCAAGTAGCCGGTCCGGCGAGCGAGCAGAGGGCCGCACCCCCGTCCGACGGGGGTGCGGCCCTTCGCGTTCCCCCACCGGCCGGGGAGGCGCCGCCGGCGGACGTTCCCGCCGGGACGGTGGCGAGGGCGGACTCGGGGCGGACCGGGCGGGTGGGTTCGGGCCCGCCCGGTCCGCGAGCCCGGGCAGGACGGGGGGAGCCCTGCCCGGGGATGGTGCGGCTTGTGACGACCACGGTGTGCGACAACGTTGTCTGCATGGTCTGTACCGACTGTACCGCTCCAACGGACAACGATGTCAAGGAAGTTGGCGGATATGCGGCACGTGCCGTGGCCGGGAGGCGCCGGGCCGCCGGATCCTCGCCGTTCCGCGGCGGGCGCGCCGTCCGGGGCGGACGCGGTCTTCCGTGGTACCCGTGACGCACGTTACTGTCCCAGCGGCTTGTGCGACCCGTGGTGCGCGACCCGTCCGAAGGAGGAGGGGCCGCGTCATGCGTTTCCGTCCGTCATCCGTCCTGCTGGCCGTCGTCCTGACGGCCGCGGGCGCCACTCCGGCGCTCGCCGCACCCCCGTCCGGCCCACCGGACCTCGTCCGGGACCCCACCGTCCACGTCGACCCGCTCATCGGCACCAGGAACGGCGGCAACGTCTTCCCGGGCGCCGTCACCCCCTTCGGGATGCTGTCCTGGAGCCCCGAGAACACCCGCGGCGACGCCACCCGCACCGCCGCTCCCGGCGGCTACCAGTACGACGCCACCCGCATCCGGGGCTTCAGCCTCACCCACATGTCCGGAACCGGATGCGCCGGCGGCAGCGGCGACATCCCGTTCTTCCCCTACGCAGGCGAGGTCACCTCCTCCCCGGCCGCCGACACCGAGGACGCCGTCTACGCGTCCGACTTCGCGCACACCGACGAGCGGGCCGAGCCCGGCCACTACGCGGTCGGACTCGCCTCCGGGGTGAGCGCCGACCTCACCGCCACCGCGCGCACCGGCTCGGGCCGCTTCACCTTCCCCGCGGACAAACCCGCCTCGCTGCTGATCCGCACGGCCAACTCCGAGGTCGGATCGAGCGCCTCGACCGTCCGTATCGACCCGGCGACGCACACGGTCTCCGGCTCCGTCACCTCCGGCGACTTCTGCGGCTACCTCGACCCCGAGGGCCGCCGCTCCTACTACACCCTGTACTTCACCGCCCGCTTCGACCGGGACTTCGTCAAGACCGGCACCTGGCAGGACGACCGGCTCAGCCCCGGGTCCACCGAGGCGAGCGGCGGCACCGGCGGATTCGCGCAGGGCGGCCGTCCCGTCGCCGGCAAGGGCGCCGGCGGCTGGGTGGAGTTCGCGCCCGGCACCGGCCCGGTGAACGTCAAGGTCGGCATCTCCTATGTCAGCCCGGCCGGCGCCCGGGCCAACCTCGCCGCCGAGAACCCGCCGTCCCGCTCCTTCGACTCCGTCCGGGAGGCCGCGCACCGCGCCTGGCGGGACCGGCTCGGTGCCATCGCCGTCGGCGGCGGCACCGGCAGCGACCGCACCACCTTCTACACCGCGCTCTACCACTGCCTGCTGCACCCGAACGTCATCAGCGACGCCGACCGCAGATACCGCGGCCCCGACGACAGGGTGCACACCGTCGGCCGGGGCCACGCCGCCCAGTACGGCACCTTCTCCGGCTGGGACGTCTACCGCTCGCAGGTCCAGCTGCTGACCCTGCTCGATCCGGAAACCGGCTCCGACATCGCGCAGTCGCTGCTCGAACTGGCCCGGCAGAACGGCGGGGTCTGGGACCGGTGGCTGCACGGCGCGAGCGGTACCCACGTCATGAACGGCGACCCCTCCGCACCCGCCCTCGCCGGCATCCGCGCCTTCGGCGGCACCGGCTTCGACCTGCGGGGAGCCCTCGACTCGCTGGTGAAGGCGGCCACCGTACCGACCGAGGGGGACCTGTCCCCGGCCGGCAAACCCGTCCTCTCGGTCGGACAGCGGCCCTCCCTCGACAAGTACCTCGACCACCACTACATGCCGTCCGTGTCCAACGCCTGGGGCGGCGCCGCGGAGACCCTGGAGATGTCCGGCGCCGACTTCGCCCTCGCGCAACTGGCCGCGGCGGCCGGCCGGAAGAAGACCGCGGCCGAGTTCACGCGGCGTTCCCAGTGGTGGCAGAACAACTTCAACATCGCGGCCGACCCCGGCGGCGGCTACATCGCCAACCGCAGGGCCGACGGCAGCTGGGTCACCGGATTCACCCCCGCCACCGGCAACGGCTTCGTGGAGGGCACCGCCGCCCAGTACACCTGGATGGTCCAGCACGACCCGGCGGGCCTCTTCGCCGCGATGGGCGGCCGCGACAAGGCCCTCGCACGCCTCGACGCCTTCTTCCACGACGACGACGGCGGCTGGGCGTTCACCGGCTCCGGCGGCGACAAGTCCGAGCTGGACAACGAGCCGTCGATCAACGTCCCCTACCTGTACGACTACGCGGGCGCCCCCTACAAGGCGCAGGAGACCGTCCGCGCCGCGATGACCCGGCTGTGGTCGACCGCGCCGGAGGGCATCCCCGGCAACGACGACCTCGGCGAGATGTCGTCCTGGTACGTCTTCTCCGCGCTCGGCATGTACCCCCAGGTCCCCTCCCGCGCCGAACTCACCCTGGCCTCACCGCTGTTCCCGAGGATCGAGATCGACCGCCCGGGCCGGCGCGACATCGAGATCCGGGCCCGGGGCGCCGCGGCGGACGCCCCCTACATCCGGTCGCTGCGCGTCGACGGCCGCGCCGGCGAGCGGCCCTGGCTCCCCGCCTCGTTCGTCCGCGACGGCGGCACCCTGGACTACACGCTGTCCTCCGCCCCCGACACGGCGTGGGGGAGCGCGGAGCAGGCGGCGCCGCCCTCCTTCCGCACCGGTGAGCAGCCGTACCAGATCGGGGTCGGCCCGACGGCGGCCACGCTGGCGCCCGGCGGCAGCGCCGCGCTCGACATCCGCGCCCTCGCGCTGAGCGGCGGCACCGGACCCGACGTCCGCTTCCACGTGGACACCCCCGACGGAGTGACGGCGACACCCGCCGAGGGCACCGTCACCGACGGCGCCCAGCGGATCACGCTCACCGCCGCCGACGACGTCGAGCAGGGGTTCCACGACGTCAAGGTCACGGTGACCTCCGCCGACACCTCGTACGCCCAGCCCGTCGCCCTGACCGTGGCGGCCCCGGGTTCCCTGCTCGCGGCCTACGACAACACCGGTGTCTCCGACGACGCGGGTGACCACGACGAGGCCGACTTCGACGGCGGCGGCTGGAGTTACTCCCGGCAGGCCCTCGCCGACGCGGGGCTGACCCCGGGCCGGCCGGGCACGGTGGACGGCCTCGGCTTCACCTGGCCCGACTCGCCCGCGGGCCGCCCCGACAACGCCTCGGCGCACGGCCAGACCATCGAACTGGCCGACTCGGCACGCCGGTTGTCCTTCGTCGGCAGCGCCGTCAACGGCAACCAGCGGAGCCGGGCGACCGTCACCTACACCGACGGCGGCACCGAATCGGTCGAACTGGCCTTCACCGACTGGACCGTCGGCGGTGGGGGCGGCACCGTCCAGTACGGCAACCTCACCGTCGCCGAGGCCGCCTACCGCAACGTGGCCGGCGCCGACAAGGACCCGGTGGCCACGTACGTCTTCGCCACCAAGCCCTTCGAGGCCCCGGCCGGCCGCACCGTCAAGAGCGTCACGCTTCCCGGCAACGCGGACCTGCACGTCTTCACCCTCGCGGTGAGTGCCTGAGCAGATGACCAGCCGAGCCGTCGGCGGCGCGAGGTGAGCCGCCGGCAACGCGGGGCGGGCCCGGAGTCTCCTCCGGGCCCGCCCCTTCTGCCGTGCCGTGCGGTGTCCGCGGTGTGCCGTGCCGCCCGTGTCAGGCGAGCAGTTCCACCTCCGCGAGGGTCGCCGGTCCGTCGAGGACGAGCCGGTAGTGGGCGTACGAGCCCGGATGCGGAACCGAGAACGCCCGGGTCTGCCTGTCCCACGGGAAGGACTCGCCGGAGCGCCGGTCGAGGTCCTTCCACGTCGTGCCGTCCGGGGAGCCCTGGAGGGTCCAGCCGGCCGGCGCCTTGGTGTGGTCCGAGCAGGTCAGCGTGTACTGCACGCCCTTGGTCGCGTCGCCCACCGGCAGGTCCACCGAGGTGACGGTGGCGTCCGTGGCCGAGGTGTTGTCGAAGAGCGCGCCATCACCCGTGAGGGTGTCCGCGCGCGGCGACGGCACCTTGTCGTCCTGGGTGATCGACGTGGGGGCCGCGTCCTTGCCGGTGCCCCACGAGGACGGCTTCGCGCCCATGTCGAACTCCAGCACACCGCCCTTCGCGATCAGCGAGTTCGGCAGCGACGTCGAGCTCCAGCGCTTGCCGTTGACCCTGACGCCCTGCACGTAGACGTTCTTCGCGCTGTTGCGCGGCGCCTTGACCACCAGGTCCCGGCCGTTCTCCAGGTGGACGGTCGCCTTGGTGAACAGCGGGGAGCCGATGGCGTACTCGCCGCCGCCCATCACCAGCGGGTAGAAGCCGAGCGAGGAGAACAGGTACCAGGCCGACTGCTCGCCGTTGTCCTCGTCGCCGTGGTAGCCCTGCCCGATCTCGCTGCCCACGTAGAGGCGGGAGAGGACCTCGCGGACGTTCCTCTGGGCCTTCCACGGCTGACCGGCCGCGTCGTACATGTAGTTCACATGGTGGGCCACCTGGTTGGAGTGCCCGTACATGCCCATCCGGACGTCCCGCGCCTCGGTCATCTCGTGGATCACGCCGCCGTAGGAGCCGACGACCTCCGGGGAGGCCGTCTCGGGGGTCGCGAAGTACGTGTCGAGCTTGTCCGCGAGCGCGGAGCGGCCCCCGTACAGGTTCGCCAGACCCCGCGAGTCCTGCGGCGCGGTGAAGGCGTACCCCCAGCCGTTGGTCTCGGTGTAGTCGTAGCCCCACACGCGCGGGTCGTACGTCGCGGAGTCGACCCGCCAGGCGCCCTTCGCGTCACGGCCCTGGAAGAAGCCGGCCTTCGGGTCGAAGAGGTTCACGTAGTCCTGGGCGCGGTTGCGGAAGTAGTCCGACTCCTCCTTGTAGCGCTTCTTGCCGGTCTTCTCGTAGAGCGCGCGGCCCATCTCGGCGATGCCGTAGTCGTTGACGTAGCCCTCCATCGCCCACGACAGGCCCTCGCCGGTGGCCGTGCTGGTGTAGCCGAGGAAGGGCGAGGTGGCCATGCCCTTGCGGCCGACGCCGGAGGCCGGGGGGACGACCGTGGCGTTCTTCAGGGCCGCCGCGTACGCCGCCTCGGCGTCGAACTCGACGCCCTTGACGTACGCGTCCGCGAACGCCACGTCCGAGGAGGTGCCGGTCATCAGGTCGGCGTAGCCGGGCGAGGACCAGCGCGAGGTCCAGCCGCCGTCCTTGTACTGCTGCACGAAGCCGTCGACCATCTCACCCGCCTGACCGGGCGTCAGGAACGAGTAGGCGGGCCAGGTGGTCCGGTAGGTGTCCCAGAAGCCGTTGTTGACGTACACCTTGCCGTCGACGATCTTCGCGCCGGTGTGGGTGGGGGTGTCCGGGCCGGGCATCGGGGAGAACGGCGAGGCGTACCGGTAGGCCGATCCGACCTTCTCGAAGCCGGAGTTCGGGTACAGGTACAGCCGGTACATGCTGGAGTACAGCGTCGTCAGCTGGTCCGGGGTGGCGCCCTGGACCTCGACCCGGCCCAGCAGCCGGTCCCACTGCTTGCGCGCACGGGTCTTCACCGCGGTGAACGAGGTGCCGTCCGGGATCTCCTGCCGGAGGTTGTCCTTGGCCTGGTCGACGCTGATCAGCGAGGTCGCCAGGCGCAGCGTGACGGAGTGGTCCGCGCCGGGCCGGAACTTCAGGTAGCCCTTGACGCCGCTGGAACCGCCGGCCGTGACGGGGGCGTCGACCTTGCCGTAGACGAACAGCCGGGTGGCGCCGGTGGACAGGCCGGACTTGACGTCGGAGTAGCCGGTGACCACCCCCGCGTCGGTGTCCAGACTCAGTCCGGCCTGCTCGGTCACGTTGTCGAAGAGCAGGTTCGCGTCGTCACCGGGGTAGGTGAAACGCAGGGCCGCCGCGTGGTCCGTCGGCGCCATCTCGGCCGTGAGGCCGTTCTCGAAGGTCACCCCGTAGTAGTACGGGCGTGCGGTCTCGTTCTCGTGGCGGAAGGCCAGCTCGCGGGCGTCCCGGCCGGTCTCCGGGGTGCCCGACGCCGTCGAGGGCATCACCTGGAAGGTCTGCCGGTCGCCCATCCAGGGGCTCGGCTCGTGGCTGGCGCTGAAGGCCTGGATGGTCGGCAGGTTGTCCGCGTTGTTCGCCCGCGCGTAGTCGTACAGCCAGCTCAGCGAGCCCGCGTTGGTGACCGGCGTCCAGAAGTTGAAGCCGTGCGGTACGGCCGTCGCGGGGAAGTTGTTGCCGCGCGAGAAGCCCCCGCTGGAGTTCGTGCCCCGGGTGGTGAGGGCGTAGTCGGACAGATGCGCCTTCGGCCGTTCCGGCGCCGCCCGCCGCAGGGTGACGTCGTCGAGCCAGCCGCGGAACGTGTTGGGTCCCTTCGGCGAGTCGTAGGCGAGGAGGATGCGGTCGACGGTCTTCCCGGCGGCGACCGATCCGATCCGCGAGGTCACGTCGTTCCACTGGTTGACGTACAGCACCTTGGCGGCGCCCTGGCCCTGCGGGGTCAGCGCGAACCCGTGCTGGTCCACGGCGTCCAGCCCGCTCAGCGAGGTGCCGTCGGTGAAGACCAGGTCCACGGCCACGTTGGTCGCGTCGTAGTCACGGTCGCCGTCGGCCATCGAGGGGAAGATCCGGTAGCCCAGTTCGGTGTCCCGTTTGACGCGCACGTTGACGTCGAAGACCTTGTTGTACGAGTACGCCCGCCCGTCGCCCTGGTGGGTGCCCGCGTACCGCAGGGCCCGCTTGCCGGTGAAGCCCGCGCCCGCCTTGGCGGTGGGCGAGCCGCTCGGCCCGCGGTCCACCAGCGAGAGCATGTCCTTGGGCGTCGGGTCGTCGGTCTTGCCGGTGGAGAACTGGACGTCGGCGAGCTGGAGGATGTCGCCGCCGTGGTTCCCGGTGACGTCGAGCCGGAAGTGCCGGTACTCGGCCGGGCTCGCGAGATCGTACGACCTGGTCTGGAAGCGCTCCGAGAAGGACTCGCCGGAGCGGGTGTCGAGGGTCTTCCAGTCCTTGCCGTCCGTCGAGCCCTTCAGGGTCCAGTCCCTCGGGTCCCGCTCGTCGTGGTCGTTCGCGGAGGTGAGCGCGTAGGTGACCACCGTGACCGGTGCGTCCAGGTCGAACTCCGCCCAGCCGGTGGTGTGGAACGTCAGCCACTTGGTGCTCGGCTCGCCGTCGACGAGGTTCTCCTTGACCTCTCCGCCGCCGGTGTTCTCGTCGCTCGCCCGTACGTCGGTGACGTGGTCGGTGACGTTGCCGGGGATGCCGGTGCTGTAGCCGCCGTCCACTCCGGAGGACCGCTTCGTCCCGTCCGGTGCCGTGTCCACCGTGCTGATCCAGTCCGGTGCCGGATCGTCCGCCTCGAACGAGGAGCTGAACTCGCGGTCGGGCACCGCCGCTCGCGCGGGCAGGGCGACCGCCACCCCCTGCGAGGCGGCCAGCAGCGACAGTGCCGCCACCCCCAGCGCGACGGGGGACAGCCGTCCGGCGCGCCCCGTGGAACTGCGTCTGTACCGAGCCCTCTGCTGCATGCGCGAGCCCTCCCAGGACATCGACAACGTTGTCAATTCAGTGCGCAAGGACTATTGGGGCGTCAAGTGGTGCACGCTGTCAAGGGTGTTGGGTGAGGCATCCGGGGCGAATGTGAAGCGGCGAACCGCGTCGGGGCGTCATTGTGCGAGGCCGGTCCCGGCAGGGCTTCGCCGGGGTGGTCCGTGGCTGCCCCATATTTCCGGGAGGTCTCAACTCGGAAAAGACCGACGGGCAAACCTGCATTCGATCTTGCTCCGCTGGCGGGAAGTGGACTATACCTGTCGCGTCCGGCCAGTCGATCGACCGGCTCTGGACAGGCAGGACCCAGGGGGGAAATGCGGGGGCAGGCGGACCGTGTCTCATACACGTATCGTCGGCGCGCCCTCGTGAATCCCCCACGCACGACCCCAGCTTGACCTAACCGCGGTGCCGGGGAGGATCCGGTTCACCGCCTGAGTCCTGGAGAAGGCGAGGACTTGAGCATGGGATCCACTTCCGCCGAGAACAGCACCCCCGAGGGTGTCGGCCGCCGTGACCTCATCAAGAGGTCGGCCGCACTCGGTCTGATCTCCGTCCCGACGATGAGCTTCCTCTCCGCCTGCGCGAGCGGCGGCGGCGACGACAGCTCGGACGACAAGGGCACCGGCAAGACCAGCAAGGACAACCCCTTCGGCGTGAAGAAGGGCGGCGGCAAGCTCGACGTCGTCGTCTTCAAGGGCGGCTACGGCGACGACTACGCCAAGGCATGGGAAGCGGCCTTCGACAAGAAGTGGGGCACCAAGAGCGCCCACACCGGCACCCAGGAGATCACCGGCAAGCTCCAGCCGCGCTTCAACGGCGGCAACCCGCCGGACATCGTCGACGACTCGGGCGCCCAGCAGATCAAGCTGGACGTGCTCTACAAGAACGGCAACCTGCTCGACCTGGCCGCGGTGCTCGACGCCCCGTCGATCGACGACCCGGCCAAGAAGGTCCGCGACACCCTCATCCCGGGCACGCTCGACCCCGGCCTCCAGGGCGGCAAGGTCGTGGCCCTCAACTACATCTACACGGTGTGGGGTCTGTGGTACTCCGGCAAGCTCTTCAAGGAGAAGGGCTGGGACGTCCCCAAGACCTGGGACGACTTCCTCGCCCTGTGCAAGGACGCCAAGTCGCAGGGCATCGGCGGCCTCGCCCACCAGGGCAAGTACCCCTACTACATCAACGTCGCCATCATGGACCTGATCGCCAAGAAGGGCGGTCTGGACGCCATGAAGGCGATCGACAACCTCGACCCCAAGGCGTTCGTCGGCTCCGACGCCGCCCAGGCCGCCGTCGAGGCGATCTACGAGGTCGTCGAAAAGGGCTACCTGATGTCGGGCACCAACGGCCTGACCCACACCGAGTCGCAGACCCGCTGGAACCAGTACAAGGCCGCCTTCATCACCTGCGGCTCCTGGCTGGAGAACGAGCAGCTCAAGCAGACCCCGGACGACTTCGACATGAAGTTCATGCCGATGCCCACCCTGCCCGACAGCGCCCTGCCGTTCGAGGCGATCCGGGCCGGCTCCGGCGAGCCCTTCATCATCCCGGCCAAGGCCGCCAACCTCCCCGAGGCCAAGGAGTTCATGCGCTCCATGCTCTCCAAGGAGTGGTCGACGCTCTTCGCCCAGAAGGCCAACTCGCTCACCATCCTCAAGGACGGTGTCTCCGACGGCGTGCAGCTGCGCCCCGGCACGCAGTCCACGGTCGAGGCGTCCAAGGCCGCCGGCGACAACACCTTCAACTACCTGTACCCCAACTGGTACAGCGAGATGGACGTGTCCATCCAGAACGCGTCCAACGAGCTGATGGCCAAGCGTATTCAGCCGAAGGAATGGCTGAAGCGGGCCCAGGCGGCCGTCGACAAGGCGGCCAAGGACCCGGAATCCAAGAAGAACCACCGCGACTGATCACGTAAACCCGGCACACCAGGGGCAGGATGCCATGCGAAAAGGGCAGTACCGGTTCGTCGCGGGGTTTCTCCTCGCACCTTTGGCGCTGTATCTGATCTTCGTGATCTGGCCTTACCTACAGACCATCGGCTACTCCTTCACCGACTGGAAGGGCCAGTCGCAGACCTTCAGTTTCGTCGGCCTGGACAATTACAAGGCGCTGTTCCAGGACGACGTATTCCTCGGAGCGATCTGGCACAACATCCTGTTCCTGGTGTTCATCCCGGTGATCACCATCCTGCTCGCCCTCTTCTTCGCCTTCATGGTGAACGCGGGCGGGCGGGGCGGCGCCGGCGGCGTGCAGGGCGTCGCCGGCTCGCGCTTCTACAAGATCGTGTACTTCTTCCCGCAGGTCCTGTCCCTCGCGATCGTCGCGGTGCTCTTCGGAGCCCTGTACCGCAGTGACAGCGGCGGGCTGCTCAACGGCCTGCTCATCAAGCTGGGCCTGGTCGACGGCCGCAACCCCGTCGAGTGGATGAACGAGCCCAACCTGGTGCTCTGGTGCCTGATGGCCGTCGTCGTCTGGCACGGCGTCGGCTTCTACCTCGTCCTCTTCTCGGCCGCCATGCAGTCGATCCCGAAGGACATCTACGAGGCCGCGCTGCTCGACGGCGCGAGCCGCACCCACACCTTCTTCCGGGTCACGCTGCCCCTGCTGTGGGACACCGTGCAGACGGCCTGGGTCTACCTCGGCATCATCGCGATGGACATGTTCGTCCTCGTCTCCACCATGACCCAGGGCACCGGGTACGGCGGCGGGCCGGACCACCACAGCGAGGTCATGTCCAACGTCATGATGCGCAACTTCCTCTACTACGGAAAGAGCGGCTACGCCTGCGCGATGGGCGTCGTCATGCTCCTTCTCACCCTGGTCCTGTCCGTGGTCACGCTGCGCGCCACCCGCCGCGACCGCATCGAGTTCTGAGCGGGAGAGACGACAATGAGCGCACCCATCACGGATCAGGCCACGGTCGGCGGTGCCGCAGTGCCCCCGCAGCGCGCGGCGAAGAAGTCCCCGCCCCGGCCGGGCGACAAGCGCACCGAGGGCCTGGCCCTCAACGTCTTCTCGCACGGCTTCCTCGCCCTGTGGGCCGTCCTGATCATCCTGCCGCTGCTCTGGCTCGTCCTGAGCTCCTTCAAGACCGACACCCAGATCGGCGGCTCGGCCCTCGGCTGGCCCTCGAACTGGCAGCTGGACGTCTTCAGCCGGGCCTGGAACAAGGGCATCGGCGACTACTTCGCCAACACCCTGATCGTGCTGGTCTTCTCGGTCCCGCTGACCATGCTCCTCGGGGCGATGGCCGCGTACGTCCTGGCCCGCTACGAGTTCCCGGGCAACCGGCTCGTCTACTACTTCTTCGTCGGCGGGGCCATGTTCCCCGTCTTCCTCGCCCTGGTCCCGCTGTTCTTCATGGTCAAACGCCTGGACATGCTGAACTCGTACCAGGGTCTGATCCTGGTGTACGTCGCCTACTCGCTGCCGTTCACCGTGTTCTTCATGCACGCGTTCTTCCGGACGCTGCCGGGGGCCGTCTTCGAGGCCGCCGTCCTCGACGGCGCCTCGCACACCCGGGCCTTCTTCCAGGTGATGCTCCCGATGGCCAAGCCCGGACTGCTCAGCGTCGGCATCTTCAACGTGCTGGGCCAGTGGAACCAGTACATCCTGCCGTCGGTGCTGATGCAGCCGCAGAGCAGTTCGGACCCTGAACGCTACGTCCTGACCCAGGGACTCATCCAGCTCCAGCAGCAGCAGGGGTACGCCACCGACCTCCCCGTGCTCTTCGCGGGCGTGACGATCGCGATGATCCCCATGCTCGTCGTCTACCTGTCCTTCCAGCGCCAGGTCCAGGCGGGCCTGACCTCGGCCACGCTCAAGTAGCCGCCCGCGCCGCCCCGCGCCTGCGCCACCCCCGTCCGGCGGGGGTGGCGCAGGCGCGAGGCGGCCGTTCACCGCACGGGCGCGCGCCCGGTGACCGTCCTGCCGCCGGGAGGGCGGCCGGGGGCGTCCGGCGGGCGCGACGAGCGCGCCCGCCCGCAACCGGCGACGTGATCGCGCCCCCGCGGGACGGTGACGACGTGTACGGAGTCCGGACACCGCCGCTGTGACCTCACCCACAGGCGATGCGCCCCGTCCGGGGGCGCCGCCTCCGGGGCGGGGCGCTCCCGCGTGCTCATCCGTGCCGGATCCGGCTCAACCTCTTGACGGGAGGTAACCCGAACGGCTCAGCTTAGAGTTCACTAGTTGGACATAGGCGGGGTCTCATCGTGGCGGCCCCGTACGCGGGAGGTCGTCGTGGAGACTCCGGGGTCGCAGTCGTCGCTGCACCGAGCCAATCTGGAGCGCGTCGTGCGAGCGGTGCGCCTTGCCGGATCGCTCACGCAGGCGGAGATCGCGAGGACGACGGGCCTGTCCGCCGCGACCGTCTCCAATATCGTCCGTGAGCTGAAGGACGGGGGGACGGTCGAGGTCACGCCCACCTCGGCGGGCGGGCGCCGGGCCCGCAGCGTGTCGCTGAGCGGGGACGCCGGCATCGTCATCGGGGTCGACTTCGGGCACACCCACCTGCGCGTCGCGGTCGGGAACCTCGCCCATCAGGTGCTGGCGGAGGAGTCGGAACCGCTGGACGTGGACGCCTCGGCCGCGCAGGGCTTCGACCGGGCCGAGGAGCTGGTCGGCCGGCTGATCGCGGCGACGGGTGTGGACCGCTCCAAGATCGCGGGCGTGGGGCTCGGCGTGCCGGGTCCCATCGACGTGGAGTCGGGCACCCTGGGGTCCACCTCGATCCTGCCGGGCTGGACCGGCGCGCGGCCCGCCGAGGAGCTGCGGGGGCGGCTCGGCGTGCCCGTGCACGTGGACAACGACGCCAACCTGGGCGCGCTCGGCGAGATGGTCTGGGGGAGCGGGCGCGGGGTCAGGGACCTGGCCTACATCAAGGTCGCGAGCGGTGTGGGCGCCGGCCTGGTGATCGACGGGAAGATCTATCGCGGTCCCGGCGGCACGGCGGGAGAAATCGGGCATATTACCCTTGATGAATCCGGCCCCGTGTGCCGATGCGGCAACCGCGGCTGCCTGGAGACCTTCGCGGCGGCGCGTTACGTGCTGCCGCTCCTCCAGTCCAGCCACGGTACGGACCTGACGATGGAAGGCGTGGTCAGGCTGGCGCGGGACGGTGATCCGGGCTGCCGTCGGGTGATCGCCGACGTCGGCCGACATATCGGGAGCGGAGTCGCGAACCTCTGCAATCTGCTCAACCCGAGCCGGGTCGTCCTCGGCGGCGATCTCGCCGAGTCCGGAGAGCTCGTTCTCGGGCCCATCAGGGAGTCCGTGGGTCGCTATGCGATCCCCAGTGCCGCACGCCAACTCTCGGTGCTGCCAGGCGCGTTGGGGGGCCGTGCGGAGGTGCTCGGGGCGCTCGCTCTCGCGCTCAGCGAGATGGGCGATTCGACCCTTCTGGACGGGTCTCTCAGCGCCGTCGCGCCTGCCTTCACTTAGAGAACGCATGGCACCGTTGCCATCTCGTTAAGTATTTACTTCTTGACGTCGCACGTGTGGCCGAGTTGACTTCCAGCCACCTCGGCCGCAACGACGCGGCCTCGTCAGGGAGGTTTCTGAAGTGAACACGCAGATGCGTCGTGCCGCCGTTGCCGTTGCCGCTGGTGCGATGGCTGTTTCGCTGGCCGCTTGTGGCAGTGCCAAGGAGTCGGGCGGCGGGAGCGACAGCTCCGAGAGCTCCGCCAAGAAGGGCGACGCGATCAAGGTCGGTCTGCTCCTTCCGGAGAACCAGACGGCCCGCTACGAGAAGTTCGACAAGCCGCTGATCGAGAAGAAGGTCAAGGAGCTCACGAACGGCAAGGGCGAGGTCGTCTACGCCAACGCCAAGCAGGACGCGAGCACCCAGAACCAGCAGGTCGACACCATGATCACCAACAAGGTGGACGTGCTGATCGTCGACGCCGTGGACTCCGCCGCGATCAAGAGCTCGGTCCAGAAGGCCAAGGACGCCGGCATCCCGGTGGTGGCCTACGACCGCCTCGCCCAGGGCCCGATCTCGGCCTACACGTCGTTCGACAACAAGACCGTCGGCAAGACGCAGGGCGAGGCCCTCCTCAAGGCCCTGGGCTCCAAGGCCAAGGACGGCAAGATCGTCATGATGAACGGGTCGGTCACCGACCCCAACGCCGCCCAGTTCAAGGCCGGCGCCCACGAGGTGCTCGACGGCAAGGTGAACATCGGCAAGGAGTACGACACCAAGGAGTGGAAGCCGGAGAACGCCAACTCCAACATGGAGGGCGCCATCTCGGCTCTCGGCAAGAAGAACATCATCGGTGTCTACTCCGCCAACGACGGCATGGCCGGCGGTATCATCACCGCCCTCAAGGCCGTCGGCATCAAGGTTCCGGTCACCGGCCAGGACGCCGAGCTCGCGGGTGTGCAGCGCATCGTCACCGGCGACCAGTTCATGAGCGTCTACAAGCCGTACGCCCCGGAGGCCGACGCCGCCGCGGAGATGGCCGTCGCGCTCGCCCAGGGCAAGTCGCTCGACTCCGTCGCCAAGGACAAGGTCGACAGCCCGACCACCAAGCAGGTCCCGTCGGTGCTCGTCCCGGTCACCTCGCTGACCAAGGACAACATCAAGGACACCGTCGTCAAGGACGGCGTCTACACGGTCGACGACATCTGCACCTCGGCCTACGCCGCGGCCTGCAAGAAGATCGGCCTGCAGTAGCAGCCCTCGCGAGTCCCCAACCGCGTACGGGACTGCGGACGAGCATTCCCGTACGGGACTCGCGTGACGCGAAGCCCCTCCGGCGCCCCGTATCCAACAGCCCCGCAAGCTAGGCGGGGCGCCGGACGGAAACACCCCTCCACAAACTTCTGCACAACCTCCCGCCGGGTCAGGCGGCGAAGGAGATGGTTCACGTGTCCGCTACGCCTGTTCTGGCGTTGCGCGGGGTCTCCAAGCGATTCGGTGCCGTCCAGGCGCTCACCGACGTAGAGCTTGAAGTCCACGCCGGTGAAGTGGTCGCCCTGGTGGGCGACAACGGCGCCGGAAAGTCCACGCTGGTCAAGACGATCGCCGGCGTGCACCCCATCGATGAGGGCGTCATCGAGTGGGACGGCAAGGCCGTCCAGATCAACCGCCCGCACGACGCCCAGCACCTGGGCATCGCGACGGTCTACCAGGACCTCGCGCTCTGCGACAACATCGACGTCGTGGGCAACCTCTACCTGGGTCGCGAGCTGAAGAAGCGCGGCGTCCTGGACGAGGTCGAGATGGAGCGCCGCTCCCGCGAGCTGCTGGACACGCTGTCCATCCGCATCCCGAGCGTCCGCATCCCGATCGCCTCGCTCTCCGGCGGTCAGCGCCAGACCGTCGCGATCGCCCGTTCGATGCTCGGTGAGCCGAAGCTCGTCATCCTCGACGAGCCCACCGCCGCCCTCGGCGTCGAGCAGACCGCCCAGGTGCTCGACCTGGTCGAGCGGCTGCGCGAGCGGGGTCACGCGGTCATCCTCATCAGCCACAACATGGCCGACGTGAAGGCCGTGGCCGACAAGGTCGCCGTGCTGCGTCTCGGACGCAACAACGGCATCTTCGAGGTCAAGTCGACCTCCCAGGAAGAGATCATTTCCGCCATCACGGGCGCCACGGAGAACGCCGTGACCCGTCGTGCGGCACGTGGCAACGGGGAGGCTCAGAAGTGAGCATCGACAAGACTTCAGAGACCCCGGGGGACCACGTCGTGGAGAACCCCGAGGCCGCCGCCGGCTCCGACGTCGCGGTGGACCCCCGCCTGCTGGTGCGCGAGCAGGGCCTCACGGGCTACGTCACCGAGTTCAAGCGCAAGGTGAAGGGCGGTGACCTCGGCTCCATCCCGGTCGTCATCGGCCTCGTCGTCATCTGGATCATCTTCCAGAGCCTGAACTCCAACTTCCTCACCGCGGGCAACCTGTCCGACATCTCGGTGGCCATGGTCGGCACCGGCATGATCGCCGTCGGTATCGTCTTCGTCCTGCTGCTGGGCGAGATCGACCTCTCGGTCGGTTCGGTGTCCGGTGTGGCGGGCGCGATGTTCGCGGTGCTGAGCGTCACTCACGGCATGAACGAGTGGCTCGCCATGGTGCTCGCCATCCTCACCGGATCGGTCATCGGCGCGATCCACGGGTTCTTCTTCGCGAGGATCGGCGTCCCGGCCTTCGCGGTGACGCTGGCCGGCCTGCTGTTCTGGCAGGGCTTCATGCTCAAGATCCTGGGCAGCAACGGCACCATCAACCTCGACAGCAACGGTGTCGTCGCCAAGCTGACCAGCTACTACTTCACCGACGTGGCCGCCGCCTACGTGCTCGCCATCGCGGTGACCGTGCTGTACTTCCTCAGCGCCTTCTACGACAACCGCCGCCGCGAGGCCGCGGGCGTGCCGTCCCGGCCCCTGAGCGACACCGTCCTGCGCACCGTGCTGATCGCGGTCGTCGCGTTCGCCGCGGCCATCGTCTACAACCAGTACAAGGGCCTGCCGCTGGCCGTGGTGCTGTTCCTCGCGGTCCTGATCCTGACGGACTTCGTGCTGCGCCGCACCACGTACGGCCGCAAGATCTTCGCGCTCGGCGGCAGCGTCGAGGCCTCGCGGCGCGCCGGCATCAACGTGGAGATGATCCGGATCTCGGTCTTCTCGATCGCCGGCACCTTCGCCGCGATCGGCGGCCTCTTCGTCGCCTCGAAGATCGCCTCCGCCAACCAGGGCGCCGGCACCGGTGAGTTCCTCATGAACGTCATCGCCGCCGCCGTGATCGGCGGTACCTCCCTCTTCGGTGGCCGGGGCCGCACCTGGAACGCCCTGCTGGGTGTCCTGGTGATCGTCTCGATCCAGTACGGCCTGGCCCTGGAGGGCGTCGGCTCCCCGGTCCAGTACATGATCACCGGTGGCGTGCTCCTCGCCACGGTCGTCATCGACGCCGTCACCCGCAAGACCCAGAAGACGGCGGGTCGCGCGTAGGGTTCACTCCCTTCACAGCCCTGTGCCCGGCACCAATGGCGGTGCCGGGCACAGCCATGTCACGAATGCGAACGCGTGTTCCCGTGGAGTGGGGCCGATCGTGTGGTGCGGATCGCCGGGCCCGGACCGCGCCCGCGCAGGCGGAACATTAGACTCGACCAAGCCCGGCAACAGCTCTACTGCAAGGAGGCACGGGTGCCGCTGCTGACCCGCATCACGGGACCGCGCGATCTGGACCGGCTCAGCCTGGAGCAGCTGGACCAGCTGGCCGGCGAGATCAGGACCTTCCTCGTCGACGCGGTCTCCAAGACCGGCGGCCACCTCGGCCCCAACCTCGGTGTCGTGGAGCTGACCCTCGCCCTGCACCGCGTCTTCGACTCGCCCAGGGACCGGGTGCTGTGGGACACCGGACACCAGTCCTACGTCCACAAGCTGCTCACCGGCCGTCAGGACTTCTCCCGCCTCAAGATGAAGGGCGGCCTGTCCGGCTACCCCTCGCAGGCCGAGTCCGAGCACGACGTGATCGAGAACAGCCACGCCTCCACGGTGCTCGGCTGGGCCGACGGCCTGGCCAAGGCCAACGAGGTCCTCGGCCGGGACGACCACGTCGTCGCCGTCATCGGCGACGGCGCCCTCACCGGCGGCATGGCCTGGGAGGCGCTGAACAACATCGCCGACGCCAAGGACCGCCCGCTGATCATCGTCGTCAACGACAACGAGCGGTCCTACGCGCCGACCATCGGCGGCCTCGCGAACCACCTGGCGACCCTGCGCACCACCGACGGCTACGAGCGCTTCCTGGCCCGCGGCAAGGACCTGCTGGAGCGCACCCCGGTCGTCGGCAAGCCCCTGTACGAGACGCTGCACGGGGCGAAGAAGGGGCTGAAGGACTTCATCGCCCCGCAGGGCATGTTCGAGGACCTCGGCCTGAAGTACGTCGGCCCGATCGACGGCCACGACATCGAGGCGCTGGAGTCGGCGCTGGCCCGCGCCAAGCGGTTCGGCGGCCCGGTGATCGTGCACTGCCTCACCGAGAAGGGCCGCGGCTACCAGCCCGCCCTCCAGGACGAGGCGGACCGCTTCCACGGCATCGGCCCCATCCACCCCGACACCGGGCTCCCCATCAAGGCGTCCGGCGCCGACTGGACGTCCGTCTTCGGCGACGAGATGGTCGCGCTGGGCAAGGAGCGCGAGGACATCGTCGCGATCACCGCGGCGATGCTCCAGCCGGTCGGCCTGAAGAAGTTCGCCGACGCCTTCCCGAACCGCATCTACGACGTCGGCATCGCCGAGCAGCACGGCGCCGTCTCGGCCGCGGGCCTGGCCACCGGCGGACTCCACCCGGTCTTCGCCGTCTACGCGACCTTCCTCAACCGCGCCTTCGACCAGGTCCTGATGGACGTGGCCCTGCACAAGTGCGGTGTGACCTTCGTCCTGGACCGCGCGGGCGTCACCGGCACGGACGGCGCCTCGCACAACGGCATGTGGGACATGTCCATCCTCCAGGTCGTGCCCACCCTCAGGCTCGCCGCCCCGCGCGACGCCGACCAGGTCCGCGCCCAGCTCCGCGAGGCCGTGGAGGTGAAGGACGCGCCCACCGTCGTCCGCTTCTCCAAGGGCGCGGTCGGCCCGGCGGTCGCCGCCGTCGGCCGGATCGGCGGGATGGACGTGCTGCGCGCGCCCGGCACCGACGCCCCGGACGTGCTCCTGGTCTCCGTCGGCGCACTCGCCCCGATGTGCCTGGAGATCGCCGCGCTCCTGGACCGGCAGGGCATCTCCACCACCGTGGTCGACCCGCGCTGGGTCAAGCCGGTCGACGAGGCCATGGCCCCGCTCGCCGAGCAGCACCGCGTGGTCGTCACCGTCGAGGACAACTCCCGCGTCGGCGGTGTCGGCTCGACCATCGCCCAGGCGCTGCGCGACGCGGGCGTCGACGTCCCGCTGCGGGACTTCGGCATCCCGCCACGCTTCCTCGACCACGCCTCCCGCGCCGAGGTCATGGCCGAGATCGGGCTGACCGCGCCGGACATCGCCCGCCAGGTCACCGGCCTGGTCGCCAAGCTCGACGGGCGCTACGAGCGCACCGCCCCGCAGGCCGCGGACATCGTCGAGCCGGCCCGCGACTGACCGCCGCCCCACGGACGACAGGGCCGAAGGGCCGGTTCCACCACGCTGGACGGGTGGTGCAACCGGCCGTTCGCGTTAACGGGACCCGCGTCGGGGCATAGGTCTCACCTGCCCTCTCGATGATGTCGAGGACGACAAGCGTGGGAGGTACGTCCGTGAGCAACACCCTCTTCAGAACGAAGAAGGTCGAACAGTCGATCGCCGACACCGAGGAGCCGGAGCACGCGCTCAAGAAGTCGCTGTCCGCCCTGGACCTCACCGTCTTCGGCGTGGGCGTCATCATCGGCACCGGCATCTTCGTGCTCACCGGCAAGGTGGCCAAGGAGAACGCGGGGCCCGGCGTCTCGCTCGCCTTCGCCGTCGCCGGCGTGGCCTGCGCGCTGGCCGCCCTCTGCTACGCGGAGTTCGCCTCCACGGTGCCGGTCGCCGGATCGGCGTACACCTTCTCCTACGCCTCCCTCGGCGAGCTGCCCGCCTGGATCATCGGCTGGGACCTGGTCCTGGAGTTCGCGCTCGGCACGGCGGTGGTGGCCGTCGGCTGGTCGGGCTACGTCCGCTCCCTCATGGATAACGCCGGCTGGCATCTGCCCGAGGCCCTCAGCGGGCGCGAGGGGGCCACCGGGTTCGGCTTCGACATCCTCGCCGCCGCCCTGGTGCTGGTGCTGACCGCCATCCTGGTCATCGGCGTGAAGCTCTCCGCGCGGGTCACCACGCTGGTCGTGGCGATCAAGGTCACCGTCGTGATGATCGTGATCATCGCCGGCGCCTTCTTCATCAGCGGCGACAACTACAAGCCCTTCATCCCCAAGGCGCAGAACGTCGAGGCCGGCAGCGGCATCAAGTCGCCGCTGATCCAGCTCATGTTCGGCTGGGCCCCGACGAACTTCGGCCTGCTCGGCATCTTCACCGCCGCGTCGGTCGTGTTCTTCGCCTTCATCGGCTTCGACGTGGTCGCGACGGCCGCCGAGGAGACGAAGAACCCGCAGCGGGACATGCCCCGCGGCATCCTCGGCTCCCTGTTCATCTGCACCGCGCTCTACGTCCTCGTGTCGATCGTGGTCACCGGGATGCAGAAGTACACCGAGCTGTCCGTCGACGCCCCGCTCGCCGACGCCTTCAAGGCCACCGGGCACCCCTGGTTCGCGGGCGTCATCAGCTTCGGCGCCGCCGTCGGCCTCACCACGGTCTGCATGATCCTGCTGCTCGGCCAGACCCGGGTGTTCTTCGCGATGAGCCGTGACGGACTGCTGCCGCGGTTCTTCTCCCGCGTCCACCCGCGGTTCCGCACCCCGCACCGGCCGACGATCCTGCTCGGCGTGCTCATCGCGATCCTCGCGGGCTTCACGAGCCTGAGCGAGCTGGCCGAGCTGGTGAACATCGGCACGCTCTTCGCCTTCGTGGTGGTCGCCATCGGCGTCGTCATCCTGCGCCGTACCCGCCCCGACCTGCACCGCGCCTTCCGTACCCCGTGGGTTCCGGTGGTGCCGATCCTGTCGGTCCTCGCGTCCCTGTGGCTGATGCTCAACCTGCCCGCGGAGACCTGGCTGCGGTTCGGGATCTGGATGGTGATCGGCTGCGTCGTGTACTTCCTGTACGGCCGCTCGCACAGCCGGCTGGCCCGCGCGGAGGAACCGGCACCGGCCTCCGGCGGCCCGCGTCCGCCCTCCGGCCCGACCGCCTGACGCACCCCACCCACCCTTCGGTCCGCACACCGCCGCTCCCGCAGCCCGCCGGCCCCGTACACCCACCGCCCGGTGGGCGTACGGGGCCGGCGCCGCTCCCGCCCCGCCCTCCGGGCCGCTCGGCCCTCCCGCCCCGCTCCGCCTTCCGGGCCGCGCGCCGTTCCCGCCCCGCTCCGGTGCCGTTCCGTCCCGGCCCGCCCGCGGTGCCTGGAGGGGCGGCGCCCGGGGGCGGCCGGGGGGTGCCAGGGGTGCCGGGGGAGTGGTCAGGCGCCGGGGCGGACGGTGCGGGGGCCGGTGACCTCCGCGCCGTGCTCGGCCACCCGGCGGCGCAGTTCGCGATCGGCGGTCACGACGAGGCGGTCGCGGCCGGGCGAGGCGGCGACGAGTTCCACGATCCGGTCGTCGCCGCTGCCGGGCGCCGCGTCCACCGTGACCCCGGGCACGCTGTCCACGCCCCGGGCGGCGCCCTCCACCACCAGGACGATCTCCAGCGGGCCCGGGCGGCCGGCCACCCCGGCCTCCGCGAGAGGGGCGAGCCGGTCCCGAAGCCGCTCGGCCGCCCCCCGCCGGTCCCGCCACCAGCCGTCGGGCACCGATCCGACCACGTTGGCGCCGTCCACGATCAGCAGAGTCGTCATGGGGTCAGCGTGGCAGAGGGTGCCGGGCCCAGTCGCCCGTCACGAGGGACACGGCCGCGGCGGCCCGCACGGACTCCGGGCCGCCGCCGCGCGGCCCCGGAGCGAACTCCACGTGCAGGAACGGCACCCCGGCCGCGGCGGCGGCGCGCCCCTGGACGTTGTCCCGTCCGGCGAGCGGGCAGGAGCGGGCCCAGGCCCGGCACACCGCGAAGTGCCGGGAGCCCAGCGCGTCGGCGAGCCGGCGGCCCGACGCCACCGCGTCCTCGCCCGCTCCCGTCGAGGCGATCACGTCGTAGCGCGGCGCCGACCTCTGCGCGAATCCGTGCAGCTGGACACCGGGCACACCGCGCCGCACGAGCTCGGCGCAGACGGCGTGGAAGACCGTGTCCCGCCGATGGGCCACGTCCGCCGCATTCCCGTCACCCGATGTGCGATGTGCACCGGCAACCACCAGGAGACCGCCGGGGGCGTCCCGCAGGACCCGTACGCCCAGCGTCTGCGTGTTCCGGTCGGAGACCGGATGGGGCACCTGGACGGACCACCTGACGGGGTGCTCCAGGTCGAGGAGGACGCGGCCCCAGCCGCGCGCCGAGGCTCCCTCGTCGACGCGGTCGTACACCTCTGCGAATCGTCGGCCCGTCGCGCTGTCGGTGACGGTGCGCACGGCGAAGTCCACTTCGGCGAGCCGCTGTTCGGCCTGCTCGCGACGGCCGTCGAGGAGCAGGCCCACCCCCTGCGCGACGGTCTCGCGTTCGGTGCGCGACGGCGGCCGGAAGGAGCCGCCGGGTGTGAACCGCTCGGTGTAGGCGGCGATGGAGCGCGCCAGGTCGACCCGAGGTGGTCCGTCCGCACCGGCGCCCGCGGAGTGGGCGCCGCCGGTGCCGTGATGTCCGCGCACGACAGCCGTTCCCCAACCTGCCAGAGCGGCGAGGAGCAAGAGAAGTGTTGCGATCGTTATCGTTCTGGAGCGGTTTGCCCTCATGGTTGTATCAAGATATCTCGGTGACCAGACGCTGTAGCCGCCGCATCCTGCCCGCTCGCCTGACCCCGATCGCCCTCGTCCTGGCCGTGGCGGGGTGTGGTCTCGTGGGAGGCGAGGGCGGGTCCGACGCCTCGTCGGGCAAGGGCGGACGGTCCTTCACCGTCGCCGCGGCCGGGGACATCCTGCTGCATCCGCAGCTGATCGACCAGGCCCGCGCCGATGCCAAGCGGACCGGCAAGGGGTCGCAGGGGCTGGACTTCGGGCCGCTCATGGCCGGGATCAAGCCGGTGATCAGCAAGGCGGACCTGGGCATCTGCCACATGGAGCCGGTCATCGGCGAGCCGAAGGGCCCGTTCGAGAGCTACCCCAACTTCCTCATACCCCCGCAGATCGCCGGGACGATCAAGGATGTCGGGTACGACACCTGCTCCACCGCCTCCAACCACTCGATCGACCACGGGTACGCGGGCGTGAAGCGCACCCTGGACACGCTGGACGCGGCCGGGCTGAAGCACACGGGTTCCTTCCGCACCCGCAAGGACTCCCTCACGCCGCTGATCATGGACGTCAAGGGTGTGAAGGTCGCGCAGATCTCCTTCGCCTTCGGCTTCAACGCCCACGAGCTGCCCGCGGACAAGCCCTGGCTGGTCAACAAGAACGGCCTGACCCGGATCAAGACGGCTGAGCGGCAGGCCCGCAAGGCCGGCGCCGAGATCGTGATCCTCTCCATCCACTGGGGCCGCGAACACCACCCGAACCCCTCCACCCCGCAGCTGGAGTTCGCCCGCCGGCTCGCCCGGGAGACCGGGATCGACCTGGTCATCGGCCACCACGCGCACGTCGTGCAGCCGATGGAGAAGGTGGACGGCACCTGGATCGCGTACGGACTCGGCAACCAGGTCGCCCGCCACGACGTGCCCACGGGGCTGACCGAGGAGGGCGTGATCGGCTGGTTCACCTTCACGCAGCACGGTGGCCGGTGGGACGTGGAGGCGCGGTACGAGCCGACCCTCGTGGAGATCCCGCCGGACCCGGACGTCACCACCGACGGGACGCCGGCCGAGCCCGCCGAGGACCAGGTCGAGGACTACCGCCTGGTGGACGTGGCGGCCGAGCTGAAGCGCGACGACCTCGGCGACCAGGAGCGTTCCCGTCTCCGGCTGGCGTTCGAGCGGACCGAGGGCACCATGCTCAACCGCGGAGCGGCCAAGGACGGCCTGAAGCCCCTGACGGAGCTGCCGGGCTGACGGCACGGGGCTCGTGCCGGGCCTGTGCAGGAAGGTTCCTGCGCGAGAGCGCCGTATGAACCGGAATCGATCGGGCGTAGCCAAACATGCTCATCTGAAACGTGATGTTGCTCAGATCACTTTTGATCCGTGCAACTTCCTGACGTCTTCGCGGGTCTGACACGCGCGGAGACTTCAGGACACCGCTGTGTCTTCGCGTCACACCCGCACTCGCGTTCGGGCCATTTCCGTGCCCGCGCTCGTACCACCGCTTGAGAGGACCGTCCGTTGGCGCCATCGCCCCCGGCGCGGCAGCATCGTGCTCGCCGCAGAGCTGACATGTCGCTGCTTGGCGGTATCCGTCCGCCCATCGCGATCCTGTCCGCGCTCCTCCTCTCCCTCGCGGCGGTCACGGCCCTCGTCCTCGGCCCCGCCGGAGACACCTCGCTGCCCAAGGCCGTGCAGACGTCGCAGCAGCACTTCGCGGAGGACGGCGCGATCGCCATGCGCGCGTCCATCGACGAGTCGGTGACCGACCTCGACCGCTCCGCCGCCCTGTTCAGCGCCGGCGCCCCGGTCACCGCGGACACGGTGCTCGACAAACTGGGCAACACGTACCAGAAGTGGATGGGTACCGCCGTCGTCGAGATCAGGTCCGGCAAGCTCGTCGCGGCCCGCGGCGAGACCGTGCCCCTGACCTCCCTCGACCGCTCCGCGCTGGGCGACGAGGGCGGGCTCGCCCCGCGCATGGTACGCCTGGGCAACGGCGAGGTCCGGCTGCTGTCGTTCGCGCTGCTGTCCTGGCCCGGCAAGCCCCAGCTGCTGCTCGTCGCCTCCAACAGCCTCAAGTTCCCCGGCATCAGCCTCGGCCAGTTCCGCTCCATCGCGGTCGTGGACCGGGCCGGCGAGATCCTCAGCAGCGACGGCATCCCCGAGCCCGAGCAGGTGCTGACCGACCTCCAGCGCAAGGAGGTCGCCGCATCCACCAAACAGCTCAAGGCCTTCGCGAAGAAGGCGGCCGGCCGAGCCGCCCAGCACCCGCTCAGCACCAAGGAACCCGGCTCCGGCGGCTACCTCGGCGTCAGCGGCAGCCTGCTCGGCGGCAGCTTCCTGAGCGACCGGTCCGTCGCCGGCTACGCCAGTCTCTCCGCGCCCGAACCGGGGGAGACCACCACCGCCACCGCCCTCGGCCTCACCGTGGTCGCCATGGTGAAGGTCGCCGAGGACCCCACCCGGTCCGCCTCGCCCGTCTTCGGCCTGATCGCGGCCGGGGCGCTCCTCCTGGTCGGCGGCATCGCCGTCGCCGTCCTGCTGGGCACGGTGCAGCGTCCGCTCATCCGGCTCTTCCTGGAATCGCGCCGCCTCACCCGGGGCGATCTGGCGCGCCCGGTCGGCATACCCGGCTACGGCGAGGCCCGCAGGATCGGCCACGCCCTGGAACGGCTGCGCGAGCAACTCCTCGGTGCCCCCGCCGACCGGAGCACCTCGCCTCCTGCGCCCACGGGTCTGCGCCGGGTCGGCACCCGCGCTCTCCTCGCCGTCTGCGCGGTGCTCCTCCTCGCCTGGTCCGCCCCGCTCCTGCTCCTGCTGAACCGCGCCGACGGCACGGTCGTCGTGCCGCAGCAACTCGTCAACGACCAGCGCGAGCGGACCGACACCCTCACCGACCGGGCACGCCGAGCGCTCAACGAGGGCGAGGCCGACCTCCAGTCCGTCGCCACCCTCATCGGCGACCGCACGACCCCGGCGGACATGACCAAGGTCCTCGACCGCACGCTCAACCAGCACCTGCGCTACCAGGCGCTCTACGTCGTCGACGCCGCCGGGGACGTGGTCGCCGGGGTCGGTGACGATCCCCAGGCCGCCCGGCCCAAGCCGGCCACCGCCGACCCGCTGCAACTCCTCGGCCAGGGCGGCAAGAAGCCCCTCGTCGTCGGCACCGCGGAGATACCCGGCCGCGACGGCTCGGCACTGGTCGGCGAGTTCCGCATCGACTTCCTCAACTCGGTGCTCAAGCGTCCCGGGCTCGGCGTCGTCCGCCTCGTCGACGGCAAGGGGGAGGTCATCGCCGGCAACACCGGTTACCTCGCCTTCCAGTCGCTGCCCGACCAGCGTCTGAAGGACCTGGCCGCCGCCTCCGGCCAGCGGGTCGGCAAGTCCGCGCACGCCGCGGGCGTCCTCTACCGCGACCACGGCGTGCAGATCGCCGCGGCGGCCCCCTTCGTGGGCGGCGGCGCGGCCAAGCAGCTCGGCTGGACCGTCGTGAGCTGGCAGCCCGCCGACCGGCTGGCGATCCCCGAGTACGACGTCCAGCACCGCACCGTGCTCGCCGGCCTGCTCGGCGTCGCGGCGGCGGCCGCCTGCCTCGGCTGGATGCACATCGTCGTGGTCCGTCCGCTGCGCGCCCTGGCCGGACAGGCCGAGGCACTGGCCGGCGGCGACCGCAAGACCGTCCTGTTCCCCCGCAACCACGACGAGGTCGGCGCGGTCACCCGCTCCCTCGAACTCGTCCGCCAGCAACTCCAGGAACAGCGCAGACAGCAGCCAACGCCACGCCGGAGCGCACCCGGCACGGCCCAGCAGCACGTTAGGAACTGATCGGCCGTGCTCTTCCTCTACACCGTTCTGATGGTGTGCTGCGCGATCCTGCTCGTGGCGGGGGTCGTCGAACAGCGCCGTCACTTCACCAACCTGGACAACATCCCCACCCGGGTGCTGGTCAACGGCATCCGCGGCAAGTCGTCCATCACCCGGCTGTGCGCGGGTGCCCTGCGCGGCGGCGGCCTCACCACCGTCGCCAAGACCACCGGCACGGCCGCCCGGTTCATCCACCCCGACGCCACCGAGGAGCCGGTCTACCGCAAGTTCGGCATCGCCAACGTCGTCGAGCAGATCGGCATCGTCCGGCGCGCCGCCGCCTACAACCCGGACGCCCTGGTCATGGAGTGCATGGCGGTGATGCCGGCGCTCCAGGAGATCAACCAGTCCAAGCTGATCCGCTCCACGATCGGCGTCCTGTGCAACGTCCGTGAGGACCACCTCGCGGAGATGGGCCCCACTCTCGACGACGTGGCCCGCTCGCTGTCCCGGTCCATGCCGGAGGGCGGAATCTGCGTGACCGCCGAGAAGGAGCGCTTCGCGATCCTCCAGGAGGAGGCCGACGCGCGCGACTGCAAGCTGATCTACGCCGATCCGGACTCCGTCACCGACGACGAGCTGCGCGGCTTCAGCTGGTTCACCTTCAAGGAGAACGTCGCCATCGCCCTCACCGTCGCCGAACTGCTCGGAGTGGAGCGGCAGACGGCCCTCCAGGGCATGTACGACGCACCGCCGGACCCCGGTGTGCTGTCCGTGGAGCGGTATGTCACCGAGGACGGCAAGAGGCTGCGGTTCGCCAACGTCTTCGCGGCCAACGACCCCGAGTCGACGCTGATGAACATCAACCAGCTGCTCGATCTCGGCGCGATCCACCGACCGCTCAACGTGGTCATCAACTGCCGCCCCGACCGCGTCGAGCGCAACGGGCAGATGGGCGAGATCGTTCCCGACCTGGATCCCGACAAGGTCTTCGTCATCGGTCACCCCGCCAAAAGCGCCATCGACGCCATGCCCGCCGCGTACCGCTCCCGCGCCGTCGACCTCGGCGGCGACAAGCGCGACCCCGAGGAGTTCATGGGGCGGCTTCTGGCCGAACTCGCCCCGGACAGCTCGCTGGTGGCGATCGGCAACATCCACGGACAGGGCGAACACCTGCTGGAGCACCTCGCCGAGCTGCCCGCGGACGAGAGCGCCGACGAGGACGCGGACGGCCCCGGTGAGGGAACGCCCGCCGCCTCCCGGCCCCGCGAAGCGGCCGTGCGCGAGCACGTCGACACCGTCCAGCTCTACGCCCCGCGGATCGACCCCTACCAGCGCTATCCCGAGGCGTACGAGACGCGGTACGCGCCGCAGACCGGCCACCCCCACGTCCCCGTCCAGCGTTCCGCGGACCATCCCGGTCCGCGGCCGGACAGGGCCCGGCAGCAGCAGCCGCAGGGGCAGCACGACCCGCGGAGGGCCCGCGAGGGCCACTCCCCGGAGCAGTCGCGTGCCCCCTGGCCGGAGCTGTCGCAGCCGCCCGCCGTCACCCGCTCCCGGCCCCCGGAGCCGTCCGAGCCGTCCCAGCCGTCCGAGCACCGCGAACAGGCCGCGTCCCGCGGCCTGTTCGAACCCCGGGTACGACCCGCATCCCCCGTCGACGACCAGCAGTGGCACAGCCCAGGAGAGCCCCGTTGATCCCCTCCGTCCTCACCCCCGAGATCGCCGCGATCGGCATCGGCCTGGGCCTGATGTTCTCGCTGATCTGCTATCTCACGACCAACCTCTCGCCCGGCGGCATGATCACCCCGGGCTGGCTGGCGCTCACCCTCATCGAGGACCTGCAGCGTGCCGCGCTGGTCGTGGGCGTCACCGTCCTGACCTACGTCACCACCCTGCTCCTGCAGCGCTTCGTGATCCTCTACGGCAAGCGCCTGTTCGCGGCCGTGGTGCTGACCGGCGTGCTCATCCAGGCAACGGTGATCATCGTGCTCCAGATGGAGTTCCCGCTGCTCTACGCCAACCAGACCCTGGGCTTCATCGTCCCCGGTCTCGTCGGCTACCAGCTGGTCCGCCAGCCCAAGGGGGCCACCCTGCTGTCGACCGGCTCGGTCACGCTCGCCACCTACGTGGTGCTCACCGCCGGAATCCTCCTCGGCGCCATGCCGAGCGCCTGACCCGCCTTCTCTCCGGAAACCCCCAGGAGCCGTCACCATGCCGAAGCGCACAGGCCGTCCCGTCCTGCACGCGGCCACCGTCCTCGCGCTGCTCGCCGGAAGCGCCTACCTCACCGTCGAACTCCGCAAGGACGAGGACGCGAAGGTGCCCGCCGTGCAGGCCGTCACCGACCGGCCCGACCTGGAGAACTCCGGGAAGGCCACCGGCAAGCAGACCTGGGAGCGGCTGAACCACCCCACGCGTTCCGTGCTCCGCGGCGAGCGGGGCGAGGTCCTCGCGACCTTCACCGACGGCGCCCGCACCGCCACCCTCCGCGGCCCCTCCCGCACCTTCACCGAGCCGGCGAACACCCGCTCCCGCGTGGTCACCCAGGACTGGGTGCGCCTCATGCCCGAGACCTGGCGCAAGGGCGCGGAGAAGGAGAAGTGGTTCAAGGACTGGTTCAAGGAGTTCTACGGCAGCGAGGCCGACGACATCTTCGCGATCGCCTTCCAGTACGTCGAGGGCGCTCCGGTCAAGAAGGACGACGAGGGCGTCCCCTACGCCGGGGACGCGGTGTTCGGGCCCTTCAAGGAGGACGGGGTCGACCGCCTCGAACAGAACGACTTCTACGACTACCTCGGCATCAACTACACCTTCCGCGACGGCTCCACCCTGCCGGCCCGCAAGGAGCGCTACCGAGCCCTCGACTGCTCCGGCTTCATGCGCATGGTCTGGGGCTACCGGGCCCGCTACCCGCTGATGTCCTCGAACACCTCCGGCGACGGGCTGCCGCGCAGCGCCGACGGCATGGCCCGCTCCAAGGTCGGCGTCGACATCCTGAAACTCTCCGGCCCCGCCCCCTGGTACACGCGCCCCAAGAACATCGACGTCGTCCAGCCCGGTGACCTCCTCTTCTTCAAGATGGACCACCGCACCGGCAACCACCTGGACCACGTCGCCCTGTACCTCGGCGTCGACACCGACGGCCACCGCGTCTTCATCTCCAGCCGCAAGGAGGTCAACGGGCCGACCATGGGCGACAAGGGCGGCGCCTCCCGCATCGACGGCAACGGCTTCTACGCCGGTCTGCTGCGCAGCGCCAAGCGGTTGTGACCGGACGAGGGTCGGCGCTCGGCGCGCGGTGCCGGCCCGATTAAGGTGAACCGGTGAACGTCGACTGGCTCATACGCGGCCGTGACGGCCGACTCTGCGCGTACCTGCCGGCCGAAGCCGCCATCCGGTGCCGGGCGGAGCGCGGGCCCGGCGGGCCCTGGGGCCCGCCGCGCACCGTGGGCGGCGGCCAACGCCTGCATCCCGTCCTGGCGTTGGGGCAGGGAGCCGACCGGTACACCCATCTGGTCTCGTGGCGTCCGACCGTCCGCGAGGAGTCGGGGCTCGTCCACTCGACCCACTACCGGGCGGACCTCGCCGCGCTCGACTGGCATCCGATCGGGCACCCCGACCGCACCGGCGGCCGGACCGGGGACCCGGCCCTCGCCGTCGACGCGGACGGGCGCGCCCACGTCTTCGTGCGGAACGGGTCCGGCGGGGTCAGCATGATCGCCCAGAAGCCGAAGGGCGGCTGGGGGCCCTGGCGGGACCTCAAGGGAAGCGATGTGCGGGGGACCCCGGCCGCGGTGACGGGGGCCTCGGGACGGGTGGAGCTGTACGCGGCCGTCTCCGGCGGCGTCCTGCACTGGCGCCAGCCCGAGGCGGGAGCCGACCCCGCGCCGGAGGAGCAACTGGAGGCCCCGGTCCGCCCGGACACGCTGCGCGCGCTCGCCACCTCCGCCGACTCCACCACGCTGTTCTACACCGACACCGCAGGCGACGTGTGCGCCTGGCGCCCCGGTGCACGGCCCGCGGTCGTCCTCGCCGCCGCCGGTCCGGGCCCCGTCGGCGCCATCCGGTGCGAACTCGACGGGCACGACTGCACGCTGCTCGCCCAGCGCTCCGCGGGCGGTCGGGTGGCGTTCGCCGCCTACCCCACCGAGGACGAGGCGGCGGGCGCCTGGTGGACGGAGTCGGGGCCCGAACTCCCCGCGGACGCCCTGGTGTCGCTGGCGGAGGACGAGGACGGCCGGGTCGTGGCCGCGAGTCTCTCCCCGGGGACCGGGGAGCTCCTGATCACCCGCCGCAAGCCGGAACCGGTCCTGGCCCTGGAGCCCTGGCAGGCGGTGTGACGCCTTCCGGTCCCCGCAGCCCGGGGCCCCCGGACACGACGGTGCCCCGCACGCCGGCCGGCGTGCGGGGCACCGTCGTGTCAGCGGAGCGTCACACGGGGACGGACGCCAGGCCCGGGGCCAGGAAGCGCTTCCCGGTCACCCGCTCGGAGACACCGTCACGGTCCAGGTACGGCGTGATGCCGCCCAGGTGGAAGGGCCAGCCCGCACCGGTGATCAGGCACAGGTCGATGTCCTGCGCCTCGGCGACGACGCCCTCGTCGAGCATGAGCCCGATCTCCTGGGCGACGGCGTCCAGCACGCGGTCGCGGACCTGCTCCTCGGTCAGGACGGTGTCGCCCTGCTTCAGCAGCGCGGTGACCTCGGGGTCCAGCTCCGGCTTGCCGGAGTCGTAGACGTAGAAGCCGCGCTTGCCCGCCTTGACGACGGCCGCCAGGTTCGGGGAGACCGTGAAGCGGTCCGGGAAGGCCCGGTTGAGGGTCTCCGAGACGTGCAGGCCGATCGCGGGGCCGACCAGCTCCAGCAGGACCAGCGGGGACATCGGCAGGCCGAGCGGCTCGATGGCCTTCTCCGCGACCTCGACCGGGGTGCCCTCGTCGATGACGTTCTGGATCTCGCCCATGAAGCGGGTGAGGATGCGGTTCACCACGAACGCCGGGGCGTCCTTGGTGAGGACCGCGGTCTTCTTCAGCTTCTTGGCGACGGCGAACGCCGTGGCGAGCGAGGCGTCGTCCGTCTGCTCGCCGCGGACGATCTCCAGCAGCGGCAGGATCGCGACCGGGTTGAAGAAGTGGAAGCCCACGACCCGCTCGGGGTGCTTCAGCTTCGACGCCATCTCGCTCACCGACAGCGAGGAGGTGTTGGTGGCGAGGATCGCGTGCGCCGGGGCCACGGCCTCGACCTCGGCGAACACCTGCTGCTTGACGCCGATCTCCTCGAAGACGGCCTCGATGACGAAGTCGGCGTCGGAGAAGCCCTCCGCCTTGTCCAGCACACCGGAGACCAGGGCCTTCAGGCGGTTGGCCTTGTCCTGGTTGACGCGCCCCTTGAGGAGCAGCTTGTCGATCTCGGCGTGGACGTAGCCCACGCCCTTGTCGACGCGCTCCTGGTCGATGTCGGTCAGCACGACCGGGACTTCCAGGCGGCGCAGGAACAGCAGCGCCAGCTGCGAGGCCATCAGGCCCGCGCCGACGACGCCGACCTTGGTGACCGGGCGGGCGAGCGACTTGTCCGGCGCCCCGGCCGGGCGCTTGCCGCGCTTCTGGACCAGGTTGAAGGCGTAGATGCCGGAGCGCAGCTCGCCGCCCATGATCAGGTCGGCCAGCGCGGTGTCCTCGGCGTCGAAGCCCTTCTGGAGGTCCCCGTCCTTCGCCGCGGCGATGATGTCCAGCGCGCGGTAGGCGGCCGGAGCGGCCCCGTGCACCTTGCCGTCGGCGATGGCCCGGCCGCGGGCGACGGCCTGGTCCCAGGCCTCGCCGCGGTCGATCGCGGGGCGCTCGACGGCGATCTCGCCCTTGAGGACGGCCGCCGTCCACAGCAGCGACTGCTCCAGGAAGTCCGCGCCCTCGAAGAGCGCGTCGGCGATGCCGAGGTCGTAGACCTGACCGCCCTTGAGCTGCTTGTTCTGGTTCAGCGAGTTCTCGATGACGACCGAGACGGCCTTGTCGGCGCCGATCAGGTTCGGCAGGATCGTGCAGCCGCCCCAGCCGGGGACCAGGCCGAGGAAGACCTCGGGCAGCGAGAACGCGGGCAGCGCCGCGGAGACGGTCCGGTACGTGCAGTGCAGGCCGACCTCGACGCCGCCGCCCATCGCCGCGCCGTTGTAGTAGGCGAACGTCGGCACCGCGAGGGCCGACAGGCGCTTGAAGACCTCGTGGCCGCCCTTGCCGATGGCGAGCGCGTCCTCGTGCCGCTTCAGCAGCTCGACACCCTTGAGGTCGGCGCCGACGGCGAAGATGAACGGCTTGCCGGTGACGCCCGCGCCGACGATCTCGCCGGCCGCGGCCTCCTTCTCCACCTGGTCGATGGCGGCGTTCAGGTTCGCCAGCGACGCGGGACCGAAGGTGGTCGGCTTGGTGTGGTCGAAGCCGTTGTCGAGGGTGATGAGCGCGAAGCGCCCCACCCCGAACGGCAGGTCGAGGTGGCGTACGTTCGCGGACGTCACGACCTCGTCGGGGAACAGCTCGGCCGCGCCCTTGAGGAGTTCGGTGGTGCTCACTTGTCGCCTCCGGCGTCCTTGTGGTGCGGGTTCTCCCAGATCACCGTGGCGCCCATGCCGAAGCCGACGCACATGGTGGTGAGGCCGTAGCGGACCTCGGGCTGCTCCTCGAACTGGCGTGCCAGCTGCGTCATCAGACGGACGCCGGAGGAGGCGAGGGGGTGGCCGTAGGCGATGGCGCCGCCGTACTGGTTGACGCGCGCGTCGTCGTCGGCGATGCCGTAGTGCTCCAGGAACGCGAGCACCTGGACGGCGAAGGCCTCGTTGATCTCGAAGAGCTGGATGTCCTCGATCGACAGGCCGGCCTTGGCGAGGGCCTTCTCGGTGGCCGGGATCGGGCCGTAGCCCATGACCTCCGGCTCGACGCCCGCGAAGGCGTACGAGACGAGCCGCATCTTCACGGGCAGGTCGTGCTCGCGCGCGAAGTCCTCGGAGGCGAGGATCGAGGCGGTCGCGCCGTCGTTCAGGCCGGCCGCGTTGCCGGCGGTGACCCGGCCGTGCACACGGAACGGGGTCTTGAGGCCGGACAGGTTCTCCAGCGTGGTGCCGGGGCGCATCGGCTCGTCGGCGGTGACCAGGCCCCAGCCCGTCTCGCCGACCTCCGCGTTGGTGTTGCGCACCGAGATCGGCACCAGGTCCTGCTGGATCTTGCCGTTGGCGTACGCCTTGGCGGCCTTCTCCTGCGAGCGCACGGCGTACTCGTCGGCGCGCTGCTTGGTGATGGTCGGGTAGCGGTCGTGCAGGTTCTCCGCCGTCATGCCCATGAACAGGGCCGACTCGTCGACCAGCTTCTCGCTGACGAAGCGGGGGTTGGGGTCCACGCCCTCGCCCATGGGGTGACGGCCCATGTGCTCGACACCGCCCGCGATGACGGCGTCGTAGGCGCCGAAGGCGATGGAGCCCGCGGTGCTGGTGACGGCGGTCAGCGCGCCCGCGCACATGCGGTCGATGGAGTAACCGGGTACGGACTGGGGCAGGCCGGCGAGGATGCCCGCCGTGCGGCCCAGGGTCAGGCCCTGGTCGCCGATCTGCGTGGTCGCGGCGATCGCGACCTCGTCGATCTGCTGCGGGTCGAGACCGGGGTTGCGGCGCAGCAGCTCCCGGATGGCCTTCACGACGAGGTCGTCGGCGCGGGTCTCGTGGTAGATGCCCTTCGGGCCCGCTTTGCCGAACGGGGTGCGGACGCCGTCGACGAAGACGACGTCCCTGACGGTACGAGGCACGATGGCTCTCCTCCAGATGCGGGATGGCACTGCTGCGCGGGCACACGCCTGAGCGCGCGCTCAGCACCCATGCTACTTACGAGTAACCATCGTGCCCAGTCCCGCGGCCGGGAGCGGTGAACGTCACACCGGACGGCGTAGGGGAGCGGTCGCGCCAGGGGCCCGCGTCCGCTCCGGACGGGCTGCGGATCTTGGCGTGATCTCGTCGCTCGCACCGGACGCGCCGCCCCGCCCATCGGGCGCGGCGCGCCGCCGCCGGGCCTGTTCCGGACCGTGCCGGTGCCGCCACGGTTCGCCGGCCCGCGGCTCGCGGTACCGGCACGGCACCGCGCCGCCCCGCGTCCGACCGGTACGCGGGCGACGCCGTGCCGTGCGACGCACCGCACCGGACGCCGCGGGCCGTCCGGCAGACCGCCCGGTGACGCGCCAAAGGCTGTCCCGTCGTCCCCGGTGGGTCGGCGCGCGGCGTCGGCCGCGGTGCAGCGGCGCAGGACCGTCCTCGTACCGGGTGTATGCGGGCGGTCCGACAACGCGGCGCGGTGCCGTGGCCGTCGTCGTGCGCCCGCCGGGGACGACGGGACAGCCCTCAGGCGGCCTTCGCCGCCAGCGCGGTCACCAGCACGGGGGTGACCAGCTCCACCTGCCAGCGGCGGGCGCCGTGTCCGGCGAGGGCCGTGCCCACCGACTCGGCGTCCGGCACGGCGGGCGGCTCCCAGCAGACCCGGCGCACGGTGTCCGGGGTGATCAGGTTCTCCTGCGGCATGTTCAGCTGCTCGGCGAGCGCCGACACGGCCGACCGCGCGGCGGACAGCCGGGCCGCGGCGGCCGGGTCCTTGTCGGCCCACGCCCGCGGCGGCGGCGGCCCCGTCACGGGCTGGCCCGGCTGCGGCAGCTCGGCGTCGGGCAGCTCCCGGGCGCGGTCGACCGCGGCCTGCCACTGGTCCAGCTGCCGCCGGCCCATCCGGTGCCCGAAGCCGTTCAGGGCGGACAGCGCCTGCACGGTGGCGGGCAGCGCGAGCGCCGCCTCCACGATGGCGGCGTCGCCGAGCACCTTGCCCGGTGAGACGTCGCGGCGCTGCGCGACCCGGTCCCGGGTCTCCCACAGCTCGCGGACGACGGCCATCTGCCGGCGGCGGCGGACCTTGTGCATCCCGGACGTGCGGCGCCAGGGGTCCTTGCGCGGCGGGGCGGGCGGGGCGGAGGCGATCGCGTGGAACTCCTGGCGGGCCCAGTCCAGCTTGCCCTGCCGGTCCAGTTCCTTCTCCAGGGCGTCGCGCAGGTCGACGAGGAGTTCCACGTCCAGCGCCGCGTAGCGCAGCCAGGGTTCCGGCAGCGGGCGGGTGGACCAGTCCACCGCCGAGTGCCCCTTCTCCAGGACGAAGCCGAGGACGCTCTCGACCATCGCGCCCAGGCCCACGCGCGGGAACCCGGCGAGGCGTCCGGCCAGCTCGGTGTCGAAGAGGCCGGTGGGGATCATGCCTATCTCGCGGAGGCAGGGCAGGTCCTGGGTGGCGGCGTGCAGCACCCACTCGGCGCCGGAGATCGCCGCGCCGAGGCCCGACAGGTCGGGGCAGGCGACGGGGTCGATCAGGGCGCTGCCCGCGCCCTCGCGGCGCAGCTGCACCAGGTAGGCGCGCTGACCGTACCGGTAACCGGACGCGCGTTCGGCGTCGACGGCGACCGGGCCGGTGCCCCCCGCGAACGCGGCGATCACCTCGGCGAGCGCCGTGTCGTCGGCGATCACGGCCGGGATGCCCTCGCGGGGCTCCAGCAAGGGGATCGGCGCCGGTTCGACGTCGTCCGGAGGGCCGCCTCCGGTGGTGCGCAGTGAACTGTCTGCTGCGGTCTCTTGGGCGTCGGTCACCTGTCAAGAGTATCGGTGGATGGACAACGCCCGTCGACGGAACGTTCCGGCGACGGGCGTCTGGGGGTCGTAAACCAGTCAGCTCGCTGAAAGATCCGGTTCACGATCGGGGGAGGAGGTCCGGCGGGGCCGGAGGGGCGGGGGAGCGGGTCGGGGGAGGGGTCAGTGGATGATGCCGGTCCGCAGCGCGACCGCGACCATCCCGGCGCGGTCGCCCGTGCCGAGCTTGCGGGCGATGCGGGCGAGGTGGCTCTTGACGGTCAGGGCGGACAGGCCCATGGAGACGCCGATGGCCTTGTTGGACTGGCCTTCCGCGACCAGGCGCAGGACCTCGACCTCGCGGCCGGACAGTTCGCGGTAGCCGCCCGGGTGGCTCGGGGCACCCGGGGGGCGGCGGTGCATGCGGGCGGCGGCCGAGCCGATGGGCGCGGCGCCGGGCCGGGTGGGGAGCCCGACGTTGGTGCGGGTGCCGGTGACGACGTAGCCCTTGACGCCGCCCGCGAGGGCGTTGCGCACGGCGCCGATGTCGTCGGCGGCGGAGAGGGCGAGGCCGTTGGGCCAGCCCGCGGCTCGGGTTTCGGACAGAAGGGTGAGGCCGGAACCATCCGGCAGGTGCACATCGGCGACGCAGATGTCGCGCGGGTTGCCGATGCGCGGACGGGCCTCCGCGACGGACGACGCCTCGATGACGTCGCGCACTCCGAGCGCCCACAGATGGCGGGTGACGGTGGAGCGGACCCGGGGGTCGGCCACGACCACCATGGCGGTCGGCTTGTTCGGGCGGTAGGCGACCAGGCTTGCGGGCTGCTCGAGGAGAACGGACACCAGGCCTCCTGGGGGGCGGGGACGGGGACCGGCTCTGGGGGGCGAGCCAGGACGAACCGTGCTTTCAAGGTCACAGACGTCTTCGGCATCAAACCTGTGGACCTTTAGAGAATGATCACGAAGTGATGAGTAACAATCCGTGCAATTCGGACGCGCGATCGATCACCCGAAGATCGAACCGAGTCGCTCGTCGTCGATACGCGGCCGAAAGTGGCCGTATCGACAAAGAAACCGGCAAGGCGGTGACCGGCGGCGGTAAAACCCGTCCGCGGGGGAACGGGCGGGGAGCCGCGGGAGCGCCCTCCGCGCGGTCCCGGCTCCGCGTGCGCCGGGAAGGCCGGGCCGTGCCGGACGCGCGGCGCCGCACCGGTTGCACGGGAGGCCGCGTCGGGACATGGGAAAGGCGCGCGTCGTCGACGCGCGCCCTGTAAGGGAGGTCCGGGGGAAGGATCAGCGGGACTGCGGGCCCCGGCGCTGCGGCAGGGTCACCACCGAGGCGTCGCCGGGCGGCAGTGGCGGGAGCCCGGCGATCTGGCACAGCAGGTCGCACCACGCGGCGAGGTGCGCGGCCGTGTCCGGCACGCCGCCCAGGCCCTCCCGCGGGGTCCAGGACGCCCGGATCTCGATCTGCGAGGCGGCCGGGCGCTCCGCCAGTCCGCCGAAGTAGTGGGAACTCGCCCGCGTGACGGTGCCGCTGGGCTCCCCGTACGACAGCCCGCGGGCCGTGAGCGCGCCCGTCAGCCACGACCAGCACACCTCGGGGAGCAGCGGGTCCGCGGCCATCTCCGGTTCCAGCTCCGCGCGGACCAGCGTCACCAGCCGGAAGGAGCCCTGCCAGGCGTCGTGCCCGGCCGGGTCGTGCAGCAGGACCAGGCGCCCGTCGGCCAGATCCTCGTCGTCGGCGACGACGGCGGCCTCCAGCGCGTAGGCGTGGGGGGCCAGCCGCTGCGGTGCTCGCGTCGGGTCGATCTCGATGTCCGGCCGCAGCCGTGCGGCCCTCAGGGCGTCGACGGCCGCCCGGAAGGCCAACGGGGCCGTCTCCGCCGCATTCCTGTCCTCCTCCTTCGCGTCGTCCATCCCGCCAGCGCCGTCCGACAGTCGTCCCTGAGCCGCAGCCATGCGGGGAAGGTTAAGGGGAACGGAGCCCGCGTGCAGGGAGAGACACCCGTGCGTGGGACCCCTGTCCGGATCGCGCCGCGCGAACACCGCTTTCCGGGCAGGCCGCCCGCCGGGCCGAGCCGGCGCCCGGACGCTCCCGCGCCTCTCGCCGTGCGCCCGGCGGGAGCGCCGGCCCGAGGCGCGACCGGGCCCCGCCCCGCCGCGGCGGGGCCCGATCCCGCCGGCCGCCCGCGGCCCCGGAGCCCGGGACGGGCAGGCCCGCCGGCCGTGGGAGACTTTCCGTCGTGAGCGCCAACCACAGCCCCGCCGGGCAGCAGCCGACAGCGACGTACGAGTCCGCCTTCCTCAAGGCGTGCAGGCGCGAGCCCGTGCCGCACACGCCCGTGTGGTTCATGCGGCAGGCCGGGCGCTCGCTGCCCGAGTACCTGAAGGTGCGCGAGGGCATCCCCATGCTGGAGTCGTGCATGCGGCCGGAGCTGGTGGCCGAGATCACGCTCCAGCCCGTCCGGCGGCACGGCGTGGACGCGGCGATCTACTTCAGCGACATCGTCGTGCCGCTGAAGGCCATCGGTGTCGACCTCGACATCAAGCCGGGCGTCGGGCCCGTCGTGCAGAACCCGATCCGCTCCCGCGCCGACCTGGCCCAGCTCCGCGACCTCACCCCCGACGACGTCTGGTACGTCACGGAGGCGATCCGGCTCCTGACCGCCGAACTCGGCGAGACCCCCCTGATCGGCTTCGCGGGCGCCCCCTTCACCCTCGCGAGCTACCTCGTCGAGGGCGGACCGTCGAAGAACCACGAGCACACCAAGGCGCTCATGTACGGCGACCCGCAGCTGTGGGCCGACCTGCTCGACCGGCTCGCCGAGATCACCTCCGCGTTCCTGAAGGTGCAGATCGAGGCGGGCGCGAGCGCCGTCCAGCTGTTCGACTCCTGGGTGGGCGCGCTGGCCCCCGCCGACTACCGCCGCTCGATCCTCCCCGCGTCGTCGAAGGTCTTCGACGCGGTCGCCGGGTACGGCGTCCCGCGCATCCACTTCGGCGTCGGCACCGGCGAACTGCTCGGACTGATGGGCGAGGCCGGCGCCGACGTCGTCGGCGTCGACTGGCGGGTCCCGCTGGACGAGGCCGCCCGGCGGGTCGGCCCCGGCAAGGCGCTCCAGGGCAACCTCGACCCGGCCGTGCTGTTCGCGCCGACCGAGGCCGTCGAGGCCAAGACGCGCGAGGTGCTCGACGCGGCCGCCGGTCTGGAGGGCCACGTCTTCAACCTCGGCCACGGCGTCCTGCCCTCGATGGACCCCGACGCCCTGACCCGCCTCGTGGAGTACGTGCACACCAGCACGGCGCGCTGAGACCCGCGCCCGCGGGGCGCCGCAACGGGGCCCGGGCGGCTCACCAGCCGTGCCGGGCCTGCCGGCCGAACAGCAGCCGGCGCGGCTCGGGCGGCGGCGGGGTGCCCGGGCGCAGCGGCCACGCCAGCAGCATGCCGGCGAGGAATCCGACGACGTGCGCCGGATACGCGACGGTCCCCGCGTCCGGAACCGCCGCGCCGGACGAGTAGGCCGCCTGGAGAACGAACCAGAAGCCCAGCACGATCCAGGCGGGCAGCCGGAGCGGCAGGAACACCAGGAACGGCACCAGCACCCACACCCGGGCCCTCGGGTACAGCACCAGGTAGGCGCCGAGGACGCCCGCGATCGCCCCCGAGGCGCCGATGAGCGGATCCCCCGAGTCCTCGTTGACCAGCGCGAACCCGTAGGCCGCCGCGAAGCCGCACGCGACGTAGAACAGCGTGAACCGGACGTGGCCGAGGCGGTCCTCGATGTTGTTGCCGAAGATCAGCAGGAACAGCATGTTGCCCAGCAGGTGCAGCCAACTGCCGTGCAGGAACATCGCGGTGAGCACCGACAGCGGCGGCGACTTGTCGTAGTCCCGCGGGCCCAGCACGCAGCCCGCGCCGTGCGGTCCCGCCCCGACGTCACCGGTCGGCACGAGCGCCGGCACCCGATGGTGGATCAGCTCCTGCGGCACGGCGGCGTACTGGTCCAGGAAGGCGTGCAGATGGCACAGCTGCGACAGCGCGCTGTCGCCCGCCACCGATCCGGCCAGACCGGGTGTGTACAGGAACACGATGACGTTGGCGGCGATGAGCGCGTACGTCACATAGGGCGTGCGCCGCACCGGGTTCACGTCATGGACGGGAATGACCACGAGGAAGTACTGCCCGCGATGCGGGCGGCGAATCCGCGTGCCGCCGGCGCCCCCGGCCGGGGCGGTCCGGCCGCAGCCCGATCGGCGCGCCGCTGAACACACCGGCCCCACGAGCCGTATCTGTCCTCAACCGCCCCCGCCGTGACGGTCGTTCCGGCGTGGGTTCGACGCGACGACGTGACGACGTGAGGACACAGGCGATGAACGACGGAGTTACCCCTCCCCTGCACGCACTGCCCGACGGCGAGGCGGAGATCGCCCTCGTGGTGCACCTCCCCTGGGAGGACGTCGCGGCGCTCGGCCAGGAGGCGGGGCGTCTCGCGGCCCGCATGCAACGACCGGTGACCCTGGACGAGGCCGTCAGCCACCGGCTGCGGTCCGCCCGGCCGGCCGCGCACGCCAAGCCCGCCCAGACGCCCCCCGCGGTCACCGCACCCGCCTCCGTCTCGTCGCTGCCGGGCCGCCCGCCGGGGGAGCAGGCCCGCCAGGCGATCGACCGCATCAACGGAGCGGCGGGCCACGAGTCGGCCTGAGCGCCGGCCGCGGGACCGCCGGGCACCCGGGCGAAGACCGGTGAGCCGGGCGCCGTCCGGCCGCTCCCCGCGGAACGGGCGGCCGTCGCACCGTCCGCCGCCGTGCGCGCCCGCGGCCCGTGCGGCGGCCCTCCGCCCCCGGTCCGCGGCCCCCGCACGGCGCGAGCACCCTCCGGTGGGCCACCCGGACCCGCGGGGCACGCTGCCAGTGCCCTGACCGGAAGGGGCCACCGGCTCGTCACGGCACTAGGAGGCGCCCGCCCGCACCTTCGCCGTCGCCTTGCGGGCCGCCACCAGAACGGGGTCCCAGACCGGGGAGAACGGCGGCGCGTAGCCGAGGTCGAGGGCCGTCATCGCCTCCACCGTCATGCCCGCCGTCAGCGCCACCGCCGCGACGTCCACCCGCTTCGCCGCGCCCTCCCGGCCCACGATCTGCACGCCGAGCAGCCGCCCGGTGCGCCGCTCCGCCAGCATCTTCACCGTCATCGGCTCCGCGCCCGGGTAGTAGCCCGCACGGCTCGTCGACTCCACGGTGACGGCCTCGAACCGCAGGCCCGCGCGGTGCGCGTCCTTCTCGCGCAGGCCGGTGCGGGCGATCTCCAGATCGCACACCTTGCTGACCGCCGTGCCGACGACCCCCGGGAACGTGGCGTAACCGCCGCCCACGTTGGTGCCGATGACCTGGCCGTGCTTGTTCGCGTGCGTGCCCAGCGCGATGTGCCGCTCGCGGCCGGAGACCAGGTCCAGCACCTCGACGCAGTCGCCGCCCGCCCAGATGTTCTCGTGCCCGCGCACCCGCATCGCCAGGTCCGTGAGCAGGCCGCCGTGATCGCCCACCGGCAGCCCCGCCGCCCGCGCGAGCGCCGTCTCCGGGCGCACCCCGATGCCGAGGACCACCACGTCCGCCGGGTACTCGGCGTCCTCGGTGGCGACCGCGCGGCCCCGGCCGCCGTCGGTGAGCACCTCGGTGACCTCGGCGTCGTCCACCATCGTGATGCCGAGGCCCTCCATCGCCGTGTGCACCAGGCGGCCCATGTCCGGGTCGAGCGTGGACATCGGCTCCTTGCCGCGGTTGACGACCGTCACCCCGTACCCGCGGTTGACGAGCGCCTCGGCCATCTCCACGCCGATGTAGCCCGCCCCGACGACCACGGCCCGCCGGCCCCGCGTGCTGTCCAGGGTGTCCAGCAGGGCTTGGCCGTCGTCCAGGGTCTGCACCCCGTGCACACCCCGCGCGTCGATCCCCGGCAGGTCGGGCCGCACCGGCCGCGCACCGGTGGCGACCACCAGCTTGTCGTACGCCGTCCACGCCTCGGTCCCGGTGTCCAGCTCCCGCGACCGCACCCGGCCGCCCGCGACGTCGATCTCCGTGACCTCCGTCCGCATCCGCAGGTCGATGTCGCGCTCCCGGTGCTCCTCGGGGGTGCGCGCCACCAGCCGGTCGCGGGACGGGACGTCGCCGCCCACCCAGTACGGGATGCCGCACGCCGAGTACGACGTGAAGGCGCCCCGCTCGAAGGCGACGATCTCCAGCGCGTCCGGCCCGCGCAGCCGGCGCGCCTGGGACGCGGCGGACATGCCCGCCGCGTCACCGCCGATGACGACCAGTCGCTCCCGGGCCCCGCCCTTGCCGCTCGCTGCGCTCATGCTCATGCGAACACGCTACGGGGGCCCGGCGTTTCAGCTTCGGTCGGCACCGTCCCCGGCCCTGTCGCCGGCCGCCGGGGGCGCCGGGGCCGACGGGGCCGGCACGGGTCCCGCGGCGGACCGGGGGCGCAGCCGGGACCGCACCACGAACCTCCACACCGCTGCGATCGGCACGGCGACCGCCGCGAACGGCAGGACCGCCCCGATCGCCAGCGCCAGCCAGCGGACCAGGGTGACCAGCACCCTCCAGCCGCCCGAGAGCGCGTCCGCGAAGCCCGGGCCGTCTCCCTCCTGCGGGGCGGGCGCCGCGGTCCGGGACAGCGACAGCGTGATCGTGGCCATGCTCGTCCGGTCCTTCAGCGCGGCCTCCCGGGCGAGCAGCGCCTCCAGGTCCGCCTCGCGGCGGCTCAACTCCCCCTCCAGGGTGACCACGTCGCCGAGCTTGGCCGCCTTGTCCATCAGCGCGCGGACCCGGGTCACGCTCGCGCGCTGCGAGGCGATGCGGCTCCGCACGTCCACCACCTGGTCGGTGACGTCCCGTGCCTCGGCCCTGCGCTCCAGGACCCGTCCGGCGCCCTCCAGGTCGGCGAGCACCCGGGCGTACCGCTCGGCCGGCACCCGCAGGACGACCCGGGTGCGCTCGCGGCCCTCGTCGTCGCGCGTGGTCGTCTCGTCGCCGACGTAGCCCCCGGCGCCCTCGGCGGCGGACCGGGCGTCGTCCAGGGCGCGCGGAACGTCCTCGACCCGGACCGTCAGGGAGGCGGTGCGGACGACGGCGGTCGCGGACGGCGCGGGCGCGCCGGTGGCCGCGCGGGCGGCCGTGCCGGCGCCGCTGGCCCCCGGGCCCGCCCGCCGCGTGTCGGCGGCCCCGCCCTCGGCCGCCGCCTTGCCGTCGCCCTGTGAGGAGCCGGAGCCGGCCCCGCACCCCGTCAGCGCGAGCGCGGTGACGAGGAGTGCCCCGGCCAGGACCCGCGGCGCACGGCGGGGGCGCGGCGGGCCGGGCCGGCGCGGGGGCCGTCCCGGCGGCGCGGAGGACGACGGACGGGCTGATGTCGGTGTGCGCATGGCCTACCCCCGGGACGGTGACGGACTGACGCTCCTTCGACGCCCGGCCGGCGCGGAACGTCGGCCCGCGCCGGTCCCGATGCGGTCACGGTCCGGTCGCGCGCCGGACACCGGGCTGCCCGGCGGTCGCGCCGGCGGGGTCTGAGAAGGTGGGGACATGCGCGAAGAGGACGTTCACACGGGTCGGGGGCACGTCGTGGTGGTCGGGGGCGGCATCGCCGGACTGGCCGCCGCCCACCGTCTGCTGGGGCGCGGTCTGCGCGTCACGGTGCTGGAGGCGTCCGACCGGCTCGGCGGCAAGCTGCTCACCGGTGAGATCGCGGGCGCGCGGGTGGACCTCGGCGCCGAGTCGCTGCTGGCGCGCCGCCCCGAGGCCGTGGCCCTGGCCCGCGAGACCGGCCTCGGCGACCGCCTCCAGCCGCCCGCCACCGCCTCGGCGTACCTGTGGAACCGGGGGACGCTGCGGCCCATGCCCAAGGGGCACGTCATGGGCGTCCCCGGCAGCGCGGGCGCCCTCGCGGGCGTCCTGTCCGAGGCCGGCCTGCGCCGTGTCGAGCAGGACGCCGACCTGCCCCGCACCGAGATCGGCGACGACATCGCCGTGGGCCGTTACGTGGCGGCCCGCCTCGGCCGGGAGGTCGTCGACCGCCTCGTCGAACCCCTCCTCGGCGGGGTGTACGCGGGCGACGCCTACCGGATCTCGCTGCGCCTCGCCGTCCCTCAGCTGTACGCCGCCGCCCGCACCCACACCTCGCTCACCGCGGCGGTCCGCGAGATCCAGGCCAAGGCCGCCGCCGCGCAGCACACCGGTCCGGTGTTCACGGGCATCGAGGGCGGCGTGGGCCGGCTCCCGCTCGCCGTCGCCGCGTCCGTCACCGCACGCGGCGGCGAGATCCTCACCGGGACGCCGGTGACCGAGCTGCGCAGGACCGGCGCGGAGGCAGCCGCGCCCGGCGGCCCCGCCACCGGCGACGGGCCGGGGCCCCGCTGGCGGATCGTCGCCGGCGGCCGGGTGCTGGCCGCCGACGCGGTCGTCCTCGCCGTTCCCGCCCCGGCCGCCGCCGCCCTGCTGCGCGCCGAGGCCCCCGCCGCGGCGGCCGAGCTGGCCCGGGTCGAGTACGCCTCGATGGCCCTCGTGACCCTCGCCTACCGCGGCACCGACGCCGCACTGCCCGACGGCAGCGGCTTCCTCGTCCCGCCGGTCGACGGGCACACCATCAAGGCCGCGACGTTCGCCTCCCGCAAGTGGGCCTGGATCGCCGGGGAGAACCCGGACCTCACGGTGCTGCGCACCTCCGTCGGGCGGTACGGCGAGACGGAGGTCCTCGGCCGTCCCGACGCCGACCTCGTCCGGGTGTCCCGGCACGACCTGCGGGCCGCCACCGGCCTCGACGCCGAACCGGTGGCCGCCCGGGTCACCCGCTGGGACGACGGACTGCCCCAGTACCCCGTCGGCCACCACGCGCGCGTGGCCCGCGTCCGCGAGCACGTCGGCAGGCTGCCCGGTCTGGCCGTCTGCGGCGCGGCCTACGACGGCGTCGGCATCCCGGCCTGCATCGCCTCCGCGAACGCCGCGGTGGACGGACTCGGCGGCGACCGGGGCGGCCTCGACGCGATGGCGGCCGACCCGGTGCAGAGCCTGCACGGCGGAGCGGGAGAATAGCCCCATGAGCGACGACGCCCCCACCACCGAGTCCGGCAGGGTCCCGAACAAGGGCAAGCTGGCCAAGGACCTGAACGAGGTCATCCGCTACACCCTGTGGTCCGTCTTCCGGCTGAAGGACGTGCTGCCCGAGGACCGCTCCGGCTACGCCGACGAGGTCCAGGAGCTGTTCGACCAACTGGCCGCGAAGGACGTCACCGTCCGCGGCACCTACGACGTGTCGGGGCTGCGGGCCGACGCCGACGTCATGATCTGGTGGCACGCCGAGACCAGCGACCGGCTCCAGGAGGCGTACAACCTGTTCCGGCGCACCCGCCTCGGCCGCGCCCTGGACCCGGTCTGGTCGAACATGGCGCTGCACCGGCCCGCCGAGTTCAACCGCTCGCACATCCCGGCGTTCCTCGCCGACGAGACGCCCCGCGACTACGTGAGCGTGTACCCCTTCGTGCGCAGCTACGACTGGTACCTGCTGGCCGACGAGGACCGCCGCCGGATGCTCGCCGACCACGGCAAGATGGCCCGCGGCTACCCCGACGTGCGCGCCAACACGGTCGCCTCGTTCTCCCTCGGCGACTACGAGTGGATCCTCGCCTTCGAGGCCGACGAGCTGTACCGCATCGTCGACCTGATGCGTCACCTGCGCGCCTCCGAGGCCCGGATGCACGTGCGCGAGGAGGTCCCGTTCTACACGGGCCGCCGCAAGGACGTCGCCGACCTGGTGGCCGGTCTCGCCTGAGCGGCCCCGCCGCCCCCGGGCGGTGACCCGCCGGACGTGACACGGCGGCGGGAGCCCTTGCGCAAGGGCTCCCGCCGCCGTCGTGTCCGGCCCCGTCAGGGCTTCTCGGGGACCGGCTCCCCGCGCGGGGCGCAGCCGGCGTCGCGGGCGGGCAGCCGCCCCTCCAGCAGGTAGGCGTCCAGATGGCCGTTGACGCAGGCGTTGGGCCCGCCGCCGATCCCGTGCGTGCCGGCGTCGTGCTCGGTCACCAGCACCGACCCGGGGAGCCGGCGGTGCAGTTCCCGCGCCCCCGCGTACGGGGTCGCCGCGTCCCGTTCGGCGGCCAGCACCAGCGTCGGCGGCAGCGCTCCGGGCCGGGCCCTCACGTCGAGCGGCTGCCGCCGCGGCACCGGCCAGTACGCGCACGGCAGGTTCGTCCACGCGTTGTCCCAGGTCTCGAACGGCGCCACCCGGGCGAGCCGGGTGTTGTCGCGGTCCCAGGTGCGCCAGTCGGTCGGCCAGGGCGCGTCGTTGCACTCCACGGCCGTGTAGACGGCGCGGGTGTTCTCCTGTTCGGCCGCCGCCTCCGGATGCGGGCCGGCGATCTCCACCAGCGGCTCCGGGTCCCCCTTCAGGTAGGCCGACAGGGCCAGCGCGCTGTGCGGCCAGTAGTCGTCGTAGTACCCGGCCTCCAGGAACGCCCCCTGGAGCTGCGCCGGTCCCACCGTGCCGCCCGCCGGCGCCGCGGCCAGCCGCGCCCGCGCCCTCTCGTAGGAGCGCAGCACCTGCTGCGGCGTGCCGCCGAGACCGTAGACGTCGTCGTGCCGCGCCATCCAGGCACGGAAGTCCCACCAGCGGCGCTCGAACGCCGCCGACTGGTCGAGGTTGTTGCGGTACCAGACGCGGCGCGGGTCCGGGTCGACGGCGGAGTCGAACACCATCCGCCGCACGTGGGAGGGGAACAGCGTCGCGTACAGCGCGCCGACGTACGTGCCGTAGGAGGCCCCCATGAAGGTGAGCCCGCGCTCGCCGAGTGCGGCGCGCAGCACCTCCAGGTCGCGGGCGTTGTCGAGCGACGTGTAGTGGCGCAGGCCGTCGCCGGAGCGGGTCGCGCAGCCGCGGGCGTACGCCTTCGCCTGCGCGATCCGCTCCTGCTTGTACGACTCGGAGGGGAACGCCGGGGACACCGTGGGTCCCTTCGGCAGGTGCTCGGGGTCCCGGCAGGACAGCGGCGCGGAGCGGCCGACGCCGCGCGGCGCGTAGCCGACGAGGTCGTAGGCGGCGCCGATCGCCTTCCACTCGGGGAGGAACCCGATCAGCGGGAAGTACATGCCGGACGCGCCGGGGCCGCCCGGGTTGTACACGAGGGCCCCCTGGCGGGCCACCGCGCGCTTGGGGCTCCGCGGGTCCGTGCCGGTGGCCCGGACGCGGCTGACGGTCAGCCGGATCTTGCGGCCGTCGGGGCGGGCGTAGTCGAGCGGCACGGTCACGGTGCCGCACCGCACGTTGTCCGGCAGCCCCTCCACCTCGGGGCAGGTGCCGAAGCGGATGCCGGCGGTCGCGGCGAGCCGAGCGGCGACCGCGGTGCCGCGGGCCTCGGCCGGGCCGGGACCGCTCCCGCCGGAGCCGGGGGCGGCGCCGGCCGGTGCGGCGACGAGGGCGGTCGCCAGCAGGGACCCCGCTGTTCCGCGGAGGACGGCAGCTCTCATCGCGAATCCCTTCGGCGCACGGCAGCGACGCCAAGGATGCTTCGTTCGGCCGCCGGCGAAGTAAAGCACCGGCCGCCGGTGTCGGCGTCAATGACCCCGATGCGCCCCCGCGGGCGCCTTTCGGCCCCCTGCGCGGGCCCTCGCCTCCCCGGCCGGAATCCGGCACGGGCCGCGGGCCCCCCGGGGGCAGGCTTCGCTCCGGGGAGGTGGGCGCGCTCTCAGCGGTCCCGGTGGGCCAGCGCCGCCCGGACGTCCGGTTCGCCGACGGCGCGCAGCCCGCGGACGGCGACCGAGGTGAGGTAGACGCGGTCGTCGTCGGTGGTGCCGGCGTGCCGCGCGAGGGTGCCGAGCAGCCGCTGCCCGGCGGGCGAGGCCCACCGGGTGTACGGGTGGACCTCGATGCGGGCGATCGCGAGGCAGCTCAGGGTCAGCACGAGCGGCAGCGAGAACCAGGCCGCCACCGGTACGCCGTTGCCGGCGGCTCCGGCCGGCAGCAGCAGGGCCGCGACGGCGAGCGCGAGCACCGCGGCCGCGGCCGCCTGGACCTGGCGCACGGCGCCCGCCACGGTGGTGCGGGCCCCGGCGGGGACGGCGAGCCCCGCGGCGACCAGCCGCTCCGCGAGCCGGTGCACGCAGTCCGCGGCGGCGGCGGCCGCCCGCACCGGCGCGATCCGCGACTGCCCCTCCGGGCCTATCGCCCCGAGCACCGAGCGCTCCATCTCGTCGCGCCCGCGCGGGTCCACGACCGTCGCCCAGCCGGTGTGCGCGAGCAGCAGCCGCCGCTGCCGGGCCATCGACACGAGCGTCAGGTCCGCGACCCGGGCCGGGCCGCCCGACAGGAACGCCGCCTCGTACAGCGTCAGGTCGTGCCGGCGTACCGCGTCCGCGTCGACGGTCGCGGCGCGCACGGCGGCCAGGCAGAGCCGCGTGCACGATATGCCCGCCGCGGCCCAGGCCGGGAGCAGGAGAAGGACCCAGAGCATGGCGTGTTTCTATGCGAAGGCCGCGGCGCGCGCCATGCCTTGTCCACTCCGTGGACGGAGTGTTGCCGGTCCGTGACGTTCCGCTCGGCCGGGGTCCTCACGACGTCGCCGACGGCTTGGGGCGGGTCGCGGGCGGCGGGAGCGGGTAGCCCGAGGACGGGGTCACGGGCACCGGCGAGCGCGGGGCCTCGGTCGGACCGGGCGGTGCGGGCGCGTTGGTGAGCGGTGGCGGACTCGCCGTCGCGGCGTCCTCGGCCAGTGCGTCGAAGTCGACGTAGCCGGTGGCCTCCAGCACCTTGATGTGGTCGAGGACGGTGGTGTTGGCGTCGTCGGCGAGATCCCGGACCAGCGCGTTGCGGGTGTTCGCGCGGACCTCGGCGACGAGGGCGAAGACCGTGCCGTGCGCCCTGCGCAGGAGGTTGGCGAAGTCCCGGTCGTACTCGGTCCCGTGGGCCGCGTCGAGGGTGGCGAGCCAGCCGCGCTGCTGGGCGTTCGGCTGGTTGGGCAGTTCCAGGCCGAGGCGCGCGGCGACGCTGCGGACCCGGGCGTCGAGGAAGGTGTGCCCCTCGACGAGGTGCTCGCCGGCCGCCCGGACGGCCCGGGTGGTGCCGCGTTCCTCGGCCTGCTGGCCCGCGGGCAGTTCCCAGAGCCCGGCCAGCCGGACCCGCGTGACGAAGTCCCGGTCCTGGGCCGACAGGGGGCCGTACCGCGTCGCCACGGTCTCCGCGTTCAGGGTGTCCAGGCCGGTGCCGGAGCGGTCCGCGTACGACCAGACCGGGAACGCCAGGGCGGCGAGGGTCGCCACGAGGGCCGTGATGATGAGCCCGGTTCCTCTGGCCGATCCGGAGCGGTTGATGGATCGCATGGTGCCTCCTGTTGCGCCCCGCACGCCGATGCACCGCGTGCGGGGTGGCATGCTACTGCGCCCGCCACGCCGGAGGCGGTCCGGGAATCCACGGTCGCGCGGCGGGCGGAAGGCACCGTTTGCCGGGGTTCGCACCGACGTCGCACCGTGCCGGAACGGCAGGAAGCGGACACGGTTCCCGCCCGCCGGGGCGGCGGTGTTACTCCGGGCACACTCCGCGGACCGGCCGTTCCCGCAGCGAGCGGGCGGGAGGAGAGCCACCAGGCGCGGAGGCCGGGCACGCGGCACTCGGAAGGGTCGCCGAAAGGCGGCGTCCGGGGCGCCGTGTCCCGCGCTGCGCCGGGCGGGCGGCCCGCGCCACCCGCCGCCGCGCGGGCCCGGGCTCGCGCGGCCCGTGCCGTCAGCGGCGCAGCAGCATCCGGCGGGTGGCGCGGGCGAGCCGGGCCGCGGGGTGCCGGGACAGCGGGGCCGGGCCCGAACGCTCCAGCCACCAGGTGCGCAGCCGGCGCGTCTCGCTGCTCTCGGGCAGCCCGGCCAGCAGCAGGTGCTCGGCGAAGTCCAGGGCGTCGCGCCGGTAACCGCCGGTCATCGGGTGCCCCTGGGCGTACGCCAGGAAGGCGGGCCGGTACACCTCCGCGAGGATCTCCGGCAGCTCGGGAGCGACCTTGGCGACCACGTCCGCCCGCTTGGCGGCGAGCGCCCGTGCCTGCACCCCGAGCCGGACCCGGTCGAAGCCCTCGGGTGCGGGCGTTCCCGCCACCAGCGCCGACAGCAGGGCCGCCTGCGCGAGCGCCAGCCGCTGGCGGGCCGCCTCCTCGGCCCCGGGCGCCTCCTCGGCCCCGGCCGCGAGGGTGGCCGGGGCGGTCGCGGCGTGCCCGGCCGCCGGCCCGGTGGCGCCGGGCCGCTTCTCGGACGGCTCCGCACGACCCCCGCCGCGGTGCCCGGACATCGCGGCGGACCCGGTGCGGGCCGGTGCGCCGGTCCGCTTGCCGGCTCCGGCCGTGACCCGCGCCCGGGCTCCGGTCACCGTCCGCCGGATCGCGGACAGTTCCCGCTCCAGGTCGGCGGGTTCGGGGAAGTTGTCGTCGCGTTCCAGGAGGACGCCGGGCGGCGCCACCCGCGAGGCGAGGTCGGCGAGGATGTCGAGCACGGGCCGCGGGACAGGGTGGGCGTGGCTGTCGTGCCAGACGCCGTCGCGTTCGAAGCCTCCGGCGACATGGACGTAGGCGATGGCCTCGACGGGGAGTTCGTCGAGGGCGCTGGCCGGGTCCTCGCCCCGGTTCACGTGGTTGGTGTGCAGGTTGGCGACGTCGACGAGCAGCCGGACACCGGTGCGGTCGGCCAGCTCGTAGAGGAACTGCCCCTCCGTCATCTCCTCCCCGGGCCAGGAGATCAGCGCGGCGATGTTCTCCACCGCCAGGGGTACCGGCAGCGCGGCCTGCGCGGCGCGCACGTTCGCGCACAGCACGTCCAGGGCGTCCCGGGTCCGCGGTACCGGCAGCAGGTGCCCGGCCTCCAGGAGGGGCGAGGCGGTGAGCGGTCCGCCCGCCCGGACGAACGCGATGTGCTCCGTGACGAGCGGTGATCCGAGCGCCTCCGCCCGCTCGGCGAGCGCGGTGAGCCGGGACTCCTCGGGACGGTCGGCGCCGCCGAGACCCAGCGACACCCCGTGCGGGACGACGGTGACACCGCGCTCCCGCAGCCGCAGCAGCGCCTCCGGTACGTGACCGGGGCACACGTTCTCCGCCACGGCCTCGACCCAGTCGATGCCCGGCATGCGCTCCACGGCCGCGGCGATCTCCGGCCGCCATCCGATTCCCGTCCCCAGCCGCCTCGGCTGCTGCATGTCCCCTCCTCGGTCGTGGTGCCCGCCCGGCCTGCCCGTGTGCCGTCTCCTCACGACGCCCGTCCCCCCGGTGTGCCGGTGTCATGGCCCCGACGGCGGGCGCCCAACCCGGTGCGGGGTGCGTTCAGAGGAAGATTTGAGGTTCCGCGGCCCGGCCGGCGTCCCGTGGTACGCGGCCCGGCCGGCGTCCCGTGGTACGCGGCCCGGCCGGCGTCTCGTGGTCCGCGGCCCGCCCGCGGACGGTTCGGCCGGTCCGGGTGCCGGAATCTCGCCGACTGCCGGGACAAGCCCGTCCGTTGTGCGGGATGCTGGGGGCCGGGCCGGGGGAGGGCCCCGCGCGGCGCCGTCGGCGCCGGGCACTGGTCACCCCGACGTCGGCCTCTCTACTATGTCGACCGTCGGGCCAGTCCCGTGGCGCGGCACCGATCTGGGGGAATGATGCAGCCGGACCAGCAGCTGTCCACGGCGATCGACGCCACCGTGCCCACGGCCGCACGCATGTACGACCACTATCTCGGCGGCAAGGACAACTACGCCGCGGACCGCGCGGCGTGCGAGGAGCTGGACAAGGTCGTACCGAGCACGCGGGCGCTGGCGCTGAACAACCGGCGCTTCCTCCAGCGCGTGGTGAGGACGCTCGCCCGGGAGCACGGCATCCGGCAGTTCCTGGATCACGGATCGGGCCTGCCCACGCAGAACAACGTGCACCAGGTCGCCCAGCAGATCGACGAGACGTCCCGCGTCGTCTACGTGGACAGCGATCCCATGGTCCTCGTGCACGGCCGGGCCCTGCTGGACCAGAACGACCGCACCGCCGTCATCCACGCGGACCTGCGCGAGACCGACCAGATTTTCGCGCACCCCGACACCCGTCGCCTGATCGACTTCTCGCAGCCGGTCGCCGTGCTGTTCAACTCGGTGTTCCACTGCATCCCGGACAGTGACACGGACGGCCCGCTCGCGGTGATCGAGCGGGTCTCCGCGCGGCTCGTCCCCGGCAGTTGCATGGTGATGTGCCAGCTCGTCAGCGAGGACCCCGAGGTCCGCACGTTCGTCACCGACTTCATGGACACCGCGACCCAGGGCCACTGGGGCCGGGTCCGCCAGGAGAAGGACGTGGCGACCTTCTTCGACGGGATGGAGATCCTGGAGCCCGGTCTCGTGGAGGTGTCCACCTGGCGCCCGGACAGCGAGGTGGTGGCGCGTCAGCTCACCCAGGAGTGGATCGAGTTCGGCGGCGTCGGCCGTATCCGCTGACCCGACGGACCGCGGCGTTCGCGCCGCGGTCCCGCGCGGGCGGGCGGGTGCGCCGCCGGCCCGCTCCGGCAGCCGCAGGTCGGCGGCCGACGGCCGGCCCCGGCGCGCGGTCGGGTCTCCGCCGTCTCAGGGGGCCGGGCTGTAGCGGCGCTTCACCGTGTCGCGCAGCAGCGCCAGCGACTCGCGTGGGCTGAGCGCCTCGTCGGCGAGCCGGTCGAGCACCACGCGGTACTCCTCCGTCTCGTCGCGGTCCTCCAGGAAGTTGGCGCTGCGGATGTGCTCCAGGTAGACCACGTCCGGCAGTTCGACACCGCCGAAGCGCAGATAGGTGACCGGGATGGCCGGCGCCGACGCGTTGGTCACGTCGAGCGGGACGACCTGCACGATCACATGAGGGCGGGACGCCATCTCGACCAGGTGCTCCAGCTGCTCGCGCATCACCTCGGGGCTGCCGAGGACGCGCAGCAGGACCGACTCGTCGACGACCGCCCACAGATGGGGCGCGTCCTCCCGGTCCAGCAGTTGCCGGCGGCGCATGCGCAGTTCCACCCGCCGCTCGACCTCGGCGGCCGGGGCGGTGGGCAGGCCGCGCTGCACGACCGCCCGGGTGTAGGCCGGGGTCTGCAGCAGGCCCGGCACGTACTGGATCTCGAAGGTCCGGATGGTGGTGGCCGCCTCCTGGAGCCCGACCAGCCGGTCGAACCACTCGGGCATGAGCCGCTTGTCGTAGCGCTGCCACCATCCCGGCTCGCCGGCCCGCAGCAACAGCCGGAGCAGCACGGACACTTCGTAGTCGTCGGTGCCGTAGAGGGAGAGGAGCGAGCGGACGTCCGCCTCCGTGGGAGGCTTGCGGCCCTTGCCCGCCTCGATGCGGGACAGCTTCGCCGGGCTGAACCCGAGGGCCCGCGCCGCCTGTTCCTGGGACAGGCCCGCGTCCTCACGCGCGCCCGCGAGCTGTACGCCGACCAGCATCTTCAGCAGAGTGGGCGCGGGCTCCGACCGACTCAGATACGGTTCGAGGCGGGAGGCGCGGGGTGACTCGACAGACATCCTGGCTCCCAGTCGACCGGCAGAAGACAGCCCAAATTATCGCACCGCTCCGGTCCGTGCCGCATGCGAAGGCGGAAGTGGGACACCCCTCCTCCGCTTCGCCGGGACCGGCGTCGGGATTCCGTCATGCGTGAGGACCTCCCAGGAGGTGATCGAATTCGCCGTCCTTCGCGCCGGCCAGGAAGGCGGCCACCTCCGCCGGCGTGTAGACGAGGGCGGGGCCCTCGGGGTCGCGGGAGTTGCGCACCGCCACACCTCCCTCGGCCAGACTGGCCACCTCGACGCAGTTCCCCTCGGCGTTGCTGTGGCTGCTCTTGACCCAGTCGGCGGCCAGCGAACTCGCCCGCACTCCGTTCGGCACCGATCGCACCACGCACTCTCCTTGCTGGCGTTCGACCATGTGACGGCGGGCCCATCCGGCACCACGGATGCTCCCGGGCCTCACATGGCTTGATCCTTCCCTTCCACCTCCGTGCAATTTCTCGTGCAATTGCACGAAGGCGCTGTCGGGGTGGATACTAGCGGCGGCGCCAACATCCTTTCCAGCGCCAGGTACTGACGTTGTTTCAGAGAACGCCCCCGGGGCGTTCCCGGGGCCGGGGCGTCGAGCGGCCCGCATCACCCGACACTGTCCGACGCCTTCGGAGGGAGCGGACATGGCAACACCACTCGAGAACCTGGCACGCGTGCCGTGGGGCGAGATCAAGGACTCCAGCGGCTCCGCCCAGGCCATCCCGCTCCTGCTGAACGCCGTCGCCTGGGGGGACGAGACGACGGCCCGGGCCGCGCTCCACGACTTGCGGGAACGAATCTGCCAGTACGGATTCGTGGTCGAGCAGGCCACCGCCGCCACCGTCCCCTTCCTGTGGGAACTCCTCGAACTCCCGCAGGTCGCCTGCCGGGTGCAGATCGTCCAGTTGCTCAAGGACATCGCCGACGCGCGCCAGTGGGAGCGCACCGCCCGGGCCTACCCCAAACTGCTCAACCGCCGAGAGAACTACGTGGGCTGGGAGCGCGAGGCCCGGCAGGCCGTCCGCGCCCGCCGCGGTTCCCTCCAGCACCTGCTCGACGAACCGGACACCGAGCTCGTCCGCGCCACCACCGAACTCGCCTCCGCGCTGGCCGACTGACGCGCCCGGGCCCCCGCACCGCCCGTCCGAGCGCCGCAGGGGAGCGCTCCGGCGGACGCGTCGCGGACCGCGCAGCGCCGGTCGCACGAGGCGGCCGCGGATACCGGCTGCCGGGACGGCCGCTCGGTCCGGCCGACGAGGCCGGCCCTCCGGTACGGAGCGCGGGTGGGGCCGGCCTCAGGGGCCGGACGACCCGGCCCGGTGCACGCCCTCGACCGCGACGGTCTCCCCGGGCGCGATCTCGGTGAACCCCGCGTCCCGCACCAACGGGCCGCCGGCCCCCATCAGTTCCTTCCAGTGGACCGGGTCCGCGGTGCGCACCGAGAGCGGGAACCCCGCCGCCCGCCAGGCCCGCTTCTCCTCGTCCGTCAGCTCCCACCAGGTCAGCTGGGCGCCGTGACCGGTCTGCGCCATCGTCTTGCCGGCCGACATGGCGAGCCCCGGATTGAGCCACAGCACGGGCGCGCCGGGATCGGCCGCTCCCGGCGGCTCCGGATCGTCGAGGTCGGTCCCCGAGACCTGGAGCCGGGCCAGGTCCTTGGGCCAGCCGTGCAGCGGAACCGGCGGGAAGACCCGCACCTCGGCCGACCCGCCGGTCACCGTGATGCCGGGCAGCGCCTCGGCCCGCCGCCACTCGGCGCCGCGCGCCCGGCGGACCACCTTGCGGATGCGGGCGTCCTGCCAGTCCCGCATCGCCTGCGCCCACGCGCCGTCCCCGGCCGACCGTTCGTCGGCCAGGATCGTCAGCACGGCCCGCGCCGAGGTCTCCAGCGCGTCGGTGCGGGCCGGGGGCGCGGTCTTCTCGATGTGCACGACCAGCGGCAGCACGAACTGCGGTGCCTCGTCGCGTGCGGTGGGCTCGGTGCGGAAGGGGCCTGCGTCGGCGGGGAGTGGTGTGCTGCTCACCCGCTCCAGTCTGCCAGGCCGGTGATCGGCCCCGAGCGCCCGCCCGCGCCCGCCGCCGGGATCCGCCCCCGCGCCGTGCCCCGCCCGCGGCGGTGCCGTGGGGGCCTTGCGTCCCGCCCGGCCGGAGCGGGCGGGACGCCCGGGCTCCCTACCGGTGCGCACGGGCCGCCGCGGTGCGGGAGGCGGGGTCCGCGGCAGGGCGGGCGGTGGGGCCCGCGGCACGGCGCGCGGTCCGTAAGCGGCGGACCGTCGCCCGCCAAAACCGGGTCCGGACCCGGGCGGACCCGGTCCGGGCCGTCCGCCCCGCCGCGGGCCGGCGGCGGCCCACGGCACCGGCGTCCGGCCGCCGCGCGTCCGGTCCGGAGGCGGCGGGCGCCGCGCGGCACACCGGCGGAGGGGCACTCAGCGTCGGCCGGCCGAGGCGCCGATCAGCTGGGACACCTTCACGAACCGGAAGCCCCGCTTGCGCAGTTCGGGCACGATGGTGTGCAGGGCGCGCTCGGTCACCGGGGCCGCGCTCCGGGTGCAGTGCATGACGACCACCGAGCCCGGGCGCACGCCGTCGAGGACCTGCCGTGCCACGGCGTCCGCGTCCGTCGCGAAGGCGTCGCCGCTGACCACGTCCCACTGCACGGCGGTGACGCCGACCGCGCTGAGCGTCCGCAGCGAGCGCTGGTCGTAGCAGCCGCCGGGGAAGCGGAAGTAGGGCATCGCGTTCCGTACGCCGGCCCGCTCGAAGGCGGTGTACGCCCGCTCCACGTCCGCCCGCATCGCGTCCTCGGACACGGTGGGCAGGCCGTAGCAGTCGCCGGTGAAGGCGTAGTGGCTGTACGAGTGGTTGCCGATCTCGAACTGCGGGTCCCGCCCGATGTCCCGGGCCTCCCGTGGGTACTGGTCGGCCCATCTGCCGGTCATGAACACGGTCGCGGGAACCTTGAACGCCCGGAGCGTCCTGATCAGCGGCGGGTTGTCGAAGTGCTCCCCGGCCGCGGCCCGGGGCCCCTGGTCGGCGGTCATGTCGGCGTCGAACGTCAGCGCGACGGTCTTGTCCGGGGTCCGCGGGCCGTTCGTGAAGACGGGGGTCAGGCCGGCGGGACCCGGTGCGAGCGTCGGGGGCCGCGAGGGCGCGGCGCTGGTGGCGGGCGCCGCCGGGGCCCGGCGCGCGGCGTGCGGGGCCGCGGGTCCGCCGCACGCGGTGAGCGCGGCGCCGAGCGCGCCGAGCGCACAGGTCAGGGCGATGCTCCGTACGGAAGTGATCACCGCATGACGATAGAAAGTACATCGGATGAAAAGCCCGATGTGTGGACGTGGCGCCCGTATTCAGTGACTACGTCACCCGGCTGGGGTCACCCGGTCGGCGCCGTCGGCGAGCGGTCCCCTGCGGCACGCCTCCCATCGCGGCCGGGCCGGGGTGCGCGGGTTCGAGGGCTCCGGGTGCTCCCGGAGCGGCCCGTCGGCGACTCGGTCGCGGCGCCGCTCCCGGTCCGCGAGGACGGGACGCTCGGATCGTGGCCGCCGGAAGGGGAGTGGCGGCCGGGAACGTCTCCGCGGACCGCCGTCGCGCGCCCCTTTCGGCCGTCCTTCTTGCTCGGCGGTGCCCCGCGCGCACGCTCCCTCGGCGGTGCCCGGCGCGCACGGCCCCGAGATCCGCCGTGCCGGACCGGGCGGGTGAGGCCCGCTCGCCGGCGACTGGCGCGGCCTGCGGTCAGTCGAGGGGCCGCTCGCGCAGGTCGTCCCGTTCCTCGTGCCCGGCCGCAGCCTCCGGCTCGCGTGACTCCGGCAGGGCTCCCGGCACCTCCAGGTCCCCGAAGGCGCCCGGTATTCCCAGCCCGTCCGTGCCGCCGAACGCGTCCGGGACGCCGAGGCCCTCCGGCAGCCGGGTCGCCCGGTCCGGACCGGCGCCCTGCCGCCCGTCCGGCGGGGGCGGGGTCTCGCGGGCCCGTTCGGGCTGCCGTTCGGGAGGGGCGGGTGCCTGGCCGCCCTGCTGGGCGCGTTCGAGGAAGCGCAGGAGTTCGACGGGGAAGGGCAGGACGAGGGTGGAGTTCTTCTCGGCGGCGACGGCGACCACGGTC
>NZ_JBICWL010000021.1:0-110709 GCF_043199735.1 Streptomyces sp. NPDC048566
GGGGGGGGGGGGGGGGGGGGGGGGGGGGGGGGGGGGGGGGGGGGGGGGGGGCGGGCCCGGGGGGGGGGGGGGGGGGGGGGGGGGGGGGGGGGGGGGGGGGGCGGGCGGCGGCGGGGGGGGGGGGGGGGGGGGGGGGGGTGGGGGGGGGGGGGGGGCGGGGGGGGGGGCGCCCCCCCCCCCCCACGGGACCAAGTCACCCTGGAGGACCGGGATCGCGGTCCTCGTCGATGGCGGTAGCCGAGGCTACCGGGGCCATCAGGTGGCGAGCGTGGCGCTCGCGACGGCGATGCCGCTGATGACGACGCCCTGCTTGAAGCCGGACCAGAAGCCCGGGGCCTCCATGGCCTCCAGCTCCTGCATCCCGAGTTCCAGGTTGTCGGAGGCGATCTCCTGCTTCAGAACGTCCTGCATGGGGTTCTCCCTTTTCCGTGGTGTGCGTGGGTGTTTCTCGGTGGACGGGGTGCGTGCCGCCGGACGCGGCACGGGCCGCTCAGGTGGCGATGACCGCCGCGGAGGCCACGTAGCTGCCGTAGCCGGCCGCCGACGCCACGACCACACCGGCGCTCACGCCGACAGCGGTCCACCAGCCCGGGGCCTCCATGGCCTCCAGTTCCTGCATCCCCAGCTCCAGGGCCGGGAAGGTGTCGACCACGACGTTGTCCTGCATCGGACGAACTCCTCTGTTCGGATGGGTGTTTCTCGGTGGACGGGGTGCGTGCCGCCGGACGCGGCACGGGCCGCTCAGGTGGCGATGACCGCCGCGGAGGCCACGTAGCTGCCGTAGCCGGCCGCCGACGCCACGACCACACCGGCGCTCACGCCGACAGCGGTCCACCAGCCCGGGGCCTCCATGGCCTCCAGTTCCTGCATCCCCAGCTCCAGGGCCGGGAAGGTGTCGACCACGACGTTGTCCTGCATCGGACGAACTCCTCTTCCGTGTGCGCCGGTCGGTGGGTCCGACCGGTCGGGTGGGCTGTGCCCCGTACGGGGCGCTGCCCGGGTGTTGGTGTTTCCCGCACCGCGCGGGGTCCCGCGGGTGGGGAGGCTTGTGACCGGCGCCGTGGGCGCCGGGGGCGCGGGTCAGGCCGCGGCGGCCTTCGCCAGCAGTCCGTACACGTCGTCGGTGCGCAGCCCGCCGAGCATCGGCAGGCCGGCGCCCCAGGCGCGGACGGTGCGGCCCGCGATCTGTGCCAGGGGGCCGGGGCCCGCGCTGAGGGCGCGCCCGATCCCCCAGGAGTCGACGAGGGCTTCGGCGCCCGCCGCCGGGTCCTCCGGCAGGACGTCCGGAGCGGTGGCCCGCAGCCGGGCCCACAGGCGCCGGAGCCGGACCTCGGAGCCGAGGCGGGTCTCGCCGTCCAGAATCGCGCGCCACAGGTGCGGCAGGATCGCCGCGACCGCGGTCATCTTGCGGACCCCCAGGGCGCTGGACATCTCGTTGGCGATGAGCCATCCCTTGACCGCGTACAGGTCGCGGCCCAGGTGCGCCCATTCGGCGTGGCTGAGGCTGCTGAGCTTGGCGATCTCCAGCCGCAGCGCGTCGCCCGTGGGCCGGCCGGCGCGGCGCGCCGCGGCCACCTCGTGCCCCAGCAGCACCAGCCGTTCGGCGATGGTCTCCACGAGCGCGTCCTCGGTGGGCAGGTCCGCGCGGTCGCCCACGTACGGGCTGATCACGCGGTGCAGTGCCTCCAGGACGCCCTCGGCGACGAGTTCGTCGTCGAGGGTGGCCGTGGCCGCGGGGTCCAGGAGAGCCGCCCTGGGCCGCAGCGCGCTCCCCATCACGAGCCGCTTGCCCTCGCCCGGGTAGGCGAGGCAGGCGACGGCGCTGGACTCGGTGCCGGTGCCCACCGTGGTGGGCACCGCGACCAGCGGCAGTCCGTGGCGGGTTCCGGGACCGAGGACCACCAGTCCGCTGCGCTGCGGCACCGTGAGCCGTGCGTGGGCGTCCGGGTTGGTCCGCAGCAGGGTGGCCAGCTTGGCCTGGTCCAGGAGTGAGCCGCCGCCGATCCCGACGACCAGGTCGCTGTCCGCGAGCCGCGCGGCGAGCGCGGTGACCGAGGCCAGGTCGCCGGAGCCGGAGATCTCCAGCAGCGTCGTCCGGTGTTCCTCCCCGGCGAGCAGGGCGAGGATCCGGGCCGTCACGGGGGCGGCGGCCACCGCGGGGTCCGCGAGGACGGTGACGCGCCGCTCGCTCCGGCCGCCGAGCCAGGCGGCCAGGCTGTCGCAGCCGATCAGCTGCTGGGCCGGGGGGTGCCAGCCCGCGCTCACGCCGGGGCCCCCGCCGGGGCGGCGGTCCGTGCCAGGTGGAGCTCCAAGCCGGCGGTGACGCGGGCGAGCAGCTCCGTGAGGTCGGCGTCGGTGAAGGTGAGGGCGGGGAACAGCTGCACCCCGTTCACCCCGGGATGGACGATGGCCCCGGCTTCGCGGATCGCCCGGACCAGGTCGGGAACCCGCTCCTGCGCGAAGGGGGTGCCGTCCGGTTCGCACAGCCGGATGGAGCGGAAGCAGCCGAGGCCGGTGGTGGCCGCCACCCGGGGATGGCCGGCGACGAGCGCCGCCAGTTCGGTGTCGAGGCGGCCCGACAGCCGTCGTCCGAGGGCGACGGCGTCGAGCCGCCGCATCTCGTCGAGGGTCGCGGTGATGGTCGCGCAGGTGACCGGGGTGCCGGCCTGCGTCTCGCCGTGGGTGAGCACGGAACCGGAGTCGGTGAAGGCGTCCGCCACCGTACGGGCCGCGATCACGACCGCCGCCGCGCTGGTGCCGTTGGTGAGCCCCTTGGACGCGACGAGCAGATCGGGCTGCTCGGCCCAGCGCTGGGAGGCGAAGAGGCTGCCCGTCCGGCCGAAACCGGTGGCGACCTCGTCGGCGACCAGCAGGAATCCGTGGTCGCGGCGCAGCCGCAGCAGGTGGTCGACGTACTCCTCGGTGAGGGGTACGGCGCCGCTGCCGAGGACCGGCTCGACGACGACCGCGGCGATCCGGCCGCCCTGGCGGGCCATGAGTGCGTCCAGTTCGGCCGGGTCGTTGGGGGCGACGTGCCGGACCAGCCGCTGATCGACGCCGTACATCTGCTGTCCGAGGTCGTCGCCGGTCAGCGCGAAGCTGCCGAAGGTGAGCCCGTGGTAGCTGCCGCGCAGGCCGACGACCACCGTGCGCTGCGGCTGCTCGCGCAGGGCGTGGTACTGGCGGGCGACCTTCATGACGAGGTCGTTGGCGGCGCCGCCGGACGTGGAGAACAGGACGCGTCCGTAGTGCCGGGGTCCCGCCGCCTCGACGAGGGCCTCGGCGGCGCGCCGGGCGTAGACGTTCTCGTAGCGGAAGACGGAGAGGTAGGACGCCTCGCGCAGGGCCTGCGCCGCGGCGCGGGCGATCTCCTCGTTGCCGTAGCCGAGGTTGGTGTTCCACAGTCCGCTGGAGCCGTCGAGGAGTTCGCGGCCGTCGGCGAAGCGGACCCGGACGCCGTGCGCGGAGACCGCGCAGGTGTCGTCGCGGCCCTGGTCCCGCGGTGCCGTCAGGGACGGCCACAGCGGATGGCGGCCGGGGGGTGCCGTCGTCCCGGTCATCGGGTCGCCTCCGTTTCCAGCAGCACGTCGTGGTGGCGGTCGCCCACGGCGGGCAGCGGGTGCCGGGACCGGACGGTGAAGCCCGCGTCCGCCAGTTCGGCCTCCAGCCGCTCGGCGGGCAGGACGCCGATGGTGGTGGTGCACACCTGCACGGGGCCGTCGCCGTCGAGGGCGGCGGGGAACAGCGTGACGGTGCGGCTGCCCGCGTCCGGGGTCCAGTGCTCGAAGAGGCGGTAGGAGCGGCCGCTGTCGGTCACGATCTCCATGTCGACCTCGGCGGGGCCGGCCTCGGCGGCGGTCAGCTCGACGGTCGAGAGCAGGAACCGTCCGCCGGGCTCCAGATGGTCGCGGACCGCCCGGTACAGGCCCGCGCGGCCGGCGGGATCGAGCAGGGAGATCGTCGTGGTGCCCAGCACGATCGCCCCGAAGCGCCGGCCGAGGTCGAAGCGGCTCATGTCGGCCCGCACCGGTGAGCAGCGCTCACGCGCGGCGGGAGGGAGCGCGGCCAGTCGCGCGTCCAGCAACTCCAGCATGTGCGGGGACAGTTCGAGTGCGGTGACCTCGCGGCCCAGCGCCAGCAGGGGCAACGTCAGCCGTCCGGAACCGGCGGCCAGGTCGAGCACGGGACCCGGAGCGGGGCGGACCAGGGCGAGCAGCTCGCGCACCTCGTGCGTGCCGGTGCCGGCGAGATCGTGGTAGACGGGGGCGCCGACCGCGTCGTAGAGGTCGCACAGGACGGCTCGTTCCCCCAGCGAGGCGAGCAGGTCGCCGGCGCGCCCGGGCACCTCGGCCGCGGTGGGGAACCGGTGGCCCGCGTCCGTCACCGGGCGGGCCGGGCCCGTCGTGGCGGTGGCCGCCGTCCCGTCCGCGGGCGCTGCCGTGCCCGCCGCCGGCGTCATCGTCGTCATCGTCGTCATGGCGTTCAGCACCCCGCCGTCACGAGGTCGCCGGTGTGCGCGGCGCGGGCTCGCGCGGGGGCGCCGGCGGCCGTGCCGAGGCTGATCCCGGTCTCGGCGAAGGACGCGGCGACCTGCTCCAGGCCCGTCCTGTCGGCGTGGGCGGAGGCCGCTTCGACCGACCCGGCTGCCAGCAGTACCTCCGCGAGGGCGGCGGCGGCGGGCGCGAGGGTGAAGGTGCGCCCGCTCGCCGGATCGTGCACGAACGTCTCCTCTCCCGACCGGAGCAGCAGGGGAAGCCGCGCGCCGGTGGTGTCCGCGGCCTCCCGCGGCGGCACGGACGCGGCGGCGGTGCCGAACCGGCCGCCGAAGCCGGAGACCCGTACCCCGGTCAGGCCCCGGGCCCGCAGGCCGCGGACCGCGGCGACCGCCGCGAGGTACCGGCCCAGCCCGGCGCGGTCGGCGGCCGCGATCCCCGGGAGGAGGTCGTCGAGCGGGAGCCACCGCGCCTCCAGCGCCTCCAGGGTGTCCTCGCCGAGGACGCCGAGCCGGGTGCCCCCCGGTGCCGTCGACAGGAAACCGTCCCCGTCGGCGTACAGCCGGTGCCGGGGGCCGCTGCCGGTCCGGTCCGCGCCGAGGGCGGGCAGGTCGGCGAGCTGGATGACGGGGTTGGTGAGGAAGTCGGGGAAGTCCCCGCTCCGCCCGGCCTGTTCGGCGTCGGCGCGATAGGCGTCGAGGTCCATGGCGTCGGCGACCCGGACGAGGGTCGGGCCGACCACGGACATGTAGGCGCTCACGCCGTAGTTCTGGATCTGGAGGTAGAAGTCCGAGCCCAGCGAGCACTCGCCGCCCGCCTCGCTCAGCGAGCCCTCGTAGCCGACGACGACGGCTCCGGACGCGTCCTCGGCGTGGTCGGCGACACCGGGGGCGAACACCACGGACCCGGGGCCGACGAGATCCGAGCCGAGCGTTGCGGCCAGGTGGCCGGCGCTCTCCAGGACGACCGTGGCCGCGCCGGTGGAAGGCGCCGGTCCCGGTCCGCCGGTGCCCCAGGACATCAGGTGCCGTTTGATTCCCGCCATGACTCCCCCTTCAGAGAACGCGAGGTGATGCGAAGCGTTGGGTGGACGCGATGGACGCGTCGGTGTGATGCGTCGGGTGGACGCGGTGGACGTGTCGCGGCGACCCGGCGGGCGCCGGGTGCGGACACGCCGGACCGCGGGCCGGCCGGGGCCGGGCCGGGGCCGGGCCCGGAGCGGACGGCCCCGTGCGCACCGGAGCCAGGCCGGGCCCGGGCCGGTGGCCGTGCGGCCCTCAGGCCAGCGCGGTCAGAAGCGTGCGGAGTTCCTCCGAGGACTCCTTCGGGCCGTAGCAGTTGGCCACGCCCGTGGCGTTGAGGACGACCTCGTCGACGCCCGCGTCCTCGTACTCCCGGAGCTGCGCGACCAGGTCACCGAGGTCGCCGCTGAGGAAGCCGCGTCCGGCGACCAGGGCGCGCGCGTCCGCCGCGCGGTCCGTCCCGGTGACCTGGACGCCCGACCTGCGCAGCATGTCGAGGTAGTGCGGAAGGCCGAGATGCGCGGCGTTGCCGGCCAGCGCGATCTCGCCGGGTGTCCGGTCGTCCCGGGCGAGCGCCACCGGGACGATCGCCGTGAGCCTGGGCACCGGCCGGCCCGCCTCGGCCGCTCCCTCGCGCATCGCCGGCAGCACCGTGTCGCGCAGGTAGGCGGCCGGGGTCAGCCAGGTGATCGCCACGTCGGCGACTTCCCCGGCGAGGCGGGCCATGGCCGGCCGCAGGACGCCGAGACCGAGGTCGACCCGCGGCGAGGGGAAGGGCGCGAGCTGCGCGGCACAGGTGACGTACTCGCCGGCCATCCGCACGTCCTCCCCGGCGAGCAGCCCGCGTACGGCGGTCAGGTACTCGCGGGCCGCGGTCAGCGGGCTGCGGTACGGGGCGCCCAGCAGGGCCTGCTGGAGGGAGGGCGCCCCGGGACCGAACCCCGCGACCACCGAGCGTCCGGTGGCCAGCGCGAGGGACCGTGCCTGGAGCGCCGCCTCGTAGGGATGGCGCAGGGGCATCAGCGTCACGCCCAGCCCGGTCGGGACGCGGAAGCCGGCGCCCGCGGCGTGGACGAACCCGTGGTGCGGCTCGACCATGAGCGACTGCCCCTGCCAGAGCCGCCGGGCGTGGGTCCAGTGCACCAGACCGGCGTACGGCAGGATCTGCTCCGGTCGGCGCGGCAGGAACGGTATGAGTACGGAGTAGTCGGTCACGGTGTCGCTCTCCCCCCTGGTGCCTTGTCTCCCCCTGTCGGTGGCCGCCTAGATCCAGTCGAAGGTCTGCTGCCGCTCGAAGACCGGCTTCACCGTCCCGGCGCACTTCCCGAGGCCGTCGAGGTCGCCGAGGCGGGCCGCGGAGAGGAGGCAGTTCCCCGCCGGGTTCGACGGCAGGCCGGAGACGACGGCCTCGGACCGGTGCGTCTGCGGGGCGAGGGGCCCGGAGAGGGCGAGTCCGGCCGCCACGGCGACTGCCGCGACGAGTGATGCGCTGCGCACGGAGCCGCCGCGTCCGATCTTCTGCATGGTGTTTCCCCCTGGTGGATCGTCGTTGTTCCGACACCGAGAAGACTGCCGTTTCTCAGGCGGCTGTTCGAACGATTCAGGACGCAGCTTCCTGCGTTCTTCGGTGCAGCAAGCTGCGGGCGGCGGGCGCCGGACCAGCGCTCGCCCGCCGGCACCCGTGGCCAGCCGGCGTCCGAATTCGTATGATCAGTTCGCCGTGCTGACCACACGGAGCACGAGCGCAAGGGGGGAACTTTGCACGCCGGAAGCCTTGTTCAGCTGGGAATGTCGGCCGAGGACGAGGATCTGTACAGATGTCTCCTCCGTCTCACGGAGGGCACCGCCTCGGCCCTGGCCGAAACCCTGCGGGTGCCCGTGCCGGAGGTGGAGGAGCAGGTGGCGCGGCTGGAGGCGATGGATCTGGCCTCCCTGGCCGACAACGGGAGTTTCCGGCCCGCTCCGCCCGCCATCGCCGTGCAGCGCCTGATCGACCTGCGGCTGCGCGAGCTGCGGGAGGAGCTGCGGCGGGTCGCGGCCGAGGAACGGGTCGTCGAGTCGCTGCTGGCGGAGCGGGAGGCGGGGCGTCCGGCCGCCGGGGACGCGTCGGAGCGGCCGGCCATCGAGCGGATTGAGGGCACCCCCAACGTCCGTGCGGTGATCGACGAGTTGACCTTCTTCACCCGGAAGGAGGGGTTGACCACGCAGCCGCACGGAGCGCTCAGCGCGGCCAGCATCGAGGCGTCCCGGCCGCTGGACGCCCGCATCCTGCGGCGGGGGATCAGGATGCGCACCATCATGCGCCCCGCGGCGGTGGAGGACGCCGCGACGCTTCGCTACCTGGAGGAGATCTCGGCCATGGGGGCGGACATCCGGATCTCGGACAAGCCGCTGGAGCGGATGCTGGTCTTCGACCGCACGGCGGCGCTGACCCCGATCGACCCGCAGAACCCGCGCCTGGGAGCCCTGGTGATCCGCGAGTCGGGGCTGGTGGCCAACCTCGTCTCGCTGTTCGAGCGGATGTGGGCGGACTCCGTGCCCCTGGCGGAGGCGGTCGCGGCCCGGCGGGTCCCGGAGGGCGAGCTGAGCGAGACCGAGCGCAGGGTGCTGGCCAACATGTACGAGGCGGAGAAGGACGAGACCGGGGCCCGCGAGGTGGGCGTCTCGGTCCGCACGTACCGCAAGTACGTGGCGGACCTGATGCAGCGGCTGGGCGCCACGAACCGTTTCCAGGCGGCCCTGCTCGCCCGGGACCACGGCTGGATCTAGTGCACCCGTGCACCCGTGGTCCCGGGTGCACGGGACCACGGGTGCCCGCCCGGGGGTCAGGCCTCCAGCCAGGCGCGGCGGTGGCGTGCGACGTTGTGGATGCGGTCGACTTCGAGGGCGGTCCACACCCCGCCGAGCGGGGCGAGCGAGGAGACCTCCCGTTCGCGGTACACCCGTACCCCGAGCTGGGTGGCGACCACCTCCAGGTCGGTCACGCCCACGAACACCAGCACCGGTTCCACGGGGACGGGGAATCCGCAGTAGCCGCCGAGGACGCGCCGGACCCGTTCGGCCTCCGCGAGGCTCCTGGCGAGGTAGGGGCGCGGTTCGCCCTGGTCGACCGTCACGGCGTCGTCGCCCACCCGGACGGACTGTCCGGGATGGTTCCTGGCGGTGACGGTGAACACCCCGCCGGGGCCGATCAGCAGGTGGTCGAGGTCCACGTCCCCGGGGAGCGGCAGGGAGTGCAGGACGTGCCAGCCGTGCCGGCGCAGCCGGTCGAGCTCGGCGCCGACCCGGCGCTCGGGCGCCGACCCCCCGCGTCCGGCGTTCCCGGCCGGCCTGCCGAGGAGGCGGGCCAGCGCCCGGGTCACGGGGCCCGGCGACGAGCCGTCGGTCCCGCCGCGCGGCCCGGTGCCGGGGACGGGGGCCGCGAGGTCGTCGGGCGGGGTCAGCGGCGGCAGGAGCGGCAGCGCCGGCGCGGGTCCGGCGAACGCCGGCTCCCCGGACGCCTCCGATGGGGAGGCGGCCCGCAGGGAGCCCCCGAGCACCGGGCCCGCGCCCCACGTCCCTCCCTCGAACCCCGACAGCCCCCCTCGCCCCGTCTCCTCGGACCCGCGCCGCGGGCCCGCGTCGGAAGCCGGAAGCCTCCCGCGCTCCGCCTCCCCCGGCATGCCGCGGTGCCGGCCGCTCGCCGATCCCTCCGGTGTGCGGAGCCGGCCGCTCGCCGGCCCCTCCGGTGTCCGGAGCCGGCCGGTCGCCGGTCCCTCCCGCCCCGGACCGTCGCCGTACGCCGGGCGTTCGGTCGCCTCCGCGAACCGGACCCGCGCCGCCCCCTCCGGCACGGAGACCTTCGCCGGGCTCGGCAGGTGCGGCCTCAGCGCAGCGGCGACCGGGTCGCCGTAGTCCCCGAGGAGCACCGTGATCGTGCCCGTCCGGCAGTCCGCCCAGCCCGCCGGCGTGCCGTCCGGGAGGTTGGCGTAGAGACGGTCGTGCCCGAAGAGGTTCCACCGAACGACCGTGAGCTGGACCATGACTGCCCCTTCCGTCCTGTCGGCACCGATGCGGTCATGGCAGCAGCGGCGGCGGAGGGCTCACAAGGGCGCGACGAGGGCAGGCAGGTGTTCGAACGGCGGCCGGCCGGACGGCGCCGTGCCCGGACCGGGCCGGCGCCGCGGCGAAGGTCCAGGCCAGGGGCGTCCGGTGGCCGGCCGGCGGCCGGGCGCCCCTGCGCGCTCCCCGCCGGGCGACGTCAGTGGAACTGCCCCGGCCGGTAGGAGCCCGCGGGCTGCCGGACCATCACGTTGCCCCGGTTGAAGGCGTTGATGAGGGAGATGACGCAGACGAGGGTGGCGAGCTGCTCCTCGTCGTAGTACTTGGCCGCGGTCTCCCAGCAGGTGTCCGAGACACCGCCCGCCCCGTCGGCGATGCGGGTGGCCTGCTCCGTCAGGTCCAGGGCGGCGCGCTCGGCCTCGGTGAACACCGTCGCCTCCCGCCAGGCCGCGACCAGGTGGAGTCGGACCGAGGTCTCCCCGGCGTGTTCGGCGTCCTTGGTGTGCATGTCGGTGCAGAAACCGCATCCGTTGATCTGGCTGGCGCGCAGCTTCACCAGTTCCTGGGTCGCGGCCGGCAGCGTCGAGTCGGCGAGCGCCCTGCCCGCCGCGGTGAGGTGCTTCCCGAACGTCGCGGCGACCGGGCTGGCGAACAGGTTCAAACGGGCGTCCATGAGGTGCTCCTCCGTCGCGTGGGGTGCGTGGTGTCGGTGTGATCCGATCCGCGCCGTGCGCGGGCCTCTCGGGGCCCGCCGCGGCGCTTCGCCCTCCTGGACGGATCGGGCGGTGCCCGCCGTGACATCGCCGGACTGTGACCTGCGTCTCGTCCGGGCGGAGGGCCGTGGGCGGCGGGGCCCGGCCCCCCGGGGGTGGAACCGTCCGCGCCGGTACGGCACTCTTCTCTCCCGTGGTGAACCTTCCGTCTCAGAGCGCGACGGCCGACGCCGCCGCTCACATGGTGGTGGCGGGAGACGGCGCCCTGACGCACCGTCTGGCCGCCGAGTTGCGCGGGGTCTACGGCGAGCGGGTGATCCTCGTCGTGCCGCCCGCGCAGCGCAGCGCGCGACCGCCGGTGGTCGGGCGCACCCGGGCGACCGCCCTGTTCGACCGCGTCTCCGCCGCGGTCAACCGCGCGTCGGGGAACGGGAACGGCGCCGCGGGAGGGAACGCGGACGCCGCGGGACCGGCGGCCGGGCGGGGCGGCGAGCCGGCCGGCCCCGAAGGGGTGGTGGAGGCGGCCGAGCCGTCCGAGGAGGCGCTCGGCGAGGCGGGCGTCGAGCGGGCCGCCGCGCTGGCGCTCGTGTACGACGACGACGAGACCAACATCCGGGCCGCGCTCACCGCCCGGCGGCTCAACCCGCGCATCCGGCTGGTGCTGCGGCTCTACAACCGGCGCCTCGGCCAGCACATCGAGGCCCTCCTCGACCAGGCCGCCGCGCTGGCCGGCGCCCCGCCGCGGTCCGGGGGCGCCGGTGCCGGCGGCGACGCCTACGACGCCTCCACCACCGTCCTGTCCGACGCCGACACCGCCGCCCCCGCCCTCGCCGCGACCGCCGTCGCCGGCACCAGCAAGGTCGTGCCGACCGACGGGCTGATGCTCCGCGCGGTCGAACGGCCCCTCCCCGGGCCCGGCCAGGTCGCCGACCCCGGGCTGTGCACGCTGGCCCTGCTGTCCGCCACCACCAACGACCCCGCGGGCTCGGAGGGTTCGGAGGGCAGCGGCGACCAGGGGCCCCAACTCCTGCCCGACGAGCGGGCGGTGGCCGCCGCGACCGGCCGCGGCACCGTCGTCCTGGAGAACGTGTCGTACGCCGGTCCCGAACTGTCCGCCGGGGGAGGCGTCGTGGGCTCCTTCGGGTCCCTGCTGTCGCGGCGGCTGCGCTGGTCGTTCGCCGGACTCGTGGCGTGCGTGCTCGGTCTCGCCGTCGCCTCGATGCTGGTCACCGGCGAGAAACCGCTCCAGGCGACCTACCTGACCCTCCTCGACCTGTTCGCCATCAACGACCCGGCGGTGGGGCAGCCGCTCGGCCGGCAGATCCTCCAGCTCTGCTCCGGGATGATCGGGCTGCTGCTCCTTCCGGTCCTGCTGGCCGCCGTGCTGGAGGCGCTCGGGACCTTCCGCAGCGGGTCCGCCCCGCGCAAACCGCCGCGCGGACTGTCCGGGCACCTGGTGCTGCTCGGACTCGGCAAGATCGGCACCCGGGTCCTCGCGCAACTGCGCGAACTGCGCATCCCCGTCGTGTGCGTCGAGGCCGACCCGCAGGCGCGCGGGCTGGCGCTCGCCCGGCGGCTGCGAGTCCCGGTCGTCCTCGGCGACGTGACGCAGGAGGGGGTGCTGGAGGCCGCCAAGATCCACCGGGCGCACGCCTTCCTCGCCTTGACCAGCGAGGACACCACCAACCTGGAGGCCGTGCTGTACGCCCGCACCGTGCGGCCGGATCTGCGCGTGGTGCTGCGCCTCTACGACGACGACTTCGCCACCGCCGTGTACCGCACCCTGCGGGCCGCGCACCCGGGAGCGCTCACCCGCAGCCGCAGCGTGTCCCACCTGGCCGCGCCCGCGTTCGCCGGGGCCATGATGGGGCGGCAGATCCTCGGGGCGATCCCGGTCGAGCGGCGGGTGCTGCTGGTCGCCGCGATGGACGTGGGCGGTCATCCCCAGTTGGAGGGCAGGACGGTGGGCGAGGCGTTCCGGGCCGGCGCCTGGCGGGTGCTCGCCCTCGACAGCTCCCCGCCGGGCCGGCGCCAGGTGCTGTCGGCGGCGGCCCCGCACACCCCGAGCCTGGTGTGGGACCTGCCCGCCACCTACGTGCTGAAGGCCGACGACCGGGTGCTGCTCGCGGCGACCCGGCGCGGGCTCGCCGAACTGATGGGCCGGCCGCACCGCCGCCGCCCCGGCCCGTGACGGCCCGCCCCGGCCCGCCCGTCGGGCCGGCGGCGCCCGCGGGCCGGCCGGCCCGCGGCGCCCCGCCGCGTGCTTCCTCCCGGACCGGGCGGGCGCGGGCGGCGGCCCAGCGCGACGTCACCGGGCCGTCGCGTCCCGCCCCCGCCGGACGGGACGCGACGGCCGGGGCCCGCCTCAGCGCCCCAGGTGCCGCTCCGCGAAGTCCAGTTCGAGGCGGACCTGCTTGATGCGCTCCTCGACGACGAGGGAGCCGTGGCCCGCGTCGTAGCGGTAGACCTCGTGCGGGGCCTCGCGGGCGGCGAGCCGGCCGACGTAGTTGTCGATCTGGCGGATCGGGCAGCGCGGGTCGTTCACCCCGGCCGAGATGTAGACCGGCGCCTTCACCGCGTCGACGTAGGTCAGCGGGGAGGACGCCGCGAAGCGCTCGGGGACCTCCTCCGGGGTGCCGCCGAGCAGCGTGCGGTCCATCGCCTTCAGGGCCTCCATCTCGTCGTGGTACGCCGTCACGTAGTCGGCGACCGGAACCGCGGCGATGCCGACGGTCCACGCGTCGGGCTGGGTGCCGAGGCCGAGGAGGGTGAGGTAGCCGCCCCAGGAACCGCCGGTCAGGACCAACCGCTCCGGATCGGCCAGACCGGAGTCGACCGCCCACGCGCGGACCGCCGCGATGTCCTCCAGCTCGATCAGGCCGACGCGGTGCTTGAGCGCGTCCGTCCAGGCGCGGCCGTAGCCCGTGGAGCCGCGGTAGTTGACCCGGACGACCGCGTAGCCGTGATCCACCCAGGCCGCCGGGCCCGCCGCGAAGGAGTCGCTGTCGTGCCAGGTCGGCCCGCCGTGGATGTCGAAGACCGTGGGCAGCGGCCCGGTGGTCCCGGCCGGCCTCTGGACCAGGGCGTGGATGCGTCCGCCCGGCCCGTCGACCCAGACGTCCTCCACGGGGACCGAGCCCGGGGACTTCGGGCCGGGCGGGTCCAGGACGACCTTGCCGTTGGTGGAGCGGACCACCGACGGCTCGGCCGCCGAGGACCACAGGTACTCCACCGTGCCGTCCGGGCGGGCCGACGCTCCGGAGACCGTGCCCGGCGGGGTCTCCACCCGGGCCAGCTCGCCGGACGCGAGGTCGTAGCGCCAGAGGTCGCTGCGGGCCTCGAAACCGTGCGCGACGAGCAGCGCGGAGCCGTCCGGATACCACTCGGCGGCCACGTCGCCGGGGAGGTCGAGCGCGAGGTCGGTCTGCTCGCCGGTCAGCACGTCCCACACCAGCGGCTCCCAGCGGCCCCGGCGCTGGTGGCCGATGAGCAGCCGGCTGTCACCGTCCACCGGGGCGAACCCCAGCACTTCGAGACCCAGCTCGACCGTCCCGCCCTCGGTGTCGTCGAGTTCGGCGACCGGCGAACCGTCCGGGCGCAGCACCCGCAGCGCCGAGTGCATCGCGTCGCCGTGCTCGGTGTGCTCGATCGCGATGAGCGAGCCGTCGTGCGAGAGGTCGCCGACCCCGGCCGACTCGCGGTGCCGGTAGATCTCCACCGGGGCCTCGCCGGTCCGCGCCAGGTGGATCGTCGAGCCGTCGTCGTCCGTCGAGCGGCCGACGACGGCCGTCCGGCCGTCGCGGCCCACGGCCAGGCCCGCGGGGTAGGAGGCGTCGAGGCCGGGGACGGCCGGTTCGTCGCTCTCTCCCTCGACGAGGGCGGCCTCGAAGGGGCGGCGGCGCCAGATGCCGAACTCGTCGCCGTCCTTGTCGTCGAACCACCAGATCCACGCGCCGTCGGGCGAGAGCACCCCGTCCGTCGTGCCGTTCGCCCGGTGGGTGACCTGGCGTCGTTCGCCGGTCTTCCGGTCCCACGCGTACAGCTCGTACGTGCCGGTCGCGTTCGACACGAACAGGCTGCGGTCGGGGGCGTCCTCCGCCCAGTCGGGCAGCGACACCCGGGGGGCACGGAAGCGCTTCTCCCAGTCGGGCATGTCGGCCTGTTGCCGCCTGAGGGACCTGCTGCTGTCAGTCATGGCCCCATACTGCCTTTCCCGGAGCGCCGCGCGCCGACGGGATCCCCAGCCTGTGGAAAACCGCCCCGGCGCCGCTCGGTACGCGCCCCGGCACCGCCGTCCCGCACCCCGCCGGAACGATCACGGAGCCCGCCCGCGCCGCTCCGCCCCGCGGACGGGGCCGGCGGGCCGGACGACGCGCGCGGAGCACGGCCGAGCGGGCCCCAGGGCCGAGGCGCGCGGCGCGGCACCGTACCGTGGTCGGTGTGTACCGGTTCCTGCTGACGCCCCGCTGGTGGGGGATCAACGTCTTCGTGCTGCTGGCCATCCCGTTCTGCGTCTTCATGGGGTCGTGGCAGCTCGGGCGCTTCGAGGACCGGGTGCAGGACCACCGCACCGCGGACCGGGCCGCCTCGGCCGCCCGGACGGACCCCGCGAGGCCGCTGGCGGACATGCTGCCGGTCACCACGCGGACCTCCGGCAAGCAGACCGTGGCCACCGGCCGGTACGGCAGGCAGCTCCTCGTCCCCGGCCGCGAACTGGACGGCCGGCGCGGGTTCTACGTGCTGACGCTGCTGCGGGTCGACGGGGGCAGGGCGCTGCCCGTGGTCCGGGGCTGGCTGCCCGGTGACGCCGACCCGGCGAAGGCGCCGGCCGCTCCCGGCGGCGAGGTCACCGTCACGGGCGCGTTGCAGGCCTCGGAGAGTCCCGGGGCGAACGGCGTGAGCGGCGCGGGGGGCCTCCCCGCGGGCCAGACCGCCGCGATCAGCGCCGCCTCCCTGGTGAACCTCGTGCCCTACACCCCCTACGACGCGTGGATCACGCTCGCCCGGGCCGATGCCGGGATGAAGGCGGTGCCGCCGGCCGCCCCGCAGAACACCGGGCTCGACCTGAAGGCGTTCCAGAACCTCGGCTACACCGGCGAGTGGTTCGTCTTCGCGGGCTTCGTCGTCTTCATGTGGTTCCGGCTGCTGCGCCGCGAGGTGGAGTTCGCGCGGGACGCCGCGCTGGGACTGCCTGCGGAGTCCGGCGCCGGGGCCGGCACCGTGTCCGGTGCCGCGGGCGTTTCGGAGGCCGCCGGCGCCCCGGACCCGGGCGACCGCGACGACCGGGGTGAGGCCGGCCGCGAGGACGCGGAGCCCGGCACCGGGGCGGCCCCCTCCCCCACCGCCTGACGCCGGGCCCGAATCAACCGGGCCCCCTGCCGGGCCCGGCCCCTCTCCACGTGACCGCCTGGTGCGCGAGGACGCAGGAACGCGGGAACGCGAAAGCGCGGGAACGCGGGTGCGCGGGGCACCCGCCGGCCCGGCCGAGGCATCGGCCGCCCCGGCGAGCACGGCGGCCGGCCCCCGGCGCCGGCGTCCCCCCGACCCGGCGCCCTGCGGGGGCGGTCCACCGAGCACTCCCCCGGCCGACGGCCGCCGTTCGCCCGCCTGCTGCCGCGCGGGGTGGTCGGACGGCCGTCCGGACACACCGCGGCGGTCAGGCGGTCAGGCAGCCGGCAGGAGCCCGGTGCGGTAGACCGTGCCCGCGCAGGCGCCCGCCACCGTGACCGAGGCGGTCGCGCCGCCGGTCGCCGCCGTGCTGGACACCAGGACGCTGCCGTCCTGCACCCCGTCCTCGGTGAGCAGTTGAGCCGTGGGGCTGCCGCCCTCTCCCGCGGTGGTGCCGCCGGCGTCGGTGGCCCCTTCCGTGGGGGTCGGGTCCGGCGAGGGCTGCACCGTCGGGCACGTCTGCGAGGGCACCCAGGCGAACTTCACCACGTACGATCCGCCCGGCTGGAGCACCAGGGAGGTGGGCTCCGCCGAGGGGTCCGGCAGCCCGGTGGCCGCGTCGCCCGCGACATGGTTCGCCACGCCGATCCTGGCCGGGTCCGCCGCACCCTGCGCCGCCGCGGTGACGGTGCCGGCGCCCGTGACCGTGCACGGCACGGTGGAGATGTTCGAGACGGAGAACGAGCCGTAGACCACGCCGGTGGCGTCCGGGCCCGCGACGGCGCCGGAGGCCCCGCCGAGCTGGTCGATCGTGCATGCCGACGCGCTCGGGGCGGACGCCGAGGGGGCGGTCCCGCCCGCGGTGGCGCCGCCGCCCGTGCCCTTGCCGCGGTCCGGCTTGGGCGTGTGCCCGCCGGTGCCCTTGTCCTTGGTGCCGCCGGCCGAACCGCCGGCGCGCTTGTCGCCGTCGTCCGACCCTTTGCCCTCGCTCGCGCCGCCCTGGGCGGCGGAGCTGTTGGCCGCGATGGACGGGTCCGCGTTCGATCCCGTCGACTGCGAGACGTGCACGAACGCCGGGATCGCCGTGCCGACGAACAGCGCGGCGGCGGCCATGCCGACCACGGCCTGGCGCTTGCGGGCCCGCCGGGCGGGCACGGCCCGGCGCAGGTGCGCCAGGGTGCCGTCGGTGGGCTCGATCGTCTCGACGGCGTCGTGCAGCAGCCGGCGCAGGGCCAGCTCGTCCGGGCCGAACCCCTCGGCTGCCGGCCCGCCCTGTTCCGGGGAGTCGTTCTGTTCGCCCGGCGTCCGGGTGCCGTGCCGTTCCTCGGGGCCGTCGTTCACAGTTTCGTTCCCAGCGTGCGTGTGCCTGTCCTCGGGTTCCGGGTGCTCCGGGCGACCGGGACGCCGTCGGTCGTCGGACGTGCTCATGCCGAGGCCTCCATGGCGACGCGGAGCGCGGCGATGCCCCGCGAACCGTACGCCTTCACCGAGCCCAGCGAGATGCCGAGTGTCTCGGCGACCTGGGCCTCGGTCATGTCCGCGAAGTAGCGCAGGACGAGGACCTCGCGCTGGCGGCGCTGGAGCCCCTTCATCGCCTTGATGAGCGCGTCCCGCTCCAACTGGTCGTAGGCGCCCTCCTCGGCGCTCGCCATGTCGGGCATCGGCTTCGACAGGAGCTTGAGGCCGAGGATGCGCCGGCGCAGGGCCGAGCGCGACAGGTTCACGACCGTCTGCCTCAGGTAGGCGAGCGTCTTCTCCGGGTCGCGCACGCGCTTGCGCGCCGAGTGCACCCGGATGAACGCCTCCTGGACGACGTCCTCGCAGGAGGCCGTGTCGTCCAGCAGGAGGGCCGCCAGGCCGAGGAGCGAGCGGTAGTGCGCCCGGTAGGTCTCGGTGAGGTGGTCGACGGTCGTGCCCGCCGCCGCGGTGTCCTCGGCGCCGTCACGCTGGTTCGGGATGCGGGTCGGCCGCGTCGCGGGCATGGGCGCGATCACCGGCATGCCGCCGGGCGCGCCGGGGCTGCGGAGTCGGCGGGGTGGACGCAGGGCGGCGCCCCTCGTCTGGACCGCGGTGAATTCGAGTACCTCTGCCACGCCAGTTGGACACGCGTCCCCCCGGGAGGGTTGTACGCGACGGGCGTCACATTCGCGCCGGAGGCCGCACACGTCGGCCCGGCGCCTTCCGCGACGGCCTGCGGACCGCCCGCCGTGGCGCCGTACGGCGTGCGCGACGATGCCCCGGATGCCCTCATGCGTACCAGCTCTCCCCCTGTGCCGCGTGTGCCTGCCGCCCCGCCGCCTCCGAAGGGCGACCGCAAAGACGCTCCCCGCCCTCCGCGCGGTTGCGGTGGACGGGGAGAAGAATCATCGATCGCCGGACCGGGCCGGTTCAAGCGGTCCGGACCATTAACTTGATCACTGGACCACCACGGATCCTACAAAGATCTCCCCCGAACGCCACCGGGATTTCGGCGGGCGGCCGTCCGGAGCGCAGAAGCTGCGGAACGCCCGCGGTGGCGCAGGACCCCGGCTCGGGGCGTGTTCGCGACCCGCCCTACGCCCCGGCGATCTCCGCCGCCACCAGCTCCGCGATCTGAGCGGTGTTCAGGGCCGCACCCTTGCGCAGGTTGTCGCCGCACACGAACAGTTCGAGGGCGGTGGAATCGTCCAGGGCCCGGCGGACCCGGCCGACCCACGTCGGGTCGGTGCCCACCACGTCCGCGGGCGTCGGGAACTCGCCGGCGGCGGGGTCGTCGAAGAGCACGACCCCGGGGGCGGTCGCGAGGATCTCGCGCGCCTTGCCGACGGTGACCTCGCCCTCGAAGCGGGCGTGCACGGTCAGCGAGTGCGTGGTGACGACGGGGACCCGCACGCACGTCACGGCGACCTTCAGCCGGGGAAGCCCGAGGATCTTGCGGGTCTCGTTGCGGACCTTCATCTCCTCCGACGACCAGCCGTCCTCGGCGAGCGACCCGGCCCACGGCACCACGTTCAGCGCGACGGGTTCCGGGAAGGGCCCCGTGTCGTCGCCCACGGCCCGGCGCACGTCGCCGGGGCCGGAGCCGAGTTCGGTGCCCGCGACGAGGGAGATCTGCCGGCGCAGCGTCTCGACACCGGCGCGGCCGGCGCCGCTGACCGCCTGGTACGAGGAGACGACCAGCTCGTCCAGGCCGAACTCGGCGTGCAGGGCGCCGAGCGCCACGATCATCGAGAGGGTGGTGCAGTTGGGGTTGGCGACGATCCCGCGCGGGCGCACGCGCGCGGCATGCGGATTCACCTCGGGAACGACGAGGGGCACCTCCGGGTCCATCCGGAAGGCGCCCGAGTTGTCGACGACGACCGCGCCCTTCGCGGCGGCGATGGGCGCCCACCGGGCGGCCACCTCGTCGGGCACGTCGAACATGGCGACGTCGACCCCGTCGAAGGAGTCCTCCGACAGGGCCGCCACCTCGACCTCCTCGCCGCGTACGGCCAGCTTGCGGCCGGCCGAGCGCGGCGAGGCGATCAGACGGATCTCGCCCCAGATGTCCGCGTGCTGGGACAGGATCTGGAGCATGACCGAGCCGACCGCTCCGGTCGCCCCCACGACCGCGAGCGTCGGTCGCCCGGTCATCGCCCGGTGCCTCCGTAGACGACGGCCTCGTCGCTGTCGGAGTCGAGTCCGAAGGCGCTGTGCACCGCGCGGACGGCCTCGTTGACGTCGTCGGCGCGGGTGACCACCGAGATGCGGATCTCGGAGGTCGAGATCAGCTCGATGTTGACGCCGGCGTCGGTGAGGGCCTCGAAGAAGCCCGCGGTGACGCCCGGGTTCGTCTTCATGCCGGCGCCGACCAGGGAGATCTTGCCGATCTGGTCGTCGTAGCGCAGCGACTCGAAGCCGATCACGGCCTTCGCCTTCTCCAGCGCGTCGATGGCCTTGCGGCCCTCGGTCTTGGGGAGGGTGAAGGAGATGTCCGTCAGGCCCGTGGTCGCCGCCGACACGTTCTGCACGATCATGTCGATGTTGATCTCGGCGTCGGCGACGGCGCGGAAGATCGCGGCGGCCTCGCCCGGCTTGTCCGGGACGCCGACGACCGTGACCTTGGCCTCCGAGGTGTCGTGAGCGACACCGGAGATGATGGCCTGCTCCACCTTCTGGTCCCCTTGCTTGTTCGGTTCGCTGCTGACCCACGTGCCCTGGAGCCCGCTGAAGGACGAGCGGACGTGGATCGGGATGTTGTAGCGGCGGGCGTACTCCACACAGCGGTGGAGCAGCACCTTGGAGCCGGAGGCGGCGAGCTCCAGCATGTCCTCGAAGGCGATCCGGTCGATCTTCTTCGCCTTCTTCACCACGCGCGGGTCGGCGGTGAACACGCCGTCCACGTCGGTGTAGATCTCGCAGACCTCGGCGTCGAGCGCCGCGGCCAGCGCGACGGCCGTGGTGTCGGACCCGCCACGGCCCAGCGTGGTGATGTCCTTCTTGTCATGCGAGACACCCTGGAAGCCGGCGACGATGGCGATGTTGCCCTCGTCCAGCGCCGTCCGGATACGGCCGGGGGTGACGTCGATGATCCGCGCTTTGTTGTGGACCGAGTCGGTGATGACGCCTGCCTGGCTGCCGGTGAAGCTCTGGGCGCTGTGGCCCAGGTTCTTGATCGCCATCGCCAGCAGGGCCATGGAGATCCGCTCTCCGGCGGTCAGCAGCATGTCGAACTCTCGTCCGCTGGGCATCGGAGATACCTGCTCGGCGAGATCGATCAGCTCGTCCGTCGTGTCGCCCATCGCGGAAACGACGACGACCACCTGGTGGCCGTTCTTCTTCGCTTCCACGATTCTCTTGGCGACGCGCTTGATGCCCTCGGCATCGGCTACGGAGGAGCCTCCGTACTTCTGCACGACAAGGCCCACGTGCGCTCCTCGCTCATCCGTCTCTATACCGCACAATGCGGTCGGCTCAGTCTAACGAGCGGCCGGATTTCCCTTCCGAGGTCTCGCATCGTGAGATGTCCCGCTCACGAGGTGATCACTCGGGATGTCAGGTCAGCAAGAGGCGTCCGGCCGCTCCGAGACGGCACCTGCCCGCCCTTCACGCCGCCCACTCGGAAAGTGCCCGGTGTCACATCCGGCGCCCCGCCGCCCGCCCCGGGCGGGCCCGGAACGGGCCCTCCCGCGGCACGGCGAGGGCGCGCGGTCGCGCGGCACGGGGTGCGGGCGCCGGGAACGGAGTACGGGCGCGGGGCGGCGCCCCGCGGTCCGGGGTGCGCCCGGCGGCCCGCGGACAGGCGGCCTACTTGACCGTGCGCAGGCCGAGCGGGCCGGCGATCTCCTGTGCCATGACCCGGCCGGCCTCCTCGGCGAGGAGTTCCTCGCCGAGGTCCTGGTCGGTGTCGAGGCCGTTCAGGTCGTCGAGCGGCTGGTTCAGGCGGATGTGCGCCACCAGCGACTGAAGGGCGCGCAGGGCGGCCGAGGCGGTGGAGCCCCAGTTCGAGAAGTAGGAGAACTGCCACCACCACAGGGCTTCGGTGGTCCGCCCGGCCCGGTAGTGGGCCATGCCGTGGCGCAGGTCGGTGATGACGTCGGCGAGGTCGTCGGAGATCCGGCAGGCGACCGGGGCCTTGCGCGGCTCGTAGGGGTCGAAGACCTCGGAGTAGACGTCGATCGGTTCGAGCATCACGGCGAGCCGCTCGCGCAGCTCGTCGACGTCCGCCTCGGGGCCCAGATCCGGCTCGTAGCGCTCGTCGGGGACGATGTCCTCGTGGGCGCCGAGGCGGCCGCCCGCCAGCAGCAGCTGGGACACCTCCAGGAGGAGGAAGGGGATGGCCGAGTCCGGCTCGTCGCCCTTGGCGACCTCGGCGACGGCGACCAGGAAGCTCTCCACCTGGTCGGCGATCTGGACCGAGAAGTCGTCGGGATCGGGGCTCGTCGCGTGCAGCGTGGCGTCAGACATCTAGGAGTCGTCTCCCCTCGAAGGCACGGCCGAGCGTGACCTCGTCCGCGTATTCCAGGTCGCCGCCCACCGGGAGGCCGCTGGCCAGGCGGGTGACCTTGAGGCCCATGGGCTTGATCATGCGGGCGAGGTACGTGGCCGTGGCCTCGCCCTCCAGGTTCGGGTCGGTCGCGAGGATCAGTTCCGTGACCGTGCCGTCGGCGAGCCGGGCCAGAAGCTCCCTGATCCGCAGGTCGTCCGGGCCGACGCCCTCGATCGGGCTGATCGCCCCGCCGAGCACGTGGTACCTGCCGCGGAACTCACGCGTCCGCTCGATCGCCACGACGTCCTTCGGCTCCTCCACCACGCAGATCACCGTGAGGTCGCGGCGCGGGTCGCGGCAGATGCCGCACAGCTCCTCCTGCGCGACGTTGCCGCAGGTGGCGCAGAAACGGACCTTCGCCTTGACCTCCATGAGGCACTGCGCCAGCCGGCGGACGTCGGCCGGCTCCGCCTGGAGCACGTGGAAGGCGATCCGCTGCGCGCTCTTGGGACCGACGCCGGGGAGCCGCCCCAGCTCGTCGATGAGGTCCTGGACCACGCCTTCGTACAACGGACTGCCTTTCCGAGTGCTCCGGTACCGCCTGGTTCCGTCCTGCCGTCTTGTCCTGCTGCGTACGGTAGTCGGCCGCCGCCGGTCTCAGAAGGGCAGACCGGGGATACCGCTGCCGCCGCCGAGGCCCTGGGTGAGCGGGCCGAGCTTCTGCTGCTGGAGCGCCTGGGCGTTCTCGTTCGCCGCCTGCACGGCCGCGACGACGAGGTCGGCCAGCGTCTCGGTGTCCTCCGGGTCGACCGCCTTCGGGTCGATGACCAGGCCGCGGAGCTCCCCGGAACCCGTCACGGTCGCACGGACCAGACCGCCTCCCGCCTGACCCTCGACCTCCGTGCGCGCCAGTTCCTCCTGGGCGTTCGCGAGGTCCTGCTGCATCTTCTGGGCCTGCTGCAGCAACTGCTGCATGTTGGGCTGGCCACCACCGGGAATCACGATCAGCTCCTGGTCTCGAGTACGGCTGCACGGACCGCATTTGCTGTCCAGCACGAGCCTACGTGGTCGACCCGCCCGCCGCCCAAGCACTCTTTCGAGTGAGAGCGTCTCGGCGCCTATACCTGACCAAGACCCACGTCCGGGCGGAAAAGCCCTGAAACCCGGCCCATGGCCACCCATTGAGCGGTAGGAAGGGCGCGGCGCTTTCGTACCACGCGTCACACGGCGTCACGTACGGTCATCGTCCCGGACCGGCGCCGGGCGCGCTCCTGCCGGTGCCGTCGTCCGCCGGCGTCCGCCGCCTGCGGGTGCCGTGCGCCGACGCCCGCCGCACCCGTCGTCACGGATGTCCCGCACATCCCGGTCGGCCGTCCGTTGTCGTCACCGTCGTCAGTGAGGGAGTGCCGGGTGAGTCAGCCGGAGAGGCAGCCCGAGGGCCCGCCCCGGGAGGGGCGGAACGAGGGGGCGGGGCTGCGGCCCGGTGACCTGGCCGGCCGGCCCTTCCCGCTCGGCGACTGGGGGGAGCCCGCCGAGCGGCTCCACGAGCTGTACCGCTGGGTGGAGCAGGGGGCGCTGGACACCGCCTCCTGGTATCTCGGCGACCGCACGGGCAAGCGCCGGGGCGCGCGGCTGCTGCGGTGCGGTGCCGCGGCCGGGGCCGTCGGTGGGGCGGGGCTGCCGCTGCTCGACCTGACCGGGTCGGCGCCGGGCGTCGCTCCCTGGGGCTATCTCGCGCTGCTGCTCGCGGTCGCCTGTGTCGCCGTCGACCGGTTCTTCGGGGTGACCTCCGGGTGGATGCGGGACGTGGCCACCGCGCAGGCCGTGCAGCGGCGCCTCCAGGTGCTCCAGTTCGACTGGGCCTCGGAGAGCGTGCGGGAGGTCCTCGGGCCCGCCGACGGGACCGCGGGCGAGGCGGCGGAGCGGTGCCTCGCGGTCCTGCGCAGGTTCTCCGAGGACGTCACGGAGCTGGTGCGCACCGAGACGGCGGACTGGATGGTGGAGTTCCGCACCGATCCCGCGCCCCTCGGCATCCAGGCGACGACGGCCGGCCCGCCCCGGGTGGACGGGGCCCACCTCAACGGCCGCGTCCCGCTGCCCCCGGGCACCCGCCCGAACATGCCCCGCCAGCGCCCGCCCGAGCCCCGCTGACGCCTGCCCGGGTGCGGGCGCGCGAGCCGGGAGGCGGACGCGGCCTCCTCCGGGGACCCGGAACGCGGTGGCCCGGACGGCCTCCGTCGCGCTGCCGGGCACGGCCCCTCCGCACGAGCACCTCCACGGCACGTCCGGTCGGCCGCCGGCCGGGCCCGGCCGGTGCGGCGGGCCAGTGCGGCGGGCCGGTGCGGCAGGCCAGTGCGGCGGGCCGGTGCGGGCCAGGTGGCCCGCCGGGCCCCGCCGCGGACTCCCGGCGCGCGCGGACCGGGCCGCCCGCCCGAACGGACGCCGCCCGCGGGCCGCCCGCGGCGGCGGTCAGCCGCTCCTGGCGTAGGTGAGCGACTCGCCGGAGGCCGTGTTCAGCCGGCGCAGGCGGCCGTCCGGCAGGACGGTGATCTCGGAGGCGGCACCCGGCGAGCACGCCGACCGCGGTTCGCCCGAGGTGACCTGGGACGGGCCGATCTCCAGCGGGCCGCCGGCCGCCGGGGCGCGCGTGAGGGGCGCCTGGAAGACGCAGTGGTAGGTGCCGCTGCCGGCCGGGCCGTCCGCGGTGAGCGTGAGCACGCGGTCACCGGCCTCGCCCTGCCGGATGGTCAGCCGGCGGGTGTTGTGACCGGTGGCGTTGTCGATGCGGGCGTCCCAGGTGCCGAGGAAGGCGTCGGGGACGGTGCCGTCGGCGGCGGCCGCCGCGCTCGGCGAGCCGGAGGCGGCGGAGGGCGCGGGCGAGCCGCCCCCGTCCGGTGAGGCGGGCCCCGCGGAGGCGGCCGGTGACGCCTTGCCGTCGTCGGTGCCGCCGCTGCCGCCGCCCTGCATCAGGGCGTACACGCTGCCGCCCGCACCGAGCGCGACGACGACGGCCACGACGACGAGGAACGCGGTGGACCGGCCGCTGCGCGCTGCGGGCTCCCGCGCACCGGCCGCGGGGGCGTACGGGAAGGGCGGGCCGGGGGCGTAGGGGGTGGTGGAGCCGGGGGGCGGTGTCGCGCCGAACGGTCCGGCGGCGGGCGGGCCGCCCCAGCCGCCCCGCGGACCGCCGTACGCGGGATGCGCCGGGTCCTGGCCGGTGGGCTGCGGGTGCTGCTGCGGACCGCCGTACGCGGCGGGCGGACCGGCCGGACCGGACGCCGTCCCCGCTCCCGCCACGAGCGTGGGAGGGCGGTCGGCCGGCCCGGCGCCGGAACCGGGCGCGGCCGTCCCGTCCTCGGGCGGGGCGGGGGCGTGTTCGGGGGAGGCGCCGGAGGGCGCGTCGGCGGCGGACCCCGGGGGCGCCGACGGGCGCGCCGGTCGGGCGCCGGGCGCGACCGGCGCGGCGGACGGCGACGGGTCCGCGGCCGGGAGACCGGGCCCGGGAGGCCGGACCGGGCCGGGCGGGCCGGCGGGCGCCGGGCGCTCGTCCGGGTCCTCGGCGTCCAGCAGCCGCACGGCGTGCCGGCCGAGCTGGGCGACGAGCGCGGCGGGCAGCCAGGGGTCGCGGGTGCGTCCGCCGGCGACGGTGTCCTGCGCGCCGGTGCGCGCGAGGATCTCGTCGAGGCCGGGACGGGCGGCGGGGTCCTTGCGCAGGCAGGCGCGCACGAGGTCGGCCAGGCTCTCGGGCACCCCGGTCAGGTCGGGGTCCTCCTGGACGATGCGGAACATCATCGCGTGCGCCCCGCTGCCGGACGCCCCGAACGGCAGGGCCCCGGTGGCGGCGTAGGACAGGACCGAGCCGAGGCAGAACACGTCGCAGGCGGCGGTGACCCGGTCGCCGCGCACCTGCTCGGGGGCCATGAAACCGGGCGAGCCGACGAGCGCTCCGGTGCGGGTGAGGCCGCCGTCGGTGACCGTCTCCAGGGCGCGGGCGATACCGAAGTCGATGACCCGGGGACCGTCGATGGTGACGAGGACGTTCGAGGGCTTGAGGTCGCGGTGGATCAGCCCGGCGGCGTGGATGTCCTTCAGCGCGTTCGCGAGCCCGGCGGCGAGGATGCGCACCGACCGCTCGGGCAGCGCGCCGTGGTCGTGGCCGACGACGGTCTCCAGCGAGGGGCCGGCGACGTAGCCGGTGGCCACCCACGGGATCACGGCCTCGGTGTCCGCGTCGAGGACGGGCGCGGTCCAGTGCCCGCCCACGCGCCGCGCGGCCTGCACCTCCTGGCGGAAGCGGGCCCGGAACTCCTCCTGCTCGGCGAGTTCGGCGCGCACGAGCTTGACGGCGACGGTGCGGCCCCGGTCGGACCGGGCGAGATACACCTGTCCCATGCCGCCGGCGCCGAGCCGCGCCAGCAGCCGGTACGCGCCGATCTGCCGCGGGTCCCCCGCCCCCAGTTTCTCCATGGCAGCGCCCACCCTCCCCCGTGTGTGTGCAACAGCCCGAGGATAGTGCGGCCCCGCGTGCCGCCGGGCCGTCACGGCGGCACCGCGGCGTCACGGATCGTGCCGGTCCGGTGACGGCGGGCCCGTGCCGGGCCGACCCCCGGCCGCCCCGCCGCCCGGCGCCCTCCCACCGCTCCGCGGGCACGATCCGGGCCGCCGGCGCGGCCCGTCCCCCGGGAGCGGCCGCGAGGCCCGACAGACTGTCGCGGAAAGGCCGCGTCCACAGACAGGACGCCGATACCGCGTCCGCCGCGCGGACACCTACGCTGCGCGCATGACCCCTCAGCCCAACCCCCAGGCCGGCGCCGCAGTGAAGGCCGCGGACCGCGCGCACGTGTTCCACTCCTGGTCAGCGCAGGAGCTCATCGACCCGCTCGCCGTCGCAGGCGCCGAGGGGTCGTACTTCTGGGACTACGACGGAAAGCGGTATCTGGACTTCACCAGCGGGCTCGTCTTCACCAACATCGGCTACCAGCACCCGAAGGTCGTCGCCGCGATCCAGGAGCAGGCCGCGACCCTGTCGACGTTCGCGCCCGCCTTCGCCGTCGAGGCCCGCTCCGAGGCGGCCCGGCTGATCGCCGAGCGCACCCCCGGCGACCTGGACAAGATCTTCTTCACCAACGGCGGCGCGGAGGCCGTCGAGAACGCCACGCGGATGGCCCGGCTGCACACCGGTCGCCCGAAGGTGCTCTCCGCCTACCGCTCGTACCACGGCGCCACCTCCACCGCGATCAACCTCACCGGCGACCCCCGGCGCTGGCCCAACGACAGCGGCGCGGCCGGCGTCGTCCGCTTCTGGGCGCCGTTCCTGTACCGCAGCCCCTTCCACTCCGACAGCGAGCGGCAGGAGTGCGACCGCGCCCTCCAGCACCTGGAGGACACGATCGCCTTCGAGGGGCCGGGCACCATAGCCGCCCTGATCCTGGAGACGATCCCGGGCACCGCGGGCATCATGACGCCGCCGGCCGGCTACCTCGCCGGCGTGCGCGAGATCTGCGACCGGTACGGCATCGTCTTCGTCCTGGACGAGGTCATGGCCGGGTTCGGGCGCACCGGCAGGTGGTTCGCCGCCGAGCACTTCGACGTGACGCCCGACCTGATGACCTTCGCCAAGGGCGTGAACTCCGGCTACGTCCCGCTGGGCGGCGTGGCGATCTCCGGGGAGATCGCCGAGACCTTCGCCCGGCGGCCCTACCCGGGCGGGCTCACCTACTCCGGGCACCCGCTGGCCTGCGCCGCCGCCGTCGCGACGATCAACGTGATGGAGGAGGAGGGCATCGTCGGCCAGGCCGCGTCCATCGGCGAGACGGTCATCGGACCGGGGCTGCGCGAGCTGGCCGAGCGGCACCCGAGCGTCGGCGAGGTGCGCGGCACGGGCGTCTTCTGGGCGCTGGAACTGGTGAAGGACCGGGAGACCCGGGAGCCGCTGGTGCCCTACAACGCGGCCGGCGAGGCGAACGCGCCGATGGCCGCCTTCGGCGCTGCGGCCAAGGCCCGCGGCCTGTGGCCCTTCGTGAACATGAACCGCACGCACGTCGTGCCGCCCTGCAACATCACCGAGGCCGAGGCGAAGGAGGGGCTGGCCGCGCTGGACGAGGCGCTGTCGGCCGCCGACGAGCACACGGTCCGGTAGGGCGCGGTGCGAAGGTCCCTCGTGCCGTGCGGCGCCCTGCACACACGCTCGCCGCACCGGGCGAGAGCCCCGGTACATCCCGTACGAGGGCTTCCGTCCGGCCCGCCGAGAGCACGCGGCCGACGCCGCGCGGCCCGCCCTCCGGGCGAACGGGAGGGACCGTCGCACCACGCCCCGGTGCCCCGACCGGCCGGACGCGGGGGTCCCGCGCGCCCGTCGGCCTGGTCCGCGGGCGGCGGGGTGGCGGGCCCCCGGCACCCCCGCCGTGCGCCGCGCCGCCCGCGGACCGGCCCTCCGGGCCCCAGCGCGTATGGTGGCCTGCTCAGAGGGACGTGCGACGGGGAGTGAGACCACCACCATGGCCGGCACCGGCCGCGCGGGCGGCGTGACCCGCAGCACCCTGCGCCAGCAGATCGCGGACGCGCTCCGCGACGAGGTGCTGGGGGGCCGCCTCCAGCCCGGCCAGGAGTTCACGGTCAAGGAGATCGCCGAGCAGTACGGGGTCTCGGCCACCCCGGTCCGCGAGGCCCTGGTCGACCTGTCGGCCCAGGGGCTGCTGGACGCCGACCAGCACCGCGGTTTCCGGGTGCACGAGTACTCCGCCGCCGACTACCGCGGCATGATCGAGGCGCGCGGCCTGGTCACGGAGGGCATGTTCCAGGCCCTCGCGGCGAACGGCATGCGCCAGGCGGACGACCCCCGCGCGCTCGCCGCCCTGGGGGCGGTCCGGCGGCGCGGCGAGGAGGCCCGGCGGGCCGCCGGCGCCGGCGACCTGAACATCCTCATCGGCTACGACCTGCGCTTCTGGCGGGAACTCAGCGTCCTGTACGGCAATCCCTACCTCGGCGACTTCCTGCACCGGCTGCGGGTGCAGTCCTGGGTCTGCACGGTCCAGCACCTGCGCCGCGTCACCGATCTCAAGGGCCACCTGTGGTCGGGCCACACCGACCTCGTCGACGCCCTGGCCCGCCGCGACCCCGCCACCGCGCGGGCCATCGTGGCGGCGTACAACGCGCACGCGCTCGCCCTGATCGAGCACCTCGACGCGGAATGAACCCACCGGTGCGCCGGGTACCCACTTGCGTACGGCCCCCTTCACAGGACCGCCCCGCGCATTACGCTGCCCTGACCACCGTGCATCCATGGAGCAAGAGGAGCCGTCTGTTGGCCTGTGACCTGTGGTTGGTCCCGCTCGTCGACGTGCTGTGCCACACCCCCGACAACCCCTTCGCCGAGGAACTCGCGCTCTACGACAAGGTGCTCGCCGAGGCACGGCTCCCGCCCGTCCCGGTGTACGCGTACATGCCCGGCCTCTCCGGTGACGTGGCCCCGGTCGCGGGGTTCGACTACGACGCCCTGCACTTCCTGCGCCGCGCCTACCTCCTCCAGATGTGCGGTCTCGCCGTGACACCGGTCGACGAACTGGGCGGCGACTACGAGCAGTTGCTGGAGATGTTCGAGACGAACGCCCAGCAGTCCCACCTGGTCTGGCACTACGACCACGCGGGCGCCTACGTCCCCGTGGACTTCCCGCATCCGCTGGCGAACGACGAACTCCTCGCGGGCGGCGGCCCGCTGGGCTCCTCGCACGCCCTGCTGCGCGAACTCGAGTTCGTGGCCGCCGCGATCGGCATCGACCCGGCCAACCCGCCGGCCCCGCCGCAGCCCCCGAGCGCCCCCACGGAGCTGGAGGAGCCGGCCGCGCCCGCCCCCTACGACGCGAGCCCCTTCGCCCGCGAACGCCACGTCTGGCTGGGCCTGCACGCGGCGGCGACCCGCAGCCTCGCCCAGGGCTCCATGATCATCTTCAGCTGAGCCGGACCCGCCCCGCCGCCGGCACCCGCCGGGGAGGAGGCGGGTGCCGGCGGCGGTGGGGCCGGGGCGTCACTGCCCGCGCAGAGCGTGGTCCCCCGTGGGCGCCCGGGGAACCAGGAACACCCCATCTCCCGGTCAAGCCCCGGTCAGGTCGGTCCCGCCCGGCCCCCCGGAGCGGTGACACGGCGGCGCCCCCGGCCGGGAGTCCGGCCGAGGGCGCCGATCGCGCGCGGTCCCCTACTGGAGGAACGAGTTGATCTCGATCGTCTCGTCGCGGCCCGGGCCCACGCCGATCGCGGAGATCGGGGCGCCGGACATCTCCTCCAGCGCCTTCACGTAGGCCTGGGCGTTCTTCGGCAGGTCCGCGAAGGTCTTCGCCTGGGTGATGTCCTCGGACCAGCCGGGAAGGGTCTCGTAGATCGGCTTCGCGTGGTGGAAGTCCGTCTGCGAGTAAGGGAGTTCCTCGACGCGCCGGCCGTCGATCTCGTACGCCACGCAGACCGGGATCTCCTCCCAGCCGGTCAGGACGTCCAGCTTGGTGAGGAAGAAGTCGGTCAGGCCGTTCACGCGGGTCGCGTAGCGGGCGATGACCGCGTCGAACCAGCCGCACCGCCGGTCGCGGCCGGTGGTCACACCGCGCTCGCCGCCGATGCGGCGCAGGGCCTCGCCGTCCTCGTCGAACAGCTCGGTCGGGAACGGCCCCGAGCCGACCCGCGTGGTGTACGCCTTGAGGATGCCGATGACCCGGCTGATCTTGGTGGGGCCGACCCCCGCACCCGTGCAGGCACCGCCCGCGGTCGGGTTCGACGACGTCACGAACGGATACGTGCCGTGGTCGATGTCCAGCAGCGTGCCCTGGCCGCCCTCGAAGAGGACGACCTTGTCCTGCTCCAGCGCCTGGTTCAGGACCAGCACGGTGTCCGCGACGTACGGCTTCAGCCGGTCCGCGTACCCCAGCAGCTCCCCGACGACCTGCTCCACCTCGATGGCGCGCCGGTTGTACAGCTTGGTGAGCAGCTGGTTCTTGACCTCCAGCGCCGCCTCGACCTTCTGGGTGAGGATCGACTCGTCGTAGAGGTCCTGCACGCGGATGCCCACACGGTTGATCTTGTCCGCGTAGGTCGGGCCGATCCCGCGCCCGGTCGTGCCGATCTTCCGCTTCCCGAGGAAGCGTTCCGTCACCTTGTCCACGGTGACGTTGTACGGCGTGATGATGTGAGCGTTTCCGCTGATCAGGAGCTTGGAGGTGTCGACACCGCGCTCGTTCAGTCCGTTCAGCTCGGAGAACAGGACCGAGGGGTCGACGACGACTCCGTTGCCGATCACCGGAGTGCACTCGGGTGAGAGGATTCCGGAAGGGAGGAGGTGGAGGGCGTACTTCTGATCGCCCACGACCACCGTGTGGCCGGCGTTGTTGCCGCCCTGGTAGCGCACCACGTAGTCCACGGATCCACCGAGCAGGTCGGTGGCCTTTCCCTTGCCTTCGTCACCCCACTGAGCACCGAGCAGCACAAGTGCGGGCACAGGCGTACACCCCTTCCGGGCGGGGCATGTCCAAGGTCGGGGCGTACGCGGCTGCTTCTGGGCACAGCCGAGTGCACCGGCGACCACCTTTGGCCGCGACCGTCCGACCGGATGCCCCGGAATAGACGAAGCCCCTGGCGCAATAGCGCAAGGGGCTCTTGCACAAAGATGCTACCCGAGGAAGCGAGGCAGGACCGAGGTGGCGGCTTCCGACCGGCTTCTGGTGGTCATCGACCCGGTCGCCCGACGGACGGACGGCGAGTCCGTGCGCATCGCGAAGGACGTGCTCAGCGCGGGTGCGGCCACCAAGGTGTGCCTTCCGGAGGGGCCGGAGGAATTCGCCCGGGCGCTGATCCGCCGGGGCGCGCGGCGCCCCGTCGTGGTGGGGGACGACGGCGCCCTGCTGCGGGCGGTGGGGCTGCTGCACCGGCAGCGGGAGCTGGCCGGATGCGGATTGTCCCTCGTGCCCGTGGGCGGTGCCCTGGCGCTGTCCCGCGCCCTCGGCGTGCCGGCGGGCGCGGTCGCGGCGGCCCGGACCGTCCTCGACGGCGCCGAACGCCGCCTGGACCTGCTGGTGGACGACAGCGACGGTGTGGTGCTGGGCGCGCTGCGCATCCCGTCCGCGGCGGCCCGGCCGGCCGCCGCGCCGGCCCCGGTGCCGGCCGGGGCTCCCGGCGAGCCGGAGGCGCATCCCTGGCTGCGGACCTGCCAGTCGCTGGTGCGCACCCTGGCCTCCCGGCCGGCCCGGCCGGCTCCGGACCCGGTGCGCGGGCCGTCGCGGCTGCGGATCGAGGTCGACGGGGTGTGCGTGGTGGACCTGGACCAGCCGGTGGAGGACGTGTCGGTGACCCCGGGGGCGGCGGGCACCGGTGCCGAGATAGAGGTCCGCCCGGTGTCGGTGGGGGCCGCGGCGGCCCCGCTCCGGCTGACCGGGCACCGGCTCACGGTCTCCGGCGCGGACTTCCGCTACCGGGCCGACTCGGTGGTGAGCGGCCCGGTGCGGACGCGGACGTGGACGGTGCGGGAGTCGGCATGGGGGCTGACGCTGCCCGCGGCGCGGTGAGGCGGAGCACGGCGTCAGCCGCCGAGCAATCCGCGGCGTCAGCCGCCGAACAACCGCTCCCGGTGGGCGCGCCAGCGGTCCATCATCGCGGCGATCTCGCCGTCGACGAACTCGAAGAACGCGAGGGTCTCGGTGAGACGGCGGCCCGCCGGGGTGGCGGAGCCGAGGCCGTCCACACCGGCGCGCAGCGCCTGCTCCCAGCGCTTGAGCACGGCGTCGCGCCTGGTCAGCGCCTCGTACCACTGGTTGCTGTGCACCCGGTACCGCTCGCGCCGTGACCCCGGTTCCCGCTCGCGGGCGACCATGTGCTGCTGGGCGAGATAGCGCACCGCCCCGGAGACGGCGGCCGGGCTGACCCGCAGCTGCTCGCCGAGTTCGGCGGAGGTCAGCGCGCCCTCGTCGGAGGCCAGCAGTGCGGCGAAGACCCGTGCGGGCATCCGCTGCATCCCCGCCTCGACCAGCTGCGCCGCGAATCCCTCGACGAACCGCGAGACCGCCTCGGGATCACGCTCCCACCCGGTCGGCTCCGCCATCGGTCGATCATCTCCCCTGCTCGGACACCGCGGTCGAGTGTATCCGGGATTCACCCCCTTCCGTATCTTCACAAATTTCTGAAGTACGCGTACGTTCTGGACCATGACGAAGGCCATCGGCATCTCCGGACTGCACAAGGCGTTCGGCCGGACGCACGCGCTGAACGGGCTCGACCTCGACGTCGCCGCCGGCGAGGTGCACGGCTTCCTCGGCCCGAACGGCTCCGGGAAGTCCACCACCATCCGGGTGCTGCTCGGCCTGCTGCGGGCCGACTCCGGCACCGTGCGGATGCTCGGCCGGGACCCGTGGACCGACGCGGTCGAACTGCACCGCCGCATCGGCTACGTCCCCGGCGACGTGACCCTGTGGCGCAACCTCACCGGCGGCGAGGTCATCGACCTGTACGGGCGGCTGCACCAGCGGCCACGCACCCGCGGCGGACGCCGTGCCGGGTCCGGGGGCCTCGACCCGGTACGCCGCGCCCGCCTCGTCGAGCGCTTCGGACTGGACCCCACCAGGAAGGGCCGCACCTACTCCAAGGGCAACCGCCAGAAGGTCGCCCTCGTCGCCGCGTTCGCCTCCGACCTCGACGTGCTGATCCTCGACGAACCCACCTCCGGTCTCGACCCGCTCATGGAGGAGGTCTTCCGCACCTGCGTCCGGGAGGAGCGCGACCGGGGGCGCACCGTCCTGCTCTCCTCACACCTGCTGAGCGAGGTCGAGGAACTCTGCGACCGCGTCAGCATCATCCGGGACGGCCGGACCGTGGAGAGCGGCTCGCTGACCGAGCTGCGCCACCTGACCCGCACCGACGTCCGCGCCGACCTCGCCGGACCCCCCGGCGCGCTCGCCGCGCTCCCCGGCGTGCACGGACTCGACATCGCGTCCGACCCCGCCCCGCCGCCGGACGGCGTCCACAGCACCGTCCGGTTCCAGGTCGACACCGAGCACCTCACCACGGTCCTGCGCTCGCTGACCGACGCCGGGGTACGGTCCCTCACCGCCACCCCGCCGACCCTGGAAGACCTGTTCCTGCGGCACTACCGGGCCCCGTCCGGCGAGCCGCCCGCCGCGGGCGACGGGGCGGGCCCCCGGTGACCGCGGGTACGGCCCCCGGCCGCACCGGCGGCCGGCCGACGGCCGGCACCGGCATCCTGCTGCGCTGCGCGCTGCGCCGCGACCGGCTGACCACACCGCTGTGGATCGCCGTGACCGGCCTGCTCCTGCTGTCGTCGCCGCCCGCGCTGAGCAGCGTCTACCCCACGCCCGCCGACCGCGCCGGCATCGCCCGGCAGGTGCTCGCCAACGGCTCGCTGCGCGCCACCTACGGGCCGGTCTTCGGCGACTCGCTGGGCGCCCTCGCCGTCTGGCGGACCGGTGTGCTCGCCGGTGTGCTCGCCGCCGTGATGAGCCTGGCCGTGGTCGTCCGGCACACCCGCGCGGAGGAGGAGAGCGGCCGGCAGGAACTCGTCTCGGCCGGCGCGGTCGGACGACGCGCCCCGCTGACCGCGGCGCTCCTCGCGGCTCTGGTCGCCGACGGCGCCCTCGCCCTGCTCGTCACGGCCGGCCTGGCGGCGCAAGGCGTCTCCGGCGCCCTGGCCGTCGGATCGGCCGTCGGCTCGGTGGGCATGGTCTTCGCCACGCTGGCCGCCGTCGTGGCCCAGCTGACGGAGAGCGCCCGGCTCGCCAGGGGGCTCACGGGCGCGCTGCTCGGAGCCGCCTTCGTGCTGAGGGCGGCGGGCGACGCGACGAGCGAGGACGGATCGGCGGTGGGCACCTGGGTCTCCCCGCTCGGATGGCTGGAGAACGTCCGCGCCTTCGCGGGCGAACGCTGGTGGGTCCTCGCGCTGTTCGCCGCCGCCGTCGCCGCACAGGGCGCCCTCGCCTACGTCCTCGCCGGGCACCGTGACCTCGGCATGAGCTTCTTCCCCGGCCGGCCCGGACCGGCGGCCGGGCGGCTCGGCACCGCAGGCGCGCTGGCCCGACGGCTGCACCGCGGCGCGGTCCTCGGCTGGAGCCTGGGATTCCTGACCGCGGGCGCCGCCTTCGGCGCCATCGCCCGGGGAGCGGCGGACCTGGTCGGCGACAACGACCGGACCCGCGAGATCATCGAACACATGGGCGGCCGGGGCGGGGTCACCGACGCCTTCCTGGCCGCCATGGTGTCCCTGCTCGGCATGGTCGCCGCCCTCTACATCGTCTCCGCCGTCCTGCGCCTGCACACCGAGGAGACCGCTCAGCGCGCCGAAGCCCTGCTCGCCGCCCCCGTCGGCCGGCTGCGCTGGGCGGCCGGCCACCTCGTGCCGGCGTTCGGCGGTGCGGTCCTCGTCCTGCTCTGCGGCGGCCTGGGGCTCGCCCTGGGCCACGGATCGGACCTCGGCCCCCTGCTCGGCGGCAGCCTGGCCCAGGTCCCCGCCGTGTGGACGCTCGGCGGCCTCGCCGTCCTGCTGTACGGGCTCTCCCCCCGGCTCGCACCCCTCGCATGGGCCCCCGCCGGTCTGGCCCTGCTGCTCGGCTGGATCGGCCCCGCCCTGGGCGTCCCGCAGACCGTCCTGGACCTCTCCCCCTACGGCCACCTGCCCCGGCTGCCCGGCGGCCCCATGGCCTGGACACCGCCGGCGGTCCTCGGCGCCCTCGCGGCCGCCCTGACCGCCGCGGGACTGCTGTGCCTGCGGCGCAGGGACCTCACGGCCTGAAGCCACCGACGGGCCGGGCCCCGCGCGCGGCGCCGCCCCGGAGGGCGGACCCGGTTCGGCGGGCCCGGCCTCCCGCGGGTCAGACCTCGACCCGCAGGCCCCGCAGGCCCCGGATCACGAAGCCCGGTGCGCGGACCGGCTCCTCGACGAGCCGCAGTCCGGGAGCCCGGGTCAGCAACGCGCTCATGGACGCCGCCAGTTCGAGGCGGGCCAGCGGGGCGCCGATGCAGTAGTGGATGCCCGCGCTGAAGGAGATGTGCGGATTCTCCGCCCGGGCCAGGTCCAGCGTGTCCGGGGCCGCGAACACCTCGGGATCGCGGTTCGCCGATCCGAAGAGCATCGCGATCTCGGCGCCCCGCGGCACCGTCGTCCCGCCGATCTCGATGTCGTCCAGGACCCAGCGCTCGAACAGCTGGAGCGGGGTGTCGTAGCGCAGCAGTTCCTCGACGGCCGAGCCGATCAGGGTGTGGTCCGCCCGCAGCCGGGCCAGCTGCCCGGGGTGCCGGAACAGGTTCCACCAGCCGGTCACCGTGGAGTTGACCGTCGCCTCGTGCCCGGCGTTCAGCAGCAGCACACAGGTGGAGATCATCTCCTGCTCGGTGAGCCGGTCGCCCGCGTCGTGCGCCGCGATCAGCCCCGAGATCAGGTCGTCGGCCGGCTTCTCGCGGCGCGCCGCGATCAGCGTCCGCAGGTACGCGGTGAACTCCTCCGACGCCCGCACCGCGCGCGCCGCCGTCTCCCCCGGGGGGTTCAGCTCGTACATCCCGCAGATGTCCGCCGACCAGGGCCGCAGCGGCGCGCGGTCGGACTCCGGGATGCCCAGCATCTGCGCGATCACCGCCACCGGCAGCGGCTCCGCCACGTCGGTCAGCAGGTCGCCGCCGCCCGCGTCCACCAGCCGCCCGACCAGCTCACCGGCCAGCCCCTCCACGTACGGCTTCAGCCGCTCCACCGTGCGCGGGGTGAACGCCTTCGAGACCAGCCGGCGGATGCGCGTGTGGTCCGGGGGCTCCAGGTCCAGCATCCCGTGGTCGTTCAGCACGTGGAACGGCTCCTGCTCCGGCGGCGGCGCCGTCCGGCCGAAGTCCTCGTGGGTGAACCGGTGCCGGTAGGTCCGGCCGAGCCGGCGGTCCCGCAGCAGGGCCGACACGTCCGCGTGCCGCGGCACCAGCCACTGGTCGGTCGGCTCGTAGTGGTGCACCCGGCCCCGCGCGCGCAGTTCCTCGTACGCCGGGTACGGATCCGCCACGAACGCCGGGTCCCACGGGTCGAAGCCCGCGGGGGCCGGGGTCTGCGCGGTGGACGTCTCCAAAGCTGCCATGACCGGACGCTAGCCCGACCGGACCCCGGCTGAACAGGCCCGACCGGGGCCGATGTCCGGGGCGGGCGGGCCCGCGGGCACCTCAGCGGGGGGTGACCAGCCGGGCCTCGTAGGCGAAGACCGCCGCCTGGGTGCGGTCCCGCAGGCCCAGTTTCACCAGGACGCGGCTCACGTGCGTCTTGATCGTCGACTCCGCCACCACGAGCCGCTCGGCGATCTCCGCGTTCGACAGCCCCTGCGCGATGAGCACCAGCACCTCCGTCTCCCGGTCGGTCAGGTCCCCGTAGGCCGCGTGCGCCGCCGCCGGCATCCGGGGCGCGTCCGCGAGCTTCGAGAACTCGGTGATCAGCCGCCGGGTCACGGAAGGGGCGAGCAGCGCCTCGCCGGCGGCCACGACCCGCACCCCGTCGGCCAGTTGGCGGGCCGAGGCGTCCTTGAGCAGGAAGCCGGAGGCCCCGGCGCGCAGCGCCTGGTACACGTACTCGTCGAGGTCGAACGTGGTGAGCACCAGCACCTTCGCGGCGCCGTCCGCCGCGACGATCTCCCGCGTCGCCTCGATACCGTTCATCTCCGGCATGCGGATGTCCATCAGGACGACGTCCGGGGCCAGTTCCCGCACCCTATGCACCGCCTCGCGGCCGTTGACCGCCTCGCCGACCACCTCGATGTCCGGCATGGCGCCGAGCAGGACGGAGAAGCCCTCGCGGACCATCATCTGGTCGTCGGCGACCAGGACCCGGATCGTGCCGGCGCCGCCGCCCGGCGCCCCGGCCCTCACGGCGTCCCCTCGGACTCGGCGGCCGGCACCGGCAGGAACACCGCCACCTCGTAGCCCCCGTCGTCCGTCCGGCCCGCCGTGATCGCGCCGTCGAGCATCGTGACCCGCTCCCGCATGCCGGTGATCCCGTGGCCCGCCCCGTGCGGCGACTTCTCCGGCGTCGCCGCCGGCGCCGGCCCGTTGACGACGCGCAGCCCGAGTCCCGCGAGGACGTAGCCGATCTCCACCCGGGCGGGCGCGCCCGGCGCGTGCCGCAGCGCGTTGCTCAGCGCCTCCTGCACGATCCGGTACGCCGACAGCTCGACCCCCTGCGGAAGGTCGCGCACCGCGCCGGTGACCGCCTTCTCCACCGTCAGACCGGCCTCCCGCACGTTGGCCAGGAGGGCGTCGAGGTCGGCGAGCGTGGGCTGCGGGGCGTCCGGGGCCGCGTAGTCCTCGGCCCGCACCACGCCCAGGACCCGGCGCAGTTCGGTGAGCGCCGCCACGGCGTTCTCCCGGATCGTCACGAACGCCTGCTCCAGCTCCGGCGGCGGGTCCTGCACGCGGTAGGGCGCCGCCTCCGCCTGGATGGCGACCACCGACATGTGGTGCGCGACGACGTCGTGGAGTTCGCGGGCGATCGTCGTCCGCTCCTCCAGCAGCGTGCGCCGGGAGCGCTCGGCCCGCGTCTGCGACCGGTGCGCGGTCACCTCCTGCTCGGCCGCACGCCGCACGGTGCGGACCGTGACGACGAGCAGGGCCAGCGCGGAGACGAACAGCAGGGGGAAGGTGTTGGAACCGTAGGTGCCGCCCCCGAACACGGCCGGGGTCACCAGGCCGTACGCGGCCGTCAGCAGCCACATCCACGCCGCCACCCGGGGGCGGCTGCGCAGCGCCACGACGGTCATCACCGCCACCTGCGCGATGAAGCTGCCCGGCGCCCACGGCCAGTCCTGTGCTCCGCCGAGCAGGGCGGTGACCGGGGCCGCGCCGATCGAGAGCCAGAACGCGCCGATCGGACGGCTCAGCGTGGCCACCACCGGGAGCAGGGCGAGCAGGCCGCACAGCAGCGCGTCGAGGCCGTCGCCGCCGACGGACGTGTAGCCGGCGGCCATCGCCACCAGGCCGGCCGCCACCACCGCCGCGTGCGGGGCCCAGGCCGCGCAGGCGCGCAGGGTGCCGGGAAGCCGGCGGGTCACGGGGCCGTCCCCGCGCGCGGGGGGCAGCGGACGGTAGGCGAGGACGTCGCGGAACATGTCCTGCCGCAGGTCCTCGACGAGGCGGAACTCCGGGGTGGAGTGGCTGGTGTCGGTCACGTCCGAAACGGTAGGCGGCGGCGGGGCCGGCGTCGTCACCTGCGAGGAGGGTCCTCGGCCGTCCGCCTCAGGTACTACACGCCCCGGCCGGTGGCACCTCCGGGAGACCGGCCGGGGCGGGGTGCGGGCCGGCCGCCCCGAGCGGGCGGGTGCGCCGAAGGGGCCCGCTACCAGGCCAGTTGGGCGATCTCCTCCGCCACCACCGCGCACGCGTCGGCGGCCGGGTCGATGAGCGGGAAGTGCCCGACACCCTCCAGGAGGGTCAGGCCGACCACCTCGCCCGCCCCGGCGGCGGCGTCCGCGTACGCCGCGGCGACGGCCTGCGGCACCACGACGTCCGCCTGCCCCTGGACGAGCGTGGTGGCGATCCCGGTGGGCAGCAGCCGGACCGGATCGGCGTACGGCAGCCGCGCGGCCCAGCCGGCCTCCCCGCCGAGGAACTGCCGGGCCGCCCCGTCGCACACGCCCAGCTTCTCGGCGACCTCGAAGTCGGCGATCGGCGCGAGCGCCACGACACCCCGCAGCCGGGCCGGCCGCTCGGTGCGCCAGGGCGCGTCGGCGGGCAGCAGGTGACGCGCCGCCGCCCACAGGGCGAGGTGCCCGCCGGCCGAGTGCCCGACGACCACCGTGCGCCGGGCATCGGCGCCCGGCACCGCCTCGCCCACGAGCGCGGGCAGCGCGTCCAGCGCGGCGGCCACGTCGTCGAGGCTGTCGGGCCAGCGGCCCGCGACCGGCCCCGCGGGCGCCACCGGGCCGGCCTGCGCGGGGATCACGCCGCCCGGCTCCGGCGCCGGAGCCGCGCCGCGCCGGTACTCCACGTTCGCCACGGCGAAGCCCCGCCGGGCCAGGAAGTCCGCGAGGGGCGTGACGTGCCGCCGGTCGTACGAGGCACGCCAGGCACCGCCGTGCAGGAGGACCACGAGGGGGGCCGGGGCCGCCGGGCCGGGGTCGCGCGGGACGTAGAAGTCGATCACCTGGTCGGGATGGTCGCCGTACGCCCTGGTGACGTCGGGGTCGACGACGGGGTGGGAGAAGGCGGACGCCTCTTCGGCCTCGGCAGCGTCCCGGCGGGCGTCGTCGTCCTGCATGTTCCGACCTCTCAGCGGCGATACGGATGGTGGCGGACCAGGGAAGCACTCGGCCGTCGGCCGGGACGGTACCAGGCGGGTCCCGTGCCCCGGCGCCCCGCGCGCCGGGGGCCCCGCCCGGCCGCCGGGGGCGACGGGCGGGCCCGTGCCGGGGGGCACAGTGGTGGCTGCCCCCTTCCCTGCCCCCGAGGTCGTCGGCGGGCCGGTGCGGGCGCCGTCCCGCCGCGGTCTCCGCGCGGGCGGGCCCCCGCGGACGCGGACGCCGCGCCGGCACGCGGCCAGGCACGAGGTCCACGGGCGTGCCGGGCGCTGCCGGTCGACGGCCCCCACCGGAAACGGGCCGCGCCCGGACGGCGACAGAGTCCGGGCGCCCAGACTGCCCTCGCCGGGAACGGGCCACCCCCGGACGGCGACCCACACCCGGCGCCCGGACCGCCCCCACCGGAAACGGGCCACCCCCGGACGGCGACCGAGACCCGGCGTCGGACTGCCCTCGCCGGAAACGGGCCACCCCCGGACGGCGACCCAGACCCGGCGCCCGGGCCGCCCCCACCGGGCGAACCCCCGGGAAGGCGGGTTCTGGGAGGGCCCCGGCCGGACCCGGTCCGGGGAGTCCGCCCCCGCCCTCACCGGGGCACCGCCGCGGCCCCCGCTCCCCGGCGCCGGAGAGCACCTTCCGTGTGCCGAAGGGCCGCCCGTGCGCCCGCCGGAGGGGCCGTGCCCCGCCCGCCGCGCCGGGGCGGCCCCGGGTACCGCGCTCGTCAGCCCAGGACGTCGGCCAGCACGCGGGCCGCCCGCTCCGTCTCCGCGAAACCGACGTACAGCGGGGTGAAGCCGAAGCGCAGGATGTCCGGGTGCCGGAAGTCCCCGACGACGCCCCGGTCGATCAGGCGCTTCATCACGGGACCGGCGTCCGGGCAGCGCAGCGCGACCTGGCTGCCCCGCTCCGCGTGGGCGGCCGGCGTCACCGACTCGACCCGGCCCTCGGGGACGTACGCGGCGACGCACTCCAGGAAGAAGTCCGTCAGGGCGAGGGACTTGGCGCGGACGGAGTCGACGGCGACGCCGTCCCACACCTCCAGCGCCGCTTCGAGCGCCAGCATCGAGAGGATGTCCGGCGTGCCGACCCGCCCGCGTGCCGCACCACGCGCCGGCTCGTACGCGGGGCTCATGCCGAACGGCTGCGCGTGCGAGTTCCAGCCCGGCAGGGGCGAGTCGAAGCGGTCCTGGAGACCGGAGCGCACATAGAGGTACGCGGGCGAACCGGGGCCGCCGTTCAGGTACTTGTACGTGCAGCCGACCGCGAGGTCCACGCCGTGCTCGTCCAGCCCGACGGGCAGGGCGCCCGCGCTGTGGCACAGGTCCCACACCGCGAGCGCGCCCACCGCGTGGACCGCCTCGGTCAGGGCGGGCAGGTCGTACTGCCGGCCGGTGCGGTAGTCCACGTGGTTCAGCAGCACGGCCGCGGTGCGCGGCCCGAGCGCCGACGGCAGCGCGGCCGGGTCGACCGGGCGCAGCTCACACCCCGTCAGGCGCGCCGCGGACGCCGCGATGTAGCCGTCCGTCGGGAACGTCGTCGCGTCCACCAGGATCTCGTCCCGGCCCTCGGGTGCCAGCCGCACCGCGCCCACCAGGGCCTTGAAGACGTTCACGCTGGTCGAGTCGCCGACCACGATCTGACCGGGCGCGGCGCCGACGATCGGGGCGATCCGGTCGCCGATCCGCTCGGGCGCCGTCCACCAGCCGCTCTCCTCCCAGGAGCGGATGCGCAGTTCGCCCCACTGGCGGCGGACGACGTCCTCGACGCGGCCGGGCACGTCCACGGGCAGCGCGCCGAGCGAGTTGCCGTCCAGGTAGACCACGTCGTCCAGCACGAACCGCTCGCGCAGCTTGCCGAGTTCGTCGGCGGTGTCGAGCGCCGCGGCCCGGGCGGCGAGGGACTCGGGGGCTCGCTCAGACATGGGACCTCGCCGTCCACAGCTCGGGGAACACGTTCTTCTGCGCGCGCTTCTCCAGCCAGGCCACCCCGGCGGAGCCGCCCGTGCCGGTCTTCGCGCCCATCGCGCGGCGGGTGGCGACGAGGTGGTCGTTGCGCCATCGCCACACCAGCTCGGCCACGTCGGTGAGCGCCTCGCCGAGTCGGGCCAGCTCGTCGCCGTCGTCCCCCGCGTACAGCGCCGTCCAGACGGCCTCGACCTCGGGAACCGGCTCGTAGCGCAGCGCCACGTCGCGCTCCAGCACCGCGGCCGGGATCGCGTGCCCGCGCCGCGCGAGGAGCCGCAGCACCTCGTCGTACAGGCTCGGTTCCTGCAGCGCCTTCTCCAGCTCGGCGTGCACCCGCGGCGCGCCCCGGTGCGGGACGAGCATCGACGCGGACTTCTCGCCCAGCAGGAACTCCATGCGCCGGTACATCGCGGACTGGAAACCGGAGCCCTCGCCGAGGGCCGAGCGGTAGGAGTTGAACTGGGCCGGGGTGAGCTGTCCGAGGGGCCGCCAGGAGGCGTTCAGCGCCTCCAGCTCCCGCACCGAGCGCTTCAGCGCGGCCACCGCGACGGGCACGTCGTCCGAGCGCAGCGCCCGTGCCGCCGTCTCCCACTCGTGGACGATGACCGTGAACCACAGCTCCATGACCTGGGTCGTCACCAGGAAGACCATCTCTCCGGGATCGTCGGAGAGGGTGTGCTGGAGGTGGGTGAGCACGTCGGCCTGTACGTAGTCCTCGTACGGCGTGGTGCCCTGGAAGTCGAGATGCGGGGTCTCGGGCTCCTGAGCCTGCGCGGGCTGAGCCTGGTGGGACATCGCTGTCTCCTGCGTTGTGCTCCGGGTAGCGGTCCGCCCCTGCCGTTACCGACACGGGGGCCCCGGTCCCCACCGGGCATCCTCCACAATCGTCCCCCGAAACCGCAAGGTCCGCCCGGTCACACCGGGCGGACCGGCCGGGTCCGGCGGGACGGCGCCCGCGCCCCCGCCGGGCGCGGCCGGCCGGCGGTTCCCGGACCGCTCCCCGGGGGGCGTCGGCCGTCGCCTCCGGCGGCGCGATCGGCGCCGCCCGCCGGGTGGCAGACTGGCCGTATGACGACCCACAAGAACCTGCTGGACGGCCCCGATCCGACCTTTCTGCCGCAGAACGAGGAGGCGTACCGCCTGCTCGGCGAGGAGTCCGAGGCCCCCGCCGAGGTGGCGGCGAAGTACCCCACCTTCTCGCTGGCCTGGGCCATGCTCGCCGACGACGCCTTCGAGGCGGGACGGGTGGTCGAGTCCTACGCCTACGCGCGCACCGGCTACCACCGCGGGCTCGACGCGCTGCGCCGGGCGGGCTGGAAGGGGCACGGCCCCATCCCCTGGGACCACCAGGCCAACCGCGGGTTCCTGCGCTGCCTCGCGACGCTGGCCCGCGCGGCCGGCGAGATCGACGAGAAGGACGAGGCGGAGCGCTGCTGGCAGTTCCTCCAGGACAGCAGCGCCGAGGCGTACACCGCGCTGCGCTGACGGACGCGGCGGCACGGCCGCGCAGCCGCCGCCTCTCCGCGAGGCGGCGGCACCCGGCGCCCGCCCCGCGCCGTACTCTCCCCCGGCACCGACGCCCCTCGCCCGCCGGGCGAGGCCGCCCTCCCGTGCGGCCGGCCGCCGACCACCCGGGTACGCCCCGGGTGCGGCTCGCCCGGGTCCGGGCCGGGCGCCCGCTCCCGCGCGCAGCGCCGTCGGGTGCCCGCGCCGGCGTCGGCGGGCCGGGGCGCCGCCGGTCCGCGCGTGCGGGCGCTCTCAGGCGGCCGGGTCGGCGTCCGGCTCGGGCCGGGCGGAAGCGCCGGGGGCCCGGTACGGGACCCGGCGGGGCTCCAGCGGGGGCGCCAGGACCGATCCGTGGGTGCGGCACTCGGGACGGCGGCAGCCGGGAGGCGGGCGGCGCACCGTCGTGAAGGCCAGCGCCGCGCCGATCACCAGCACGCCCGCGCACAGCGGCATCGCCCGCCGGAACGCGGCGTCGAACGCGTCCGCCGACCGGTACGCCTCGGGCCCCATCCCGGTGAGCACGGGCAGCGCGGCCACGGCGACGAGACCGGCCGCGCGGGCCGCCGCGTTGTTGATGCCGCTCGCGAGCCCCGCCCGCCCGGTGTCCACCGAGGCCAGCACCGTGGCCGTGAGCGGCGCGACCAGGGTGACCATGCCGAGGCCCATCACCAGCAGGGCGGGCAGCACGTCCGCGAGGTACGAGGCGTCCTCGCCGACCCGCAGCATCAGCAGCATGCCCGCCGCGCACAGCAGGGGGCCGACGGTGAGCGGGACGCGCGGCCCGATCCGCTGGGCGAGTTCGCCGGAGCGCGCGGAGAAGAGCAGCATCAGCACGGTGGTCGGCAGCAACGCCGTACCCGCTTCGAGCGCGGAGTAGCCGGCGACCACCTGGAGTTGCAGCGCGGTGAGGAAGAAGAAGCCGCCGAAGGCCGCGTAGACGCACAGGGTCACCAGGTTGACGGCCGTGAACTGGCGCGAGGCGAAGATGTCCGGCGGCATCATCGGATCGGGGCGCCGCCGTTCGACCAGGACGAAGGCCACGCCCGCCGCCACACCCGCGACCGCCGCCGCCACCACGACCAGGGAGGCGCCGCGCGCCTCGATCAGCGCGTACGTCACCAGGGCGAGCGCGACCGCGCCGAGCACGGCCCCGAGGACGTCGAAGCGGCGGCGCGGCGCGGTACTCCCGTCACCGGCCGCGGCCCCGTTCACGGTGCCGGCCGACTCCGGCACGTGCCGCAGGGCGACCGGCACGCACACCAGGGCGACCGGGATGTTCAGCAGGAAGACCCAGCGCCAGCCCGGCCCGTCCACCAGCCAGCCGCCGAGGAACGGGCCGACGGCGGCCCCGACGCCGCCGAACCCCGACCACAGGCCGACGGCCCGGGCCCGGTCGTCCGGGTGGAAGGACGCCTGGATGATCGCGAGCGAACCGGGGGTGAGCAGCGCCCCGCCGACCCCCTGGAGGACGCGGGCCGCGATGAGCACGCCCACGTCCGGGGCGAGCCCGCAGGCCAGGGACGCGGCGGCGAACCACACCACCCCGACGACGAAGACCTTCCGGCGTCCGAAGCGGTCGCCGAGCGAGCCGCCGAGCAGGATCAGCCCGGCCAGCGTGAGCATGTAGCCGTTGACGGTCCACTGGAGGGCCGCGAGGCTCGCGTCCAGGTCCCGGCCGATCGTCGGCAGGGCGACGTTGACCACCGTCGAGTCCAGCAGGGCCATGCTGGAGCCGAGGACCGTGGTCAGCAGCACCCACCGGCCGGCCGGGGAGGCGATCCGGACCGCGGGGCCGGGAACGGGACCGTGCTCGGTTCCGTCGCCCGGTCCGCGTCCGGAACCGGCGCCGGGCCCCTCGTCCGATGCGTCCCGCTCGGGTACGGCCATACCCCGGAGCATACGGAAGGGCCCGGCACCGCGCCGGGTGCCGGACCCTTCCACGGGGTTCGCGGGCGCGTGACCGGGGCCGGCCGGCCGCCGTCGCGCGCCCGCCCCGGGCGACTACTTCAGGCGGGTGCCCGTGGAGCGCAGGGCGGCGCACGCCTCGGCCACGCGGGTCGCCATGCCGGCCTCGGCGAGCTTGCCCCAGGTGCGCGGGTCGTACTTGGACTTCGTGCCGACCTCGCCGTCGACCTTCAGGACACCGTCGTAGTTGCGGAACATGTGGTCCACGACCGGACGGGTGAAGGCGTACTGGGTGTCGGTGTCGAGGTTCATCTTCACGACGCCGTTCTCCAGCGCGGTGGCGATCTCCTCGGCGGTGGAGCCGGAGCCGCCGTGGAAGACGAAGTCGAACGGGCTCGCCTTGCCGTACTTGGCGGCCACGCCCTCCTGGAGGTCCTTCAGCAGCTCGGGGCGCAGCACGACGTTGCCCGGCTTGTAGACGCCGTGCACGTTGCCGAAGGAGGCGGCCAGCAGGTAGCGGCCCTTCTCGCCCAGGCCGAGGGCCTCGGCGGTGCGCAGCGCGTCCTCGACGGTCGTGTACAGCGAGTCGTTGATCTCGTGGCTGACGCCGTCCTCCTCGCCGCCGGTGGGGGTGATCTCCACCTCGAGGATGATCTTCGCGGCGACGGCCTTGGCGAGCAGCTCCCGGCCGATGTCCAGGTTGTCCGCGAGGGTCTCGGCGGAGCCGTCCCACATGTGGGACTGGAACAGCGGGTCACGGCCCTGGGCGACGCGCTCGGCGGAGATGTCGAGCAGCGGGCGCACGTACCCGTCGAGCTTCTCCTTGGGACAGTGGTCCGTGTGCAGCGCGACGGTGATGTCGTACTTGGCGGCGACGATGTGCGCGAACTCGGCGAGGGCGACCGCGCCGGTCACCATGTCCTTGTTGTGCTGGCCGCCCAGGAACTCCGCGCCACCGGTGGAGATCTGGATGATGCCGTCGCTCTCCGCCTCCGCGAAGCCGCGCAGCGCAGCGTGCAGGGTCTGGGACGAGGTCACGTTGATGGCCGGGTAGGCGAACTTGCCTGCCTTCGCCCGGTCGAGCATCTCGGCGTAGACCTCGGGGGTTGCGATGGGCATCTGTCCGCTCCTTGTATGTGCGGGTCTGCGTACTGCTGCTGCCGTACGGGACGGGTGCTATGGCCCTGACCTAGGGGGGCGACGTCATCGTCGGCCCCATCTTTCCAGACGTGCCCGGCCGGACGGCACGCCGTGTCCGGCATACGGGACCCCGCGCCCGGCGGGGTCCCGCGGGGGCGCGGTCAGTCGAGCCCCAACTCGTCCTTGGAGTAGGCGAAGAGGTACGGCACGCCGGCGCCGGCCTCGATCTTCTCGGCGGCTCCGGTGGCCCGGTCCACGATCGTGGCGACGGCGACGACCTCGGCGCCCGCCTCCCGGACCGCCCGGACCGCTTCGAGCGGGGAGCCGCCCGTGGTGGAGGTGTCCTCGACCACGAGCACGCGCCGGCCCTTGATGTCCGGGCCCTCGACGCGGCGCTGCAGGCCGTGCGCCTTGGCCGCCTTGCGGACGACGAACGCGTCGACGCGGCGCCCGCGCGCCGCGGCGGCGTGCAGCACGGCGGTGCCGACCGGGTCGGCGCCCATGGTCAGGCCGCCCACCGCGTCGTACTCCAGGCCCTCGGTCAGGTCCAGCAGGACCTGACCGACGAGCGGGGCGGCCTCGCCGTCCAGCGTGACCCGGCGCAGGTCGACGTAGTAGTCGGCTTCCAGACCCGAGGAGAGGGTCACCTTGCCGTGCACCACGGCCTTGTCCTTGATCTGCTGCAGCAGCGCGCCGCGTACGTCACTCATGCCCGCCAGCTTAGAGGCGCCGCCAGCTCCAGGTCATGGTGGCTTCGAGCGGCTCGATGGGCGTGACCTGGCGCGGATGGGTGTTGAGGCCGTTCGGCGGGCCGGTCTGCGGTTCCACGCACACGGCGGCCTCCTGCTCGTCGTAGACGACGGCCCACTCCTCACGGCTGGTGACCTTCAGCTCCAGCCGCTCCGGCCAGGTGAGGGTGACGTCGACGCCGTCCGGCATGCCGAAGCAGTCGTCCCACGGGCCGGGACCGGGGTCCACCCGGCGGCCGGTGGGCAGGTGGTCGTCGCCGCGCTCCTCCTGCCAGGCGGGCAGGAAGTCGATCCGCGCGTCCGCCCCGCCGTCGCCCAGGCTGCGGTTGAACCAGGGGTGCCAGCCGACCTGGGCGGGGAAGGAGTCCGCGTGGGTCTCCACCGACAGGGTGACGGTCAGCCCGTCCCCGGTCAGGGCGAAGACCTGGGTGACCCGCCCGGGGTGCGGCCACGGCTCCACCAGGTCGTACGTGATCACGGCCTCGTCGGCGGTGGCGCGCGCGGTGCTCCAGGCGCCGTCGCGGGCGGTGCCGTGGATGGCGTGCGGCGGGGAGTTGAGCGGCATCTGCCGGACGGTCGCCCCGTCGAGGAACCGGCCGTCCCGGACCCGGCCGCACCACGGAACCATCGGGAAGCACCCGAACTTGGCGCCCTGCCGCAGCAGTTCGACGCCGCCGACCCGCAGACTCCCGATCCGTCCGCCGTTGCCCGGCGTCACGGTCACCTCCGCGTCACCCGCGGTCAGCGTGATGTCTTCGTCACTCACGCAGCGACCCTACTGGTCCACCGCCCCGCGCCGCCGTCCCGCCCTCCGGGACACCGGCCGCCCGGTGTCGCACCGTGCGGGTCGCACCCCGCACGAGCCGCGACCGCCCGCCACGTCCCGCTCCCGACGCTCCCACCGCCGGTCCCCGGCCCGCCCCGCACCGGCCGCACCACGGCCACCGCAGGCGCCGCCGCGACCACCGCGCACCCCCGCCCGGGGGACCGGCCATCAGGGAGACGCCGCCGGCGCCGGCCGCTACCGGCGCCTGCGCAGCACCCGGGTCACGGCGATCGCCGACGCGACCGCGAGGGCCGCCGCGGGCGCGGCCCAGCGGAGGGTGGCGCGGGCGGCGGTCGCCTCCGGGGGCGGTACGGGGGCGTAGCGGCCGCGCGGCGGGGCGTGGTCGACCTCCTCCGCGCTGCGCCCGATCATCGTCCGGCGCGCGTGCGCGGCCTCGGCCATCGCGTCCTCCTCCCCCGGTTCGCCGTCCTCGCCGAACGCCTCTGCGCCGAAGTCGCCGAAGGCGCCCAGGTCGGCGCCCTCCACCGTCGGGTCCAGCGGGGAGGGCGGCCCTTCCGGCCCGAAGAGGGCGGACGGGTCGGCGCCCGGTGCCGGCTCGGCGCCCTCCGGCGCGTCCCGACCGGACCGGTCCCGCCCTGCTCCGGGTTCCGCTCCGGCGCCCCGGCCGCCGCCCGGCCCGGACACCTCCTCCTCCGGGCCGCCCGGTCCACCGGGCTCTTCGGCCGCGGCACCGGCGCCGGACCCGGCCCGCCGGGCGGCGCGGGACCCGGGCTCCCGGTCCCCCGGACGGGCCTCGGGGGCGGGCGGCCGGGCCTGCGCGTCCCCGTCATCCGCGCGCGGGCCCCCGGTCAGGGCGAGGGTGAACCGGGTGAGCAGGCGGTGGGCCGCCGCCACGACCGGGTCCCGCGGGAGTCCGGCGACACGGCCGTCGGCGGACGCGGTACCGCCGTAGACGACGCTCGTGCCGCCCTCGGCGGGCACGAGCCGCAGGGTGAGGGCCAGCTTCACCGCGCCCCCGCCGCGCACCTCCGTACCGTCGCCCTCGACGGCGTACGCACCGTCGTCCCGGGCGGTGACCGCGAGTGCCCCGCGGTAGGTGATCGTGTGACCGGCGACGCGGACCTTCAGGCGTCCGGCGACCCGGACGGGCCGCGGGTGCGCGCCCCGGTCGGCGTCCTGCCCACCGCCGGCGGCGGCCGGGGTCTTGTCCGACGGACCCTCGCCGGGGTCGGCGGAGGCGTCCTGCTGGAGCCCCGGGACGGCGCGGGCGACCCGGACGGGGTCGGCCAGGGCCTCGCGGAGTGGACCGGCCGGAAACGGAACGAACACCTCATGCTCCATGTCAGCCGAGCCTACCCAGCGCCTTGGCGACCGCACCCGGGTATCACGGGATTCCCGCACCTCCTGCTCAGTCGGCGTACCGCGGGTGGACCAGCGTGGAGGGCGGCGGCGGCCGCTGCGGCCGGTCGCGTTCGGCGGCCCTGGCGTCGGCGGCGAGGACCGCCCGGGTGAGCGGGCGCGGCCCGGAGGCCGGCGGCCGCAGGGCTCCGGAGGAACGGGCGGCCAGCACGAAGCCCCAGTCGCCGGGGGCGTCCGCCGCCCCGGCGGTGCCGTGGCCGGGCCCCGCGACCGCGGCGGGGTTCCGGCCGGTGACCCGGTAGGGCGTGGTGCGCAGCCCGGCGGCGCGCACGGTCGACTCCACCGTCCAGAACACCCGCTCCCGCGGGCCCGCCGGAGAGCCCGCGTGGACGACGAGGCGTCCGCCCGGGGCGAGCACCCGCCGGACGAGTCCGTAGAACTCCTGCGAGTACAGCTTGCTGCTCGCCGTGCGGCCCGGGTCGGGCAGGTCCGAGACGACCACGTCGTACGTCGACCGCGCGCCGCGCAGCCAGCCGAAGGCGTCCGCCGTCACCACGCGCACCCGCGGGTCGCCGTACGCGTGGTGGTTGAGGGCGGTGAGCGCGGCGTCGTGCCGGGCCAGCCGGACGACGTCGGCGTCGCTCTCCACGACGTCGACCCGGCGGACTCCGGTGCGGCGCAGCACCTCGCGGGCGGCGAGGCCGTCACCGCCGCCGAGGATGAGCACGCGCGCGTGCGGGCCGTTCATCGCCGGGTGCACGAGCGCCTCGTGGTACCGGTGCCCGTCGCCGCCGTCGAACCGCAGCCGGCCGTCGAGGAAGAGGTGCAGGGGGTGGCCGCGGCTCCCGCCCGCGAGGACGACCTCCTGGTCGCCGCCGCGCCGGGCCACCCGGACGTCGTCGCCGTACACGGCCTGCCGCGCGGCCCGTTCGAAGTCGTCGACCAGCACGGCGGCGGAGCCGAGCAGCCCGAGGACGACGACGTTGGCGACGAGCAGGGCCCAGCGTGCCCGGCGGCTCAGGTCCCGGCGGAACAGGCCCAGCACGAGGGCGCCGCCCGCCACCGCGTTGACCGTTCCGGTGAGCAGCGCGCCGGTGAGCTGGCCGAACAGCGGCAGCAGCAGGAAGGGGAAGGCGAGGCCGCCGACGAGGGCGCCCACGTAGTCGGCGGCGAACAGGTCGGCGACCGCGCCGCCGGGGTCCTGACGGCGGATGCGCTGTATCAGCTCCATCAGGAGCGGGACCTCGGCGCCGATGAGCAGCCCGATGGCGAGCGAGAACGCCACCAGCAGCCAGCGGGACCCGTCCGCCCACAGGCCGCCCCAGCCGCCGGTCCAGGCGAACGCCGCGTACAGCGCCATCGCGCTGCATCCGCCGACCAGCGCGAGCACCGCCTCGACCGCCCCGAACCCGGCCGCGGCGCGCGGGCGCAGCCGTTTCGCGGCCAGCGAGCCGACGCCCATCGCGAAGACCATGACGGACAGCACGACGGACGCCTGGGTGACGGAGTCCCCGATCAGGTACGAGGCGAGCGCGACGAGTTCGAGTTCGTACACCAGCCCGCAGGCGGCGCAGACGAACACACCGGCCAGGACGAGGAACCGGCCGACGCCCGGCCGGACGGGCAGCCGCGCCTGGCCCTGGACGCCCCAGGGCGGCGGCGCGCCGGGTGGGGCAGGCGCGTGCGGTTCGATCACGTGGCGAACGCTACGTGACGGCCCCACCGCGCTTCGTCACCCACACGTGTGGAAAGCACCCCGCTTCCCGGCGCACGAGGCTGACGCGGACGGGGTTCCCGCCCGCCCGCCGCCCGCGCCCGGCGGCCGGGAACCCGCGGCGCGACACGGGCCGCCCACCGGCGCCGGCAAGCGCCTTGAGCGGCCGGCACCCCGCGCCCGACACCCCGCTCCGGCCGTCGCCCCGCGCCGTTCGCCACCACCCACCACACCCGTTCCCGGACAGGCCGCCGCGGGCCGTTGGCGCGCCCGCCGCCCGAGGGGTCAGACCCCGGACGCGCTGAGCGCCTCCGTCCGTACGCCGACCCGGGTACGCGTCGCGACCAACTGCCCGTCCTGCGGGTAGGCGTGCCACGTACGCCAGTGGACCTGGCCGTCGTGCCGCTGGGCGAGCATCGCGGTGAAGGCGTGCGGGCTGCCGGGGAAGACGCCCGCGAGTCCCTGCGGGTGGTCCGAGACGAGGGCGAGCAACTCCTGGGCGCGGCCGGCGAAGGAGCCGGGCGACAGGATCTCGACGCGGGCCGCGAACTCGTACTCCCACACGCCGAACTGCTTGGCCACGGCGAGCGGCAGCGGGGTGCTGCTGCCGGGGATGCACGCGACGGTCTCCGAGCAACTGCCCCGCTCCTCCTCCAGGAGCACCTGGTGGGACGCGCCGAGCAGTCTCAACTGGAGTTTCGCCCGGTCCAGTTCGAGATCGAGGGTGGCGAGGGCGGGCAGCGGCTCGCGGCCCAGCGTCCAGGCGAGATCGGCCGCGCGCGTGTCGGTGTACGAGGTGTTCAGGGTCGTGAGCATGGGTCGGCTCCGCTAGCACGCAAAAGGTGAGGTGGGGTTCCGGCGCGGCGGGTCGGAACCGGGGGACGGCCCGGTCAGCCCGGCCGGAAGGACATCCGAAGGACGGGTCCGATAGGACCATCCGATGGACTTCCGAGGACCGCGGGTCCAGGGCCGCATCGGTGATCCACCAGGGCTGCTTCGGTGATGTAGAGGGAATCATGAACGATGGCGCCGCCACAGCGTTTTTACCCAACTTCGGAGGGTTTCCATCCCCCCGAGGGCTGCACAGCTCAACTGTTCAACCACGGCGTACGCCCGTGGGTACGCGTGTGCCCGCCGGCAGTGGTCTGCCGGCGGGCACCTCCGTACGCCGGACGCGCGCTCCCCGCGGGGAGCCCGGCCCGCCCTGCGTCAGCTGCCTCCACCGCATCCGCCGCCGCCACCGCACGAGGACCCGCCTCCGCAGGACGAGCCTCCGCACGACGAGTGCCCCCCGCAGGAGTGACCGCTGTGGCCCCCGCAGGAGTGACCCCCGTGACCGCCGTGGTGACTTCCGTGGCCGCCGGGGTGGTCGCCGGGCGAACTCGACCCGCACGACGTGCTGCCGCCGGCCGCGGCCCCGCCCCCGGCCCACCAGCTGTTGTCGCTCGCCGACCCGCTCCCGGAACGGCGTCCGCTCCGACCCGCCGCCCCGCGCCCACGCCTGCTGCTCCCGCTCACGGCCTTCACGACGACGACGAGCAGGACGACCGCCAGGATGATGCCGAAGATCATGGCGCCCCCTCCTTCTTCCCCCGAAGCGGCCCCCCGTGGGCCGTGCTTCACGTTTCCGGTCTTGCGTGACAGGGGGATGCCCTCACCCGTCACGGGCCAAAGCACAGTTGAGGAACTTCAGAGCATCCGGACGAAAGCGCGCCCCGCGCCCCCGCGGGGCCCCGTTCTCCGGGCGCCCGCGCGCGCTTCGCCGGTCCCGCCCGCCGGCCGGGCTGTCGCCGAACCGCGCGCGTCCCTACGGTGGCCCGATGACGACGATCAGAACCTTCCAGGTCACCTTCGACTGCGCCGAACCCGAACGGCTGGCCCGATTCTGGTGCGAGGTGCTCGGCTACGTCGTTCCGCCGCCGCCGGAGGGGTTCGCCACGTGGGCCGACTTCACCCGGTCGCGGCCCCCCGCGGAACGGGACGCGTGGTTCGCCTGTGTCGACCCCTCGGGCGTCGGCCCCCGCCTGTACTTCCAGCGGGTCCCCGAGGGGAAGGCCGCCAAGAACCGGCTGCATCTCGACGTCCGGGTCGGCACCGGGCTGGTGGGCGAGGAGCGGCTCGCCGCGCTGGAGGCCGAACGCGCACGGCTGGAGCCGCTCGGCGCCGTCCACGTGCAGACGCTCTACGACGGTGAGGACGCCTGCATCCCGATGCTGGACATCGAGGGCAACGAGTTCTGCATCGACTGAGGGACCCTCCGGCACGCCCCCGCCGGATGCGGCGGGGCGGCGGAGTTGAGGAACCGCCGGCCGCGGGCGGAGGATGGCGCGCATGACCTCCAGTGCGCGCCCCCTGCTGAACCGCCGGCTCGCCGAGTTCGGGACGACGATCTTCGCCGAGATGTCCGCCCTCGCGGCGTCCACCGGATCGATCAACCTCGGCCAGGGCTTCCCCGACCGCGACGGCCCGGAGGAGATCCGGGAGGCGGCCGTCCGCGCGCTGCGGGACGGCCGCGGCAACCAGTACCCGCCGGGGCCCGGCGTCCCCGAGCTGCGCGGCGCCGTCGCGGCCCACCAGAAGCGCCGCTACGGCCTCTCCCTCGACCCCGACACCGAGGTCCTGGTCACGGCGGGCGCCACCGAGGCCATCGCCGCCGCGCTGCTCGCCCTGGTGGAACCCGGCGACGAGGTGATCGCCCTGGAGCCGTACTACGACTCGTACGCGGCCTCGATCGCCCTGGCGGGCGGCACCCGCGTCCCCGTGACGCTGCGCCCCGGCACCGGGGCCGGGGACGCGGACGGGGCCACGCACCCGCGATTCCGCCTCGACCTCGACGAACTGCGCGACGCGGTCACCGACCGGACCCGCCTGCTGCTCCTCAACACCCCGCACAACCCCACCGGCACGGTCCTGACCCGGGACGAACTCACCGAGATCGCCCGGCTGGCGGTCGAGCGGAACCTGCTCGTGGTGACGGACGAGGTCTACGAGCACCTCGTCTTCGACGACGCCGAGCACATCCCTCTCGTGACCCTGCCGGGGATGCGCGAGCGGACGGTGACCATCGGCAGCGCGGGCAAGACCTTCTCCTTCACGGGCTGGAAGGTCGGCTGGGTCAAGGCTTTTTCGCCTGCCTATTGGATGCTGGCCGCGTAAGCGCCCGGTCGGGCATCGGCGAGGATGGTCCCGAAAGATCGACGCATATCCGGACGCCCGGGTGAGGATGGTGGAGAAATGAGCGGCAGGCCGCTGCTGAACCGCAGGCTGGACGGGCTCGGGACGACGATCTTCGCGGAGATGTCGGCACTGGCGACCGCGACGGGCTCGATCAACCTGGGTCAGGGCTTCCCCGACACCGACGGCCCCGAGGAGATCCGCGAGGCCGCCGTCCGCGCCCTGCGGGAGGGCAAGGGCAACCAGTACCCGCCCGGCCCGGGCATCCCGGAACTGCGCGCCGCGATCTCCGACCACCAGCAGCGCTTCTACGACCTCTCCTTCGACCCCGACACCGAGGTCCTGGTCACCGCCGGCGCCACCGAGGCCATCGCCGCCACCATGCTGGCGCTGCTGGAGCCGGACGACGAGGTCATCGCCTTCGAGCCCTTCTACGACTCCTACGCCGCCTGCATCGCGATGGCCGGCGCGAAGCGCGTACCGCTCACCCTGCGCGCCCCGACCTTCCGCCCGGACCTGGACGAGCTGCGCACCAAGATCACCCCGCGGACCCGTCTCCTTCTCCTCAACACCCCACACAACCCGACCGGCATGGTCCTCACCGGCGCCGAACAGAGCGCCATCGCCGCACTCGCCATCGAGCACGACCTGCTCGTCGTCACCGACGAGGTGTACGAGCACCTGGTCTTCGAGGGTACCCACCGCCCCATCGCGGCCCTGCCCGGCATGCGCGAACGCACGGTCACCATCGGCTCGGCCGGCAAGACCTTCTCCTTCACCGGTTGGAAGGTTGGCTGGGTCACGGCGAACGGCCCGCTCGTCTCCGCCGTCCGGACGGCAAAGCAGTACCTGACGTACGTCAGCGCGGGCCCCTTCCAGTACGCGATCGCCGAGGCGCTGCGCCTGCCGGACTCGTACTTCGAGAACTTCCGAGCCGACCTCCACCGCAAGCGCGACCTGCTCGGCGACGGCCTGCGGGCGGCCGGGTTCGAGGTCTACCAGCCCCAGGGCACGTACTTCATCACCACCGACATCACTCCGTTCGGCGAGAAGGACGCCTATGCCTTCTGCCGCGCGCTCCCCGAACGCTGCGGTGTCGTTGCCATCCCCAACTCCGTGTTCTACGACGACCCGGACGCCGGCCGCAGCCAGGTCCGCTTCACCTTCTGCAAGAAGGACGACGTTCTTCACGAAGCCACCAGCCGCCTGCGACGCCTCGCGTCCTGAGCTCACGCCCCTTCGCCGTGAATGGGACTGAGGCAATACGGTCACCAGCGTGAGCGGGTCCCGGCTCCCATACCGGTCTGCACTCGTTCGAGTACAGGCCGGCAGATCGAACTCGGCAGTCTCCAGAACCCCGTAGTGTCGCCAGAGTGGAGTCCAGACGCGTAGCCCAAGGCGTGCAGCTTGAGGAGTACCAGCTGACGCGTGCGGATCACCGTCGGCAGGAAGAGGCGGTGGCCATGGCGGAATGGGTACAGCGCCAGGTGGCCAAGGCACCGCGATGGTCCGACGAAAAGTTCAAGGCCATTCAGGAACTGCTGGGTCCGCCTCCTCACCCCTCCGAGTTCGCGCGCTGGCGAGTGTGCCTGTACTGCGGAGACATCCGCGAGGTCAGGCGTTTGCGGAGCCAGGAACGGCCTGACGGAGGAATCAACGACCACGAGAGCTGCACGGAGTGTGGCCTCGACCCCTCGGTGATCGTGGCATTCGAACCGCTTGTCGGCGACGGTCGAACGTTACCGATGGCGCCAGATTTGTCGCAGCCGTAGTACCTCGGTTGCCCAGTGGGCCTCAAGCTCCGAAGCCGCGATGCGTTCACGGCCGAGGCTGAAGCGGACGTGGCGGTACAGCCAGTGCAGTGACTCGTCGGTGCTGGTGACCAAAGTAGACAGCAGAGGCTCGTCGGCCGGCGTTTCCCGATCCACAGTCACGAGCAACTCGCCTTGGTCATCCGGGTGTAGATGAGGCAGTCCGCCGCCCATCCGCAGACGGAGATCTCCCCATGTCAGGAGTCTGCCCCCGCTGCGTGCGGCGTCCGCGAGGATCTCGCGGGCACTGGTGGCGAGTTTATCGATGGTCTCGATCGGGAGGCGATCAGCATGCCGGGGGTCGACCGTACCGTCCGCCTGCTGGGGGGACGCGCTCTGCGGCGCGGTCGTTGCCGTCAGCGCGGAGCGCTCACGCTTGGCGGGCTTCTGGTCTTTCAACTGGCGTCGCCAGCGCCTAACTTCCCTGTTCTCCGCGGTGGGCAGCGGTTGGGCCAGTCGGCTTCGGAGCCTCCCGATCTCGTCGAATGTGTCAGCGAGTTCGTCTGCGGATCGGGTCCCACGGCCGCGGCCCAGCTCGGCGAGTAGCTGGCGAATCCTTCGAAGGGACGGATCTACTTGTTGCTCCGGATCGTGCTCACGGCACCACGCCTTCACCTCACGCATGAAAGGCGTGTACTCCTCGCGGTCGGGCGGTGACAGTCGCCGTGCGTAGACCGGGCCTGCCAGGCGGCGGGCCGTCTCTACCACCGCCAGATCTCCGGCTTCTTGGGCGGCGCGGATCTCCTGGACGAGCCACTGGAATTCGACCCGTGCCTCGGCAAAGGCGGTGAGCTGTGGCGCTTCCGATGGTTCGTCGACGTCCTCCGCGTCATGATCTGGCTCGGATTCACGGTCACCGATCCATTTCCGCATGTCTGCACGCAGACGTTGGAGACGCTCTCGTACCTCCACTGTGAGCTCGTGGTCACGGATGTTCTCCGCCTCTTGCCGGAGCTTTGTTACCTCTGCCAGATCGCTGGTGATCGTCGCCGCCACGAAGAGCTCTGCGACCCGGGCGACACTCCGAGCCGTCTCGATCTGTCGGTCGTGCGCTCCTTGTTCCACACCCGTGGTGGTCTTCGATGCTCCGTCACGGGGCTGGGAAGGCTCGTATGCCGAATTGCCCCTGTCGGCCGGCTGGCTAGCGGTCTCCGGGGATGCGACCGGTCGGCCGACCAAACGGTCGAGTTCATCCAGAATGGGGTCGCCGGCCTTCAGCCAGGCGCGAAGGGCCTGGCGCTGACGGCGGGCGGCGTAATACCGCTGGGCGTGTGCCTCGCCTTGTTCGATGGTCTGCGACAGCCGGGTGGCACGACGACCGTTCGCTCGCGGGAGCGCGGCTGTGGCTTCTCGCAGTTTCGCTCGAATGCCCACCAATTTCCGGGATGCCGTCAGCAGGTCGGTGCGCGAGGGCGTCTGCTCCTCGGTGACGGGCTCCTCCCTGGAAATCGTGGACGCCGTCGGCGCGGGTGTCGGCGTCTGCCCGTACACCTCGTGCGCCTTCTTGATCGCGGTCTCGCTCCACCGGTGCAGAGCGGCCTCCGACGCCGGGGCGGAGGCTCCGAGCAACCTCAGGACTGTCCCCAGGTAAGGAAGGGGGCGCCCGGAACCTGCAAGGATCAGGACACACAGCAGCGGCCTGTCCGGGCTCAGCGGTTTATCTACCTCGACCAGCAAGTCCCTGCGTTTGGGATCGGGCAGATGCGCGAGATCGAGACGGATCCGGCGCGCGAGCTCGTTCCACGTAGTTGTCGTGCTCTCTCGCGCCACACGTTCCAGTGCCTGGCGGAGCATAGTCGCCGCCCTGCTGCGTTCGGGCTGCGCCGGCGCAGTGTCGGTACGGGTGCGTGATGTGCGGGGTGCTGTGTCGAGCCGCTCGTCGAGCGCGACGCTGGGACGCCACAGACCGGTGCGTTCCGCGTCCAGGCCGTTGAGCTGTACAAGGCTGTCGGCACGGACCGCCCACGATGAGCCTTGTCCTTCGACAGGGTCCGTGATCAACAGCCGTACCACGCCCGACAGCCGATAGACGTACTGCTCCGTAGGTACCGGGATCGCCTCGGGCAGGGACAGATGAGCCCGAATGATGCGGCTGCCCGCCGGCTTGACGAAGCCGGACACCAGGTGGCGGCCGCCTGCGGCGAACGGCGACTCAGCCGGAGGCGCGGTTTCACCGTCCACCGCGAAAACGATCTCGGCACCGCGTAACGGCAGGCTTCCCGGGAGCGGGTCGTTACGCATCCCGCCCTCTCGGATGACCCCTTCGGCACGCAGTTCTTCAAGGGCCGGCGTCACCAAGCCGCTGCCCACCATCCGGCACTGTTCAAGGGGTGCCCAGGTGACGATACGGTTCTCGGTCACAGTCCCGATGAGAACGCGACGATCGTTCCCCTCGGTCTCGCATCGCACACGTAGTGCGTAGCCCTGGCGGGCCACCATGTCGCGCGTGATCGCGCCGTCTCGGCCGAAGACCCACTCGATGTGGCCTTCCTTGGCCCCGAGACTGTCCGCGGCCTTGCGCCAGTTCCGATAGTCCTCCGGGTGCAGTTCGAATCGAAGATGCTGATCCGTGGCACGCAGCCAGAAATCCACGGCGTCCCCAGGACCGCGTCCGAGACTACGCAGTTCGGCCCTCGCGGCGTGCCCTTGGTCCGCCAACCATCGAGTGACATGCAGCTTGATGAACAGGTGGTCGGCACTGTCCACGCCGTTGGCGGTGCGGCCGCATACCGAGCGGTTTCCGTGACGATCCGGGTAGTGGGAGAAGTGACAGACCTTGGTCTCGTACCGCTTGGTCATCAGCTTTTCTCCGCAACCGCCGAGGAGCGCGCCGCACCAGAAGCGGTCAGTGCCGAACTGGCGGCGGAACTCGTCCAGGTTGTGCGGCTCCTCGGGGAGGATGACGGGCTGGTCCGAGTCCCGGCCGCCGATGACTGCGGTCTGGACGAGACGGGTGTCGATCTGCGGCACGTTCAGCCCCCGAAGTGGATGCACGACAACCTGCGGGCACGGCAGGTGAATTGAGGATGGACTCCCCCATGCGAGCGCACAACATGCGACAAGTGCGACTTGAGGACCCAGCGGTCGAGCGGAGTTATGACGGCGACGGTTGAGAGCGGTATTCGGTCAAACCTTCACCGATCCAGGCCGGTTGGGCGCATTGTCGCGTTTGCGGCCTGGTGGTTCCGGGACTTCACCGTGATGATGCCCGCCGTGTCGGCGAACGGGGGGCGGGAATGGGGTTCGGTCGGGGACTTCGCGTACGAGAGGGGCGTGCCCCGGCCGGGATGGTCGACGGGCCCGCAGTGCCGGTTCAAGTCAGCCCTGCCGCCTCTGCCCGCGGCGAGGTGGACCCGACCTCGTCGGAGGTGACAAGGCTGCTGTGCCAAGCCGTCTACACCCGTCCCGACCGGGTGAAGGCCGTCAAGGCGTGGTGGAGCAAGATCCGGGGCAAGGATCAGAAACCGAACAAGCCGCGGCGCAGCACTCGCAGACGCATCTATCTGGAGGGCAGCGACGACTGCCCTCCCCTGGGTGAGCCCATGGCCCAGTGGGTACGAGATCACGTCCTGCACGGGCCGCCGTTACCTGTCCCGTCGTACGGATTCGACCTTGTGCCCGCCGTCGCGCACAGTCTGCGCGCAAGGAGACGCCGATGGCTGCGGCGAACACTCGTCCTGCTCCTCGCCATCGCCGTCGCGTACGAGGTTCCCCGTGCCGCCGTCGTCTGGGGCGGTGCCGTTTTGCTGGCTTGCCTCATGTGGTGGGCCGGGCTACGGGCAGCCCGCAAGGGCAAGAAGTCGAGGCTGGCGCCCTCGCCCCGTCTGGCTTACCTCGTTCTGTGTGTGCCCTGGATACTCGCGGTGGTGCCCTACGAGCCGATACGCGGCGAGGCGGTCGCCCTGCGAACCGGGCTGCTACTGCTGCCCTTCGTCCTGCTGGCCGGAGCCGTGCTCGTCTGGGCGGGAGATCGCCTCATGGCGCGGGCGGGGTTGTCCAGGATCGTCCAGGACGGCATCGCGTCTGACCGCCTGCCCTGGGCATCGGCGAAGGCCAGGCGCCGGATGGCAATCATCAACAACGAACAGACGCGGCTCGAACTGCCCTATGACCATCCGGAAACTTTCGTCGGAGCCGGACGCTATGTATGGGGCGTGGCTGATATCGGTATCCCGCTCAAGCCCAAGGACCCAGAGGTATCGATCAAGCCCTTCGGCGAACGGGAACTGCTGCGGCGGATGGGCGACGCCCTGAGGGAACTGGGCCGTGGCGCACGGGAGATCACCGATCCCCTACCTGGCTTCTCCGTCACGGAGATTCTCGGGCTGCCGTCCGAGCTGTGGCTGCGACGGACCCGGGCTGCGAAGTTGGAGCTACCGGACCTGCGCGGCCGGGGCCGCCGATCACCGTCCAGCGTGCCGGACCGACTGTATTTGCGGGCGCAGTGCGTCAGTTGGGACGGCCAGGTCGTGGTCACCCTGTTCGCGCATGCCGCACTGGAGGCAGGCGAATTGCGGCTTACCCTGCGCCCCCACGTGATGACGCCCCTCTACAACGAGCTGAGGGTGACCGACTCACCCGTGGCCAAGCGCGGAACGCGACTGTACGGCTGGGTGGTGGTGCAGGCCCTGTTGGACGCCGTCCACGGGCCGCTCACACTGTGGCGGCTGCTGACCCGGCTCGCCCTCGGAGTCCAGTCGGACGGCGGCCGGGCCGAGGAAAAGGATCCGGTCAGCCTCCGGGACCGGTTCTCCACCGAAGAAGTCACCGACATGCACCAGGCCGACGACGCGAAGCGGCACGTCGTCCTCATGCAGACCTGTGTCTTCCGCGCTGTCTCCGCGTACCTCGAAGAGCTGGGCGTCGACACCGTTGCGTACGAGCGCCAGGTGGCCGCGGTCATCACCAACATCCAGGTCTACGGCGACAACAACGCACCCATCCAGAACGTCGCCGGCAGCGGCATCAGCAATGTCGGCCAGGACAGCAAGGCTCAAGGAGGAGGAAGTTGATGGTTGTAGGACGTCGCCGCCCCGACCCGGAACAGGGACACGGCTCGGGCATCAGCATCGGCGGCAACAACATCGCCCCGCTCCAGAACGTGGTCGGGCAGAAGATCTCGAACGTCCACCAGTCCGCGTCCGTCGAGAGTCCCGCCGTCAGCGTGGAAACCGTGCGCGATCTCCTTGCTGCATTCCGCACCGATGTGGATCAGAACGGATCGGTCCTGCCGAACGCGCAGGTGCTCCGCGCCATGGCGGACTCCATCGACACCTCGCTGACAGCCCCGGATACACCGGCGATCGGGGCGCTGCGCGGCGCTGTGCAAGCGCTGCCAGCTTTGGTGGCGGGGACCGTGGTGCAGCAGGGGGGTGACGCGCTCGCTCACGCCATTGCCGGATGGCTTGGCTGAGGTGGCGGCTGCGTCAATTCCTGGCTGGCCCGATCGACGGTCCGGTGGTCGGTATCGTCACCGTCTCATGCGGCAGCCAGCGGTCTGTGCTTGACGGGCGCGACCGGCCGAGCCCTTCAGTGCCCGTTGCTGCCTCGGCCACCAGTCAATGGCCAGCACTCGCTTCAACGTGTTCTCGATCGAGATTCCTCTGGCGCTTCGCGGGTCATCCGGATGGAAAGCTGCTCAAGCCGGAACGGGCGCGAGGGCCCTCTTACGACGGCTGAACCCACACGGTATCGGCCAATGTCGCGTGAGGTGCCTGAAGAGATGGCGTGGAGTGACCACTTGGAGGCTTGATCGCTGGCAGGATCGGTGCCCCTGAGGAGCGTGAACACGCGTACGACTCGAAGTAGCAACGGGGTGGGACGGTATGGCCAGAGGGCCGGAGGTCAGTGAGCGCGTTCGCCGGGAGCTCTGGAGGCTGGCAAACGGCATGTGCCAGCTATGTCGACGGGAGCTGGACCCTGGGACTGCCGGACGCACCCCAACGGCTCAGACGGCACACAACATGGCACTCAGCGATCATGGTCCCCGGGCGGACCCCACCCTGCCGATCGAGGCCAGGAACGCCGTATCGAACCTCCTGTTGTTGTGCTCGACCTGCCACGACATCGTCGACAAGAACAACGGGGAGGCGTACACCGCTGAGGAGCTGTCCAGACTCAAGGCGGAGCACGAGACCTGGACCGCCGCCCTGAGGAAAGCCGGGCAGGCGTGGAGGATGAGCTACAGCAGCATCGACTACCTCAACGTGCCGAGAGTTGCGATGCTTCCGGGCGGGGAGGTCGTGCAACAGGCGGCTCAACGTGCCGGCCTCGACCCGACGCGGCCCTTCTCTGGACAGGGGTTCGCCCCTGGACTATTCGTCGGGACTGTGCGTCCCGTCTTCGAGTCGTGGCGAGGGCACGCTGTTCCTCTCGACGAAGCCCATCCGGACGCGATCCGGCAGGGGATGTACGTGGCGTTCAACGCGCCGATGCGTAGCCGCAACGTGTCCAACCGGCCGTTTCCTCGGCCGCTCACCGGAACATGGCAAGACGACCCCTACCTGTCCTTCCGACTGGACGGACGCACGGTCATGATCCGGTTTGACCCGCAATGGCTCACCACCACTACCGCTGGCACGGACTTGGCCAGCGCAGCGACAGAGCAGGCCACCTATGCGGGGATCGGCCTTGTCGTGGGTGAATCCGCCGATGCGATTCGGATCTCCGCGCTGTTCTTCGGGAAGCCGCAAACCGCAGAAGGGGCATACATGAAGTACGTCATACAGGGCGGGGACGAGACCGTAGGGAAGGTTTCTGTCGACGACTTCGAGACAGGGTTGTCGTCGCGCGGGTCGGGATCGCGGCTGCTGGGCTCTACTCGTGACCCGAGCAACGATGACGTCACTGTGGCACTGCACTTCAACGAACTTGAGGTCGACCCGGGGCAGATCCAGCGTGAGACATTCCGGCAGCTGATGCGGGTGGTGCCGGAGTTCCGGCGCGATCTCACGGTCGCCCTGGGCACTCTCTTCACCCACTCCGGACTGACCGGCCTGCCGAAGCCGCTTGACATCGCAGCGGCCCACTTGGCGGGCGAACCCAAGGTGTGGTCGACGCACTCCATCAACGGCCTGGGCACTCTGCTGGCGGACGTGGAAGTGGCCTTCGCCCTCGTCCATGGCGTGCGTAGAGGCCAACTCGATGACCTGCACCAAGCGCTCCTGGCTGAGTCGAAGAGCTACCTCGGGGCGGTCGAGGCGAATCTTCGGCGCCCGACACACCAGCATTTCTACGGCGTGAGCCCCCGCTATCGGCTCATCGAAGCAGATCTCCGACTGCTGTACAGCGCCAAGGAGTACTACGGGGAACTCGGCGACTGGGATCACAGACCTCACGAGCTGCTTGATGAGTGGGAATCGGAGGAGATCTTCAAGAGCGTGGCCTGGGAGGAGGACAAGGAACAGAGCGCTGCTGACGAACGCCAGGCTGAGGAAGAGATGTCCGGGTGGTTGGCCATGATCGACCCGGACGACGCAGCAGCGGATTGATGGCCCCTGACCCCGTAGGGGCGTACAGCACTCTCCGCTCGCACCTTGCCGTATACCGATACTGAGGACCGTGCCACCGGTGGCCGGTGACACGGTGTCCTCCGAGGCGAGCACCCGGGGTAGTCGACGGACTATGGCTCGCACCGTGGTGGCCGTGGCCCGGCCAGACGCAGGTCTGACAGGGCTTGGTCAGCCAGTTCGAAGGGCTGGTTGCGGGGGCCGTGGGGTACGGAGGCGGCGGATTCGAAGCCGCGTTGTGCGGCGAGGGCTCTGGGGCCCACCAGCCCGGTGAGCCGGTAATGCCGCCAGAGGGGAATCGGCCGACGGGCATCGACCACGATGAGGTCGGGCCGACGCCAGACGACCAGCGCCCAGGCTCCCCCGCCGGAGTCCGAGCCAGAGTCGGCCCAGGCCCCGACCAGGGGCGCATCCTCGGCGGCGCCGACTGCTTCGAGTGCCACCAGCGCGGGGTTGCTGAAGCGGCCGGTGACATGGAGGAGGAGTCGTCCGTGGCGGTGTACGTCACGCCCCTTCTCGGCGAGGGACCATACGGCGTCAGCGAGGGGATCGTTCTGGACGACGTCCGACGCGACATCGAGCACGGCGGCCGGGTCGACGGCCGGGCCGAAAACTGTGTCGAGCAGCGTCGTGTACTCCGTAACGTACGCGGAATCCACTGCGGGAAGCAGGCGGTCGACCGCCTGGGCGGCTTCGTTGAAGGCGATGGTCTCAGGCGTGATCTCGTAGCGCGGGGCGTGGCTTCGGAGTACGGCGAGGGCGACTGCGGCGAGGCTGCCGACCTGGGGCTCGATCCGCTCGGGGAGGTCGTTTCGGTTCAGTGCGCGGACGGCCTGGGAAAGCAGTGGCACCCAGTCGGTGTACGCCGGCGGCCAGGCGCCTGCCGCGACGGTCCACAGGGTCAGCCGGACGACGAGCATGCGCTCCGGAGGGCCCAGGTGGGGAGCGAGGGCGACGAGGCGTTCCACCCAGCGCCGGTATCTACGGCGGACTTCCTGGTCCGCCTGCCGGAGGTCGGGAAGGGTGGCGGTGCTGCTCGCTTCGGCACCGGCTGCCTCGGGGTCGTGCTCTGCCGCCACGGCCTCCGCGGTGTCATCGTCAAGGGCGGCTTCGATGTCGTCGGTGAACCGCTCGTCCCAGGAGACGGGCAGCAGGTCCTGAAAGGGCGTGCTGATGTCGGTGGGCAGGGGGAGCCCCAGCGCGAAGCGCGTGAGCGGATGTCCGACGCGTCCGGCGCATTCGTCCAGATAGCGCTCCCAGCCGTCCTCGTCGCCGTCCAGCGGGGCCGTCGTGACCGCACCGCCAGTGCTACTGCTCGCGGATACGCCCGCTGGGGTGGGGGTCAGTCCCGTACGGAGGGTTTCCAGGTCGCCCAGGAATCGTTCGGCGAGCCGGGGATCCGCGAACAGGTCGGGAGGCCGTGTCGTGGGGGCCTGGGACTGGGTCGGGGTCATTCGGCGCAGGGCGCGGTCAGGGTCGACGACGAACACGATGTTGCCGAAGCTCGGTACACCGTCGCTGTCGACTACGACCAGGCGCACACGGCTGCCCGCATCGGCCGGAGCCGTCACCGTCAGCGTGGCCTGTCCGGGCGGGATGTCGGCGATGCGCTCCCATGCCTCCGGCGGTGCTGCGGCCTGGGACAACTCCAGGTGAGCGGTGTCGGAGAGAGGCCGGGCCACGCTGATCTCCAGGCCGTCCGATACGCGTAGGGCACCGAGCAGCAGCGGCCCACCGCCGGCGATGGGGCAGGGAAGGGGCGGGACCGTGTGCAGCCGGGCGGCGGGCTCGTCGGTGCCGTCCGGAAGGAGGGTGGCGGGGATGGGGGTGATGACGCCGAGTTCGCAGTTGCCGCCCTCGCCCTGGGAAAGCAGCAGGGCCGCGGCCGAGAGGTTCGGGCTGCCGGTCAGGGCCCAACGCTGCCCCTCGGAGACCCACTCGACGAATTTCCCGTGGCGGTACCGCTGGCCGTTGTCGCTGACGACGCGTCCGTCGTACTCCTTCACCAGGGCGGCGACCGACGGACCGTCGAGATCGCTGAGTCCGGGTTGGTAGGCGAGGGTGAACCGGCTCGGGCGGAAGCGTTCGAGCAGCCGCCGCAGTGCCATCGAGCGCCGGTCGTAGAAGGGCGCGAACACGGCCAGTTCGTCGACGGGCCCCTGCGGCAGCTGATCGATGATCGGCGAGCGCAGACTGCTGACGACGCGGACCTGTGACGCCGCAGGTGTCCTGTCGCGGTGGAGCCGGTCCAGCAGCGCTGCGACCCGACCCAGCGCCTGTGGCACTCCGGCGGAGAACCTCACCTTTTCCGGGAGGTCGCGCAGCCATGCCGACAGCTCCGGAACTGCCGTGGGACTCTGCTCGCCGTCCACCCGCAGAACCGTCCACAGTTCGGCGTTGGCCTGCCAGCCGGCCAGCGTGGTGTTGCCGGAGCCGAGGGCGATGGTGGCGTGCTCCGGTCCGGCGAGGACCATCAGCTTGGGATGGAACGCGGCACCGTGGGCGTAGGCCAGACCGGCGAGGTAGCTGCGGCCGGCCCGCCGGACGGAGCGGGGATCGTTCCGGGTCATGGAGACGTCTCCCGCCACCGTGACGCGTGCGCCGGTGGCCTGGGTGACGCCGAGGGCTACCTCCTCAAAGAAGCCGAGATCGGCGGTGAAGCTGAGGAAGAGCGCTTCTTCCAGGTTCCGCCCGCCCGTGCGCTCCTCGTCGAGGATGAGGGTCAACGGAGAGGCGAACGCGGTTGGTGGCTCCACCACGACCGGTGCCGGTGCGGTCTCAGTCAACGAGAGCCCTCCCGCTGCTGGTCACCGACCAGTGCTGGTCGTCGTAGTGCAGCACGCCGCAGGTGGCCAGGACGGTCCCGAGCTGGTCCAGCCGTAGCCCGACGTCACCGCGCCCCTCCTGGCTCGTCCGGTACAGCAGCCCGCCCCGCTCGTGCAGCCGGGTCGGTAACCACAGCGTGCCGTCTGCACGTCGGCGGGCCTTGGCCAGCGCGATCCGCTGCGACCGCGCCACCAGGTCGTAGGTGAGTCGGCGGGCGACATCGCGCAGCTTCATGGGCCGCGCTTCGTCAAGCCGCCGCTGGACCCATTCCGGGCCGAGCTCGACACCGCGCTGGCCGAGGAACGCGTCCCGGACCCGGCCGGTGAGTTCGTCCACCCGGCGGGCGCTGGCAGCGAGCACCCGCAGCTCGGCGACAGGCAAGGGATCACCCGCCCACCGCAGGTCGTGCTCGGCGGGCAACGGCGCTCCCGTCGTACTCTGCGTCGCGGGCAGGGAGGACAGGAACGCGTCCACCGTCATGTCGGGCAGCTCCGCGGCGAAGCGGTCGGCCACTTCCTCGATCGGCACCAGCCCGTCGACCTGCTCCACTAGCCAGGACCACAGGCGGCGCCACGCTCCGACGGAGTAGTTCCTCAGCACCACTCCGCGCCAGGCACCGGCCGCGTCGATGCCGCTGGTCACGGGATCGGTGGTCAGGAAGTCACCGAAAGCGAGCACGTGGCCGATGTCGCGGGTGAAATATCGGACGGGATGTGTGGCGACCACACGAGCCATAAGCTGAATCGTCTGTCGCCGTGTTGCCGAGCGGGAGCCTGCTTCGGCCGGTGCACCGGGCTCGCACATGAGGTTCGCCAGCCACGCCCCGTCAGGATGCTCACCGCCCGTGCACACGCACAGCCGGTCCCCGAAAGAGGCGAGATCATCCACGTTCAGCGTGTCCTCGGCGGCGAGTTCGAGCAGCTCGCCCAGTCCGGCTCGCAGTGCCGCGGTCTCCAGCCGCGGTCCGGGAACCGGCATGGGACCCGCACCGAGGATGCCGAGCGCGACCTCGGATCCGGCGTACGGTGCCCAGAACCCCCACGAGTTGCCCACGTACCCGTTCTTGCCCGGGACCTCGGCTTCGGACAGGGTGACCGTCCCGGAGTGCAGCCGCCGAGCAAGGGCGTCGACCCCATGAGCACGCGGCAGCCAGTCCAGAGCCTGCGGATGATGCGCAAACGACACGGCGGCCAGCGCCACTTCCGCGCGGCGCAGCAGAGTCTGGGCGGCCGGGAGCGTCAGGTCCTCCCCGTCGGCTTGCGCCGCGATCAGCCCGTGCAGTGCGTAGTAACGCCCGTGCGGCGTCTGCGTGGTCACCCCGGGGACCAGGTGATCGACCATGCGCGCCACATGCCGCTCCACCGAGAGCGGATAACGGCCCGCGGCGACGTCCAGTCCTGGGCGGCTCCAGCCCGGTCCGTCCACGAGCTCCGGTGTCTGCCCCTTCGCACCGACGGCGACCATGCCCTCGACCATTTCCCGCTGTCACCCCCTCAGCGCTGTTCAGTCGGGAAACCGATCCGTCATTCTGGCGCATCTCTTGGGGAAGCGGCACTTCAGATGGGAAGCCCCAGTCGGACGAGACAGCGGGGTAACTCCACTGGGAGCCTGATAACCGTCATTATCAAATGATGGCGCCTCCGCCTCGCCGGGGTCGGCGTATCGTCTTGAGGCGTCGGGCGGAATCTGCTGCAAACGAAGCCGTGACGCAAGACAAGGCCCAGCCTGACGGCCGAAGCGGCTGATGTGACGATAGACGAACGGGGGAAGGATGCGCACCGTGGTCACTGGTCTGCCGGACCCGGCACTCCGCTCCCCAGGGCCGCTGCCCCTCTTGGTGTCGATGTCCGACATCGCGACGTTCGCCCGGGTGAAGCGCCCTGTCGTGTCCACCTGGCGCCGACGCCACCCGGATTTCCCCGCCGACGTGTCCGAGAACTCGGGACGCCCCCTGTTCGACGGCGCACAGGTGACGGACTGGCTGATCGCCTCCGGCCTGGGCAACGCAGCCCCGCAGGAGCTCCGATCCGAGCTGGCCCTTTTCGGCATCATCGCGCTGCGGGACCGTTTCACGCCGTGGCAGCTGGTCGAGACGCTGGGCAGCCTGCTGTGCCTGCGCCGGCTCGACGTCCGGCCACTGGCCGACGACGGCGCGAACGCCTCCCCAACCTCCCCTCCCGACGCCGAAGCGGACGAGGCCCTCTGGTCCGCGCTGCTGCGCCGAGCCGAACGGATCGACGCCGAGGACGATTTCGTACTCCGCGAGCTTCGCTCGATCGACGCCACGGCGGCCCCGCTCGCCCGCCTCGCCGAGGACCTGGTCGAATCCGCCTATGACGAGCGCGGCGCATACGAGTGGCTGCTCGCCGCCCGCTCCCGGCTCGGACTGGACTCCCTCGCCGCCGACGCGGTCACCCCGGAGCTGCGGAGTCTGCTCACCCAGCTCACCGACCTCCGCGTCCGTCTTGAGCGAGGCGAATCCCTCACCCTCGCCGACCCGCACGCCCGCGCCGGCGACCTGCTCGCCGCGCTCCTCGACGACACGGAGGACCGCGACCGCGTCACCGTCCTCGCCGCCGACCCCGACGACCGGCTCACCCGCATCACCCGCCGCCGCTTCCTGCTGGCGGGCGTAAGCGAACTCGACCTGGACGTGCAGACCGGCTCCGACCTGGAGGAACGCTTCGCGGACCCGGACATCGTCGTCACCCAGCTCCCGTACCGCCCGGGCGAGGACCGCTCGGTATTCGCCGTCCTGACGGAGCTCGAACGCGTCGCCTACCTCCTCCGCCCCGGCTGCACGGCCCTCGTCCTCGGACCGGCCGACGCGCTCGTCGACGAGCTGAAGAGCACGGAGGCCGCCCAGCTCCGCTCGGCCCTCCTGCGCGAGAACATCGTCGAGTCGGTCATCGCGCTTCCCGGCGGGGTCCTGCCCTTCCGCCCCGGCTACCGTCCCGCGCTGTGGACGCTCACACGCGGTCCCGTCCGGGAGGCGGAGGGCATGGTCCTACTGGCCGACATCAGCTCGGAACAGCTCACGCCGGGTGTGCGCATGCGGCTCGCCGAGGACGTCCTCCTCTGGCGGGCAGAAGGCTTCCGAGGACTCGACGGTCACGACCCGCGCTACGGCCGTGTGGTCCCCGTCGCCGACCTCGACCGGGCCTTCGGTGGTCCCCTGACCCCACCCGCGCCACCCGCCTCCGCGATCTGGTCCGACAAGGTCACCGAACGCCCCGCCCTGATCGCCGAGGCTGAGGCCCGCCTGGAGCGTGCGACGGCGGACACGCACGCGTACGAGGACGAGCGGGGGCCCTACCGAGGGGCTGTACAGCGCAGGGTCGGTCGCCTGCCCCGGCGTACCACCCTCGGCAAACTGATCACCGCACGCAGGGTGACCCGCCTCCCCGGCCACCGTATCGACGGGAAGCACCTCACCCGGGACGGCCACCACAACGTCCTGGGACCCGAGGAGATCACCGGCGAGCGACCCGTGGGCGACCGCCGCATCGACCGCCTACTGCTGGCGACGGCGTACGAACGGGCGGCGCTCACCGAGCCCGGCGACGTCGTCTACACGCTCGTGCCCCGCCTCGGCGTGTACGTCGACCATGACGGCTTCTCGGTCGTCGCGTTCCCGGCCCGCGTCCTCCGGGTCAATGCCGGAACTGCCCGCCCGCTCACCCCCCGGGTCCTGGCGGCTCTGCTCGGCGCGGCCCGCGGCACCGCGCGCAGCCCCAGCGCGGTACGCCCCGCCCGCCGTATCGAGGACTACCAGCTCCCCGACCTCGACCATGACGAGGTGCTGCGCTTCGACGCCCTCCTGGCCGAGACGGAACGCCGGGAACGCCTGCTGCGCGCCCAGTCCGACGCGCTCGCCGAGGCCCGCGGCCTCACGATCGCGGGCGTGGCCGACGGCACCCTGGCCCTCGGCGAACTACGAACGACCAACCGCACGTAACCCATCCACCGACACCGTCTGGAAGAAGGAACGATGCCTCCCCGCAAGCGAGCCGCGGCAGCCGCCGGACAAGGCGAACTGCTCAGTGTCTCCAGCACCAAGGAGATCCAGGACATCCTGTGGAAGGCCGCGGATAAGCTCCGCGGCTCCATGGACGCAGCTCAGTACAAGGAGTTCGTGCTCGGCCTGGTCTTCCTGAAGTACGTCTCCGACGCCTTCGCCGAACGCCGTGAGGAACTGGCCGCCGACCCCGAGCTGGCGCAGATCCCGGAACACCGCCGGGCGGCTTTCCTTGAGGAGAAGGACGAGTACACGGAGAAGAACGTCTTCTGGGTGCCCCCGACCGCCCGCTGGGACCACATCTCGGAGAACGCGGCCAGCGCGGAGGGCGGCGTCGGCAAGCTCCTCGACGAGGCCATGGACGAGGTGATGAAGGCCAACAAGACCCTCACCGGCGTCCTCCCGAAGATCTTCAACCGCGACAACGTCGACCAGAAGCGTCTGAAGGAACTCGTCGACCTGATCAGCGACGCGCGCTTCACGGGGCATGGCGACCGCCCCGCGCAGGACGTCCTGGGCGAGACCTACGAGTACTTCCTGGAGAAGTTCGCGCGGGCCGAGGGCAAGCGAGCCGGCGAATTCTACACCCCGGCAAGCGTGGTCCGCCTGATCGTCGAGGTGCTGGAGCCGTACGAGGGGCGGGTGTACGACCCGGCGTGCGGCTCGGGCGGCATGTTCGTACAGAGCGGCAAGTTCGTCGCGAAGCGGCGCGGCAAGGACCACACGCATGACATCGCGGTGTACGGCCAGGAGGCGAACGAGCGCACGTGGCGTCTGGCCAAGATGAACCTCGCCATCCACGGCATGGACCCCAAGGGTGTCGGCGACCGCTGGGCGGACACGTTCGCGGACGACAAACTGCCTGATCTGAAGGCCGACTTCGTGATGGCCAATCCGCCGTTCAACATGTCGGACTGGGCGAGGAAGTCGGATGATAGGCGGTGGCGGTACGGGGTTCCGCCGCAGTCGAACGCCAACTACGCGTGGCTCCAGCACATCGTCTCGAAGCTAGGGGACAGGGGCAGCGCGGGCGTGGTGCTGTCCAACGGCTCAATGTCGTCCAAGCAGTCGGGCGAGGGCGAGATCCGAGCTGCAATGGTCGAGGCGGACGTGGTGTCCTGCATGATCGCGTTGCCCGGAAACTTGTTCCGTACGACCTCGATTCCGGCATGCCTATGGTTTCTCACCAAGGACAAGTCTCCGCAGAGCACGAAGGCGCTGGAGGACCGGCGAAGCCGAATCCTGTTCATCGACGCCCGGTCGATGGGCACGATGCGCGACCGCACGGAGCGTGTCCTTGAGGACGAGGATTTGGAGAAAATCTCCGACACTTACCACGCGTGGCGAGGCACGAAGTCGGCGAAGGACAAGGGTCTTACATACGAGGACGTGCCGGGATACTGCTACAGCGCCACGCTGGAGGAGATCGAGAAGCACGACTATGTGTTGACGCCGGGGCGTTATGTGGGGGCGGCAGAAGCCGAGGAAGACCCGAACGCAGAACCAGCGGAGGAGCGGATCGCTCGGCTGACGAAGGAACTGTTCGAGCAGTTGAGCGAGTCGGCGCGGCTGGATGCGGTAGTGCGGGAGCAGTTGGGGAGGATCGATGGCTGAGTGGCGCCAGACTACCTTGGACCAGTTGGTCAGGCTTCAGCGTGGCCACGACCTCCCGACCTCCCAGAGGAGAGTGGGAAGCGTGCCTGTCATGGGCGCTGCGGGCCAGAGCGGTACGCATGACACGGCGATGGCTAAAGCACCGGGAGTCACACTGGGGCGCGCAGGGGCCTCCATGGGTAAGGCGACTTATTGCGATGTCGATTTCTGGCCGCTCAATACGGCGCTTTACGTCACAGATTTCCAGGGAAATGACCCTAGGTTCGCTTATTACCTGCTGGATCGAATCGATTTTTCCGGGTATAATTCTGGGGCAGCTCAGCCCATGCTTAATCGGAACTATATCACCCAGATCCAGATTTCCCTTCCGGAGCCCGCAGAGCAACAGGCCATCGCTGCTGTAGCTGGCGCGTTGGACGACAAAGTCGCGAGCAATAAGCGCGTCGCACGCTCTGCCGAGAGCCTCTGCCAGGCCATTTTTGCAGAACGGTCACGGGAAGCGCGCACCACTGTCGGGGAGATCGCGATCTTGCACAAGGGGCAAGTTGCGCCAGAGACCCTGACCGAGGTGGACGTAGCTCATTACAGCCTGCCCGCATTCGACTCGGATGCGATGCCGGAGATCACGGATCCTCGGTCCATCAAGAGTGCGAAGTTTGCAGTTCACCAGCCGTCGGTTCTTCTGTCCAAATTGAACCCCGAGATCCCTCGGGTGTGGAATGTTTCCCCGGATCGAAAAATTCCAGCTCTTGCGTCTACCGAGTTCCTTGTGTTGGAACCAAAGAATGGAGTGTCCACAGCCGAGTTGTGGGCGGTCTTGTCTCAGCCTGAGCTGCTTGGCAGGCTCGCCGCCAAAGTGACCGGCACTTCCAAAAGTCACCAGCGAGTTCGTCCGGGTGAAATCATGGATTCCAGGGTCGTTGACCCACGTGAACTTGGAGACGTCCGAGGGCAAGCACAAGCACTGGTTGATCGTGCTATGCAAGCCCGCAATGAGTCGCGCGCCCTGGCCAACCTCCGCAACACCCTCCTCCCCCAACTAATGTCCGGCCAGCTCCGAGTCCGAGACGCCGAGAAGATCGTGGAGGACGCCGTATGACCACCGGAAGCGGCAGCGAGCCCACGCTGGCCCCTGCCCACCTCGACGCCAAAATGACCGAGTCCACCTGGGAGCACCTGGCCCTAGACGAACTCGCCCAACTCGCCTGGGAAACCAAGCCCGGCAAAGACCTCGCCCCCGGCACCGGCCACCGCCGAGACTGGGACGACCTGATCCTCCACGACGAACTCCAGGCGGCCATCGAGAAGCTGAACCCGGAGCTGACCTCCACCGCCGTCCACGAGGCGACGCGCATCGCCACCGACCCCACCTCCCGCGAGGCATACCCGGAGAACAAGCAGGCCCACGAGTACCTGACCACCGGCATCCGCCTCACCTACACCGACGAGTTCGGCGCCGAGCAGACCCCGACCGTCCGCCTCGTCGACTTCACGGACCCCGACGCGAACCGCTACCTCGCCGTCAACCAGGTCACGGTCAGGGACACCGACGGCAGCCACCGCCGTTTCGACATCGTCCTGTACGTCAATGGCCTCCCCCTCGCCGTCGTCGAACTCAAGAGCGCCTCCGACGAGAACGCAACCCTCAAGTCGGCGCACGCCCAACTCCAGACGTACGTCTCGGAGTCCCCCATCGCGTTCCGCTACAACGTGCTCTGCCTGGTCTCGGACGGCATAACCGCCAAGTACGGCACGGCATTCACGCCCTACGAGCACTTCGCGCCCTGGAACGTCGACCACGAGGGCAAGCCCGTTGACACCAACGAGCCCGGCTACGACGGCCTCGACGCGCTGAACCTGTCCCTCCACGGCCTGTTCACGCAGGACCGGTTCCTCTCCCTCACCCGCAACTTCGTCAACTTCCCCCCGCCCAAGCCGGGCGAGCCCCTCTCCGGCAAGCGCATCGCGAAGCCGCACCAGTACTTCGCCGTGAACAAGGCCGTGGACGCCGTAGTCGAGGCATCGCGGACAAACGGCCAGGCCGGCGTCGTCTGGCACACGCAGGGCGCGGGCAAGTCGGAGGAGATGGTCGAGACGGCGGCGCTCGTCGCCCGCCACCCGGCCCTCAACAACCCCACCATCGTCGTCATCACCGACCGCAACGACCTCGACGACCAGCTCTACGACACCTTCCTCGACAGCGAGACCCTGCTCGGGCAGAAGGCCCACCAGATCGACACGCGGGACGAACTGCGTACCGAGCTGACGCGGCGCAACGTCGGCGGGATCGTCTTCACCACCCTCCAGAAGTTCGGCCTCAGCAAGGAGGAGAAGGACGCCGGCAAGTCGCACCCGCTCCTCTCCGAGCGCCGCAACATCCTGGTGATCGTCGACGAGGCCCACCGCTCGCACTACGACAGCCTCGACGGCTACGCCCGCCACCTGCGGGACGCCCTGCCGTACGCCACCCTGCTCGCCTTCACCGGTACGCCGATCTCCAAGGCCGAGGCTGACACGCGTGCCGTCTTCGGCGAGTACATCGACATCTACGACCTGAAGCGCGCCGTCGACGACGGGGCCACGGTCCGTGTGTTCCACGAGCCGCGTGTCATCAAGGTCGACCTGCCCAAGGACGTCGACCCGAACACGCTCGATGAGCAGGCCAACACCCTCACCGAGGGCATGGACGACGCCGAGCGCCGCCGAGCCATCCAGTACGCCACGACGATGAACACGCTCTACGGCGCCGAGGACCGCATAGCCAAGCTCGCCGACGACCTGATCGCCCATTGGGAGCAGCGCCGCGAGCTGGTCAAGCCCGACATCGGCGCCCCCGGCAAGGCGATGATCGTGTGCGCGACCCGCGAGATCTGCGTACGGGTCTTCGACGCACTGGCCGAGCGGCGGCCCGGCTGGGTCAGTGACGAGGTCGACAAGGGCGTCATGAAGATCGTCTTCCACGGCGACCGCTCCGACCCCGAGCACATGCGCAAGCACTCGCTGCGCAAGTCCCAGCAGAAGGTCGTCCAGAAGCGAGCCAGGAACGCCGACGACGAGCTGGAACTGCTCATCGTTCACTCGATGCTGCTCACCGGCTACGACGCCCCGCCCATCCACACCCTGTACATGGACCGCCCGATGCAGGGCGCCAACCTGATGCAGGCGCTCGCCCGCGTCAACCGCCGTTTCCGCGGCAAGCAGGACGGCCTGCTCGTCGGCTACGCGCCCCTCACCGACAACCTCACCAAGGCCCTGCGCGAGTACTCGGACCAGGACCGAAAGGACCAGACCCTCGGCGCGGATATCGAACGGGCCGTCACTGAGGTCAAGAACGAGATCGCCACCATCAAGGGGCTGCTGGTCGGCAGCCGTTGGAAGGAATGGCTGGCCGACACCGGCCGCCCCGACACCCGCAAACGCGCGCTGCGCCTGACGGCCGACTTCCTGCGCGACCCGAAGAACCCGGGGAACAAGGTCGAGCACCCCGCCAAGCCGCTCTCCGTCCGCTTCAAGGACAGCGCGGCCCGGCTGGACCGCTTCTACCGAGTCTGCGCGATGAGCAAGGAGATCGCCGAGCGCTGCGAGGACCTGGACGACTGGCGTCGGGACATCTCCTTCTTCAGCGAGGTCCGGGCCTGGATGATCAAGCTCGACGCCGCCCAGCGCGAGGCAAGCGGGGAGCCGCTCAGCGCCGAGGTCCAGCGCTATCTCCAAGCCCTCGCCGCCTCGGTCGTCGACGCCGACGAGATCACCGACCTGTACGCGGAGGCCGGGATTGGCCGGCTGGACATCACCCGCCTCAACGAGGCGCAGCTGCGCAATCTGGAGAACTCGGAGACCCCGCACCTGGTCACCGAGGCCCTGCGCCGCATGATCCAGCAAAAGATGCGGGAGGTGACCAAGCACAACGTCGTCCGCAACGAGAGCTTCACCGAGCGCCTGAACGACCTGATGCGGCGTTACATGCTCCAGCAGCTCACCAGTGCCCAGGTCATCGCCGAACTCGCCGCCCTGGCACGGGAGGTGTCGGCAGAGGCCCGCCGCGGCGAACGGTTCGACCCGCCACTGACCCACGCCGAGCTGGCGTTCTACGACGCCGTCGCACACCGCGACATGGCCCAGGTGATGGAGGGCGGCGACGACACCCTGGCCAAGATCGCCCGTGCCCTCGTCAAGGACATCCAGAAGAACCTCTCCGTCGACTGGCTCTCCCGCGAGCCCGTCCGGGCCAAACTCCGCACCCGCATCCGCCGCGTGCTGGCGATGTTCGACTATCCGCCGGAGGAGGAGCGCGAGGCGATCGACCTCGTCCTCAAGCAGATGGAGATCGTGGCCGCCCTCTGGGCGCCCGCTGCGAAGTAGCAACGCATACGGGAGGCCGCCACCAGGGGCGCCCTCCCGTCACGGCCAGGTGCGCTCAACACGGTCGTGCCGTACGGCGTAGGCCGCCGGGCCGCCCTTCTCGACGGCCCGGTGGATGGCATCTCGGCGTGCGACGAGCCTCTCGACCATCTCGGCACTGCGAAGCTGCTGGTTGTCCAGGTAGAACAGCACCGCCTCGCGCTCCAGGACGGGCTGGATCTCCAGATCCCGGGTCTTGATCCGCCCGTCCTTCGACAGCGGGACCCAGGACCGGTCGAGACCGTAAGTGATCCACTCCTCGTCCGGAACGTCCTGCCCGTCGTCAGGAAAGACGTCCCCGATGCGGTGAACCGTCCACCCGCAGGCCCTCAGTCCTTCCGCGACACGGCGACCGAGGTTCCGGTCGAGGAAGAACTCAGGCGGCAAGGTGCACCACTGCCCGGCACAGCGCGTCCACCTGCGAGGGTGTCATGTCGTAGTCGTACGCGATGTCCTCGACGGTCTCCCCGGCCTCCCACAGGTCGGTGATGGCCTGGACCGTGACGCGGTTGGCGGCCACCACGGGGAGACCGTGACCGAACCTCGGATCGATCACGACGGGCACCGAGTCCGGGTACTGCCTTAGCCGCAAGCTGGAGGGGAAGTCCTCGCCCGGCTCCCAGGTGAGGTACCGGAGATAGTCGGAGACCACTTCGTGGATGGGGACCTGACCGTCGCGGGCTCTGCGGAGATCTCCCCAACCGTGCTCGATGAAGATGTCCACGCCGTCCGTGGCGATCCGCTTCGACACGAGGCCGTAGGGGGTGTCGAAGGCGTCCCGTACGGCGGCTGCCGCCTCCCTGATCTCGCTCATGCGAAGCCCCAGGGAACGCAGAGAACGAAGAACGTGCGCCTCGGCCACCGCGATGAACGGCACCGAAGGCTGCCCCCTCCGTACCGGCTCGACCTGGTGGACCAGTGGCGCTCCGGCCGCCTTGCCCTTCAGCCACGAGGTCAGGGTCGACTGTGGAATCTCAAGGTAGGAGGCGGTCTCTGCGGGCGTCAGCAGCCCGTCGTTGAACCTGTCGACCATGCCCCACCTCCTCTTGGCACCGGATTTCGCATCGTGCCACATCAAGCCTCCCACCTGCAGGTGGACCGCACACCCAGTCATCGGCTCAGCCAGCCACAGGGAGTCGGTCTCTGGCTTGGCAGTCCCGGCAGCGTTCAGGTCATCGGAGAGTATAATTTTCGATAACCAGGGTTATCACTGAAATCTTGGATTCAATAACTTCTCCGCCTCTACCGTCGGTTCTGTCACACCGGGCTCGCGCAAAGCGAGAGACTCACCCCTCTCGCCCACCGCACGAGCCCGGCCCCGGAAACCGACCACGGAGGGCGGAGAGCACCATGACGGAACACCCCGCGCAGAACGAGCCGAACGCATCTGATCATCAGGTCGATCACCGCCGAGGCTCCTCCTCGACGCTCTCCCGCCTGACCGCCCGCCTCGAAAGCTCGGCGCTCGCCGAGGCACCCCGGGAACTTCTGCGAGAGGCGCTGAACGCCACGGCGACGGAGTCCTCCGACACCCCCGCCGCTCCGCACCCGGACCAGCGGGTGTTCCTCGACTCCATCAGCGTCAACGGCTTTCGCGGCATCGGCCGCAAGGCGCGTCTGCCGCTGACCGCGAAGCCCGGCGTCACCCTCGTCGTGGGGCGCAACGGCTCAGGGAAGTCCAGCTTCGCCGAGGGCGCCGAGACGGCGCTCACGGGCCGGACCGCCCGCCTGGACAAGCAGCGGGGCGAGGTGTGGCGTCAGCACTGGCGCAACCTGCACGACGGGGCCGACCCGAAGGTCGAGGTCCGCCTCGCCATCGCGGGCGACCCCCGGTTGTCCACTCTGACGTGTACCTGGCCCGGCGACGACGTCACCGCCCCCGAGGTCGAGTTCAGACGGCCTGGCCACGGCCGTCGGCCCTTCGCCGGCATCGGTTGGGAGCGGGCCCTGAACGACTACAGCCCCTTTCTGTCGTACGCGGATCTCGACAAGGTCCTCAACGGCAGGCCCAGCGAGCAGTACGACTCGGTCGCCGCCATCCTCGGACTCCGCGAACTGACCGCCGCGGACGAGCGGCTCCAGGGCATCGAGAAGACGCTCGACTCCGCGCTGAAGCAGGTCGAGGCCGAACGGCCCGCACTCGCCGAGGCGTTGTCCGCACTGGACGACCCGCGGGCGGTACGCGCGCTCGCGGTCGTCAGCAAGGCGGGCGACCACGACTTCGCCGAACTCGACGCCCTCGTGACCTCACTGCCCGACGCGGACGAGGGCCGACTGAGGGAACTGCGCGCGACCGCCGCGCTGGCCGGACCCGACCTCGGCGCGGTCGGCGCGGCCGTGGACCGGCTCCGCGAGGCCGTCGCCGTACTCGATGACGTACGTGCCTCGGGGGCCGAGGACGCGCACCAGCGTGCGGAGCTGCTGGCCAAGGCGCTGGAGCACAGCCGTCGGCACGAGGGCGAGGACACCTGCCCGGTGTGCGGGTCCGACCGGGCGCTCGACGAGGCGTGGGCCGAGCGGGCCGCCGAGCAGGTGGCCGGCTTGCGGCAGGAGGCCGCGACCGCACGGGAGGCCCGCACCGGGCTGCGGGACGCGGTGGACGCCGTCCGCTACCTCGTCACGCCGGTCCCCGCATGGCTGCCCGCCCCGCTTGTGGACCCGTGGGAGGAGTGGCAGGCGTGCCGGGCGATCGACGACGCCGAGCGGCTCGCCGCCCGCGCCGAGACCGCCGCGCTCGTCCTCGCTGACGCCTGCGCCGCGCTGCGCGAGGAGGCGCTGCGGGAGCTGGAGAAGCTCGACGAGGAGTGGCGTTCCTGTGTCACCCGCCTCGCGGGCTGGCTCGACCGGGCCCGGCCCGCGTACGCCGGAAGGCCCCGGCTGTGCCAGGTCAGGGCGGCCCGTAAGTGGCTGAAGGAGGCGCGTGCCGAGCTGCGCGAGGAGCGGCTGCGGCCGTTCGAGGACCACTCGCAGCGGATCTGGGAGGAGCTGCGTCAGCAGAGCAACGTGGACCTGCGTTCTGTGCGCCTGACCGGCAGCGAGAAGGCCACCGTGCGCAAGCTGGTGATGGACGTGTCCGTCGACGGCACCGAGGCAGCGGCCCTCGGTGTGATGAGCCAGGGCGAACTGCACTCCCTCGCGCTCTCGCTCTTCTTGCCGCGCGCCGCCGCACCGGACAGCCCCTTCGGGTTCGTCGTCATCGACGACCCGGTGCAGTCCATGGATCCCGCCAAGGTCCACGGCCTCGCGAACGTGCTGCACAACCTCGGGGAGACCCGGCAGGTCGTGGTCTTCACCCACGACACACGACTCCAGCGGGCCTTCACCAACCAGGAACTCCCGGTGACCGTACTGGAGGTGGAGCGGGCGGGCCGGTCCGTGGTGACCGTGAACCGGGTGACCGATCCGGTCGGTCAGGCACTGGCCGACGCACGCGCCCTCATCCGGACGCGAAACCTCCCGCCGGTCGCGATGACCCATGTGCTGCCCAGCCTCTGCCGCGCCGTCCTGGAACGGGCCCTGTCCGAGGCTGCGTGGCTGCGGCTGCACCGGGCGGGGGTGGCCGAGAACGAGGCGGAGAAGACCGTCGCGGGGGCCGTCACGCTGATGGACATCGCCGCCCTGGGGCTCTTCGGAGACCCGTCGAAGAGGGCCAGTGACGTCTACCGCGAGCTGCGCAGGCGGTGCGGCTCCAAGGCGGTGGACGTTGTCCGGCAGTGCCAGGAGGGCGCCCACCCGTCGGGCACCTCGATGCCGGACCCCCAGCGGTTCGTGGACGACATCAAGGCCGTAGCCCTGACGGTACGCAAGCCCGAGGAGGGGCCGTGAACCAGACGATTCGCCAGCTGCTCGACACCGCCGACCTGCTGCTCACGGACACCGGCGAGCCCGCCACGTCCACTGCCGCCACGGCGAGCCGGTGTCGAGGTGCAGCTTTCGCCCTACGGGTCGCGCTGGAGGGCGCGGTCGCCGACCGCCTCACCGCCCACCGGGCGCCTCGCGCAATCCGGGAGGGCACCCAGCGGGCCGCGTTCCTCTGGCTCCGCGGTTGCGCCGAAGCCGGAGCGGCCCGTCGCGCGAAGGCCGTGTGGAGCCAGCTCTGCCTGGGATGCCACTACCACCAGTACGAGATCGGTCCCACGGAGGACCAGGTCCGCGCGTGGCACACCGAAGTTGCGGCGCTCGTCGCCCTGTTGGCCCGCTGATCCGCATTGGCGCCAGGAGAGGCACTGCCGGGAGGACGCGCATGAGAACGAAACCACGAGGGCGGTTATCGCCGCCGTCCACAAAGAGCGGAACGAGGAGCAGCACCATGACGGCCCGTACGTCCAAGCGAACCCTGTACCGACTCAGGGGCGTGCCTCCCACTGCCGAGGCGATGTTCGACGCCTTGGACGCGGACCAGTTGGAAAGGGTCCACGCGGACTTCGACGTCCCCGAGAACCTCGGTGTACCGGCGGTCCTGGTCACCGGCAGCTTCGAGCAGCCCGTCGCGAACTGGTGCGACGAGATCTTCCGTACGACAGGTATCGAGGTGTCACGGCCCGTCAACCGCTCGGCCGGCCTGCTGATGCTGGCCGTCGACGGTGAGGTGTACGCGATCGGTTACGACCAGGGCTTCCGCCTGGTGCCCGACCGCCTGAAGGACCACCGTTTCGGCCTGAGCTTCGCGTCCCGCCGGGTGGACCCCGCGAAGATCCGGGATCTGGTGTCGCACACCCCGGGCGGAGGGCGCACCGACATCACCCTGATCCCGAGCGGGGCCTCGGTGTGGAGCCTGGGCATCGTCGAACACGCCCAGATCGTGCGCCGCCTCGGCGGCCACCTGGACAACATCCCGCTCACCATCTCCCGGGACAACCCGGGGAAGATCTCCAGTGCCGAGGGCGGCGCTGGCCTGCGCATGCGGCTCGGTGTGGAGGGCGCCGACCTGATTGCCGACATCCGTGCGATCGCCCGCGTGCTGCGCGAGGAGAAGCCGAGTCCGGAGCTGGAGTTCGTCGAACACGTCGTGCCCGTCGACGACCCCGGCCTTGTCACCCGCCTGGAGGCCGTCCTCGACGACCTTCTGGGACAGGAGCCTGACGGGAGAATCAGCGTCGCTGTCCCCGCCGACCATTGGGACGACTACATGGCCGCCCGGGCGTTCCGGGCCAGGATCAACAGCGACGCGGCCGGCCGGTCGACCGACGACTTCGACCTTGAGTACGTCCTCTGCCGTGCGCGCATCCAGCGTGCGGGCAACCGCGTGGCCGCGCTCCGGGAAGGAACAGTCACCCTCTATCGGCACGACCGCGCCGACCGGGCCGACGAAACCTGGACGTCCAGCGCTCTCCGGTGGATCGAGGCGGAGGTGTTTCTCGACTCTCGCCGGTTCTTCCTGATGGACGAGCACTGGTACGAGATCGACCGGGAGTATCTGAAGGCGATCCGCTCGCACGCCGAGCGGCTGATCTCCGACACCCCGTCCGTCGACCTGCCTCCGTGGGTCCTCGGGGAGAAGGAGCGCACCTACAACGCGTCCGTGCCGGACCAGCGGCCCGGGTACGTCTGCTTCGACCGCGACAACGTGCAGACCGTGCTGCACCGCGGGAACGGCGTGGAGATCTGCGACCTGCTGAGCCCGGACGATGTCCTGATCATGGTGAAGCGCGCCAAGGGTTCCGACGCGCTGAGCCATCTCTTCAGTCAGGCACTCGTCGCCGTACAGACGTTGCGGAACTCCCCGGAGGGGAGGGAGCGGTTCGCCGAGAAGGTTGTCGCCGCCCGGCAAGGGCGCGGTCTACCGGAAGACTTCCGGCCTTCGAAGGTCGTATTCGCAATCCTGTTGAAGGACGGAACCGACCTCACCGCCGACACCCTTTTCCCGTTCTCACAGGTCACTTTGGTGCAGACGGCCAGGACGCTCGAAACATGGGGTGTCCAGGTCGAGGTCGTCGGCATCGCCTCCACTCCGTCGGCCGCCACCTCGACTGGGACTCGGCGGTTGGCGGCGTAGCCGCCGCGCACCGTAACGACGTACACCGACGTGGCTGGCGCGCCGTTCCGGATCTCGGGGCCACAGCGATGCCAGCTGTTACGCCAGCGACTTTCGCACCGCGTCGACCAGTGACGTCGCACGCAGGTCGTCGAGGCCCCCGATGATGTTGTTCATCGCATAGCCGAAGGCGATGCCGTGCTCCAGGTCGGCGAAACCAAGTGAGCCGCCTCTGCCTGTGTGACCGAAGGAGTTTGGCCCCATCATGGGGTTGGTCTCGGTAGGCAGCATGTACCCGGAGCTGAACCGGCTCGGGATCAGCATCACCTGGTCTTTCCCACTGGCCTGTTCCTTGGTCGCCGAGGCGAGGGTCTCCGAGGCCAGCAGCCGCACGCCGTCCACCTCGCCGATCAGCCCGGCGTACATGCGCGCCAGTCCGTGTGCAGTGCTGATGCCGTTGGAGGACGGGAGTTCCGCGGCCTGCACGTCGGGCGAGTCGAAGTCGATCGCGGCGGGGTCGGTAACTGCATATGCCCTGTTGCTGAATGACCCCGGATCCCGCCACGCGGCAACCTGCTCGCGGAGTTCCTCGGGAACCGACTCGGCGGGCACGGTGGTGAGGTCCACGGCAGGTCGCTGGTACACCATGCTGCTTACCCGGCCGCGTTGATCCGCCGGCAGCCCGATGAAGAAGTCCAGCCCGAGGGGGGCAGCGATCTCGTCGGCGAAGAAGCGGCCCGGCATCCGGCCGGACACCCGGCGGATCACTTCACCGACAAGCCAGCCCCAGGTCCGACCGTGGTAGCCGTGCGCCGTGCCCGGAGTCCACTGGGGACGCTGAGCGGCTAGTGCGGCCGCCATGGGGTGCCAGGCCAATGCTTCGTTCAGCGGAACGGGTTGGTCCAGTGTGATCAAGCCGGCCTGGTGGGACAGCAGCCAGCGCACCGGGATGTCCGCCTTGCAGTTCGCGGCGAACTCCGGCCAGTACGCCGCCACCGGTGCGTCCAGGTCCAACGCACCGCGCTCGGAAAGCACGTGTGCTGCGGTCGCGGTGGCACCCTTGGTCGCCGAGTAGACGAGCTGCAGTGTGTCCCGCGTCCACGGACGACCCTTCTCGGGGTCGGCGATGCCTCCCCACAGGTCCACTACCGGTCGGCCGTACTGGTACACGCACACCGCCGCGCCGATGTCCCCGTGCTGGGAGAAGTTCGTCGCGAACGCCTCACGCACCGGTTCGAACCCAGGCGCGATCTCACCGTAGATCGTCGTCATGCCATCCATCCTGGCATTCGGACTACCTGCTCCGAGGTGGTGGGCTCGGCGTCGAAGTCCGAGAGGTGACGGTCACGCCGCGACGGGCACGGCCTGAAGACGCTCGCGGAACTCACGGACAGCGGGGACGGACTTGCGCGGTTCGAGGTGTGCAGAGAACTCTTTCAAGCGGTCCAGCGCCCGTACGGAACTGACACTGCTCTCCAGGAGTTCCGTGCCGTAGTTCGCGGCGTCGAGCGCCCCGTCCAGGTCGCCGCCGGCGAGCCGGGCCTCGGCCAGGCGGCTGGAGCGTACGGCCTTGTCCCGAGGAGCCGCGCTCTTCACGGAGGTCTCCAGGGAGCCCGTCGCGCGCTCCACTTGCCCGGACCGCAGCAGGACCTTGCCCTCGGTTGACTTCAGCTGGGCTTCGCCGAACCAGTTGAGCCAGTCCGGGTTTTCCTCCGTCGTGTGGCGTTCCCAGTGGGACACGGCGCGGTTGAGGGCTGCTCCGGCGTTCCGGTGGTCGCCGTCGCGGGACAGCGCCTCGGCCTTGTGCAGGTGGAGGAAGGACTGGGTGTACGGCGACAGTGTGCGAGGGGCGTTGTCGATGGCGGTCGAGATGAGGGCGACGCGCTCCGCGGTCCGTCCGGCCTCGGAGACGTGAACGCCCATCTCCGCGAGGATGAAGGCGCCGAACGCGTCGTCGCCGGCGGTACGGGCGCTGCGCAGGGCTCCGACGTAATACCGCTGGCCAGCGGAGCGCAGCCCGGCGTCGTAAGCCATCCAGCCAGTCAGGTGCGACACCCGGGCCGCCAGGGCGTAGAGGCGGAGGCGGACGCTCTCCGTGTACCGGCCGGTGCTGAGGAGGCCGGTGACGAGGGCGAGATCGCCCCGTGCCTGCTCCAGGAGCGTGGCGCCGCCAAGCTGGTCGTCGAGAGTACGGAGCGTGCTGATGCGCTGCTCGATCGTCGAGACCATCGTGTCCGTGACCTGATCCCCGCCCAAGGCCGAGGCGAAGGCGGACGGAGCGTCCACCCAGCTTGCCGCGAGGCCCGTCAGGGCGGCGCCGGTGATGGTGAGAAAGCCCCGGCGATCCATGCGGCCACTCCCGACGAGTTCGGACAACGCCTCAACGGTACCGGCCTCGGTCCACGGGGCGGTGAGTCCCGTGACCTCCCAGACCGGAAGCCAGCGGGGCCAACCTTCCTTGCGAGCCTGCTCATACGGGACACGCAACAAGTCGGCGAGCACGCGCTGTGCGTCCGCGTCCGGCTCCTGGCCCTGCTCCCACTTCCATACCGTGGTCCGGTTGGTCGCGAGCGGGATTCCGAGTAACCGCCCGTGCGCCTGCATAAGACGGGCGAACTCAGCCTTCCCCCAACCGCGCGTCTGCAGAAGGAAGCTCAGCGGGTGGACCGCCAACGGCTCACCAGGCATGTCATCACTCCCGTCATCCCCTCGCGGCGTAGTGGGGAGGCTACTTCGCGTGGCCGCGTACGGGGAGGGCGTCCCCATGAGGAACCCCCTAGAAACGTTCCACCTTGCTGGCTGGGGCCGTTGACTGAATATCAGCCGTCCGCGGAGCCCGCGCAGGGTGTCAGCCCCGGAACGGTTCTCAGATCGGCGGCTCCGCCCCTGTTTCCCCGTCGGGGACGGAGCCGCTCTCCAACTCCTCGGAGGCGTCAGCCATGCCCACGCTCGTCCATCGGTTCGTCCTCGCGGGTGAGGAAAGGGAAGTGTCCCTCGCCCGGCGCACGGTCGTCGACAAGGTGAGTGCGTGGGGTGTGCCGTTGGACGACGCGACGGCTGACGCCATTCGCCTTGTCGCTTCCGAGCTCATCACCAACGCCGTGGTCCACGGAGGAGGGCCCGTCACCGTCGCGCTGTACCACCGCCCCGGTCGTCTGGTGATCGACGTCCTCGACGACAATCCCTCTGCCCCGCAGGCGAGTTGTATCCAAGCCGATGCCGAGAGTGGGCGTGGCCTTGCACTGGTCGAGCTTCTCGCTTCGCGGTGTGCCTGGGAGCCTGTCGGCCGAGGGAAGCGCGTATGGGCGGAGATCGCGCTGCCCAAGGCGGCGCCCGCCATCCGAGTAGCCATTCTGCGCCGGTTATTCGTGCTACGGCCGAAGCAGGGCGTGGTGGCCGAGCCTGAGTCGCTCTCCCTGGCGGTCTCGTGATGGGACGGCACGCTTTACGAGCGAATCCGCTTCCTGATCCCGACGTGGTCTTCCGGCCTACGCGCCGCGACATCGACCCCGTCAGCAGGGAGCCCACTGACTACGCGCTATGGGATCGCCACGAATGGCAGGCGCGCGGCGAGTGCTGGCTGTGGTGCGGACGTGACGATGTCGAAGTGACGTGGATCGGGCCCGTCCGGTCGAGTGGCATGCACGCGGCCCTCTACGCCTGTCGTGCCTGTCTGTACGAACTGGACCAGCGCGTTCTGGAGATCAATATGCGCGAGGACGTCGGCGGTCTGCCGATTCACCGCTGACCTGTCCTGTCCGTGGCGCCGGACTGCAGCTCATCGCGCGCCCAATGACCGCCGCCCCACGGCACCCCCTCCTCCCATGGCCGTGGGGCGGCCATGGACCTCCCGTCGGAATCCCGGCGGGAGAACCGAAAAGGAAGGAGCACGAGGTGACAGAGCCCACAACGCCGCCTCCGGCCCGGAGCAGCCTCCTGGTGGCGGTGAAAGAGCTGACTGCCGTCCACGACCGCTACGACAGTCTCCGGTCGGACAACCAGGGCAGTTCCGGCGACGCGCCGTGGCCGGGTGGCGACGGCAACCTGCACGACAGCGAGTAGGCACCAAGCGGTGAGGGCCGGCGCGGCCGGCCCTCACCGTGTCCGCATCAGTGGTCGAACTCATGGAGGACGCACGATGGAACACCGGTTGATCAGTGCCATCGAGGCAGCGCTTGGCTGGAGTGGAGCCGAGGAACTCGGCAAGGACTTCGTACGCGGGAGCATCGACGATCCCGCACTCGTCTCCCGCATCATGACCCCGAACCGCCTGCTCGACGTCGCGATGCGCAGGAGTCTGAACCGCCCGCAGTTCCGGTGCTTCCAGAAGGGCGAGGAGGTCCATCCGGCCATCTACTACACGGACAGCGTCAGCCCTCGGGGCCAGAGCATCTCTATGGTCAACATGCGCAGCCTGGGCAGGCTCCTGGGCGAAGGTGCGACGGTGATCATGGACCAGGCCAACGTCTTCGACCCGACGATGGAAGTCGCGTGCCGGGCCCTGCAGTGGTGGTCCCGCGAGCGAGTCCAGGTCAACGCGTACCTGACGACGAACGACGCCTCTGGCTTCCCTCTGCACTGGGACGACCACGATGTCGTCATCGTCCAGCTTGCCGGTGAGAAGGAGTGGGAGGTGCGCGCAACCTCCCGCGCGGTCCCGATGTACCGGGACGCCGACCCCAACAGCACACCGAGCGACGACATCATCTGGTCCGGTCTGATGCGGACCGGCGACGTCATGCACATTCCGCGCGGCCACTGGCACCAGGCGACACGGACCGGCAGCGGCTCCGGCAAGAGCCTTCACGTCACGTTCGGCATCACCAAGCGCACAGGGGCGAGCTGGCTCGCGTGGCTGGCCGACTGGTGCCGTGAGCGCGAGATCTTCCGCCACGACCTCGACCGCTGGCACGGAACCGGCACCGATGTCCTGACCGAGGCCGCCGCCCAGCTGATCGGCGAGCGCCCGCCGGCCGACTTCTTCGACGCATACGAGCAGGCGACGACACTGCCTCGGCACGTGCCCTTCCTCGACATACTCGGGCCGCTCGACGCCGTGGTGTGCACCACGCATTTCCCGCCCCAGCTTCAGGAGCACGGAGAGACCATCGACATCGTGGCCTCGGGCAAGAAGCTCACCCTCACGGCCAAGGTACTGCCCGCTCTGCGTCTGCTGCTGAGCGGCAGGCCGGTCCAGCTGGAACAGGCCGCGGCAGTCGCCGGGGCCGAAGTGACGGAGGTCGCGGAGATCCTGGTGAAGGAGGAGCTGTGCGCGGTGCTGACCCCCGAGTTGTTCTCGGGCTACACCGGTCTCGTCACGAACGCCGGCTCCTGACCGGGGCGCTCGATCTCGGCGTCACGACACTCGACACCAGCACCAACTACCTCGGCTTCCGTTCGCATCAGGTCCTGGCGCAGGCGGCCGGCGACTTGCTGCCGAAGTTCACCGTCTCCACGAAGGTGGGCTACTTTCCGGGACCGGGCGGGGCGGAGCATTCCCTGGACCCTGTACGGCTGCGCGCGGCCGTGGAACAGGCGGCTGGGGACCTGGGGCAGGAGCCCGATCTGGTGTTCCTGCACAACCCGGAACACTCGCTCCGCGAGGCAGGCCCTCACGGCCAAGAGCTGCTGGCAGAAGCGTGCGCTGCCCTCGATGACGCTACGGGCAAGGGCCTATGCGCCGCCTGGGGCATCGCGACCTGGGACCCATCATCCCTGGTAGGGCTGATCGACCCGACCGTACCGAGGCCAGCGACCCTCATGATCCGCGCCGGCCTGCTGGTCGGAGCCAGAACTCTGGATGTCGCGGACGCCCTCATCAAGGCGTGGGACCTGGACCCCAGCGAGGTATGGGGTATGAGCCCCTTCGGTGGCAGCACCAGCGACCCGGTGTGGGCCAAGATCGACTCCCGTGTCTTTCTCGGGGGAAGCCGTCAGCTCTCGCGCGTGCAGGCGGCGTTCATAGCCGCCTATCACCTCCCGAGGGTCGGCGCTGTGGCTGTGGGCACTGATGAGCCCGCCCATCTGGGCGAACTCCTCGGCGCCCTGGTCGGCGAGGTCGAGGAACGAACGGTCCAGAAGTACCGGAGTCTCCTGCGAGACGGTTCACGCGATCAGTCGGCCTGAAGCTCCTTGATGACCTGCTCGGCCATGCGCCGGGCGGGTTCCAGCCGAGGGTCTTCCGGGTGCGCGTACGGCCCGAGGATCTTCGAGCAGGCGAACAGCGTCATCAACTTGCCGTCCCGGCTCTCGAAGTCGGACCGGCGCTCGAGCCATACGCGATCGGCCAGAGCCGGGACTGCAAGGGAACTCGCCCACAGCGAGGCCGAGTCCAGCCCCAGTGGCGCGTTACCCCAGTCCTCCCAGTCGAAGAGACTGAACGCCGGAGCGGTCATGTTGGCCCAGTTCAGGTCCGCGTGGGCCGGCACCCACTGCTTGATGGTCGTATCGAAGTCGCCGGAGAAAACACCGCGGATGGACTCGGTGACGAGGGCCTGGGTGATGGTGTCGGTGTCCGGCGTGGCGACCCGCCTCGTGCTCTGGGCCGCCAGCGCGTCCAGCGACGCGTTCAACGCCTCCCACCAGCCGTCCGGCAGCTCCGGGGCTTCGCTCAGGATGGCGATTCCGACAGGAGCCCCTGGCAGGAGTTCGGTTTCGTCGGCTCGCCACATCACCGGCCCGTCCGTGGCCCGCCAGACCACACATCCGTGCCATTCAGGCTGGGCAATGCCCTTCAGGCGGGCGGCACTTTCAGTCCCGTTCCACCCCTGGTCGGAGATCTTGTCGAGCAGGCGCCGCTCGATCCGCACCCAGGTGTCGCGGTCTGTTCTGGCTCCCACGGATCGGCGCTTGCGCACCATCGTTTCCGGAAGCAGGCCCACTTGGAGAGACCGCTCGACGCGATCAAGAACCTCGTCAACCAGCTGTACGCGAAGGTCGACAGCCTGACCCATGGAGACCGAGAGCGCCATGGACGCGACCGTAGCAGTGATGCGGCAAAAGGCGCCCGTCGCCGAGGATGTAGTCGCGCGAGATCGCTGGGTCCCACGCCCTGCGGCGACTGCCTGCAGCACTTCCCCTGTCAGGTGATCTTGACCATCTACCAGGCAGGTTTGATCGCTGCAACCGTTCCCCGGATCTACCTCCGCCGGCCAAACAATTGGCTACCGTCCCCCAATGAAGTCACAGGTCGCCGAAGCCACCGAAGCTTGTAGCTGCCCGGCGAAGGGCAACATCTGTCAGGACTGCAGAGGAGAAGGGTGGGTGACGCCGTTGCCAGAAGATGGGCGTCGGCGAGATGCCACCGGCAGTTGCACCTCGTGCGCTGGGCGAGGAGGCCACCGCCTGCCGCACGAATCGACATGCCCCGTGATGCGGAAACACCCCGGGCTTGAGTACTTCGCACCCCAGCTCATTAGCGACACGGGCAACATCACGTTCTTCAGCACCGGCGACGCTCTCGCTCGACCAGAGGTACGGCAGCGTCTCGCGCAGATCTTGTTCGGGCCGCGGCCCTGACGGCCGGGGTCGTGCTGCACGCAGAATCTGCCTGACAGCTGGTCAAGATCCCTTGTCACGAGACAGTTCGCCCGGGGCAGACAGGAAAGATCCCGCAAGTACTGGTACGGCGCGGCAAAGGATGTCAACGTACAACACCCTGCCGGAGATCCCGAGTCCTTGGAGGCGCCCCTGCGTCCGCACCACCCCAGCGACACATCTCATCCCGACTCCCCGGACCCGGTCTACTGGGTCACGCCCCGGCACCTGGCGGGTGACGACGGCGTACTCGCCGAGCGGATCGGCGACACCCTTGCTGGCCTCGGCTGGCGCATGTGGCCCACCTCCCGCAACACCCTGCTGTACGTGAGCCCCAACGGGCTGTGCGGTGCCGAGTGGATCCTCGCGGCCTACCCGTTCGAACTGGGCGGACGGCCCGTGGCCTGGCAACTGAGCGCTCGCCCGCACGCCGACTCCGCGATGACGGAGTGGAACGCCTACTTCACCACCGGTATCCCGTACGAAGCACTCGCCGACCTCCTCATGGCGATCGACACCCGTGAGGCACCCGACATCGGCTTCGAGAGGCCCGAAGCGGTGCTCAACGCGCTCGGTGCCCAAGGCTGGGTCCGTGACGTGGACTGTCCCCACACCACCGCCATGGACCCCGGGTTCTCCACCACCGTCTCCCTGGGGCTGCAGCCGCCACTGGTCCAGGACGCGCATCCACGCCCGGACTTGATGGGCTGGCAGGCGTGGGCGGAACCCGTTCTCGGGGCCCCGTATCTGTGGTGTGCCAGCTTCAGCGCCGGTGTTCCCCATGACCTGGTCGCCGCCTTTGCCTCCGCTCTGGCTTCGCCGGCATTGGTGTCCCGCCGCACCCTGCCCAAGGACGCCGAGGGCCGGCTCATGGTCGTCCGCCGCAGCTGACCACCTGTGCCCCAGGAGTAGCTGTTGTGCTGCTCCTCGCCGACTGCCGATTTCCCCTGGGCGGACCGTTCCCCGTACTCGCCAGATGGCAGAGAAGGAGACCTATATGTTCCGAAGGTTCCGGCGCCGTGCTCGCGCCGACCGTGAGTTCCGTGATGGCCAGCGTGCGGGCCGAGCGCTGCTGCAGATGCACACAGAAATGCCCTGGCCCGATGTGCCCAGCCAGGTCGCCGCGACCGCCGAGGACACCCCGGAGGCTGCAGCGGAGCCCGGCTTCCTGCCGCCGGAATTTCGAGCACCGTCCCGCCAGGACGTCGCCGGGTTCATGATGCCCTGGGACCAACCGCTCGTCATCGACGGCGAGGTACGTGAGTGTCCCGAGTGCGGCGCATACCGGAACTGGGTTGTCCTCTGCATGCGCGACGACTCGGTGTGGCTGCGGTGCCGTGCCGGTCATACGGCGAGGGAGCCGTGCCTGGACGCGGCCTGGTACAACCGCCACTCCGGTCCGGCCGATCACTGGCACCCCACCCTTGAGGACGGGCTGCGCCATATTGGCCACTGACTCCCGCGAAACCCCCTGTCCCCTTCCCCTCCGCATTGCCGGCCCCGGAGAGCCGTCTTGGTCAGACCTTTCGCTCCGCATCAACAGGGGGTTCCACATGCGTTTTCCCATCACGACCGCGCTCTGCCTCGGTACCGCGACCGTCCTGGTCCTGACGGCCTGCTCCGACGGCAGCGCCCACACCACAAACCCGACGTCTTCCGGCTCCGCTTCCGGACGCCAGGAGGGCAGAAACGCCCCGGCTGCGGGGCCGTTGTCCTCGGCCGCGCTGGCAAAGAGGCTTCTGGACGAGGGCGACCTGGGCGAGGGCTACGCTCGCAAGGCGGAGCAGCCCGGTCGGCACGATGACGTCACCGTCGTCGGCTGCCCCGCGCTGGGTGAACTCGGCGGCGACGCTGCGGCTGGCGGGAGCCTCAACTTCCCGCGCCGGGCGAAGGTCTCCTTCACCTACGCAAGCGGCACCGGCTCGGAGATCTCCGAGGAGTTGTACAGCGGCACCGCGGCCGAGCTCTCCAGCGGGGTGGGCCGGATCTTCGAGGCGATGACCTCCTGCTCCGGCTACCAGGTGCTCGTCGGCAGCATGGCCGTCACGGTCACCGCTCAGAACGTGTCCGTGCCCCGGCTGGGGGACGAGCGGTGGAGTCAGCTGCTCACCTTCACCGCTGACGGGCGCAGCCACGTCATCAAGCAGACGGCTGTTCGTGTGGGGATGGTGGTTGCGGTGGTCTCGGGTTCGGCCGCGCTGGTTGATGCCCATGTGGTGGAGGCGGTGGCGAAAGCCCGTGTGGCCACGTGAGTTCGCGTGGATGCCGCAGGCCCGGCCGGTGATGTTTCCGGTCGGGCCTGCGGCGTGTGTAGGACCAGAGTGCGTGGTGCTGAGGGTGTCGGCCGGTGGGCGGAGTCCTGAATTGCCGCCCGTGTGTGGTCGGTCAGTCTTTTTCGAGTTCGGCGTGTTCTTCGGACGCGTGCAGGGCGTTTTGGAGGTCGGTCAGACGCTCGAACTCCGCGTAGTCCTCGTTGGTCATGAGGTCGTAGACGCTGTCCAGGGAGTCGTCGGGCAACTGGTACGCGTACTTCATGTACAGGTTGACGAGGGCCTTCGCCACCAGGTCGGCTTCGCTCATCCAGTCGGCCTCGTCGGGCAGCCCGTGCGCGACGGCCATGGCTATCTCGTCCGAGGTGCTGGTGGCGAACAGGTCGTGCTCGGCACCAGTGAGGGGGCGGCCATCGCGGCGGTACAGGCGACCGGGTTCGTCGCGGCGGGAGGAGTCTACGTCGGCGAGGAGGATGACGACACGGGGGCGGATGTCGGTCTGGGCCATGCAGAGGGTTCCTTCCGGAGGCCGGGGTTGGGGCATAAATGCTCCGGACGATCCCCGGTTTCGGTAACCGGGGATCGTCGGCTACAGTGCGCGCGCCTGTGGGTCAGCGCCGCCGTACTGGAGGCCGCTGCTGGAGCGGAACGCCGGCCGTGGGGTGGGCTGCTGGGATACCGGGGCGTTGTGCGGTGCTGCGGGCCATGGCCGCCTGGGCGCGGGGGCTGGGGGCGTGACGCTCGCCGAGGCGCCGTATGCGCCAGGTCAGCGCGCGGGCGGGGCTGTGGGCGTCGTCGAGGGTGCGTTGGCCAAGTGCCTGGTCCAGGACGGTGGCCGCGTTGTGCCCGGCGGCCTCCGCCTGGGCGAGTACTGTGGCGAGCGCGTCCCAGGAGGCGTCGTTGAGGATGCGCTCGGCGTGCTCTGGCACCGCCTCCTGGAGGTGATGGGCAAAGCGGCGCTTGATCTGGTCGCTGGGGGCGCGTTGTGCGAGGCCGGCCAGGACCGGCTCGGCGGCCTGCCCGTACGCGATCTGCAGGTGGGCGAGTGCCTGTTCGGCGGCGGCTTCCTGCTGGGCGTGCTGGGGGGTGCGGTGCCAGTGCACGGCGAACGCCACGGCGGTGAGGACGGCGTCGAGGAGCATCGCCAGCCCCGTGCCGTCACGGTCCTGTGGGCGGTCGCGCCAGATCGCCTGGACGCTGCGGTGCAGGGCATGGGTGCTGGCGAGGTCGGCGGTGATGCGGGAGCGGGTGGCGCGCTCGAAGGCGGCTGCGGCTCGTTCGAGTTCAGCCTTCATCGCGGCCGGAGCTGTGGCCGGCAGCAGGTCCAGCGTCGCACCGAGCGCGACGAGCTGGCCCTGGGCGGCGGGGGCGTCGTCGTGGGCGAGGTGGTGGGGGATGCGTTCGGCAGCAGCGGTGGCCTGGTGCCACGAGTTGCCCGGCCGGGCGGTGGCCGGTTCGGAGCTGGTGGTGGCGAGGCTCTTGCGGATCTTGGGCAGGGACAGGTCGGGGGAGAGGGTGGAGCCCGCGTAGAAGACCGGCTCGCCTTGGTCGTTGGTGTCTGCGGGCAGGGCGAAGTTGCAGCCGAGCGCGTCGCCGGAGGGGCCGAGCTTGAGGCGCACGATCACGTCGGTTGCCTGCAGCAGGGCGAAGAACTCGGCCTCGTCGGCCGCGGCGGCGACCGCGCGGCGGACCCGCAGACGCAGCACGTCGCGGGTGGCGGCGTCCTGGCCCAGGCGCTTGGCCTTGAAGTGTTCCTTGCTGGTGGGGCGCTTGGCGCCGGTGCCGTCGCCCTGCTTCAACTGCCTGAGCCCGTAGTCGATTTCGATCTTGCGGGCCTCGCGCTGCACGGCGCGCTGGTCGTAGCCGCGCTCGGGTCGGCGGCCGTCCTGGCGTGCGAGGGTTGCGGCGATGTGGATGTGGTCGTCGGCGTGGCGGACGGCCACCCATCGGCAGGCGTGCTCGTCCCCGTCGGGGGCGATGCCGGCGGCGGCTACGATCCGGCGGGCGATGTCGGCCCACTGGGCGTCGGCGAGGATCGGGTCCTCGGGGGCGGCGCGGACGGGGCAGTGCCACACGGTGTCCTTGGGCGCCTTGTCCCCCAGCATCTTCACGGGCTGGTCGAGCTGGGCGACGAGCTGGGCCATCGCGTCCTTCGGATCGCGGTGGGGACTACGGCCGGGGTCGGGGGCGAAGCCGTTCCAGGAGGCCACCAGGTGGGGGTCGATGTGTTCGTTGGCCCGTCCCTTGCCGAAGAGGTAGCCGATCGTGCGGCGCGTGGCATACGGGCCGGCACTGAGGATGATCTTGGGTATCACCCGCTCACCGCCCCTCGGCGACCTGGGCGATGGCGGTGTCCAGCTCGGCGATGGATGCCTCGACGCGCGTCAGGAGCCGTTGGACGACGTCGGGGTGGGGCCAGGCACCGTCCTTGTTGAGGTGCCATGTGAGCTGGTTGAGGTTGTTGCCGATCATGCCGAGCTGCCCGTTGGCGGCCATCAGCGCCTTGACCATGGCGCGGTAGTCGGCGACCGCTGCGGTGGGGTCGTCGGTGCGGGCGGCGGCGAGCGAGCACTCGGCCACGTAGCCACCAAGGGCCATGCCGCTCAGAGCGGCGGCATTCACGATTAGGGCGAACTCGTCGTCGTTGTAGCGAGGGTGGACGCGGCGCTCGCGCAGCTGCTTGTCACGCAGACGGCGACGCGGCGCAGACTGCTGCGGCATGCTCGACGACGGCTCGGCTCCCCCTGCCCCGGTTGGCCCCCCTGGGCCGGCCGACTCCGGTGCCGCCTCGGCACCGGACGCCTCCGCCCCCTCCAGGGCGGGGGCCGGATAAGGACTCCTTATCCGACAACTTGCTGCGCGTGTAACGGGAGTGGTGACCATCTCCTTCTGGGGAGTGGGAAGTTCGTGGTGCGGGTCGTGCATTGAGCGGTTCTCCTCCGGTGCTGGGTGGAGCAGGTCAGTGGGGCTGGCTGGCGCGAGCAGGCTTCAGCTCGGCCTTGACGGTGCGGACGACTTCTCCGGCGGTGTCGCTGGCGACCCTGTAGCCGTCCTCGCGCACGGCTTCCTCCAGCAGGTCGCGGGAGAGGCGTCCGGTTTCACGGAAGATGCGATGGGCGTACTCGGTGAGGAGACCGGGTGTCACCCGAGGCTTGCGGCCCGGGCGATTCGGCTTCGCCCGCGCGGCCTCGCCCGGATTGGCGTCCGGCGGTTCCTCGCTCGATGTGCGGGCGGGCCGGTGCGGGCGGACTGCGGGCTCCAGGCGGGCAGCCTGGTGGGCGGCGTCATCGCCCGTACCGGTCTCGGGCGGGCAGCCCGGATACTCTGCCCGCTTTGTCGCTGTGGCCCGCGGGCGGGTGGTCGTGGAGGTGCCCGTCGTGTCCGTGATGAGGGCGGGCCAACGCCGGGGCAGCGGAACGGAGGCCAGGGCGAGCGCCTGTTGGCGGGTGGCGAGCTTGCGCAGCAGCAGCTGGTCCTGGCGCTCGTCGTGGTCGACGTCAGCCTGTTCCAGGGCCTGGTGCAGGCGGCGGGTGAGGCGTCGGCCGCGCCGATTGGCGCGTTTCGCCGGCGTCATGGCCTCGGCCCGGAGGATCAGGGTGACGGCCCGGTCGAGGGCGCGCTCGCGGATGATCCGGGCGGCGTCCGCGTCTCGGTCGGCGACTCCCAGGCGGGCCAGCAGCCGTTCGCGTGCCTGCCGGGTGAGGACGGCGGTCAGGCTGCGGGAGTCGGCGTGCGGGCTGCGGTTGCGTAGTTCGATGCCCATGGCCAGGTGCCACAGCACCGCCGCCAGGACCGGGCCGACGAATGCCCGCACGGTTCCGCCGACCAGCCCGGACTCGGCGTAGGCGGGCACGATCTGCACGCCGGTGATCACCCAGGTGAGCGTGCCGGGCACCCCTGGCGCCTGCTTCGGGCCGTTGAGGTTCATCCGGGCCATCAGCGCGGCGGCGAACAGGGCGAGCTCAGCGACGGCGAACATCGCGGCGCGCTCGACGGTGCCGCCCATGTCGAGGTAGTCGGAGGCGAAGCGCCAGCTGGTGTCCGCGCTGTAGGCGGTACAGCCGATCGCCGCGACAGCCGCGACTGGGATGGCGGCGCTGCCACGTCGCTGCCCGGCACCGGGCTTTTGGGGGCGTCGGCGCAGCAGCTGTCCAACGAGCAGGACGGCGACGAGAACCAGGACGGCGCCAACCGCCGACAGGGTGGTCCAGTGAGGCAGGGGCGGAGTGATGCCGCCGTCGGCGCTTGTGTGTGCGGTGTTGCCGAGGGTCATGCAGACGGTCTCCACGGGGAGGAAGCGAGGGGAATGAGGGCCGACACGAAGGGGGCGTACACGCGGACCCCTTCTGTGAGGGGCCCCACGCGTGATAGCTGCCGCGTGTGATCAGCGCGTCCACGGCGGGGAGCCAGTGCGGGTCACGCCGCTTCTTGCCGAGCGCGCTCCGCCACGGCGAAGTCCACGCGGGTCGGGTGGGGCGTCGCCCGGGGCACGTTGCTCCGGGCTCGACCGTCGAGACCGACGCGCCGGTTACGGCAGGGTTCGCCTTGGGCGGCGCGGCACCACTGGCACGGAACGCTGAGGGCGTCGGGCTGTCCCGCGGCGACGGCCGCCTCGCGTGCGGCGCGGGCCGGCCGGTAGGGGGCCAGCTCGGCACGGACTGCCGACGGGATGCACGTTCCGATGGCGGCGAGGCGGGACTCGATGTCCGGGTGCGGGGCACCGCTGGTGATCTGCCGGTGCGTCGAGGGCGCGGCCCTTCCGGCGGCGACAGCGTGCCGCGTGCGGAGCAACTCAGCACGCCAGGACGCCGAGTCGTCTGGATCGGCGGACGGGGTGGGGTCGGTGTGTCGGTCGAGGCAGTCGCGCCGGTACGCGCGCCACTTACGGGCGACGTCCACGGGCAGGATCGGGTACGGGGAGTCCAGGACATGCGCTCGTACCGCCTCGCGGACGTCCCAGCCGTGTTCCGTCGCGAGCGGCACGTCGCGGAGCAGTTCGTGCCATTGGACAAGTTGGTCACGAACCTCGTTCGTGCCGGTGCGGATGGCGCGGGGGTCGAGGCGGCCGATGTAGGCGAGGACGGCGGCAACTTCGCGTCGTTGCAGGGTGGTCACTCCGTTTCGTTCGGTTCGTCGAGGGCGGCGAGCAGAGCGGCCATGTGCGCCTCGGAGCGGCTCATGCCGGTGGCTGGGGCAGGGGCGTTGCCACCGGGCAGGGCGCGCAGATGCGGGCGTCCGGGGGTCGGGGTGTGCTCGCGGGTGATCCATGCACGCCAGTCGGCGGCCCATGCGGAGGCGGTGCGGGGCGCGCATGCAGTCCGGTAGGCGCGCCACTTCTCGTCGGCGGCGTGGAGGGCGTGCTCGCCAAGTCGGTCGAGGTGGCCGTGGTGTTGCAGCCAGGCCCCGGCGTCGTCGTCGATCTGCCAGTCGGCGGCGGAGATGAGCGGGGCAGAGCTGCTGCTGTTACTACCGTTCACCTTCGGTTCTCTTCTGTTCTGGGGGTCGGGATCCGCACCCGCAGAGGGTCTGAATCCGAACCCCCCAGGGGTCGGAATCCGCACCGGAGGATCAGATTCCGAACCCCCTTCGAAGGCGTCGACAGGGTCGAATTTCGGTCCCCCCGGGGTCGGAACCCGATCCCCCAGGAGGGTCAGATCCTGATCCCCCTCGGCGGCCTGTTCGGCGAGGAACCGGGCCGCGTCCGGCAGGTGGTAGTACGTCTCTCCGCGCGGCCCTTTGCGGCCAGCGAGCGGGACCAGCTCCCCGTCGGCGATCAGCTTGGCCAGGGCGTCACGCACTGCCGTACGGGAGGCGTTGGCGCGTTTCATGAGGGTGGGCACGGACGCGTACGCGATGCAGCGCCGGTCGGGGCACCGGTCGGCGATCAAGGCGAGGACCATGCGGGCGGTGCCCTTGCTGCGGCTGTGGTCCCACACCCATTCGCGGGCGTCAAGGCTCATCTGGAGGCGGCTCCTACGTCGAGGCTGAAGGCTGCGCGCGGGTCCGCTTCAGGCTGCGTGCAGGAAGGGGGCGCGGCTTGGAGTTTCCTGGCGCGTCTGCGGCGGTCGGCACCGCTGCACGCAGGCGTACGCAAGGGGCACCTTGGCCCACGCGATGGCGTGTCGGGGATTCGCAACTCCGGAACCAGCATCCGGCGCGCACGACCAACACAGCCACACCCACCAGGCACAAGTCCAGCACTACGCCGAGAAAAAGAACAGCTCAGGGCGAACGCGTCCTGTGCCGCATTTCCGGAGCGGAAGAGCCGAATCCCAGGCTGCCGAAGCGGGCATGGTCATGCCGCCTGGGCATAGCTCGCGGCGGAGAGCAGGTCCGCGAGCCGAGCCGCGCTCCGCGGGCTGATCGTCGCGGTGAACCCGTCGCACACGCGCCGGAGAGCGGCCTCCCTGGCCTCATCCGGCTTCTGGCGGCGGCCGGAGTCGCATTCGGGGGCGATGCCAAGATCGGGCTGGATCTCGGTGAGCTGTGGCTGTCGTTGGGGCATAGACGTCCTCGGGGCATATCGGGCGGCGATCCACCTGCCGGACGCGGAGCGAGCGGGCAGGCGGTGAGTGACGTCAAATGATCCGGAGAATCGGCTGTGGCGAAGATCTTGTGATCGGGCCCGTGACACCGGGGCGTCCTGACATGATGTCAGGCGTGTGGTTCGCGAAGTCTTGAGGCGTTTCTTCCTCATATGGCGGGTGTCGTAGTCGAGTTCGTTCAGCATTCGGCGACCCAGATCGTGCTGCACGCCCACGCGCGAGCGGCCCAGGCGAGGTGTCCGCATTGTTCCAGGGCGTCGGGGCGGGTGCACGGCCGGTACGTCCGACGCCTGGCGGACGCGGCGATCGGGGGTAGGGCTGTGGTTGTCGAGCTGCTCGTGCGCCGCTTTCGCTGTCTCAACGGCGCCTGCACAGCGGTGACGTTCGCGGAGCAGATCGAGGGGCTGACGACACCTCACGCCCGCAAGACCCCGTTGCTGCGGTCGGTACTGCTGTCCATAGCCTGCACGCTCGCTGGCCGGCCCGGTGCCCGCTTTGCGAACCTGCTGGGTATCCGAGTCGCCAAGGACACCCTGCTGCACCTGCTTCGCACTATGCCTGACCGGCGAGCGAGCCCGGTGCGGGTGCTGGGCGTGGACGACTTCGCGCTACGCAAGGGCGACTGGTACGCCACCATTCTGGTGGATCTGGAGACCCGCCGACCTATCGACGTGCTGCCAGGCCGGGAAGCCGAGCCCTTGGCCGCCTGGCTGGCCGGGCACCCCGAGGTGGAGATCATCTGCCGGGATCGAGCCGGCGCTTACGCCGAGGGCGCCCGAACCGGCGCCCCGCAGGCCATGCAGGTCGCTGACGGCTGGCACCTGTGGCGGAACCTCGCCGAGGCCGTGGAGAAGACCGTCGGCTCACACCACACCTGCATCCGTTCCGCGTTCGCGACGAGGCCGACCACCGAGCTGGACACGGCCCGCGTCAGGAGACCGCCTTTCGACCCTCCGGACCGGACGAGTGACTGCCTCGGCCGCCCGCGGCGCCTGGTCGCCCGTACCAGGGACCGCTACGCAGCGGTGCAGCAACGGCTGGCCGAGGGCAAGTCCCTGACGGCGATCGGCCGGGAACTGCGGCTTGACCACTCCACCGTCCGCCGATTCGCCCGGGCCACCAGTATCGACGAGCTGCTGGTCAAGGCGGTCAACCGGCAGTCGATCCTCGACGAGTACAAGTCCTACCTGCACCAACGGTGGAACGAGGGCTGTCACGACATCCCCCGGCTCCACCGCGAAGTCCGAGAACTTGGCTTCCCCGGGGATGTCCAGACTGTCCGCCGGTATCTGCGCTGGTCGAAGGAGAGCGGGCTTCCTGTGTCACCGCGGCCCGCACCGCGTCCCCGCCGGGTGGTCCGCTGGATCATGACCGACCCAGACCGCCTGACCGCCGGCGATGCCCTGGAGCTCAAGGAGATCCGGGCCACCTGCCCGCACCTGGACGTCGCAGCCAGACACGTCCGCGACTTCGCAACCATGCTCCACGACCGACGCGGCGACCTGCTGTCCGACTGGATGGACCGCGTCCTGGCCGACGACCTACCGGCTTTGCACTCCCTGGTCACCGGCCTCCGCCGGGACCAGGACGCCGTGACCGCCGGCCTGTCCAGCTCCTGGAGCTCGGGCCAGGTCGAGGGCCAGGTCACACGCATCAAGCTGATCAAGAGGCAGGGCTACGGACGGGCCAGCCTCGACCTTCTCCGCAAAAGGATTCTTCTCGATCTCTGACCGTCGTCTCAGCTGTTCTCGTCTCCGCCCGCCCGTCTCAGGCCACGGAGGCCCGCTTTGGATCGACGGGGTCGATCGCATGCTCATCGAAACGGACTTCAAGTGCCTCGAGTCCCATCTCCCGGCGGTAATCCTTTTCCGCTGCGGTGATCGGCAACAGCCACAGGATCCGGGCATGGGCTTCACCTTCCCACTTGCAGACCTCGAAGTCGGGTCCGAAGGGATACGGCAGGCTCACCAGGTAGTGGTCGCAGTCGGAGTCATCGAGCCACGGTCGGCCAATAGGGACGGTGTGTCCGACGTCGAGTCGCTGGTGTACCGGTCCGCAGTGGTAGTACGCGTTGACCGTGACGCTCTCCAGGTTGATCCATTCGTCGCGCGGTGCCGCGAGAAAGAACTCCGTGCCATGGCCGTCGTGCTGAGTTGCCTCCCAACAGCCCGACGTCACATACAGCCACCAGTCGCCTGGATACGCGGGATGAATCCGGAACACCCGGAATCCGGGCACGCGATCCTCGATGGGCCCATTCACACCTGGGACCTCATCGATGACGCGACCCGGGAGCGTCCGACGAAGGTGATCGAGAAGGGCAGCGCGTGCTGCGGTTTCCGGCATCCGATCATGATGCCCGAGGCCGCCGCAGCCCATCAGCCGGGGTCAGCGCCAGCCTGACCACAAGATCTTCGCCAGAGCCGGAGAATCCCCGGTTTCGCTAACCGGGGATCATCGGCTATGTTGCCTGGCTGCGCGCAGGCTCGACACCGTGAGCCGCTCTCGATCCCTGGCACCAACTACGCTTCCCCTACGCGCACTTGGGCAGGACCGAGAAGCGGGCGGACGCGACACGAAGGCGGCGCCGCTGCGCCTGAGGACGTCGTACGACCCACGCCCCTGCCTCCCCACGCCCCCAGCAGGTCTTCGCGAGGACCGGGCCGCCGACCCGCTACAGCGGGTTCTGCTCGATGCCGATCCGGTCCCAGTCCATGTACCGGCCGAACTTCTTCGGCTTGTCGATGACCACCCCGGAGAACAGGAACCGCAGCACCGCGTTGCGCCGCTCGTCCGTCATGTCCTCGGCGTTCCAGGCAGCCCGCGCGCCCGCGCCCGTGAGGCCGTCGAGGAGCACCATCGGCCGGACGACGACCTTGCGCTGCGCCTTGGCGATCCGGTCGGTGATCTCCTTGCGCATCTTGCGGTACTCCGCCGTGGAGATCTCCTTCGCGGTCCACATCTGGTTCAACTCGCCGAGCTGCCGCTGGTCGTCCTCCAGCTCCTCGGTCACGCTCTCCGAGAGGTTGCTGCTAGCGAGCCGACCATCCACCCGCAGCTTGCCGAGCAGTTCGATCGCGGCGTCGACGACGAAGTCCTCCAGCGTCAGGGCCGCGATCGACCGGGTGCACTTCTTCTCGTCGTTCCGGCCCCTGCGGTTGCACTGATAAGCCGGTCCTGTGCTCTTGGCGGTGCCGGACATCAGGGTGCCGCACCGCCCGCACATTACGAGGCCGCGCAGCAGGTAGTAGCGCTGCGCGGGCTTGCTGAGTGCCTCCCGGTACACCGCCGACCGATACTCGCGCCGCGTCCGCGCCTCCGCCCACACGCCCGCGTCGATGATCGCGGGCCAGGTGCCGGGGCCGACCTCCTCGCCCTGATGCATTCGAATTCCGGCAACGTGCCGGGAGTCGAGCAGCGCACGAACAGTCCCGCTGTTCCACGCCTTGCCACCGGCCGTACGGATGCCCCGACTGTGCAAGTCCTTCGCGATGGGCGCCGCCCCCTCCCCCTTCAGGTAGCGGTCGAACACCTCCCGGACGATCTCTGCCTCCTCCTCGACGATCGTCATCCCGTCCTTGGTGTAGCCGAACCGCCTCACCCCACCCTGCGGCTTTCCCTCCCGAGCCCGGTCCTGCATCGCGGACTTCAACCGCCGCGAGGTGTCATCCGACGACCGGCAAGCGTGCGCGACCTCAATGCGGAGGATGAATCGGTCGTCGGGGTCGGAGAGGTCCCGCCGGTTCGCCTCGCCGTGGAGGGTGATGGCGTGGTCGTCGGAGACCTGGAGCAGCTCCTCCAGGTCCCGGGGCTGCCTCATGAGCCGGTCGGGGTGGTAGGCAATGATGTGCCGGAAGCCGCGATTCCGGGCGTCCTCAAGCAGGCGGTCCCAACCAGGGCGCTTCCGCTTGCGACTCCAGGCCGAGCGGCTGTTGTCCACGAAGACGTGGGCGGGATCGATGACAAAACCACGCCGTTCGGCGATCTCACGGCAGATGCGCTCCTGACGGTCGACACCGGTCTGGTCATCATCGTCCGCCTGGGATATGCGGCAGTAGATCGCCGCCGGCTCACCGGGGACGGCGGTGCTGGTGTTGCCCCTGGTGGGTCTGTTGCGTGTCATGTGAATGAGTGTACGAACGAGGTGTCGCCTGGGTCACCGGAACCGCAGAACTGGTGACCGCCGTCCGTTCCGCCAAGCAGTTCCTGACGTACGTGGCCTCCGGGCCCTTCCAGTACGCGGTCGCGGAGGCCCTGCGCCTGCCGGACAGCTACTTCGAGGAGTTCCGCGCCGACATGCGGAGCAAGAGGGAACTGCTAGCGGACGGGCTGGAGCAGGCGGGCTTCAAGGTGTTCCGGCCGGCCGGCACGTACTTCATCACCACCGACATCCGCGCCCTCGGCGAGAGCGACGGCTTCGCCTTCTGCCGCGCCCTCCCCGAGCGGGCGGGCGTCGTCGCCATCCCGAACGCGGTCTTCTACGACCACCGCGACGAGGGTGCCCCCTTCGTACGGTTCGCGTTCTGCAAACGCGCCGAGGTGCTGGCGGACGCGACCGAACGGCTCCACAAGGCTTTCGCGCGCTGACCACCGCCATGGAGGGCCGGTCGCCTTTGGCCTTCCCTCCGGCTCCGGTCCGGTCGGCCCAGCGCCACCTGCGGAGCCGGTGCGCACGCAACTCGCGCGCTCCGGCTCCACGTTCGGCAAGGGCGAAGCGCTGGAGGCTACTCGGTGTCCTTCGGGTGCCGCGGGGAGGCGTACACCAGGATCACAGTCGAGGTGTCCGGGCTGACCAGGTAGCGGACCCGGCCGCCGCTGGTGATCTCGTACTCCCACTGCTCCAGCTCGGAGCCCTTCCATTCCCTGGTGGCATGCCTGCCGCGGAGCTGATGCTGGCGGTTCCAGTTGGCCCTCGACAGCGGGTCGGTGCGAAGGGCCTCCAGGCAGCGATGCGCGTTCGGCAACGCCACCCGGCACAGCTCTTCCCAACCGGTCGCGGCCTCCGTCGTGCCGTGGATGACGTTCCAGCCGCTCAGCGGAGGGACACTGACCCGATCGCCTTTCTTCGGGCTCACTCGTGCACCTCGACCGGGCCGAGGTCGACGTCGCCCAGCGGACGGAGTGCCTCTCTGAGCTGGTCAGGGTCAGCGTTGATGCGGGCGGTTGCCCGCCACGAGACGATCGCTCGGTGCACAGCCTCCTTGGCACCCAGCTCAGCGGCGTCGGACAGCGCATCGAGGAGCTCGACGGTGAATTCCCGGACTTCCTCGTCATTCAGGTGGCGCACCCACGGGAACACCTCGGGCAACGCGAGCAGAAGCGACCTGATGCCGTCGTCCTGCTTCATCAAAGCAAGGAACAGCCGGGACGCTGTGGCCAGGTTTTCTTCGGTGCGCTCTGCGTGTATGGCCGTGGTCAGCACCATGTCGGGTGCGTCTCGGTGCGTGACCCGCAGGCATCCCAGGGCGGCGGCCCTCGCGGCGACTGCCTTCGGGTTGCGAGACAGATCAGTGAACGAGACGGACTCCGATTCGGCTGCCGGGTGCACGATGCTCATACTCAGACCATACTCTGACTGCACTCTGATTTCTACGGCGAGGCGGCAACCAGCCAGGAAGAATGGGTGCGTGAGCACGGAGTGGGCTGGGTCACCGGTGGCGCGGACCTCGTGACGGCCGTCCGTTCCGCCAAGCAGTTCCTGACGTACGTCGCGTCGGGGCCGTTCCAGTACGCCGTCGCCGAGGCGCTCGCGCTGCCGGACACCTACTTCGACGCATTCCGCGCCGACATGCGGGCGAAGCGGGATCTGCTCGCCACCGGGCTCGCGGAGGCGGGCTTCGAGGTGTTCCGGCCGACGGGCACGTACTTCGTCACCACGGACATCCGCCCGCTCGGGCAGAGCGACGGATTCGCCTTCTGCCGTTCGCTGCCGGAGCGCGCGGGCGTCGTCGCCATCCCCAACGCGGTCTTCTACGACCACCGCGAGGAGGGCGCCCCGTTCGTGCGGTTCGCCTTCTGCAAACGCACCGAGGTGTTGACGGACGCGGCGGAGCGGCTCCGCACGGCGTTCGCACGCTGACCGCCGCCGCGCGGGGGATCTACGCTCCCCCCGCCGCCTGCCACACCGCACCCGCCCGGTCCCTTCGCGCCGCGGGCCGTCGCCGCCGTGCCTGCCGCCTCCTCCGACCGGCCGCACCGGGGTCCTTCGTCAGCGGGCGTCCCCCTCGCGCTCCGGGCGCGGGAGTTCGTCGAGGTCGAGGGTGAACGTGCGGCCGTCGGCCAGGGGGATGGCGAGCTTGCCCGTGCCGTACTTGTGGGTGTGCGCCGCGATGTAACCGGTGCCGGTCGGCTGCGTGTGGAGGACGACTTCCTGGGCGTAGGGGTCCACGACCAGGTAGACGGGGATACCGTAGCGGCCGTACTTGACCGTGCAGTCGTCGTAGTCCTTGCGCGCGGAGGAGGTCGAGACGACCTCGGAGATCAGCAGGACATCCTCGAAGCTGTAGCGCTTGCCTTCCTTGCGCGCGTCCTCGCGCAGGATCGCCAGATCGGGGGCGGAGTTCTCGTCGGCGGGGAAGTCGATGTAGACGTCGGAGGTGACCTTCGCGTGACGACCGAGGGCGAGAGAGTCGATCTGCATCGACCTGATGGTGCTGGAGTGCTCTTCGCTCTGCGGGGTCATGATCACCTTTCCGTCGGCCCCGAACAGAACCGTGTATCCCTTGGGGAACTCGGTGTGCACGATCGCGTCGACGCTCATGGACGGCTCCTTCCCGTGTGTGGTCAGGATACGACGGACGGTGCCGCGCCCTTGAGCCCAGCGGTACGGCCGGAAGACCGGTCCGGAACGCTGTGCCGACGGCTCACCGAGGATGCCGTGGATCCGCAGGGGGCGCCTGTCGCGCCGCCGGCGAAGAGTCAGGCCGACGAGCCGTCGTCTGGGTGACGTCCCCGCCTGAGCCGGTCGGCGGCGGCCGCTTGGCCGTGCGGTCCCCGAGGTACGCGGTCCCCGGGCGGCGTCCTCGCGGGGTTCCCACGGCCGGCGTCCGACGCGGGGCGCGGGCCGGGGGTTCCGGTACGGCGAGAGCCCGGCTCGGGCTTCCGGCCGACGGCCGGTGCCCGAGCCGGGCTCTCGTTCGCGTCGCGGCGCCCGGCGCCGCTGCACCCCGCCCGCGCCGGATGCGAGACCGCGCGGGTGCCAGGGTGCGCGCGGGACGCGCCACCGTGCGGGGGAGGGCTACTCCCCGTCGTCCTCGGGCTTCTCGGCCTCGTTGATCTCCTGCTCCAGGCCGAGCTGCTCGACGAGCCACTTGTCGAACTCGATGGCCGCGCGGACCCAGCTGACCGTGGAGGACACGAAGTGCTCCAGGCTGACGCCGGTGCCGATCAGCATCTGCGCCTCGCCGATCAGACGGACGGTGCCGTCGTCGTGCGTGTGGCTGTAGACCTTCGGCCACAGGGTGCGGCGGTTCCAGTCGTCGATCGACTCCAGGAGCGCGGGCTTCTCCTCGAGCTGGTGCGGCCGGTCGTAGAACGTCCGCACCGAGAAGACCTGCTGGTCCCCCTCGCCGCGGAACATGAAGTACGTACGGAACTCCTCCCACGGCGCCGCGAGGTCGCCCTCGTCGTCGACGACGTACTTCAGTTCCATCTGGTCCAGGAGCTGCTTCACGAGGTCCTGATCCGGGACCACGGGGCCCGCGGGGCCGCCGGGCTGCGGCTCGGGCTGGCCCCCGAAGTTCGGAATCGAGGACGGGTCGATGCTCACCGTGTATTTCCCTTCGTACGGATTCTGCCATCCTCCCCCATCCGGGGCGGGGGGTGGCAACCCCTGGCCGGGCCTGTCCGCCGGGGGCGGACAAGATCCGGTCATGCGGGGGAAACGGCCCAGGTGGGGATGGGCCACCGGGGTATGCGGGGCGTCCCGGGACCGTCGACGGGATGAACATGCACATGTCCGTCCCGAACGGGTCCGGGACCGGCTTCCGCCCGCCCCGCGACACGGCCCGACGGCGGAGCCCCGGCCGGGGCACCCGCCCCGGCGGGGGCTCCGCACGCGGACCGCGTCCGGGCCGCGACCGCCGCACCCGCGGCCCGGACGGCAGGCGGGCGCGGAGCGCGCCCCGTCCCCGCCCGCCGCTACAGCGTCTTGCCGGTGGCCGGCCCCACGATCAGGCCGTCCCCGAAGGCGTCCACGCGGACCGTGTCGCCGTCCTTGACCTCGCCGGCCAGGATCTCCTTCGCCAGCCGGTCGCCGATCGCGGTCTGCACGAGGCGGCGCAGCGGACGCGCCCCGTAGGCCGGGTCGTTGCCCTCCTCGGCGAGCCAGGCCAGGGCCGCGTCGGAGACCTCCAGGGTCAGCCGGCGCTCGGCGAGCCGCTCGGCCAGCCGGTCGATCTGGAGGCGGGCGATCCGCTCCAGCTCCGCCCGGTCGAGCGCGGAGAAGACGACCAGGTCGTCCAGCCGGTTCAGGAACTCCGGCTTGAACGAGGCCCGGACGACCTCCAGGACCCGGCTCTTCCTGTCCTCCTCGGAACTCTCCGGATCGGCGAGGCTCTGCCCGCCGAGGAACTGGCTGCCCAGGTTGGAGGTGAGGATCAGGATCGTGTTGCGGAAGTCGACGGTACGGCCCTGACCGTCCGTCAGCCGGCCGTCGTCCAGGACCTGGAGCAGCACGTCGAAGACCTCGGGGTGCGCCTTCTCCACCTCGTCGAGCAGGATCACGCTGTACGGCCGGCGGCGCACCGCCTCGGTCAGCTGGCCGCCCTCCTCGTACCCCACGTACCCGGGCGGGGCGCCGACCAGCCGGGCGACGCTGTGCTTCTCGCCGTACTCCGACATGTCGATGCGGACCATCGCCCGCTCGTCGTCGAACAGGAAGTCGGCCAAGGCCTTGGCGAGTTCGGTCTTGCCGACGCCCGTCGGGCCGAGGAACAGGAAGGAGCCGGTGGGGCGGTCCGGGTCCGCGATGCCGGCGCGGGTGCGGCGCACGGCGTCGGAGACGGCGCCCACCGCCTCGGTCTGCCCGATCAGCCGGCGGCCCAGCTCCTCCTCCATCCGCAGCAGCTTCTGCGTCTCCCCCTCCAGCAGCCGTCCGGCGGGGATGCCGGTCCAGGACCCCACGACGTCGGCGATGTCGTCCGGTCCGACCTCGTCCTTGACCATGGTGTCCCGGCCGGCCTCCTCCTCGGCCTCCGAGGCTTCCTCCAGGTCGCGTTCCAGGGTGGGGATCTCGCCGTAGAGCAGTTTGGAGGCGGTGTCGAAGTCGCCGTCTCGCTGGGCGCGTTCGGCCTGGCCGCGCAGCTCGTCGAGCTTCTCCTTCAGCTCGCCGACGCGGTTGAGGGACTGCTTCTCCTTCTCCCAGCGGGCGGTCAGGCCGCGCAGCTCCTCCTCCTTGTCGGCGAGGTCGCGGCGCAGCTTCTCCAGCCGCTCCCGGCTCGCCGCGTCCGTCTCCTTGCCGATGGCGAGCTCCTCCATCCTCAGTCGGTCGACGGCCCGCTGGAGCTCGTCGATCTCGACCGGGGAGGAGTCGATCTCCATGCGCAGCCGGGAGGCGGCCTCGTCGACCAGGTCGATGGCCTTGTCGGGCAGGAAGCGGGAGGTGATGTAGCGGTCGGACAGGGCGGCGGCGGCGACGAGCGCGCGGTCGGCGATCTGGACCTTGTGGTGGGCCTCGTAGCGCCCCTTGAGCCCGCGCAGGATGGCGATGGTGTCCTCGACGCTCGGCTCGGCGACCAGCACCTGCTGGAAGCGCCGCTCCAGCGCCGGGTCCTTCTCGATCCGCTCGCGGTACTCGTCGAGCGTGGTCGCGCCGACCATGCGCAGCTCGCCGCGGGCCAGCATCGGCTTCAGCATGTTGCCGGCGTCCATGGCGGAGTCGCCGCCCGCTCCGGCCCCGACGACGGTGTGCAGTTCGTCGATGAAGGTGATGATCTGCCCGTCGGAGTCCTTGATCTCCGCCAGAACGGTCTTCAGCCGCTCCTCGAACTCGCCGCGGTACTTCGCGCCGGCGACCATCGCGCCGAGGTCCAGCGAGACGAGCCGCTTGTCCTTGAGGGACTCGGGCACGTCGCCCTTCACGATCCGCTGGGCGAGCCCCTCGACGACGGCGGTCTTGCCGACGCCCGGCTCGCCGATGAGGACGGGGTTGTTCTTGGTGCGGCGGGACAGCACCTGCACCACGCGGCGGATCTCCTGGTCCCGGCCGATGACCGGGTCGAGCTTGCCCTCCCGCGCGGCGGCGGTGAAGTCCGTACCGAACTTTTCGAGCGCCTTGTACTGGCCCTCGGGATCCGGGGTCGTCACCCGGCGCCCTCCCCTTGTCTTCCGGAACGCCTCCAGCAGCTTCTTCGCACCGGCGCCCTGCTGTGAGAGTACGTCGCCGGTCCGGCCGCCCTTCGCGGCGATACCGGCGAGCAGGTGCTCGGTGGAGACGAACTCGTCCCCCAGCTCCCCGGCGCGCTCGGCCGCGTCGGCGATGACGGCGAGCAGCTCGCGGTCGGGCTGCGGCGGCGCGACGGTCGAACCGGCCACGCTGGGCAGGCCGGCGAGCACCCGCTCGGCGCCGGCCCGCACGGCGGCCTGGTCGGCCTCCACCGCGGCCAGCAGGTCGATGATGTTCTCGTTGTCCTGCCCCTCCAGCAGAGCGAGCAGCAGGTGGGCGGGGGTGAGGTCGGGGTGCCCCTCGGTCACGGCACGGCGGCCGGCCGCGTTGATCGCGTCCCGGCTCCTGTTGGTCAGCTCGGCGTCCACGTCCGCTGTCTCCTCCTCCTGAAGTCCGACCGTTTCCTGACTCGGTCAGCGTACACAAACTTGAGTCTATTCCACTCAAGGCTGGAGTGGGGCGGGAAACGGGGACGGCGGAGCGTAGATTCGGGCCCCATGGCCTCCCCTCCCGTGGACCCGCGACAGCCCGACGCCGCCTACCTGCGCTTCTGGCGCGAGCGGCACCTCTGCACCCTGACGACGCTCCGGCGCGACGGCACCCCGCACGTGGTGCCCGTCGGCGTCACCTACGACCCCGAGGCCGGCCTCGCCCGGATCATCACCGGCGGCGCCACCGCCAAGGCGGCACACGTCCGGGCCGCGGGCCGGGACGGCGCGCCCGTGGCGGTCTGCCAGGTGGACGGCCGGCGCTGGGCGACGCTGGAGGGGCGGGCGCGGGTCTCGGCGGACCCCGAGCGGGTCGTGGAGGCCGAGCGCCGCTACACCGAGCGCTACCAGAAGGTGCCGAAGCCGAACCCGGCCCGCGTGGTGATCGAGATCGAGCTGACGAGGGCCCTGGGCCACGGCTGAGGCCGGCCCCCTCGAACGCCGCCCGCCGCGCTCCGCGCGCTCCGGCGTTCACCCGTTCGGACGCGGTGGCCGGCAACGCCCGCACCCGGCCTGTCGCGCTCGGCGGACCGGTGGGCGGCGCCTCCGACCCGGGTTGCACCCCGGGTGCCGCCGCACGGTTCCGGCCCCCTCGGCGCGGGCGGCTGCGCCCTCCCTCCGGGCGGTTGCCCCGACCACTTGCGCGTGGACGGTTCCGGCCTCTCTCCGGGCGGTGGCGTCGACCTCCCTCCGCACGGACGGTTCCGGCCTCCCACCGCACGGACGGTTCCGGCCTCCCTCCGCACGGGCGGCTTCGCCTCCCCCCGCGCGGGCGGCTTGCCTCTCCCCGCGTGTTCGGTTCCGGCCTCCGGCGGGACGCACGGTCCGGCCCCTGCCGTGGTGCCGGTGGCGGCTCGGGGCGAAAGGCCGGTTCCCGCCGCTTCCGCAAGGGGGCGGCTCCGGCCAACCGCCGGAAGGGCCGCCCCGGCCCCAGCCGACGGCCGGCCGGTATCCGGTCGCGGGCGGGCGCCGGTCCCGCGGTGGCGGACCGGCCGAACCCGGATTTCTCCGGGAAAACTGCAGCGGGGGGCCCCGGGGGGGGGGGCGGGGGGGCCCCCGGGGGGGGGCCCAGCCGCGCCCCGGGCCCCGGCCCCCCCCCCCCGGGGCCCCTGCGGTCACGGGCCGGACCCCCGCGGCGC
>NZ_JBICWL010000022.1:0-99282 GCF_043199735.1 Streptomyces sp. NPDC048566
AAGACGCTCGGCTGGGATACCCCAGCCGAGCGTCTACGTGATCTACTCACCACCTGAAACCAAGCGGTGTTGCGACGACCCCTTGAACCCAAGGGAAGGTGGGCGGGGCCCTGTGCGTCGTGGGGCGCCGGACTAGCCGACCGGTACGGCCTCGGCGTCCAGCACGGCCTCGGCGTCCAGCGTGGCGGCGACGGCCTGGAGCACGGCGGCGATCTTGAACGCCTCCTGGATCGTCTCCCGGTCGACGCCCGCGGCGCGGAGCACCTGCTCGTGCGAGTCGAGGCACTGGCCGCAGCCGTTGACGGCGGAGACCGCGAGCGACCACAGCTCGAAGTCGACCTTCTCCACACCCGGGTTGCCGATGACGTTCATCCGCAGACCGGCGCGCAGCGTCCCGTACTCCGGGTCCGAGAGCAGGTGCCGCGTGCGGTAGAAGACGTTGTTCATCGCCATGATCGCCGCGGCCGACTTGGCGGCCGTGTACGCCTCGGGGGAGAGCTGCGCCTTCGCCTCGGGCTCCAGCTCACGCAGCACGCGCGGCGAACGCGACGCGATCGCGCAGGCCAGCACCGTGCCCCACAGCTGCTGCTGCGGGAGGTCGCTGTTGCCGATCACCGAACCGAGGTTCAGCCGCAGGTCCTTGGCGTAGTCCGGCAGGGCGGACTTCAGTTCGTCGAGTGCCATGGAAGATCACTCACCGGCCAGCAGGGCGACCGGGTCGAGGGTGGTCTCGCCCTTGGTCCAGTTGCAGGGGCACAGCTCGTCCGTCTGGAGAGCGTCCAGCACCCGCAGGACCTCCTTGGGGTTCCGGCCCACGGAGCCGGCGGTCACCATGGAGAACTGGATCTCGTTGTTCTGGTCCACGATGAAGACGGCACGCTTGGCGAAGCCGTCCTCGCCCTCGATGCCCAGGTCGCGCATCAGCTCGTGCTTGGAGTCGGCCATCATCGGGAAGGGCAGGTCGCGCAGGTCGTCGTGGTCCTTGCGCCAGGCGTGGTGCACGAACTCCGAGTCGCCGGAGAAACCGAGGACCTGCGCGTCACGGTCGGCGAACTCGTCGTTCAGCTTGCCGAAGGCGGCGATCTCGGTGGGGCACACGAAGGTGAAGTCCTTGGGCCACGCGAAGACGATCTTCCACTTGCCCTCGTAGGTCTTGTGGTCGATCTGCTCGAACTCCTTGCCCTTCTCCAGAGAGACGCAGGCGGTCAGGTCGAACTGGGGGAACTTGTCACCGACAGTGAGCACGCATTCTCCTTGCAGCGGGGAACCGCCCCTCGTGAGGGTGATCCCCTTGGGTTGGACGAACGTGATGGTGGCACAGGCTGGATTGATTCGGGAAATAGCTACACTCGGTCGAGTTGATCGGTTGCGTCTATCAGTAACCGTCCGTGAAACGATCCGGAAAGAGGTGCGGCCGTGACGAGCCCGAGCGAGGAGACCGGCCGCCCGGCATCCGGCGGCGGGGGCCCGGCCGGCCTGACGGCGGTCCTCGGGCGGGGCGCCGGCGCGGGCCGCGGCGCCGCCAAGGGCGGCGGACGCCGCCGGCCGACCCTCGCCCAACTGCGCGCCTTCGCCGCCGTCGCCGAGCACCTGCACTTCCGTGACGCGGCCGCCGCCATCGGCACCAGCCAGCCCGCGCTGTCCGGCGCCGTCTCCGCGCTGGAGGACATCCTCGGCGTGACCCTGCTGGAGCGGACGACCCGCAAGGTCCTGCTGTCGCCGGCCGGTGAGCGCCTCGCCGTGCGGGCCAAGGCGGTCCTGGACGAGGTCGGCGCGCTGATGGCGGAGGCGGACGCCGTCCGGGCGCCGTTCACCGGAGCGCTGCGGCTCGGCGTGATCCCGACCGTCGCCCCCTACCTCCTGCCGACCGTCCTGCGCCTGGTCCACGAGCGCTACCCCGACCTGGACCTCCAGGTGCACGAGGAGCAGACGGCCAGCCTGCTGGACGGGCTCGCGGACGGACGCCTGGACCTGCTGCTCCTCGCGGTGCCGCTCGGCATGCCGGGGGTCACCGAACTCCCCCTGTTCGACGAGGACTTCGTGCTGGTGACGCCGCTCGACCACCGGCTCGGCGGCCGCGAGGGCATCCCCCGGGAGGCCCTGCGCGCACTGCACCTGCTGCTGCTCGACGAGGGGCACTGCCTGCGCGACCAGGCGCTGGACATCTGCCGCGAGGCCGGCCGCGCCGACGCCCCCGTCACCACCACCGCCGCGGGGCTGTCCACGCTCGTCCAGCTCGTCGCCGGCGGCCTCGGCGTGACGCTCCTGCCGCACACCGCCGTCCGGGTCGAGACCGCCCGCAGCAACCAGCTCCTCACCGGCCGCTTCGCGGAGCCGGCGCCCACCCGACGCGTCGCGCTCGCCATGCGATCCGGCGCGGCCCGGGGCAGCGAGTACGAGGAACTGGCGGCGGCGCTGCGCGACGCGCTGCGCCCGCTGCCCGTGCGGGTGGTGGGCCCGCAGGGCTGAACCGGCCGGGCACAGACGGTCGTTCGAGTGACCGATCACGGCATGCCGGCAGACGGGAACTCTCAACTTCCGTCAGGTAGTGCGACTCCCGCGAACCCGTGCGTCCCGGCTGATACACATACCCCCTCAGTGTGACGCGTCAGTTTTCTGTGCGATATGCCGGACTGTCCAAGGGGAGTGATGTCGGGCCTTCGGGATTCCCTCGGCCGGGTCGGGTTCGACCTGCTGTCGACCGCCCTGAGCGACGGCCTCCGGGCGCGTGCGACCGGCGGGTTACGGGTGACCGGACGGCCCGGGGGCGTCTTCCACCTGCGGGACGGCCGGGTCGTCGCCGTCCGGAGCCCGGGCGCCCCCGGACCCGAGGCGCGCCTGCTGCGCTCCGGCCGGATCGGCGGCGAGCAGTGGGCCGACCTGGTCCGGGAGGCGGATGGCGCCCGCTGGCCGTCGTCCGCGCTGATCGCGCACGGCGTCGCCGGGGCCGCGCAGCTCCGGGTGGTCTGCGTGATGGCGATGCAGGACGCGGCCTTCGCCGTCGTCGCGGGGGACGTCGAGCGGTGCGATCGGCCCGACCCGGCCGTCGAGGCGGACGCGCCGGTCGAGGAGGGCGAGTATCCGGGGCGGCTGTTGCAGGAGGCGGCCCGCAAACTGGCGGCCCTCGCCGCGCTGCCGCGCCCCGTGCGGCCGGACCGGGAGCGCCCGGTGACGGGGTCCGTGCCGGACGCGGTACGCGAGCGGTTGACGCCCCAGCAGCGGGAGGTGCTGGCCCACGCCGACGGCCGGCGCACCGCCCGTGACATCGCCTTCGTGACCGGCCTCGGCGTCTACACCGTCACGGTCGGCGTGGCCCGCCTGCTCGGCGAGGGCCTGCTGGATCTGCCCGGCGAGTCCGCGTACCCCATCCCGGTGACCGTCCGGATTCCGCCGGCGCAGTCGCTCGGCAGGCGCCCGCCGGCCTCGGCCGCGCACCCCGCGCCCGAACCGCCCTGCGCGCCGCCCGCGGAACCGGACGACGGCGCGGGGGCCGCCCGCACCGGACCGGACGGCGCGGCCGCCGGCTCCCCGAACGGCTCGGACGTCCCGGACGGCACCGGCGCGGGGAGTGGGAGTCCCCCCGGCCGGCCGGAGGGCGCCGGCCCGGTTTCCGCCGACGGGCCGGGCGACACCGCCGCGAGCGACTCGGCCGGGCCGGGCGGCACGGGCCGCGGCGGCGCCGGGGAGCCGGAGCCGGGCGACGCGGGGCCGCGCGGCGCCGCCGCCGCGGACGGCGCGGCCCGCCACCCGGACTGCGGGCATCCCGGCCCGTCGCGCGGTGCCCCGGGGCCCCGGGGCGCGGGCGCCGGTGACGCGGGGCCGGGCCCGGGCGTCCGGACCCCGCCCGGCCCCCGGACGTCGCCCGACCGTCCCGCCGCCGCGTCGCCCGAGACGGCGCACCCCGGCGGCACGGAACCCGCCCGCACCGCTCCCGGTTCCGCGGGCCCCGGTCCGGCGGACCGCCCCGACGTCCCCGTGATCCCCGAACCCGGGGCCCCCGCGCTGCCCCGCCGCGAACCGGGCGCGAGCGGCATCACCGGGACGGCCGCCCCGGAACCGGCCGCGGCGAGCTGGAAGGGGTTCTTCCGGCTACGGCACCGGATCTGGACGCCGGACTCCGGCGCCTGACCCCGCACCGCCTTCCCCCGACCCGACGCACCACCCCATGACCAGGGAGTTCAGCAGATGAATCACGAGGCACTGGCCACCGAGATGAGGGGCCTGCGCGAGCGGGTGCCCGGCATCACCGACACGGCGGTCGCCGCGGCCGACGGCATGCTCATCGCCGCGGACACCGCCGCCGTGATCGAGGCGGAGAGCCTCGCCGCGATCGCCGCCGCCGGACTCGGCATCGCGCGGCGCGCGACGGCCGCGACCGGCCGCGGCACCTTCCGGCAGACCGTCACCCACGGCAGCCAGGGCTGCGCCGCGTTCTACGCGTGCGGCGACACCGCACTGCTGATCGTCCTCGGCGACGAGGGCATCGACCTCGAAGGGCTGCACGAGCGGATCCGGCCGGTCCTCGGCCGGGTCGCCGCGATCCTCGCCGGCGACGACCCCGAGCCCGCCACCGCGGCCCCGTACACGTCCGGGCTGCTCACCGGAGCCGTGACCGAACCAGCGACCGCGACCGAAGGAGTCTGACGAGATGGCCACCCAGCAGATGCGACCGGGATTCTCCGACCAGATCATGGGGCTGGTGAAATCGCTGCGCACCGACGCCCCGGACTGCGTGGCCTCGGGCGCCGTCGACATGTCGACCGGGATGCTGCTCTCCTACGAGACCGTCGACAACCATCCCCCGGAGGTGCTGGACCTGCTCGCGGGCGCGACCCTCGACCTGTTCCAGGGGCGCACCGTCCAGATGATCGAGGACGTGTTCAAGGAGCGCCGCGGCATCGAGACCGACCGGCACTTCTTCGAGGAGATCCTCGTCAACAGCGAGAACCTCACCCATCTGTTCGTCCGGATGAGCGAGCAGCAGGACGTGGTCGCCGTGGTGGTCTGCCGCAAGACGGTGAACGTCGGCATGCTCTTCGCCCAGGTCCGCCGCGTGGTGCGGGAGTACAGCCTCTGAGACGGCCGCCGGTGGCCCTGCGGGCAGGGCCACCGGCGGCGGGGACCGGGGCGTCGACCGCCCGGCGCCGCCTACTCCGTGCGCAGACCGTCCGGTCGCATCAGCCGGATCAGCGGCGGCATGCTGAGCAGGGTCACCAGCAGGACCACCCCCGCGCCGACGCCCGTCATCGCCAGCAGGCTCGGCCAGTCCACGCGCACCGGGGTCTCGACCATCTTCAGCAGCACCGTGCCGAGGGTGAGCCCCACCGCCGACGCCAGCGCGAGCCCGAGGGCGACCGGGATCGCGGTCTGCCACAGCACCGACAGACTCAGGGTGCGCCGCCGGGTGCCGAAGGCGACGAGTGAGGACAGCAGCTTCCTGCGCTCGCGCAACTGCTCCAGCTGCGAGACCAGCAGGCTCGCGCCGATCAGGAAGAGCACACAGGTGGCGCCGACGAACAGCCCGGTGCGGATGGACGCGAACCGCCGGGACTCCTCGCTCGCGGTCCAGGTCATCGCCTCGGTGAGCGGCCCGATCGCGGCGGCGGTGTTGCGCACGTGGTCGCGGACGTCGGGCACCGACGGGTCCAGCGTGACGTAGACCTGCCCGCTCACGGCCCGCTCCGCGGCGGCCGGCAGCGCGCTTGGGGTGACGAGGATGCCGCCGCGGTTCCAGCCGGTCGGGTCCTTGCGGTCTCCGGCCGGCAGGATGCGGTGCGGCAGGGTGAACGGAGCCTCGGCCGCCGCACCCCCGCTGTAGCCGGGATCGATGTAGACGGTCCGGCCGGGCCGGGCCAGTTTCGGGGTGGCGCTGTCGTCCGGCGCGCCCCGGACGGCGAAGACGTCGCCGTCCGCGCAGGAGGGCAGCACCGCGACCTCGCGCAGGGCGGCGCAGCTCCCGACCGTCACGGAAGCCGACAGCTCGGCCTCCTTGCGCCGCTCGCCCGCGAAGGAGGACGACAGGGCGACGGCTCTGCGGACACCCTCGGTCCGTTCCAGTTTCGCGCCGGCCTCGTCGAGGGACACGCCGCGCGGCAGGGCGACGGACATCTGGGCGCGTGCGAGGTCCTGCGGCGAGGGTTTGGTGTAGTCGCCCTCCACGCCCGCGAACAGCATCTGGAGCGCGATGGCACCGGCCACCGCCACCGCGATGCCGTTGACCATGCGTGCCGCCGTGCCGCTGCTCAACTGGAGTCGGCGGACCGCCAGTTGCCAGGCGACGCCACCCGAGTCCAGCCGGGCGACGACCGCCTCGACCACCCAGGGCAGCAGTGCCGTCACGCCGACCAGCAGCAGGATGACACCGCCGATCACCATCGACTCGTTGAAGTTCCCGTTGTCGCGGCCCTGCCCGATCATCGGGGAGAGCAGCCCCAGTCCGCCCACCGGCAGCAGCAGCCGCCACCACAGGCGCCGCCGCGGCGGCCGGGCGGTGCGCACCACGCCGAGCGGTTCGATGACGACCCCGCGCAGGGCGAAGAGGGTCACTGCGACGGCCGCCGCCGGGACCGCGACCGCGACCAGGGCCACCAGGGCGGGCGAGGGGCTGAGGTCACTCGGGAAGACGCTGATCTCGAAGACGTCGATCAGCGTGGCGAGTTGGCGGCCCAGCAGGAAGAACCCCGCGCCGAGGACGAGGCCGAGCAGGGCCCCGGCCATCGCCTCGCCGGCCGCGACCCTCCGGGTCATCCGGCCGTCCGCGCCGACCAGCCGCAGGGCCGCGAGCCGCCTGTCGCGCCGCTCGCCGCCGAACCGTACGGCGGCGGCGATGAAGACGCCGACCGGCATCAGCAGCACGACGAACACGATCAGGACGAGCAGCAGCAGGACCGGGTCCAGCGACGTGGGCCGGTCCTTCGAGCCGAACGCGTCGACGCGGGCGATCCGTACGGTCCGCTCGGCCTTCGCGGACAGGCTGTCGCTGCCCGCGTAGTAGGCGAGTTCGTGGGGTCCGACGAGTCCGGAGTCCGCGATCGTCCCGGTGATGCGGTAGGGGAGGCGCTCGCGCAGCAGGGCTCCGTCGGCGGACTTCAGCAGCCTGTCCAGGGCGGGCGAGACGACCATCTCGCCGGGGGACGGAAACGCCCTCAGGCCCGGAGGCAGCGGAGCGCGCGCTCCTTCGGGCCGGAGCAGCCGGCCGCGGATGTCGTCGGAGCGGTAGGTGGTGTCGGTGGCGGCGACCACGACCGAGTGGTCCGACTTCTCCACGACGGTGGAGGTGAACAACTGGTCGTTGCGGGCACGTTCCCGCTCCTGCCGGGCGGACAGGGCGCTGGGGACCGCGGTGGTGAGCAGCAGCACGGCCACCCCGAGGCCGACACCGACGGCCGTCAGCAGCACGCGTATCCATGCCTCGCGCCCACCGGTCAGCGCGAACCGGGCACCCATGGCGAGATCGCGGGACCACTGCGGAAGGCGCGGGGCGGGACGGGCCTCGCCGCGCGGGGCGGCGGCGGGGGACGGGCGGCCGCTCATACGATCCGCTCCATGTCCCGGGACCTGCCGTCGCGTACGACGATCTCGCGGTCCGAGTAGGCGGCCACGCGGGCCTCGTGCGTGACGAGCACGACGGCCGCGTTGGTGGAGCGGGCGGCGTCGGTGAGCAGCTGCATGACGCGCTCGCCGTTGAGCGAGTCGAGGGCTCCGGTCGGTTCGTCGGCGAACAGCACGCGCGGGCCGGTGACCAGGGCGCGGGCCACCGCGACGCGCTGGCCCTGGCCGCCGGACACCTCGCCGGGCCGCTTGGCGCGGACGTCGTCGACCTCGAGCCGCTCCATCCACATCAGCGCGGCGCGTTCGGCCTCCTTGCGTCCGCCGCCGTTCAGCCGCAGCGGCAGCGCCACGTTCTCCACGCAGGTCAGCTCCGGGACGAGCTGGCCGAACTGGAAGACGAAGCCGAACTCGGAGCGGCGCAGCGCACTGCGCCGGGCGTCGTTCATGGTCGCCATCTCGCGGCCGTCGTAGGTGATCGAGCCGGAGTCGGGTGTCACGATGCCGGCGAGGCAGTGCAGCAGGGTCGACTTGCCGGAGCCGGAGGGGCCCATCACGGCGACGACCTCGCCCGGATGGATGGAGAAGTCGGCTCCGTCCAGCGCGTTGGTCGGGCCGTAGGCCTTGCGCAGCTCCGTCGCGGTGAGCAGCGAGCCCGGGGGAGGGGCGGACGGGGTCATCGGGGCGTCACCGCCTCGGCGAGCCGGTCGAGCCGGGCGGCCGTCAGTTCCAGCCAGCGCAGGTCGGCTTCCAGGTGGAACAGCGCGTGGTCGCAGATCAGCTGGTCGGCCAGGTCGCCTTGGCGCTTGCGTTCGGTCAGCACACGCATCATCCGCAGGTGCTCCGAGCGCTGGGTGTCGAGGATCTCGCTCGCGTCGCGGTGGGTGAGCAGGGCGAGGACGATCTTCGTGTAGAGCGTCGACTGGAGGTAGGGCTCGGGCTTCTCGGGCGTGGCGAGCCACTGCCGGACGTCGGTGACGCCGGCGTCGGTGATGGCGTACCGCTTGCGCTCGGGGCCGCCGCCCGCCTCGATCCCGTCGACCTCGACGAGGCCGTTCTTCAGCAGGCGGGACATCGTCGAATAGACCTGGCCGTAGTGCAGCGGCCGGTCGTGACCGAATTTCTCGTCGAAGGCGCGCTTCAGGTCGTAGCCGTGGCGCGGCCCGGACTCCAGGAGCCCCAGAAGGGTGTGACCGATGGACATGCCGAGCACTCTACACAGTGCGTATACATCATGTGTATACAGACCGTGCACAGTCCCTGACGCAGCGCCCGGAACCGTGCGCGGCACGGGAGAGACGGCCTGCTCGGAGGGCATTGTCACGGTTCTGAAACCAGGACGGCGGGCCCGGGGAGGCCCGGTCGATACGGCCCGAGGGGCCGGGCGCCGGACCGGGACGCACCCGTCCGGTCGCGCGGCGGGGGCGACGGCCACCGCTCCCGGCGGCAGCGGGCCGCCGGTCCGCGGCCCGGCGGCCCGGATACGGGCTCCCGGACCGGCGGGCCGGAGGTTCCCGGGGGGCCACGGCCGTGCGGCTCCGCCGCCCCCGCCCCGCGGAGCGGACCGCGCCCTACCGGCCCTCGGGGTCGCCGGCGGCCGGCGGCCGGCCCCGCCGGGGGATCGGGCCCGCGCCGCCGGGGAGCCGCCCGGCCTCGCCGAGCGCCCGGCGCAGCAGGAACTCGATCTGCGCGTTGGCCGACCGCAGTTCGTCGCCGGCCCAGCGGGCCAGCGCCTCGTACACCAGCGGATCGAGCCGCAGCAGCACCTGCTTGCGCTGCTGCTGCGGCCGGCGCGGCGGAGTTCCCTCCGTGGGAGACGTCACTGGTAGAGGGACCCCGTGTTCAGGACGGGCTGCGCCGCGCGGTCACCGCACAGCACCACCATCAGGTTCGACACCATCGCCGCCTTCCGCTCGGAGTCCAGCTCCACGATGTCGCGCTCGGTGATCCGGGCGATCGCCGCCTCGACCATGCCGACCGCGCCGTCCACGATCTGCCGCCGCGCCGCGACGACCGCTCCGGCCTGCTGGCGCTGGAGCATCGCCGAGGCGATCTCGGGAGCGTACGCGAGATGCGTGAACCGGGACTCGATGATCCGCACGCCGGCCGCGTCCACGCGCGCGTGCAGCTCGGCGGCGAGCTTCTCGGTGATCTCCTCGGCGTTGCCGCGCAGCGACAGGCCGTCCTCGTCGTGGGCGTCGTAGGGGTACTCGATCGCGATGTGCCGGACCGCCGCCTCGGTCTGGGTGGAGACGAACTCCAGGAAGTCGTCGACCTCGAAGGTGGCCTGGGCGGTGTCCTGCACGTTCCAGACGACCACCGCGGCGAGCTCGATCGGGTTGCCGTAGGCGTCGTTGACCTTGAGGACGGCGGTCTCGTGGTTGCGGACCCGCGTCGAGATCTTGGTGCGGGAGGTGAGCGGGTTCACCCAGCGCAGCCCGTCCTGACGGATCGTCCCGCGGTAGCGCCCGAAGAGCTGGACCACGCGGGCCTCGCCCGGAGCGACCGTGTTCAGTCCGCACATCGCGAAGAACGCGGAGATCGCCACGAGGATGCCGAGGATGATCAGCGCGGCCTGCGCGCCGCCCGACGCGACGGCGCCGCCGACGGCGCACAGGGCGGCGCCGAGGAGCAGGCCGAGCAGCCCGAGCAGCAGCGCGAGCCCCCCGCCGATGCTGTGCGCGGCGAACTCCCGCACGCGCGGGGCGGGCATCTCGGGGGCGTCGCCCGGCGCCGCGGGGTCCGGTGCTCCCGGGGCTGCAGGGGCCTGCTGGGAAGTGGGTGACGACATGGTGGATCCCCCGTCTCGTGTGGTCTAGCGTAGAGCTAACTAAGTGATAGCACATTATCCCGCGCCGCAACCTTCCACGTCTTCCGCTCGTCGGTTCAGATGAGGCATCCGGGCAGGGCGTGCTGATTGTCACGTCCGGAAAAGACCGGATCGGCTGCCCTTTGTCATAGGGCGCGGTGTTAGCTTTCGAAGCTGACCTGAGCGACGAACGTGTGTGCCCCACGAGAGTGAAGCGGAGCGGATCGACCCATGGGACGAGCGGATGAGAGACGAGCGCGGCAGGCGCAGGGCCGCCGCGCGGCGCCCAAGCGCTCGGCCGGACACGAGTCGGCGAGCGCCGGCACCGGCGGGACGGCGGGCGGCAAGGCCCGCCGCACCGGCATACGCAGGTTCGTGAACTGGAAGACCCTCCTCGGCACGTTCCTCGGCGTGTGCCTGCTCGGCATGGGCGCCTTCCTCGTGCTCTACATGGTCGTCTCCGTGCCCGCCGGTAACGCCGCCGCCCGCCAGCAGAGCAACATCTACGAGTACAGCGACGGCAAGGTCCTCGCGCGCACCGGCAAGGTCAACCGCGAGATCGTCGACCTGTCCAAGGTGCCCAAGAGCGTCCAGAAGACGTTCGTCGCCGCCGAGAACAAGTCCTTCTACAGCGACTCCGGCGTCGACCTCAAGGGCACCGCCCGCGGCCTGGTCAACACCCTCGCCGGCAAGGGCAAGCAGGGCGGTTCGACGATCACCCAGCAGTACGTGAAGAACTACTACCTCAGCCAGGACCAGACCGTCACGCGCAAGCTGAAGGAAATGGTCATCTCGCTGAAGGTCGACCGCCAGCGCTCCAAGGACGAGATCCTCGCGGGCTACATCAACACCAGCTACTACGGCCGCAACGCCTACGGCATCCAGGCCGCCGCGCAGGCGTACTACCGCGTCGACGCCAGCCGCCTCAGCGTCGCGCAGGGCGCCTACCTCGCCTCGCTGCTCCAGGCGCCCAGCCAGTACGACTGGGCGGTCGCCACGGACGCGGGCAAGCGGCTGGTGCAGGACCGCTGGAACTACACCCTCGACAACATGGTCGAGCAGGGCTGGCTCGACTCCGGCAAGCGGCAGGCCATGAAGTTCCCCAAGCCCGAGGACCCCCAGGGCGCGCCGGGCATGGAGGGCCAGACCGGCTACCTGGTGACCGAGGCGCAGAACGAACTGGCCCGCCAGCTCGTCGCGCAGGGCAAGGCCGCCGACCTCGACGACGCCAAGGCGCTGGTGGAGGCGGGCGGCTGGACCGTCAAGCTCACCATCGACCGCAAGAAGCAGGCGCTGCTGGAGAAGACGGTCAAGAAGCAGCTCACGAGCAAGCTGGACCCGAAGAAGCGCAAGGTCGACGCCAACATCCAGGCCGGAGCCGCCTCGGTCGACCCGAAGACCGGCAAGGTCCTCGCGATGTACGGCGGCCAGGACTACTTCAAGCACTACGTCAACAACGCGACCCGCCGGGACTACCAGGCCGCCTCGACGTTCAAGCCGCTGATCTTCGCCGCCGCCCTCGCGGAGGAGGCCAAGACCCGCTCCGGCAGGCCGATCACGGCGAACACCATCTACGACGGCACCAACCGGCGGCCCGTGGTGGGCAGCGACATCGCGTTCGCCCCGCCGAACGAGGACGAGCACAGCTACGGCGACGTCACCGTGCAGACCGCGATGAACAAGTCCATCAACTCCGTCTTCGCCCAGATGGGCGTGGACGTCGGCATGGACGAGGTGCTGAAGGTCGCGGCCAGGCTCGGCATGAACACCAAGGGACTCCAGGCGGTGCCCGCGCAGACCCTCGGCTCGATGGGTGCGAGCCCGCTGGAGATGGCGGGCGTGTACGCCACCCTCGACCACCACGGCAAGCTCGTCACCCCGGCGGTCCTCGCGTCCGCCGAGCACAAGGACCTGACCGTCGAGATGCCCGACCCGATCGGCGACCAGGTGATCGCGGAGGAGGCCGCCGACACGGTCACCTCGGTGCTGACCGGCGTGGTCGACGACGGCACGGCCCGCGTCTCGGTGCGGGACAACCCCTCCCGCGGCGGGCAGCAGGTCGCCGGCAAGACCGGCACCTCCGACAACAACAAGTCGGCCTGGTTCACCGGCTACACGCCGAACCTGGTCACCTCGGTGCTGCTGTTCGGCGAGGACGCCAAGAGCCACCACCAGGTCTCCATGCGGGGCGCCACCGGCCTGGTCGCCGAGGGCGGCCGCGTCAACGGCGGTGGCTTCCCGGCCCAGATCTGGGCCGCGTACACCTTCGGTGCGATGGACGGCAAGGTCAGCGAGTTCGACCTGAACACCACCTCGGGCGCGGCCGTCCAGCCGACCGACACCCCGAGCGCCCCTCCGAGCCCGTCGGACACGCCGTCCTCGACGCCGACGACCGAGGAGCCGTCCACCGAGCCGCCCTCCAGCAGCAGCCCGCCGACGCCCTCGGACGAGCCGACGACGACCGAACCGTCCACGACGGCCCCGTCCACGCCGGCCCAGACGCAGACGCCGACGAACCAGCTCCCCGACAACCCGTTCGGCCAGGACGGCCTGAGCCAGGGGCAGTAGCCGCCCGCGGTGAGCCGCGGTACACGTGGGGCACCCGGAGCCGTCCGGGTGCCCCACGCGCACCGGCCCGTCTCTGTCCGGCCCGTCTCTCTCCGGGTGGCCTCCCGCCCGGGACGGAGGCCGGTCCACCGTTCACGCACCGGGGCGCTCAGGCCGCCCGGCGCCCGCCCTCCGTACGGGGTGGCGGGACCGGGGGACGCCCGGCGCCTCCCGCCGCCCGGGCGGCGGCGGTGGACGTCAGCCGCGGTTCAGCTCGAACCAGACGACCTTGCCCGTGCTCAGCCGGGTCGCCCCCCACCGCCGGGCGAGCCTGTTCACCAGGTACAGGCCCCGGCCGCCCTCGTCCGTCGCCCGCGCCTGCCGCAGCCTCGGCAGCTGGGGCACGTCGTCACCGACCTCGCAGCGCAGCACGTCCGTCCGCAGCAACCGCAGCGTCACCGGCCGGGACGCGTACCGCACCGCGTTCGTCACGACCTCGCTGACCAGCAGCTCCACCGCGTCGGTCAGGTCCTCCATGCCCCACCGCGCCAGCGCCCGCCGGGCCAGCCGCCGGGCCCGGCCCGGCGCCGCGTCCTCCGGTTCCAGGAACCAGTACGCGACGTCGCTCGGCGCGATCCCGTCGAACCGGGCGGCGAGCAGCGCGATGTCGTCGTCCCGGTCGCCCGGGCCGAGCATGTCGAGCACCTCGTCGCACAGCGCCTCCAGCGGCGGCGGATGGTCCGGCCCGGTCAGCGCGGCGGTCGCGGCGATCTTCTCCCGCAACTGCTCGATCCCGGTCCACACGTCCCGCAGCCGCGACTCCACCAGCCCGTCGGTGTACAGCAGCAGCGTCGCACCCGCGGGCGCGTCCAGCTCCACGGCCTCGAAGTCGACCCCGCCGACCCCGATCGGAGCACCCGGCGGCACCCGCAGCACCTCGGCCCGGCCGCCCAGATGCAGCAGCACCGGCGGCGGATGGCCCGCGTTCGCGATGGTGATCCGGTGCGACACCGGGTCGTACACGGCGTACAGGCACGTCGCCATCCGGTCGGTGCCGAGCCGCTGCGCCTGCTCGTCCAGGTGGTGCAGCACCTCCTGCGGCGGCAGATCGAGCCCCGCGAGCGTCTGCGCCGTCGTCCGCAGCTGCCCCATGATCGCCGCCGACGTCATCGAATGCCCCATGACGTCGCCCACCACCAGGGCCACCCGGCTGCCCGGCAGCGGGATCGCGTCGTACCAGTCACCGCCGACCCGCGCCGTCTCGGCGGCCGGCAGATAACGCGACGCCAGCCGCACCCCGGTGGGCCGCGGCAGCGTCTCCGGCAGCATGGTGCGCTGGAGTTCGTCGGCGATGTACGCCTCACGCCCGTACAGCACCGCCTTGTCGATGCCGAGCGCGCTGTGCGTCGCGAGCTGCGCGGCGACCAGCAGGTCGTCCGCGTCGAAGGCGAGCCGCTCCGGACGGCGCAGGAACAGCGCCGCGCCGATCACCCGGCGCCGGCCGCGCAGCGGCGCGAGGATCGCCCGCTGGCCGTCCGGGACCGCCAGGTCGTCGCCGAGCAGCTCCGGCAGGGCGGCCCGCGCGGCGGGCGCGTCGGCGAACACCGGCCGCACCCCGCGCAACACCTCCGCCAGCGCGCCGCCCGGACGCACCTCGCACAGCTCCGCCGTCATCCCCGCCGGGTCGCCGGGCTCGGGACGCACCAGCGGCAGGAAACCGGCCTCGGTGTCCCGCTCCTCGGGAATCCGGTCGGTCCGCCGCAGCCGCAGCACCAGCGGTCCCGTCGGCCGCTCGTCACCCACCGGCAGCGGGTCCCGCAGATAGACCAGGATCGCGTCGGAGAACGTCGGCACCGTCGCCCGGCAGAGCCCCATGACGATCTCGTCGAGGTCGATGCCGCGGGCGATCCGCCGGGTCGCCGCACCCACGAACCGCAGCCGGTCCCCGTCCCGCCGCATCGGCATCGGACCGCCCTGCGGGACGCTCCGCCCCGAGCGGCGTTCGGTACCGCCGGGACCGCGCGCGGAACCGCCCCGCTCCGCGTCCGGCTGTACCGGGATGCCCTCCGGCGCAGGCCGCGGCCGGTGCGGATCGGGCTCCGCGGAGGCGGGCTGGGAGTGCTCGGCCGCCGCGTCGCCCGCGGCCGGCGGGGGCGCGTCCGTGCCCGACCCGGTACCGGAGGGCGTCTGCCCGCCGGACGCGCCGTGCCGGCCGCAGGGCGCGGCCGGGCCCGGATGGCGCGGCACGTCGCCCGAGCGGGCCTGCACCGGTAAGGCGCCGGTCCCCGGCGGCGGGGACGGCTGGTCGGAGGTACGCAGGAGTGCCCCGCGAGGGTCCGCGGGGGAGGCCGGCCGGCCGGCGCCGCTCTGCCGGCGCTCGTGCGAGGTGGGGTGCTCCGTCACGCGTGTCGAGTCCATCCGTCCGGGGCTGCGCGCCGCGCGTGCAGTTCGTCCCGCAGCCCCGATACCCGCAATGTGTGCCCCGGGAACGGATTCTGCGTGTCGTCAGATGCGGAACCGGCGGCGGAAACGGCCCCCGGCGCCCGCGGCACGGTCCGCGCGCGGCCGGAAACGGCCCGTCCCGGACGGTGTCCCGGCGGCGGCACGGCGCCGTCCCGCGCCGGCCCGACCGCGGCGCCGGAGCCCCGCGGGGAGCCCGGACCCACCACGCCGTACCCCTCGTACTCCTCGCTCACGTCCTGCCGCCCCTCGGTGACATGTGGTCAAGCCCAGCCCGTCAAGCGGGAGTTGTCGCTGCCGTGCGCCCTTGCGGAAGACGATCCTACGGTTGTACCACGGGGACGCATCAAGGGTCTCACGAGGACACGTGCGCGGGCGTACGGTCCCAGTCGTCCGGGAGGGCGGGAACCGGCCAGGCCGGATCGGGCCGCCAGTGCTGCCATCCGTCCGAGAACGGCGCGCCCCACGCGCGGATCACCTCCACCGCCGACCACCCCGCCTCCCTCACCCGACCGGCCAGCCGGGCGTCCATCAGACCGGCCCGCTGCGCCATGGCGAACTCGTCCTCGTCCAGCCAGCGCCAACTCCGGTCCGGATGGACCGAGATGTCCAGGAAATGGTCCTCGGAGTCCACGCCGCCCGCCCAACGCGCCAGCGGAGCCTCCAGGTTCACGTACCAGTTCTTGAAACGCCAGCCCGGTTCCCAGAAAAGCCACACCGACCAGGGATCGCCGGGCCGCGCCAGCTTCAGCACCCCGGTCCCGAACCACCGGTCGCGCCGCACCGCCCGCGGCTTGGTGTAGCGCGACTCCAGCGGCTCCCCGTGCACCGGCGACCCGTCCGCGAGCACCGGCTTCACGCACTCGGTGCCCGGCGCCATCCACACCGCGAGCAGCTCCGCGTCGTCCCGCACGACCGTCACGGGACGGCAGATGTGGACCCGGTCGCCGGCGTTCTCCCGGTACCGCCACAGGATGTGGCGCCCGGGCTCCCAGAACTCCGCCGGCCCGCCCGCTTCCGCCCGTCTCACCGCTCCACCGTCTGCCATGAACAGATATTAGGTGCCCCGGGCATGCGACGCTGCGGTACGCGGCACGGTTCCCGCGGTCGCCGGGGTCCCGTCACGGAGGCGTCATGCGGGGTTCCGCCCCGGTCGCGGGCCGTTACGGCCGCGTCATCCGCAGGACATCCAGCGCCTCGTCCAGCTGCCGCTCCGTCAGCTCTCCACGCTCCACGTAGCCGGACTCCAGCACCACCTCGCGGATCGTCCTGCGCTCCGCCAGCGCCTTCTTCGCCACCTTCGCGGCCTCCTCGTACCCGATGTACTTGTTCAGCGGGGTCACCACGGACGGCGAGGACTCCGCGTACTCCCGGGCCCGCTCCCGGTGCGCCACGATCCCGTCGACCGTCCGGTCGGCGAGCAGCCGCGACACGTTGGCGAGCAGCCGCACCGACTCCAGGACGTTCTTGCCCATCACCGGCATCATCACGTTCAGTTCGAAGTTCCCGGCCGCTCCCGCGACGGCGACCGTCGCATCGTTGCCGGTCACCTGGGCGGCCACCATCAGCACCGCCTCGGGGATCACCGGGTTGACCTTGCCGGGCATGATCGACGACCCCGGCTGGAGATCGGGCAGGCTGATCTCCGACAGCCCGGTGCGCGGGCCCGACGCCATCCACCGCAGATCGTTCGCGATCTTGGTCAGCCCGACCGCGACGGTCCGCAACTGCCCGCTCGTCTCGACGATCGCGTCACGGGCCCCCTGCGCCTCGAAGTGGTCGCGCGCCTCCGTCAGCGGCAGCCCCGTCGTCCGCGCCACCTCCGCGATCACCGCCGCGGGGAAGCCGGGCGGGGTGTTGATGCCGGTCCCCACCGCCGTGCCGCCCAGGGGCAGTTCCGCCAGCCGCGGCAGCGAGGCCCGCAGCCGCTCCACCCCGTACCGCACCTGCGCCGCGTACCCGCCGAACTCCTGGCCCAGCGTCACCGGGGTGGCGTCCATCAGGTGGGTGCGCCCCGACTTCACCACGTCGGCGAACTCCTCCGCCTTGCGGCCCAGCGCGGCGGCCAGGTGCTCCAGGGCGGGGATCAGGTCGCGCGTCACGGCAGCGGTCGCGGCGATGTGGATCGAGGAGGGGAAGACGTCGTTGCTCGACTGCGAGGCGTTCACGTGGTCGTTGGGGTGGACGTCCCGGCCCAGCCGCTCCGTGGCGAGCGTGGCGAGGACCTCGTTGGTGTTCATGTTGGACGACGTGCCCGAACCCGTCTGGAACACGTCGACCGGGAACTGCGCGTCCCAGCGCCCCTCGGCGACCTCCGCCGCCGCCTCCTGGACGGCCTCGGCGACGTCCTTGTCGATCACGCCGAGTTCGGCGTTCACCTTCGCGGCGGCCGCCTTGATCCGGGCGAGGGCCTCGATGTGCGCGCGCTCGATGTGCTGCCCGGAGACCGGGAAGTTCTCCAGGGCGCGTTGCGTCTGCGCCCGCCACTTCGCGTCCGCGGGCACCCGCACCTCCCCCATGGAGTCGTGCTCGATGCGGTACTTGCCTGCGTCCTGGCCGTCTGCCATGGATGACACCTCCATGGAGGACAGCGTCCCCGACGCCGGCGGTGTTCCCGCGCGCACGCGCCGGGTTCGTCGCAGGCGCGCCGGTCACGGCGCCGGGTCAGGACGAGGGCCCGCCCCTTCGGGCGCCCAGGGTCCGCGAGACGAGCGCCACGAGCGACAGCGCCCCGGCCAGTACGAGACAGGCGCGGGCCGCCGCCCAGGAACCGCCCGCGACGGCGCGCGCGTAGGAGGCCACCCAGGGTCCCGCGTCACCGAGGTCCCACACCGGGCGCCGCGGGAACTCGGCACCGGTCGCCGCGCTGAGCAGCCAGCCGGCCAGGGCCAGTGCCGTGAGCACGCCGGCCCCGGTCAGGAAGCCCCGTGCGGCCGTCCGTCCCCGCCCCGTGCCGTCCATCCCGTCCCCCTTCGGTGGTGTGCGAACGATCCCGCCACTGTACGGCCCGGGGCCGGCCCGGCCCAGGGCCCGCCGCCCCCGGAGGGCGCGGGACCCCCGGGCCTTCCCGGGGGTCCCGCGCCGCGCGCCGACGGCTCAGACCGTGCCCGGACCGCGCACCGGGATGGACGTGAAGGTGGGCGCGGGCGCCGGGTCCTGGAAGAAGTCGTTGCCCTTGTCGTCCACCACGATGAACGCCGGGAAGTCCTCCACCTCGATCCGCCAGACGGCCTCCATGCCGAGTTCCTCGTACTCGACGACCTCGACCTTCTTGATGCAGTCCTGGGCCAGCCGCGCGGCCGGGCCGCCGATCGAGCCGAGGTAGAAGCCGCCGTGCGTGTCGCAGGCGTCGGTGACCTGCTTGCTGCGGTTGCCCTTGGCCAGCATCACCTTGGAGCCTCCCGCCGCCTGGAACTGCTCGACGTAGGAGTCCATGCGGCCGGCCGTCGTCGGGCCGAAGGAGCCGGACGCGTAGCCCTCGGGCGTCTTGGCCGGGCCCGCGTAGTAGACCGGGTGGTCCTTCAGGTACTGCGGCATGTCCTCGCCCGCGTCGAGCCGTTCCTTGATCTTGGCGTGTGCGATGTCGCGCGCCACGACCAGCGGGCCGGTGAGCGAGAGCCGGGTCTTGACCGGGTACTTGGTCAGCTCGGCGAGGATCGCGTCCATCGGCTGGTTCAGGTCGATCCGCACGACGTCGCCGGCCTCGTCGAGGTGCTCGTCGGTGGTGTCCGGCAGGAAGCGCGCCGGGTCGGTCTCCAGCTGCTCCAGGAAGACGCCCTCGGCGGTGATCTTCGCGACGGCCTGGCGGTCGGCCGAGCAGGAGACGGCGATCGCGACCGGGCAGGACGCGCCGTGCCGGGGGAGCCGCACCACGCGCACGTCGTGGCAGAAGTACTTGCCGCCGAACTGCGCGCCGATGCCGATCCGCTGCGTCAGCTCGAAGACCTTCTCCTCCAGGTCCTTGTCCCGGAAGCCGTGCCCCAGTTCGGAGCCCTCGGCCGGGATCTCGTCCAGGTAGTGCGCGGACGCGTACTTGGCGGTCTTCAGGGCGTATTCGGCGCTGGTGCCGCCGACGACGATCGCCAGGTGGTACGGCGGGCACGCGGCCGTCCCCAGCGAGCGGATCTTCTCCTCCAGGAACGTCATCATGGAGCCCTCGTTGAGGACCGCCTTCGTCTCCTGGTAGAGGAACGACTTGTTGGCGGAGCCGCCGCCCTTGGCCATGAACAGGAACTTGTAGGCGCCGCCGTCGGTGGCGTACAGCTCGATCTGCGCCGGCAGGTTCGACCCGGTGTTCTTCTCGTCCCACATGGTCAGCGGGGCCATCTGCGAGTAGCGCAGGTTCAGGTTCTTGTACGCCTCGTAGATGCCGCGCGACAGGGCCGCCTCGTCGCCGCCCTCGGTGAGCACGTTCTGCCCGCGCTTGCCCATCACGATCGCGGTGCCCGTGTCCTGGCACATCGGCAGCACGCCCGCCGCCGCGATGTTCGCGTTCTTCAGCAGGTCGAGCGCGACGAACTTGTCGTTGCCCGACGCCTCGGGGTCGTCGATGATGCGGCGCAGCTGGGCCAGGTGCGCGGGACGCAGGTAGTGCTGGATGTCGTGGACGGCCTCCTCGGCGAGCTTGCGCAGCGCCTCCGGCTCCACCTTGAGGAAGGTGCGCCCGTCGGCCTCGAAGGTGGAGACACCCTCGGAGGTCACCAGCCGGTAGGGGGTGGTGTCCTCTCCCTGGGGGAGCAGATCGGTGTACGCGAACTCAGGCATCTCGCCCATTCCTCACTCGACAGACAGCGGCGTGCCTCCATTGGCAGCGTCCACCAGCGTAGGACCTGGCGCGGGTGCCGAGGTGGTGAGGTAAGGCTCAGTTCGGCCACGGGCGGATGCCCGGTTCTCCCCGGGAGGCCGCGAGGGGTAGTCGCGATCTATCGCGTTTGGGTACGCTGCTGCCGTGGACCTTCAGAAGAGCTCCGACGCCACGGCCGCGACCCCGGTGGGGCTGCGCGCCTCCGACGCCGACCGCGAGCGGATCACCGACATCCTGCGCGACGCCCTCGCCGAGGGCCGCCTCACCGCGGAGGAGCACGCCGAGCGCGTGGAGGGGGTGCTGGCCACCAAGACGGTGGGGGAACTGGACCGCTTCGTCCGCGACCTGCCCGCCGCGCACCCCGGCCGGACGGCTCCCCCGCACGCCGCGGCGCCCCACCGCCCGGCGGCCGGCGCGATCCCGGTCGACGCCGACGAGAGCATGGTCGCGGTGCTGAGCGCGGCCGTCCGCAAGGGCCGCTGGCGCGCGGGCCGCCGCATCCACGCCTACGCCGTGTTCGGCAGCGTCGACATCGACCTCAGCGAGGCGATCTTCGAGTACCGGCAGGTCGTGATCAAGGCGGTCTCCGTGTTCGGCAGCGTCGACATCCGCGTCCCGGAGAACGTCTCGCTGCGCGGCAACGGCGGGGGAGTGCTGGGCAGCTTCGAGGTGCGCACGATGGACGCGGGCGACCCCGACGCCCCCGTGGTGTACGTCGACGGCCTCGCCGTCCTCGGCAGCGTGTCGGCGCGCCCCAGACGCGGCAAGCTGGTCGCGGACATCCTCGACCGCGTCACGAGCAGGCTGGACGCCCGCGTCGCCGACCGCGTGGACAGGGGTCTGCGCAAGCACCTGGACCGCTGACGCGGGGGACCGGCCGGACCCCGGGCCCGCCCGACGATTCCCACCCGCCTCGACGCCGCCCCGCCCGCGCCCTCGCCGTGCCGGGCGCGGAGGACGGTACGCCTCGCGCGAGGCTCCACGCCCTGCCGCGCCGAGAGCGCGCACCCGCCCGCAAGGCCGCCCTCCGGGCGGCGGCGGGAAGGACCGGACAGGCCCGGCGGGGCCATTGGTTCAGCGGTGGACGATCGATCACGCGGGACGACGCCCGGGGTGGGGAACGCTGTGCATAGGCGCGCGCACAGCGGGTAGGGCTTGCTGCATCGTCTCTCGGAGGGCGCTGTGGGACTTCCCCGGCGCCCGGCACGCTCGCGAAGCCGTCGTCAGGAGTAGACCGTGCTGCAACCGCCGCATCAGTCCCTGCAGGTAGCTGCCGTTCCGGCCCAGCGGGCGCCGGTGCGGGACAGGGATCAGGAAGCGCCATGGCACACGGAGGCGGTGTGCCGTCGCGACGAGGCGGGCCTGTTCTTCGCCCCGTCCAAGGAACCGACGGCGGCCCGGCTCTCCCGCGAGGAGGCCGCCAAGCGCGTCTGCGGCCGCTGCCCGGTCATGGTCGAGTGCCGCGAGCACGCGCTCCTGCAACCCGAGCCGTACGGAGTCTGGGGCGGACTGACCGCCGCCGAGCGCCGTGTCGTGCTGGCCCGCCGCCGCCGTCGCGACCTCGAACTGCAGAAGGCCGCGCGCGGCACGATAGCCGCCGCCGGCTGAACCGGCCCGCGAGGGCGTCCGCGCACCCGGGGGGCCGGCTGCCTTCCCGGGCGCCCGGGGCTTCCGGCCCGGCGCACCCCCGGTGCCGCCACCGGCCGTCACGCTCCGCCGGCCGGGGTGAGCCGCGCCGCCTTGCCGCCGGCCGCCTCGCCTCCGCGGCAGGGGTCTCGCCGGCCGACGCCGACGGCGATCCGGGCGACGTCGTCTGCCCGGCCGTCCGGCGGGCCCGCCCGCCGCGGCGCGACCCGTCCGCGCCCGAGGTGACAGCACCCGTCCGCGCCCGAGGTGACAGCACCCGTCCGCGCCCGAGGTGACAGCAGAGGAGGCGCCCCTCCGCACAAGGGGCGCCTCGTTCCGCCGTCACGACGCCTTCCCGGCACGGTCCTGCCGGGAAGACGTCGTGTCGCGACTCCTACTTGGCGCGGTCGAAGTCGATCGCGCTGTACGCGCGCAGCTTGCTGAGCCGGTGCTCCGAGGTGATCTGGCGGACCGTCCCGGACTTGGACCGCATCACGATCGACTCGGTCGTCGCGGTCTCGGGGCGGTAGCGCACCCCGCGCAGCAGCTCGCCGTCGGTGATGCCGGTGGCGACGAAGAAGACGTTCTCGCCGGCCACCAGGTCGCTCGTGCCGAGGACGCGGTCGAGGTCGTGCCCGGCGTCGACCGCCCGCTGCCGCTCCTCGTCGTCCTTCGGCCACAGCTTGCCCTGGATGGTGCCGCCCAGGCACTTGACGGCGCACGCCGAGATGATGCCCTCGGGGGTGCCGCCGATGCCGAGCAGCAGGTCGATGCCGGTGCCCTCGCGCAGCGCCAGGATCGAGCCCGCGACGTCGCCGTCGGAGATCAGCTTGATGCGCGCGCCGGTCTCCCGGATCTCCTTGATGATGCCGTCGTGGCGGGGCCGGTCGAGGATGACGACGGTGACGTCCTCGGGGGTGACGCGCTTGGCCTTGGCGACACGGCGGATGTTGACCGACACCGGGGCGTTGATGTCGACGAAGTCGGCGGCCTCCGGTCCGGTGACCAGCTTGTCCATGTAGAAGACGGCCGACGGGTCGAACATGGTCCCGCGGTCGGCGGCGGCCAGCACCGCGATCGCGTTGGTCATGCCCTTGGCGGTCAACGTCGTCCCGTCGATCGGGTCGACGGCGATGTCGCACTCGGGGCCGCTCCCGTCGCCCACCTGCTCTCCGTTGAAGAGCATCGGGGCCTCGTCCTTCTCCCCCTCGCCGATGACGACCACGCCGTTCATCGACACGGTGGAGACGAGGGTGCGCATGGCGCGGACGGCGGCGCCGTCGGCGCCGTTCTTGTCGCCGCGGCCCACCCAGCGGCCCGCGGCCATCGCGGCGGCCTCGGTGACGCGGACGAGTTCGAGGGCGAGGTTGCGGTCGGGGGCCTCCGACGGGACTTCGAGTTCGGACGGCAGATGATGCTCGGTCATCGAGACGCACCTTTCTGATACGACGACGGCCGGATGAGGGTGGTCCCCCGACTCTATCGCCAGGCCGACAAAATGAGCAGGGGGGCCCACGGATGAGCAGGGCAGGGCACCTGCGACGATAGGGGCGTGGCAGGTACGAAAGGCAAGCAGTCGGTCCGGGACATGATTCTCTCCCTGGCCCTCATCGGGCTCATGGCGGGCGTCATCTACATCTTCATCCCGCACGACGACTCCGCGCCCGATCTCAAGCGCGTCGACTACAGCGTGGAACTGCTGACCGCGCGCCGCGCGGCGAGCTACCCCGTCGCGGCGCCCAGCGGGCTCCCGGCGGAGTGGAAGGCCACCTCGGTGCGGTACGACGGCAGCGAGTTCGATGTCTGGCACCTCGGCTTCCAGGACCCCGACGGTCAGTACGTGGCGGTCGAGCAGTCCACTCAGCGTGCGGCCGTCTTCATCGATTCGGCCAGTCAGGGCGCCAAGGCCACGAAGGCCACCGAGCGCATCGGCGACCGGACCTGGCAGCGCTACGAGGGCGACCACTACGACGCCCTCGTCCTCAAGGGGGACGGCGCCACGACGGTGGTGACCGGCACCGCGTCGTTCGACGCGCTGGCCGAGATGGCGCGCTCCCTGAAGACCGCCTAGGAGTGGTGACAGTCAGCGCCGTGCCCCCAGGGCGCGGCACTGGCTCTCGGGTACGACGGAAGGGCCCCCGGCACGCGGTGCCGGGGGCCCTTCCGTCCTGCGGGTGGCGCCGGGGGTTGTCCGGCGGCCCGGCGGGTCAGACGGTCGTGACGACCTGGTCGAGCTCCAGGCGCGGGGAGCGCGGGAACCAGGCGTCCTCGCCCGGCTTGCCGATGTTGACGACCATCAGCGGGGTGTGGTCGTCGTCCAGGAACTCCTTCTGGATGCCCGCGAAGTCGGCGCCCGTCATCGGGCCGGCGGCCAGGCCGGCGGCGCGGACGCCGATGATGAAGTAGGCGGCCTGAAGCGCGGCGTTCAGCAGGGCGGCGCTCTCCCGGGCCGGGCGCTCGGAGAAGAACATGTCCTTGGCGGCCGGGAAGTGCGGCAGCAGGGCCGGCAGCTCCTCGTGGAACTCGTTGTCGGCGGAGAGGATCGCGACCAGCGGCGCGGCGGCGGTCTTCGCCTGGTTGCCCTCGGCGAGGTGCCGCACGAGACGCTCCCGGGCCTCGGGGGAACGCACCAGGGTGATGCGCAGCGGCGACTGGTTGAAGGCGGTCGGGCCGAACTTGACCAGGTCGTAGATCGCCTGCACCTGCTCGTCGGTCACCGGCTCGTCGGTGAAGGTGTTCGCGGTGCGGGCCTCGCGGAACAGCAGGTCCTGGGCGGTGGGGTCAAGGACGAGAGACATGAGCAACCTTCTCGGTACGTGCGGTGGATCCGTGGGGGATCGGCTGGCATCACCGACAGTACGACGCAGAGGTTTAAAGTTCAACCAAAAGCGGGGTGAGGTGATCCGCTTCACAGCGTGAGGACGCGTTCACCGGACCCGCCGGGACGCGAGGATGCCGCCGGGAGCCGGGAGCCGGGAGCCGGGAGCCGGGAGCCGGGAGCCGGGAGCCGGGAGCCGGGAGCCGGGAGCCGGGAGCCGGGAGCCGGGAGCCGGGGTGACCGAGATGTCGGACGTCCTGGGGGCGGAGGTCCGGACGCCCTGGCCGTCGTGATCCGAGACGGCGGCGGGAGGGGCTTTCGTGAGCGCGGTGCACGGCGCGCCGGCGCGCTCGGACGCCACGGGCCGCGGGCACGCGGGGTACGGGAGGGACGGGTACGGGAGGGACGGCGGCGCCGGATTCTCCGGGACGCGCCGTCGCGCCACGCGGCGCGTTCCCTCGGGGGAGGTCAGCCCTCTCCCCTGGGAAGATGCCGATACGCCCGGCGGCGGCTGGGGCCGGGCGCACGGGCCCGGAGAAAAGCGTGCCGCCCTCGGGCGGCGGCTCCGGTCGCGGCTCGGGAGGTGGCGCCCACGAGCGGAGGGACGGCCCCGCGGGGAACCGCCCCTCGTCACCTACGGGGTGTCGTGCGGGCCGGGATCAGGCGTCCTCGGCCGCCTCCCGCTCGCCCTCCGGCTCCTCCTCGGCGAGGGCCGCGTCCAGCCGGGCCCGCGCGCCCTCCAGCCAGCGCCGGCACACCTTGGCCAGCTCCTCGCCCCGCTCCCAGAGCGCCAGGGACTCCTCCAGGCTCGTACCGCCCGCCTCCAGGCGGCGTACGACCTCGATCAGCTCGTCCCGTGCCTGCTCGTACCCGAGCGCCTCGTCCACCTTGCCGGTCATGCGCCCACCCTATGCATCGACTCGAACCGTCAGTTCACCCTCGGCGACCCGCGCCCGCAGCGTCTCGTCCGCCGCTACCTCGGCCGGGTCCCGGACCACGTGCCCGTCGGCCTTCTGGAGCACCGCGTACCCCCGCCGGAGGGTCGCCGCCGGAGAGAGGGCCACCACGCGCGCGCGGGTGTGCGCCAGCTCCGAGTCCGCGCGGTCCAGCAGATGCCCGAGCGTGCGCCTGCCCCGCTCCAGCACCGCCGCCACCCGGTCCGCCCGCTCGTCGATCATCCGGTGCGGGTCCTCCATCGAGGGCCGGGCCAGCGCGTGCGCCAGCCCGCGCTCCTCCCGGTCGACGAACGACAGCACACTGCGCCGGGCCCGGTCCCGCAGCAGCCGCACCCGCTCGTACTCCTCGCCCACGTCCGGCACGACCTTCTTGGCGGCGTCCGTCGGGGTGGAGGCCCGCAGGTCCGCCACGTGGTCCAGCAGCGGGTTGTCCGGCTCGTGCCCGATGGCCGACACCACCGGCGTCCGGCAGGCCGCCACCGCGCGCACGAGTTGTTCGTCGGAGAACGGCAGCAGGTCCTCCACGCTGCCGCCGCCACGCGCCACGACGATCACGTCCACGTCGTCCCGCGCGTCCAGCTCCTGGACCGCCTGGACGACCTGCGGCACGGCGTGGACGCCCTGCACCGGGACGTTGCGCACCTCGAAGCGGACGGCGGGCCAGCGGTGCCGCGCGTTCTCCAGCACATCCCGCTCGGCCGCCGACGCGCGCCCGCAGACCAGCCCGATGAGCTGCGGCAGGAACGGCAGCGGCTTCTTCCGGTCGGCCGCGAACAGCCCCTCGGCCGCCAGCGCCTTCTTCAGCTGCTCCAGCCGGGCGAGCAGCTCGCCCACCCCGACCGGCTTGATCGCGGTCGCCCGCAGCGACAGCTGGCCCCGCGGCGCGTACCACTCCGGCTTCGCCTGCACCACGACCCGGGCGCCCTCGCCCACCACGTCGGCGACCGCGTCGAACACCTGCCGGTAGCAGGTCACGCTCACCGAGATGTCGTACGACGGGTCGCGCAGCGTCAGGAAGACGACGCCCGCGCCGGGACGCCGCGACAACTGGGTGATCTGTCCCTCGACCCAGACCGCGCCGAGCCGGTCGATCCATCCCCCGATGAGCCGTGACACCTCTCCGACGGGCAGCGGAGCGTCCGCGGACGTGTTGAGAGCCATGCGCCCGAGCGTAGTGGTCCGCGCCGACATCACCGCGCCCGTCCGGGAGGCGGCCGGCCCGGCTCCGCCGCCCGACCGGAGCGGGGCCCGCCTCCCCGTCCCCCCGGTGCGCCGCTCCCCGTCCCCGCGGACGCGCCGCTCCCGCCTCGCGGATGCACGTGCCCTGCTCCCCGTTCCCGCGGATGCCCTGATGCCCGCCCCGCCGATGCGCCGCGCCGCGTTCCCGCCGTTCCCGCCGCGCCGCGGGAACAGGAGGGCACGGCCCATCACCGGCCGGGCCGCCCTACCGCCCGGCCGCTTCCCGGGACGGGCCCACCGCTCCCGCCCCCGTTCACCCCGTGGAGGCGATCATCGACGCGCCGGGTACGGCCTTACGATGGGTGCCATGACTGCTTCGACTGGCCGCCGTGTCCTGCTCGCCGCCCCCAGGGGCTACTGCGCGGGCGTGGACCGTGCCGTGATCGCCGTCGAGAAGGCCCTGGAGCAGTACGGGGCCCCGATCTACGTCCGTCACGAGATCGTGCACAACAAGTACGTCGTGCAGACCCTGGAGAAGAAGGGCGCGATCTTCGTCGAGCAGACGGCGGAGGTCCCCGAGGGCTCCATCGTCATGTTCTCGGCGCACGGCGTGGCCCCCGTCGTCCACGACGAGGCCGCCGCCGGCAAGCTCGCCACCATCGACGCCACGTGCCCGCTGGTCACCAAGGTCCACAAGGAGGCCGTCCGGTTCGCCGAGGACGACTTCGACATCCTCCTCATCGGCCACGAGGGCCACGAGGAGGTCATCGGCACCTCCGGCGAGGCGCCCGACCACATCACCCTCGTCGACGGCCCCGAGGACGTCTCCAAGGTCGAGGTCCGCGACCCCTCCAAGGTCGTGTGGCTCTCCCAGACGACCCTCTCCGTCGACGAGACCATGGAGACGGTGGACGCCCTCAAGGAGAAGTTCCCGCAGCTCATCTCCCCGCCGAGCGACGACATCTGCTACGCCACGCAGAACCGCCAGCTCGCCGTGAAGCAGATGGGCGCCGAGGCCGACCTGGTGATCGTGGTCGGCTCGCGCAACTCCTCCAACTCGGTGCGCCTGGTCGAGGTCGCCAAGCTCGCCGGTGCCCGCGACGCCCGCCTGGTGGACTACGCCGACGAGATCGACGAGGCGTGGCTGGAGGGTGTGACCACGGTCGGCGTCACCTCCGGCGCCTCCGTCCCGGACGTGCTCGTCGAGCAGGTCCTGGAATGGCTGACCCGGCACGGCTTCGAGGACGTGGAGATCGTCAAGGCCGCCGAGGAGTCCATCACCTTCTCCCTGCCCAAGGAACTGCGCCGCGACCTGCGCGCCGAGGCGGCCGCCCTGGTGGCCGAGCGCACCGGCGGCACGGCAGGGAAGTGACCGTCAGTCCTACGACGTAACGTAGGGCCATGCAGATCTTCGGTGTGGACATTGGCGGATCCGGCATCAAGGGTGCCCCCGTGGACCTTGACCGCGGAGACCTCGCGGAGGAGCGCTGCAAGGTGCTCACCCCGCACCCGGCGACGCCCGACGCGGTGGCGGACGGCGTCAAGGAGGTCGTCGGCCACTTCGGCTGGTCCGGCCCCGTGGGCATCACCTTCCCCGGCGTCGTCACCGGCGGTTCCACGATCCGCACGGCCGCCAATGTCGACAAGTCCTGGATCGACACCGACGCGGGCGCCCTGCTCGGCGAACGGATCGGCGGCCTGCCGGTGACCGTGCTGAACGACGCGGACGCCGCGGGGGTCGCCGAGATGCAGTTCGGCGCCGGCAAGGGCCGCAGCGGCACCGTCATCCTCCTCACGTTCGGCACGGGCATCGGCAGCGCCCTGTTCGTCGACGGCGAGCTGGTCCCGAACACCGAGCTGGGCCACCTGGAGCTGAACGGGCACGACGCCGAGAAGAAGGCGTCCACGAAGGCCAAGGAAGACCACGACCTGACCTGGGAGCACTGGGCGCGCCGCGTCACGAAGTACCTCGCGCACGTCGAGATGCTCTTCTCGCCCGAGCTGTTCATCGTCGGCGGCGGCGTCAGCCGCAAGGCCGACAAGTTCCTGCCGCTGATCGAGGGCATCACCGCGGAGATCGTCCCGGCGCAGTTGCAGAACAACGCGGGGATCGTCGGAGCCGCCATGCGGGCGGCGACGGTTGCGCGGTAGCGCTCCGAGGCCCGCGCGCCGGACGGCTCCGGCCCGCCGGCCCGTCGCGCTGCGGGCTTGGCGCGCCACCCTGCTTCGGAGCCTTGGCCCGTTGTGCCGCAGGCTCGGCACGCCCCCGTTTCCGGCGGCCGGCGCTGGTGCGGCGCCTCCGAGCCGGGCGATCGCGCGGCCGGGTGGGTGTCCCGGGGTTCGGCGGTCGCCTCACCGTGTCGCGGTTCGGCGGTCGCCTCGGCCCACGGAGGCTCGCGTTGCGCCGGCCGGTCCGGTCAGCCGCTCGGCCGGCCCGTTTGCGGCCCGCGCGGCGGCGGAGGCGTCCGGGTCTTCCCCTTCCGCGCCGCCGGGCCGCCGGCCACCGGCACCGCAGCCGACGCCCCCGCCAATCCGGCCTGCGCGGCCTGCGCGGCCTGCGCCCTGCGCCGGGCGGCGCGGCGGGCCATCAGCCGCACCCGGCGCGCCAGCACCACGAGGCCCGCGAGCAGCGTGCCGCCGTACAGCCAGCCCGCCTGGAGGGCGAGGGCCGTCACCAGCCCCATGAACCGGCCGCTGATCCCGCCGTCGCTCCCCCCGGCCAGGGGCAGCAGCCCGAGCGTGAAGGCGATGGGCGCGACCACGGGGGCGGTGACCAGGTCGCCGGGCCGGACCCACAGGCCGGTCAGCAGGCACACCGGGAGGAACAGCACCCCGTACGCCGTCTGGGACCCCCCGAAGAGGAGCGCGTCCAGCCCGGCGAACGCCAGCATCGAGGCTCCGCAGAACAGCCCGCTGCCGAGCCCGGTGAGCCGGGGGTTGGGCAGCCGCGGCGTCGTCCGCGTACCCGCCCCCGCGGGCCCGCGGGCCGCCTGGGCGCCCCGCCCGACGCCGGCGGACGTGGCCCGCCCGGCCTGAGCCGGAACCGGCGTCCCGCGTCGCGGTCTGTAGTGAGGGGCGCGCGTCCTGTGTTGCTCCACCGGACCAACTTAGGTCGTTTTATGTGTGGAACGGCTCGTCAGACACGCCGGAGACCGGTCGAAGGCGCGGTCATGGAAAGACCTTGGCCAAGCGTTCGATACCTCGCGGGCGGGTGTCCGGGCACGCCGTAGACTGGTGGATCGGCCCGCGCTCTCCGAGGGCCCCTCGCCCATCCTCTCGTACGGGAAGTCGCAACGTGTCGCTCACGATCGGAATCGTCGGTCTGCCCAATGTCGGCAAGTCGACCCTGTTCAACGCCCTGACCAAGAACGACGTGCTCGCGGCCAACTACCCGTTCGCCACGATCGAGCCCAACGTCGGCGTGGTCGGCGTCCCCGACCCCCGGTTGACCAAGTTGGCCGAGATCTTCTCCTCGCAGCGGGTCCTGCCGGCGACGGTCGACTTCGTCGACATCGCGGGCATCGTGCGCGGAGCCAGCGAGGGCGAGGGCCTGGGCAACAAGTTCCTCGCGAACATCCGCGAGTCGGACGCGATCTGCCAGGTCATCCGTGCCTTCAAGGACGAGAACGTCGTGCACGTCGACGGCAAGGTCTCGCCCAAGGACGACATCGAGACGATCAACACCGAGCTGATCCTCGCCGACCTCCAGACGATCGAGAAGGTCCTGCCGCGCCTTCAGAAGGAGTCGCGCATCAAGAAGGACATCGCTCCGAAGGTCGCGGCGGTCGAGGCGGCCAAGGAGATCCTGGAGAAGGGCGACACCCTCTTCTCCGCGGGCATCGTCCAGGGCTCCGGCAACGAGGAACTCCTCCACGACCTGCACCTCCTCACGACGAAGCCGTTCCTGTACGTCTTCAACGTCGACGAGGACGAGCTGACGGACGACGCCTTCAAGGCCGAGCAGAGCGCCCTGGTCGCCCCCGCCGAGGCGATCTTCCTCAACGCCAAGCTGGAGCAGGACCTCGCCGAGCTGGACGAGGAGGACGCCCTGGAGCTCCTGGAGTCGGTGGGCGCCGAGGAGCCCGGCCTCGCGACCCTGGCGCGCGTCGGCTTCAACACCCTCGGTCTCCAGACCTACCTGACGGCCGGTCCGAAGGAGTCCCGCGCCTGGACCATCAAGAAGGGTGCGACGGCCCCCGAGGCGGCCGGTGTGATCCACACCGACTTCCAGAAGGGCTTCATCAAGGCCGAGGTCATCTCCTTCGCCGACCTGGTCGACACCGGCTCGGTCGCCGAGGCCCGCTCCAAGGGCAAGGCCCGCATGGAGGGCAAGGAGTACGTGATGCAGGACGGGGATGTGGTGGAGTTCCGCTTCAACGTCTGATCGCATCACCATAAGCGACCTGACCTGCGAGAACGCGGGTCAGGTCGTTGTGCTGTCCGCAACAGTCCGCAGAACGGTTCGACCTGACCCGGCTGCATGGTGCATGTGGACCGCGGTAGCTCGGCGTCGAGGTGCCGATGGATTCTGACGCATTGACGTAATGTTTACGTCACTCTAGAGTGAGGAGCATGCTCTTCCCCACGCCTGCTCTCAATGCCGAGGATCAGCGTGTTCTCGGTGAGATCGAAGATCTCCGCCGCTCGTTGCGTCTCCAGGTTCGGTCCACTCCGGCGAAGTGGACCGAAGGGCTGCGCAAGTTCTTGACCGCGGATGCGGTGGCGGCCTCCAACTCGATCGAGGGCTTCAAGGTGTCCACGGTCGATGTTGAGGATCTTCTGGAGGGCGAGCGGGATGTCGACGTCTCCGAGGAGGATCGTGAGGAGACGCTGGCTTATCAGCGGATGATGACCTATATCCAGACGCTGCACGATGTCGCGGACTTCCGATACGGCAAGGAGTTGCTCAACGCGCTCCACTGGATGCTGCAGGGACACCGGCACACCCCGCGGAAGCCGGCCGGGCAGTGGCGCCGCGGACCGGTGTATGTGACGGACGCCCGCGACCCCAGCATCGCGGCATATACGGCACCGGGCGCGGCCGAGGTGCCTGCGCTGACGGGTGAACTGGTCGAGTGGCTGAACACGGACGATGGCACCCATCCGCTGGTGCGGGCCGCCATGGCGCATCTGCACCTTGTTGCCATCCACCCGTGGGCGGATGGCAACGGCCGCATGTCCCGGTCCCTCCAAACGCTCATGATCGCGAGACAGGGAGAACTGGCCCCCGAGTTCTCCTCGATCGAGGCTTGGCTGGGGCGCCCCGGCAATACTTGGGAGTACTACCGCGAGCTGCAGCGTCGGGGGGCCACCTACCGCCCCGACCAGGACGTCTCCGATTGGGTCCGCTTCAACCTCACCGCGTACCACCAGCAGGCGCAGACCGTACGCAATCGCCTGGATCGTTCGAGTCGGGTGTGGCTGCTGCTGGGTGAGTTCGCGGAGGTCCGGGGACTGGAAGAGAGGGTGGTTTCCGCGCTGCACGACGTGGCGATGTCCGGGCGCGTGCGCCGTACACGCTACGAACGAGCGGAGGACCTGAGTCTGCAGCGGGCCCAACGTGACCTGCGGGACCTGGTCGCAGGCGAGGTCCTGACACCGGTCGGCCGTACCCGTGCCCGCTTCTACACAGCCGGCCCCGCCTTTCCGGGGGCGGCCCTGGAAGCGGCTCGGACGCCGCTGTCGCTGGCTGATCCGTACACGCGCTGAGATCATCTCGCGGACTGCCGAGTCAGTCACGATGACGGTGTGGAATAGGCGCAGTCGCAGCATGCCCGATTCGTTGCTCGCTCCGCTGCCCGTGGCCAGCTGACGGAAACGGACCCCGTCGTCCTCCCGGAAGCGGATCGGCCAGATCTCGTACGAGCCGGGCGTGGCGCCCGGCACGAGGCTCCGCAGCAGGAGTCGCTCACCTGCGCAATCTCCTTGCAGGCCCCGCCGGTCTGCCATGGATTTCTCACCGCGGCACACCCGGCCAGTCCGCAGCCAGTCCGCAGGACACCCGTAAACGACCGTCGGGAGCCAACGCATACCAACCTCGAAGTCCCAGGTCAGAGCCCTGGACGAGGCTCCGCCGCAGGTCAGGATCAGTCCGCAGACATTCCGCTTCAATGTGTAGCGATCTCGCTACTGCATGTTAATGGCTCGTCAAAATTGCAGGCCAGAAGGGGTCGGACTCCGGCGAGTCCGACCCCTTCCGCGTTCCCGTGCTGACTTGGTGCCGACTACTCAGTGGCTGCGTGGCGGTGTGAGCTTGTCGAGGTCCAGGCTGATCTCGAAGGGCACCGGGCGCTGGAGGGCGCCCCGGAAGATGCCGGCAGGCGCGTAGAAGCCGGTCGGTTCGTCGAGTTCGTAGACGTGGACGACGGGTGCGCCACCCTCGTCCTCGATGCACCAGTAGTGCGGGATGCCGGCCTCCGCGTACTTGCGGAGTTTGACCGTGCGATCGCGATGGGCGGACTCGGGTGACACGGCCTCCACGACGAGCTCCACGTCCTCCGGGGCGTACCAGGTCCGGTCCGGATCGTAGGGCAGCTCCGTCAGCAAGAGGTCCGGCTCGGGACGGTTGCGGGCGTCGAGGCGGATCGTCATGTCCCGCTCGACCTCGAATCCGGCCGGCGCCTGCGCCATGAGCGTGGTGGTCAGGGCGGTGACGAGACGGCCATGTCAGGACCGCTGGGGCGACATCATGAAGACGAGGGCTCCGTCGATCAGCTCGGTGTGGCGGGGTGCCTCGGGGAGGCGGTCGAGGTCCTCCGCGAACCAGCCTTCCGCGCGCGGCGGGCGCATCCAGTCGGGCAGTGCGGTCATGAGCCAACTCTAGTGATTGCGGCCGTCAAGAGGGACGCTGTGCCGCTGATCCATCATCGGCGCAGGCATACCGTTCGTCGCGGCTCCCGTGCTGGAATGCGCCTGTATGTCCGCAGGCCAGAGCCGTGTGGTGAGGTTCCCGCTGCACCGTGTGCCGGGTGACCTGGCGCCAGTCGAAGCCGTCCTTTCCCGTACGAACACATCCCGCCTGAAGCGGGTGCCTTCCGGGCCGAGAGTCGTCCCGATCGGTGGCGAGGAGGCGAGGGCGGCCTCGGAGGTGCTGGTGAACGCCGGGTTGCGCGGACACACGTGCGCGATCGATGCGGCGCCCGGGGCGCTCGTCGAGGCCCGGGTGCGGGCGGTGGGAGGATGCCCGGAGGGCCGGAGAGCGGGGGGGAAGCGTGGGGCGTGGAGAGCGGGACGCGGTCGCGAGGGGAACGCGGCTGCACAAGGCGGCGCGGGCCGTGGTCGGCGACCACGGAAGGGCCGTGGAGGCGGTACGGGCGGCACTGAGGCCGATCCACGACGCGGCGGTGAAGCAGGAGCTCGACGCCATTCCCGTCACCCGGCTCCAGGACGTCACCGAGGGCCGGCTGCGGCTGGGGAGCGTCGAGAGGAGCGGACTGCGCACCCTGGGCAGTGTCCTCGAAGCGGGCCCCTACCGGCTGCGGCAGATTCCCGGTGTCGGGCAGCTCACCGCCGACCAGTTGCTCGCCGCCGCCCGCAGGCTCTCCGACGCCGTGCACGAGACGGTGGCCGTCCACATCGACGTGGACCGGCCGGAACCGCGCACCACCGCGCTCATCAGCGCCCTGCACGTCCTGGTGGAGGCCGGTCCGGACGCCCGGCGTGCGGTGGACAAGGCCACCGTCCTGGCGGAACGCCTCGGCCCGCTGCTGGCCGACGCCGGGCCGGCCGCCGGAAGGGTCCGGATGCTGCTCGCCGGCCGGGAGAGGAAGGCGCGCGCGGAGGCGGCCGTCGTCGAGATCCGGGCCCTGGTGGACGAGGCGGAGCGGGGCGCCCTGCCGGAACTGCTCGCCCAGGCGTCGGTGGACCTGCTCCGCGGGACCTCGTCCGACGTCGCGGCCTGGGTGGACTTCGAGCTCCGCTCCGCCGAGTACTACAGCCTGCTCGCCGAGATCTCCGGGCGGCCGACGGACGCGGCTGCCGGAGAGGGCTTTCTGTCGGACGAGATCGCGGAGCGGGTACGGACCCAGGATCTCGACGACACGCACCGGCGGGTCTCCCTGCGCGGCTACCAGGCGTTCGGCGCGCGGTTCGCGCTCGCCCAGCGCAAGGTGATACTCGGCGACGAGATGGGCCTCGGGAAGACCATCCAGGCCATCGCCGTCCTGGCCCACCTGGCCGCCGAGGGGCAGAGCCACTTCATGGTCGTCTGCCCGGCGAGCGTCATCGTGAACTGGACGCGGGAGATCGAGGCCCGCAGCGCCCTGCGCGTCATGGTGCTCCACGGCCCGGACCGGCACGACGCGTTCGCCGACTGGAAGGGCCGGGGCGGGGTCGGGGTGACCACGTTCGACGCGCTGCGCGGATTCCCGGTGCCGGGCGGTGGGGAGGTCGGACTCCTCGTCGTCGACGAAGCGCACGCCGTGAAGAACCCGAAGGCCAAGCGGTCTCAGTCGGTCGCCCAGTGGACGCAGCGGTGTGAGCGCAGCCTCTTCATGACCGGAACCCCGATGGAGAACCGGGTCGCGGAGTTCCGCAACCTGGTCCGGATGCTCGACGACGGCGTCGCGGCGGACCTCGGTGGGCACGACGCGCTGGTCGGGTCGGTCGCCTTCCGCAAGGCCGTGGCCCCCGTCTACCTGCGGCGCAACCAGGAGGACGTGCTCACGGAACTCCCGAGCCTCCAGCACACCGACGAGTGGGAGGAGTTGAGCGCCTCGGACGAGGAGGCGTACCGCGAGGCCGTGCGCACGGGCAACTTCATGGCGATGCGCAGGGCCGCGTACATGCGCCCCGAGAAGTCGGCCAAGCTGGACCGGCTGCGGGAGATCGTTCAGGAGGCCGGCGAGAACGGGCAGAAGACGGTGGTCTTCTCCAACTTCAAGGACGTCCTGGGCGTGGTGAAGGAGGTCCTCGCGGCCGGAACCTCCGGGGCCACTCCGTTGTTCGGTCCGCTGTCCGGCGCCGTCCCGGCCCAGCGTCGCCAGGACATCGTCGACGACTTCGCCGGTGTCCGGGGCCCGGCGGTGTTCCTGGGGCAGATCCAGGCAGCGGGCGTCGGCCTCAACCTGCAGGCCGCCTCCGTCGTCGTCCTCTGCGAACCCCAGATCAAGCCGACCATCGAACATCAGGCGGTGGCCCGGGCCCACCGCATGGGCCAGGTCAGGCCGGTGCGCGTGCACCGTCTCCTCGCCACCGGAGGGGTGGACGAACGCATGGTGAGGATGCTGGAGGCCAAGACGCGCCTGTTCGACGTCTACGCCCGCCGCAGCGCCGTGGCCGAAGCGACCCCGGACGCGGTCGACGTGTCGGACAGCGAGCTGGCACGGCGCATCGTCGAGGAGGAACAGGCACGTCTGGGGATGGCGGCGGAGCGGCCCGCGTCGTCCCGGTGAGCGTGCCCGGGGGTGCCCTGTGGCCCGCGGCCGGTCCGCGGGACCGCCGTGCACGGTCGTCGAGGGCGATCGTGTGCCGGCGGCAGTCCCGGTCCGGAGCGCACGTGGGGCTCGGCCGCGGACCGGGATCGGGCGCCGGGCGCGTGCAGCGGCGTCCGGGCGGGCCGGCTCGCACCCGTCCTTACGGGCATCGTCCTGCGGGCCGGCCGGCCTCCGCCGGCGGACGCCGTGCGGTCCGGCGCCCGCTCACCGGGCCGTCAGTATCCGGGTGCCGGCCGACTTGGCCTGGACCCGCTCGGCGTTGAGCGCCTCCACGGCGCCGTGGGCGTCGCCGAGGGTCGCGTAGTCGACCGCGACGAAGTTGACCGGGCTGCCGCGTTCCCGCTCGCAGCGGTGGGCGCGTTCCAGCACCGTGGAAAAGGAGTTGACGGAGCCCGCGTACAGGCGCCGGCCGCCGGTGTCGGTGACGAAGTGGTTGAGCAGGAACAGCCGCTTGCCGGTGCCGCCGCGGTTCGGGGCGCAGGTCATGTCGGCGGGGGAGCGGACGGCGAACGGCGTCTCCATGCCGTACCGGTAGAAGTTCCGGTACCACGGGGCCGGGCCGTCGGCCCGCTGGGCGAAGACGACCAGCCGCCGGCCGCTGTCGATCATGTCCCCGAGCCGGGGCCAGGGCCGTGCCGGGTCGGGGTCGGGGGAGTACAGCAGGTCGGCGAGTCCGGCCTGTTCGAAGGCGGCGGCCGTCTCCTGCGGGGTGATCGCGTCCTGGACGATCAGGGTCACGATCTCCGTGGGGTGCGTGTGCAGCCAGTCCCCGAGCCGGCGGAGCGTGTCGACCAGTTCGAGCGCGCCGGCACCGCACACGGAGTGGCACAGCCACGAGCCCGGGCGGTGGGGATCGACCCGCCGCAGCACCCGGGTGAGCTGGGCGCGCAGCTCGGGGGAGAACTCGGAGGTGTTCAGGCGGCCCGTGATCTCCGCGGGCCGCTCCCAGTGGTGGGTGTCGACGAGCAGCGTGCGGACGCCGGCGTTGAGCTGGCCGACGAGGTCGGGGTCCTGGACGGGGCTGATGAAGCGGTTCGCCGTGGTGGCCATCGCGTTGTGCGCGGCGAGCTGGGCCAGTTGGTCGTAGCGGAGGTCGCACCACCGGGAGTCGCCCTGGCAGATGCGGGGTGCGGAGCCGGTCATCGCGACCGGGGCCAGCGCCGTACTGACGAGCGCGGTGGCGGTGACGACGGAGGCGAGGGCCAGACCGTGCCGCGGGGTGACCGGGACGCGGAGGGCCGGCCGGGTCTGCCAGGCCCAGCCGACGGTGACCAGCAGCGCTCCGGCGACCAGCTGGATGAGGGTGACGACCGTCGCGGTGGCCAGCACCCGGTGGACCGCGGTCGTCTGGAGGTCGTCGAGGAGGCGGGTCGCGGTCGGCGGCCAGGAGGACGGCGGCCGGTACGGGGTGTCGCCGACGGCGAGGTGGGCCAGGGCGGTCAGCGACGCGGTCGCCGCGGCGGCGGCCGCCAGTGTCCAGCCCATCGGGACGAGCCGGCGCGCGGTGGGCGGCGGCGCGGCCGACCACAGCAGCATGAGCGCCAGGACCGCGAGGACGGCGGCGGTCGGCTCCACCGCCTCCTGGAACAGGCGGGTGGCGGAGCGCACCTGCCGGGCCTGCTCCCGCACGTCCTGCGTGGGCGCCAGATCGGTGCTGATCACCCAGGTGCGGCCGCCCGCGCTGCGCATCAGTTCCGTGGCGGCGGCCTCCACCCGGTCCGAGACCGCGACCGGCATGACGGCGGCCAGCGCCGAGGCCGGGTCCCCGCCGTCCAGCGCGGCCTCGACGACGGGCCGCAGGGTGGGGCGCTCGCCGGCGGGCACCAGCCGCAGCAGCACCGTCGTGACGGCCACCGTCTGCCGGTGGGTGAGGGCGGGCGTCGGCAGCCCGGCGAGCGGGCTCCGGCCGTCGGCGAGTTCCCGCGCGACCGTGGTCACCCGGTGGCCGAACTCCTCGAAGTCGGGTTCGGGACGCTGCTGGAGGGACGCGACGGCATCGGCGAAGTAGACCTGGCCGAGGCGGGAGATGTTGGCCACGACCGGGGAGAGGTCCACCGTGAGCCGCAGCCGGTCGCGCCGTCCCTCCAGGTACGCGATCAGCGCCGCGATCTGCTGGTCCCCCATGGCCCGCAGCGTCTCCGGCGGGATGACGAGCTTGAGGTTCGCGGTGACGGTGGACGCGGGCACCGGCAGCCTGCCCAGCAGGTCGCGGACGACCGGGGCGGTCTGCGGGCCCACCAGGACCTCGTCGTAGGTCCGCTGGTAGGCGTGCTCCTCGTCGAGCACCCGGTCGTAGAAACCGGTGTCGAGCACGGTGCTGCGGACCACGGCGGCCGCCGCCAGCACGGTCAGGCTCAGCACGGCCACGGCCCGGACCAGCGTCCGGGCCCAGAGCGAGCGGCGCAGATGAGCTTCCATGCCCTCGTGAGCCTCCCCGGCGGCGTGCGGCCAGTGTGTCCCGTCCCCGGCGTGCGCGCCGCGCGGGGCGGCGGGGCCGCGCCGCCGGCCGGGGCGGTCACCGCTCGCGCGACCCGCGCGGCTCCGGCAGCGGCGGATTCCGCGGACGGCGCCGGCAGGGCACCGCTCCCCGGACGGACCGGCTCCGCGGGCGTCGGACGGATGGTCCTCGCCTACCCGGGGGAGCGCGGCAAAAACGGGGCGGGCCGGGCGGGGCCGCACCCGGCTGCGGGCTGCGCCGGCTCTCCGGCGCGGGCCCGTCCGACCTCGGCGCCGTGCGGGGCGGGCCGGGCGGCACCCGGCTACGGCAGGCGGTCGTTCTCCGGCGCGGCGCGGGGGCCGGCCTCGGCGCCGTGCGGGGCGTCCCCCGCGGGAGGGGGCGCGGCCGGGCCGGGCGAGGGGGCCGCACCGACGGTCTGCCGGTCGCCGTCGGCGGGAGCGGGGACGCGGGGCACGGTGGCGCGCTGGTCGCGCAGTTCGTCGCGGAGCCGGCGCACCTCCTCGGTGAGCGCCGAGATCTCGCTGTTCGTCTGGGCCTCCCCGGCGCGGAGTTCCGAGAACCGGTCCATGAACCAGGAGGCGAGGGTCGCCGTGACGAGACCCGCGAGGGCGATGCCGCCCACCATCAGCGCGATGGCGATGAGGCGGCCCTGCGTCGTCGTCGGGTAGAGGTCGCCGTATCCGACGGTGGTGACCGTGGTCACCGACCACCACAGGGCGTCGCCGAACGTGGTGATCGAGGCGTCCGGGTTGCGCCGCTCCACGTCGAGGATCGTCAGGCTGGAGAGGAACAGCAGCAGGGCCGTGCAGGCGGCCACGTAGGTGCCCAGCCGCAGCCGGACCCGGCCCAGGGTGGAGGCGTTGCGGCGCACCACCATGAACACGATGGTCACCAGCCGCAGCGGGCGCAGCGGGGGCAGGACGAGGGTCGCCAGGTCGAAGAGGCGCACCTTGACGAACTGCCACCGGCGGTCGGCCATGGCGAAGCGCAGCAGGAACTCGGCGGCCAGTAGCGCCCAGACGGCGAAGGTGACGTCCGCGGCGGCGGCGCGCCAGGCGTGGGGGAGACCGGGATCGAGGATCGGCACCGCGTAGGCGGCCAGGTAGACGGCCGCCAGGGCGATGAGCCAGCCGCCGGTGCGCTGCTCCCAGCGCTGGAGCCGGCGGTTCGCGGGGGCGGAGAGGGCAGACATGGCACGCCATTGTGGCATCGCGTCCCGGCCGTGCTCGACGGGCATACGATGCTGCGCATGACGCAAGCCGAACGGGCCGACGACGAGCTGGACAGCCTGGTGCGCAAACGCATCCGGGCGCTGCGGGTGGCGCAGGGCTGGTCGCTGGAGGAGCTGGCCTCCCGTGCCCGGATCAGCCAGTCCACGCTCAGCCGGATCGAGAACGGCCGGCGGCGCCTGGCGCTGGACAGCCTGGTGACGCTCGCCCGCGCGCTGGACACCACGCTGGACCAGCTGGTCGAGACGGCCTCCGACGACGTGGTCGTCGGCCCGGTGATCGACAAGGCGCGCGGCCAGATGCGCTGGCCCGTCAGGAGCGACCCCGGCATGAGCGTCGTACGGCAGCGCGTGACCGCGCCGCCGCCGGACGATCCTGCCGCGATGCGGGCCCATCCGGGACGGGAGTGGCTCGTGGTCCTGTCCGGTACGGCGGTCCTGCTGCTCGGGAACCGGCGCTTGCGTGTGGAGACCCACCAGGCCGCCGAGTTCCCCACCATGCTGCCGCACGCCATCGGTGCCGAGGGCGGTCCCTGCGAGATCCTCGGGATCTTCGACCGCGACGCACGCCGGGGCCACCAGCGCCCCGGCGGCGAACGGAGGGCCGACGTTCCCGGGGCGTGACGGCGGAGGCTCCCGGTCCCGGGCGTGAGGGCGGGGGCCCTCCTCCTCGTGTGCGCCGGTCCCGGCTCCGTCGTGGGAGTGGGGCGCGCCGACCCGGGGGGCGGGCGTGCCGCGCGGCGGCGCGGGTGGAGGAAGGGGCGGCGGGCCTCGCCCGGTCGGGAGCGGCCGTCTCTTGCGCGAGCGGCCTCCGCGGCGGCCTCCGTGTTGCGTATCTCGCAAGAGTTCGTGCCATGAGCGCATGGCCGTCCTAGCGTGGAGGCATGGCTCACGCACACTCCAGGCAGAAACCCGACACGACCGCGGACGCGACGACGCACCCGGAACGCGACCGGAGACAGGACCCGCAACCGGGCGACGGTCACGCCGAAGCCGGACATACGGCCGGCGCCCGCCCGGCCCGAGCGGACCACCCGGCCCACCCGGACGCCACCGGCCGGCCGGGACGCGCTCCCGCCGGCGACCACGTCCACGCGCAGGCGGAGATCCTCGACCTCGACGCGGAGGTCCTCGCCGAGCACCTCGCCGCCGTCACCGGGTGGCTGCCGGTCGAGACGCCCCCGCGCCGGATCGTGGATCTGGGCTGCGGAACGGGCGCGGGCACCTTCGTCCTCCTCGACCGCTTCCCCGAGGCGTACGTGACCGCCGTCGACTCCTCCGCCGCCCACCTCCAGCGGCTGCGGGAGAAGGCGTGCGCCCGGGGTGTGGACCGGCGGGTGCGCACGGTGCACGCCGACCTCGACGACCCCGTGTGGCCCGACCTCGGCACCCCCGACCTGGTGTGGGCGTCCGCTTCGATGCACCACATGGCCGATCCGCAGCGGGCACTGCGCACGGTGCGGGACGTCCTGGCCCCCGGCGGGCTGTTCGCCGTACTGGAACTGGCCGGCTTCCCCCGCTTCCTGCCCGCCGACGCCCCCGAGGAGGCGCCCGGGCTGGAGGACCGCTGCCACGCCGCGAGCGAGCGCCATCACGCCGAGCACGTGCCCCACCGGGGCGCCGACTGGGGGGCGAAACTGGCCGCCGCGGGATTCGACGTCGCGGCCGAACGCACGCTCACCGTACGGATCGACGGAGCGCGCGACGCGAGGGTCGGCGCCTACGCACTCGGCAGCCTGCGGCGGCTGCGCGCCACCGTGGACGGCGCGCTCCCCGCCGGCGACCTCGCCGCCCTGGACCGGCTGCTCGACGCCGACGGCCCGCACGTCGTCCAGCGCCGCGACGATCTGGCGGTACGCACCGAGCGCACCCTGTGGACCGCGCGTCCCGGCACCTGAGCTGCGTGCTTCCGGACGGCCGGGCGGCTGTTCAGGCCGCGGGCGTCCAGTCGGCGGGATCGGCGGTGCTCGCGTTCCGGTCGCGCACCTGCCGGCGCTTCTCGTCGGCCCGTGCGAGGGCCCACGCGAGAGCCGTGAGCGGGAACGCGGCCCACACGACGAGGAGCGCGGTGTGCTGCCCGCGGGCGCCGAGCACCGAGAGGGCGGCCGTGGCGGACATGGCGAGGGCGAGGTGGCCGCACAGGAGGCGGCCGAGGCGGCGGGTGATGGCGGTGGCGGCGGTGGTGGTCACCGTGGACTCCTGGCGGTCGGACCGGGCGGGGGAGCGGTCGTGCGAGGGCCGCCGGACAGGAGTGGGGGCGTCGTCGTGCCGGCGCTGAAGCGTGGGATGCGATCAGGATGCCCTCGCCGCCCGCGAAAGACGGCTCCGTGGTGCAGCCATTCGTGAAAACGCCCTGAAGCGGGGCAAGTTACGGCCCGAACCGGAAGGGATCAGGACGGAACGGGATGTTCCGCGTGGCCGGAAACCGCGTGAACACCGCTGCCTCGGCGCGGACATGACGGTGCCGGCCGGCCCCGGGGCGCGCGGCCGGCCGCCGCGCCCTCACGCGTGCGCCATCCCCGTCTTCAGTCCCGCGCCGCACAGCGGGACCACCGCGTCCCGCCCGCCGAGCGCGCCGTCCCGCACGGCCGCCCAGCAGGCCACCCCGGTGGACTCCACGTACAGTCCGCGCCCCGCGAGGTCCGTCTGGGCGTGCCGGATGCGGTCCTCGGACACCGTCAGGAAGGCGCCGCCCGAGGCGCGCACCGCGCGCAGGATCTGGCGGGCCCGGGGCGGGTTCGGGATGGCGATGCCCTCGGCGAACGTGGGCGCCGCCGGTGTGACGCCGACCAGGTCCTCGGCGCCCTCCGACCAGGCGCGGGCGAGCGGGGCGACGGCCGCGGACTGGACGGCGTACAGCGCGGGCCTGCGGTCGATCAGCCCCGCCGCGTGCAGTTCGGCCACCGCGAGCGCGGCGCCGAGCAGCAGGGTGCCGTTGCCGACCGGCACCACCAGCGCCTCGGGCAGACGCCCGCCGAGGTCCTCCCACAGTTCGTGGACGTACGTCTTCGTGCCGTGCAGGAAGTACGGGTTGAACACGTGCGAGGCGTAGAACACGCCCTCCTCGTCGGCGGCCTCGCGCGCGGCCCGCGCGGTCGCCTCGCGGTCGCCGTCGACCACCCGGAGCCGTGCGCCGTGCGCCGTGATCTGCTCCAGCTTCTTCGGCGACGTGCCCCGCGGGACCAACACGGTGCACGGCAGCCCGGCCCGGGCGCAGTACGCGGCGACCGCGGTGCCCGCGTTGCCGCTGCTGTCCGCGATCACCTGCCGGGGCTCCAGCCGCCGCGCCAGTTCGGCCAGCATGACCGCCCCGCGGTCCTTGAACGACAGCGTCGGCATCAGGAAGTCGAGCTTGGCCGACACCCCCTCGCGCAGCGCGACCAGCGGCGTCCGGCCCTCGCCGAGGCTCACGGCGGGCCCCGCGAGCGGCAGGCACTCCGCGTACCGCCACAGCGAGTTCACCCGGCCGGTGAGCGAGGAGAGGGGGGCCGGGGTCGGGGCGAAGTCCAGGTCGAGCGGCCCGCGGCACACCGGGCAGCACCAGGCGAGCGAACCGGAGGGGACGCGGGTGCCGTCCGTCGGGCAGAAGCAGTCCGGCAGTGCAGTCATAGGCGCAGGTTAGACAGGTCCGGAGGGTGGCGGGGCGTCATCGGCCGCCGGAGTCCCGCCCGCGCCGCACCCGCCCGGGCGGGTGCGCCCGGCCCTCCCCGCCGCTGTCGTGGCGCCGCCGGGCCGGCAGCCCCGCGGCTTCCGCCCGCGTCGCCCGGTCGACGTCTCCGGCCCGCCCCGACGCTCCCGCGGGCGCCGTCTCCGGCCGTAGGCCCGCCCTCCCCGACCTCCCGGTGCGCGCCGCCTCTACGATGCGCGCAGCCATCCGGCAGCCGTACGCAGGTTCCACCGCGCGTGGACGAGGAGCAAGGGAAGTCGTGTCCATACCCCCACCGCCCGGACCGCAGCAACCAGAGGATCGGCAGCCGCCGCGGCAGACGCCGCCGGGTGCCCAGGGAGCCCCGGGGGCCCACCCGCCCCCGGGGTGGCACGGGCCGTACCCCGACGGTCCGTACGCCCGGGCGCCGTACCCCCAAGGCCCCTCCTCCCAGGTCCCCTACAGCCAGCAGCCGCCGGGGACCCCGTATCCGACGTGGGGTCAGGGGTACTCCCCGTACAACCGGCCCGCGCCGGTCAACGGGCTCGCGATCGCCTCGCTCGTCCTCGGTGTGCTCTGCTTCCTGCCCGGCGTCGGGCTGGTGCTCGGGATCGTGGCGCTCGTCCAGATCGGCCGGCGCGGGGAGCGAGGCAAGGGCCTGGCGGTCGGCGGGATCGTGATGTCGTCGATCGGCGCCCTGCTGACCGCGCTCCTGTTCGCCACCGGGGGAGCGGACGACTTCTGGGACGGCTTCACCGAGGGAGCGGCGGGAACCGCCTTCTCCCTCGACAAGGGGGTGTGCTTCGACGCGCCGGGCGGTGCCCTGGAGGGCCTCGCCTTCGACGTCGACGAGGTCCCCTGCTCCGGGCGGCACGACGCGGAGGTGTTCGCCACGGTCGCCGTCGCCGGAGCCTCCTTCCCCGGTGACGCCGCGGTCGCCGACGAGGCCGACGACCGGTGCTACGCGCTCATGGACGGCTACGCCATGGACACCTGGGCCGTTCCCGACGACGTCGACGTGTACTACTTCACCCCGACGCGGCAGAGCTGGCGCACCGGCGACCGCGAGATCACCTGCATGTTCGGGAACACCGACGAGCACGGCACGCTCACCGGCTCGCTGCGCACGGACGCGAGCACGCTCGACGGCGACCAGTTCGCCTACCTGAAGGCCGCACGGCTGCTCAACACGGCGATGCGGTCGGCGCCCGAGGAGGAGTACGTCGAGGACGACCTGCCGGGCCACAGGCAATGGGCGGACCGCGTCTCCGGGGCCATCGCCGAGCAGACCGGGCAGCTGCGCCGGCACACCTTCGGCCCGGCGTCCGCCGACCGCGTCCACGGCCTGCTGGGGAACCTCGACCGCTCGCGCGCGCAGTGGGAGCGGGCCGCGCAGGCGCGCGACGCGGACACCTTCTACGCGCACTACGCGAAGGCCGTGCACCTCATCGACCCCGCGACCACGGTCACCACCCGCGAGGCTCTGGGCCTGGCCACCACCCCGCCGGCGGACGCCGGCCGCGGCCCCGGCGGCGACGGAGGCGACGGAGGTGACGGGGGAGGCGGAGCCGGCGGCGGCATGGAGGTGTGACGGCATCCATAGCGGGGAGAAAGTGCCTGCGTAAAGCCTCTGTGCGGCTAACGTCATCACATCGAGTGATTCTCTGGCCTTTGCTTGCACGGCACAACCCACGGTTGCCACGCTGTTGCTGTCTGTACAACCTGATGGGAGCGGCTAAGTGACTTTCGGTGAGCAGCCGGCCTACCTGCGTGTCGCGGGAGATCTCCGCAAGAAGATCGTCGACGGTTCGCTGCCCCCGCACACCCGCCTCCCGTCCCAGGCCAGGATCCGCGAGGAGTACGGGGTGTCGGACACCGTCGCCCTGGAGGCGCGCAAGGTCCTGATGGCCGAGGGGCTGGTCGAGGGCCGCTCAGGCTCCGGCACCTACGTGCGCGAGCGCCCGGTGCCGCGCCGGGTGGCCCGCTCGGGATACCGGCCGGACAGCGGCGCGACCCCGTTCCGCCAGGAGCAGGCCGACGGGACGGCGCGCGGCACCTGGGAATCGCGCAGCCGCCAGGTCGAGGCCGGCGGCGCGATCGCCGAGCGGCTGGCCATCTCGCCCGGTGACCGTGTGATGTGCACGAACTACGTCTACCGGGACGGCGGCGAGGCCATGATGCTCTCCACCTCCTGGGAGCCGCTCGCGGTCACGGGGCGCACGCCGGTGATGCTCCCCGAGGAGGGCCCGCTCGGCGGGATGGGCGTGGTCGAGCGGATGGCCGCCATCGACGTGATCGTGGACAACGTCACCGAGGAGGTCGGTGCGCGCCCCGGCCTCGCCGAGGAACTGCTCGCGCTGGGCGGTGTGCCCGGCCATGTCGTGGTCGTGATCCAGCGGACCTTCTACGCCTCGGGCCGCCCCGTCGAGACGGCGGACGTCGTGGTCCCCGCCGACCGGTACCGCGTCGCGTACCACCTGCCGGTGAAGTGAGCGGCGTGCCCCGGCCGGTGGACGGCGGGGCGCGCACCACCCGCCGGTGGCGCGCGACGCGCGTCCCGGCCGCCGCCCGCGGGGCGTAGCGCCGGCCGCGCGCGAGGGGGGCGCCTCCCGGCGGGGCCGCCGCACGGGCGGGCGACCGTGTGCTCCCGCGTCCGGCCCGTGCGCTCCCGCGCCGCGGCCAACCGATCCCGCCCTAAGCCCGGTTGGAATCTGGCCTTTCTCAACTCCCGCCCGCCGTGCGGACTTCGCCCTGTTCGCGAGCGCGCGAGGGCCGGCCGAGGGCGTGTTCGACGGCGTGCGCCCCCCGGTTCGGGGTCCCCCCTTGGCTGGTTGCGTACCTCTTTGTGAAAAGGCGTATTCGCTCCGTGAAGGTAAGGCGTAGGGTCGGGCATATGCGGAGTGCGGTTTCGTCAGAGGGCGGGGCAGGACGGGGGCCCGGGGCGGGAAGTGGAGGGGCTGGATGAACGACGGCACGATCACTCTTTCCTGGCTCGTCATACGGCAGGACGACAACGGCAATCGCTACCGCGTCGGCAGGTACGCGACCCGCGCCGAGGCCCAGAAGATCGCGGACAGCCTCGACGCGCGCGGCCACAAGCAGCTCTACTGGGTCGAGCGGATCGGGCAGAACGGCAGCCGTTGACGCGTGTCGTCCGGGTCCGCCTCGCGCTCCCGTAGGCTCCGGCGCATGACGGAACGGATCGTGGTGGTCGGCGCCGCCCTGGTGCACGACGGGCGCCTGCTCGCCGCCCGCCGCAGCGCACCCCCCGAACTCGCCGGGCGCTGGGAGCTGCCGGGCGGGAAGATCGAGCCGGGGGAGACCCCCGAGCAGGCCCTCGTGCGGGAGTTGCGGGAGGAACTCGGTGTGGCGGCGGAGCCGCTGGGGCGCGTCCCGGGCGAGTGGCCGCTGAAGCCGGGGTACGTCCTCGTGGTCTGCGCGGCCCGGCTGCTGCCCGGTTCCGCCGCCCCGCGCCCGCTGGAGGACCACGACGCGCTGCGCTGGCTCGGCCCCGAGGAGGTCTGGGACGTGGACTGGCTCGATCAGGACGTCCCGGCCGTCCGGGACGCCCTGCCGTGGCTGGACCGCGCGGACGGCCCGGCGGCACCGTCCGGCGCCTGACCCCGCGCCGCGTCCGGGGCCGGAGCCGGTGATCGCCCACGGGGTGCGGCGGAGTGTTCCGCGGTGCGCCCGCGTACGCCGTTCGTCCCACAACGGGCCGTCCGAGGCGATAAACCGACGCCCATATCGGGTAAGTGACAACTAATCCCACGAAACCGGACATGGGTGTGTTCCTCGTCTGGGGAGTGATCGACTTGATCGACACCGAAGGCGACTGCGCCGAGTGGACCTTCCCGGCCGACCCGGGGGCCGTCGCTACCGCCCGCGCCGCAGTCCGGGGGCAGCTGCGCGCGTGGGAGCTGGACTCCGTCGGCGACATCGCGGTGCTGCTGGTCAGCGAACTGGTGACGAACTCCCTGCGCTATGCGACGGGCCCGATCGGCGTGCGGCTGGTGCGGCCCGTGGACGGCCGGCGCGCGCTGCGCGTCGAGGTGTCCGACCCCCTGCCGGACCCGCCGCACGAACGCTCCGCCGCCGCCGAGGACGAGAACGGGCGCGGCCTCCAGCTCGTGGCCGGCACGTGCACGGGCTGGGGCACCCGGCCCGGGTCCGACGGCAAGACGGTCTGGTTCGAGCTGGCGGTGCCGGGGTGAGGTGACCTCCGCGCAGGCCGCCGCCGGCCGCCGGGCCCGCCTCGCCCCGGCCGCTCGGGGCCGGGCCGGGCCGGCCGCGCGGGGGTGTGGACCGCGGGACGGGGTGTGCGCTCGGCGCGCGACTGGTTCAGGCCACTGGCGGGTGTCGGATTCTTTGATTCGAGGGGGCGCCACCTGGTTAGAAGACTGGGAGTATGTCGCGGCCGGTCCAAAAAGCATCGGGACCGTGCTGTGATCGTGAACACCGTGTTGTGCGGTGCCGTAGTGCTGGATACTGCGGGCAGCCGCCCCCGGTGACCGGTGCCGGACGCGGTGAGCTGGAGGGGACGGTTCGCGTGAGCGAGATACCAGCGAAGGCCACGGAGTCGGAGGACCCGTCGGGCCGCGCGAGGGCTGATGCGGCGAGCGATTCCGCGCGCACGGCTCCCGGCGTCGGCGCGGGTCACACCCCGGGCGACGGGGCGGACGGCGCGGCGGCCGGCCCGGCCGGAGGGACGCCGGGCGGGACGCCGGCCGAGACGGCCGGCGACGCGATGTGGCAGACCAGCCCACCCGGCTCCATCTACGACTACATCAAGGTCGCGTCCTTCTCCATAGGCGCCGACGGGCTCGTCGAGCAGTGGAGCCTGCGCGCCGCACAGATCTTCGGCATCCCCGCCGAACGGGCCGTCGGCATCGACCCCATCGAGGCGTTCGTCGCCGCGGACCGCCGCGAGTTCGGCCAGCGCAAGATGGCCGAGATCCTGGACGGCCGCGAGTGGACCGGCGTGGTGCCCCTCCGGACGCCCGCCCCCGAGGGCGCCGGCGAGCCCGTCGAGGGCCTCGCCGAGGTCTACGTGATGCCCACCACGAACGAGGACGGCGAGCGGGCCGCGGTGTGCATCGTCGTCGACGTCCGCACGCTGCGCAGCATCGAGACCGACCTGGCCGCCTCGCAGGCGATATTCGGCCAATCTCCCTTCGGCTTCCTGCTCATCGACACGGACCTGCGGGTCCGGCGGGCCAACCAGCGCTTCGCCTCGATCTTCGGCGGCCACGTCGACGACCATCACGGCAAGGGCGTCCACGACTACCTCCCGCACCCCGAGGCCGAACGCGTCACCGCCGTCCTGCGACGCGTCCTGGAGACCGGCGACTCCATCACGGACATGCACGTCACGGGCTACGTGCCCGGCTCCGAGGAACGCCGCCACTGGTCCGTCAACCTCTACCGCGTCCACAGCGGGAGCGGTCGCCCCATCGGGATCGCCTGGCTCGGCATCGACATCACCTCGCGCCGCGCCGCCGCCCGGGAGGCCGCCGCCGCGCGGCGCAATCTCGCCCTCCTCAACGAGGCGGGTGCCCGGATCGGCAACTCCCTCGACCTGGAGACCACCGCACGCGAACTCCTCGACGTCGTGGTCCCGGGCTTCTGCGACCTCGCGACGGTCGACCTGTACCAGGGACTGCTGGCCGGCGACGAGACCCCGCCGGGCCTCGCGGACGGCAGCGCGGAACTGCGCCGGGTCGCGTTCGCGAGCGCCGTCGCCGACGCTCCGTTCGCCGGCGGGCAGGCCCCCGTCGCCGTCGGCGCGGTCCACCACTACCCCTTCAACTCGCCCTCCGCCGACGCCCTGCGCACCGCCAAGCCGCAGTACGTCCCGGCCGGCGAGAACGGCCTCGTCCAGTCGACGCTCGCCGTCCCGATGGTCGCCCACGACACGGTCGTCGGACTCGCCCGGTTCTCCCGCACCAAGGGCAGCGAGCCGTTCGGCGAACGCGACCGCTCACTCGCCGTGGAACTCGCGGCCCGCGCCGCCGTCTGCATCGACAACGCGCGCCTGTACCGGCGCGAGCACGAACGCGCCCTCATCCTCCAGCGGTCCCTGCTGCCCCCGGGCGACCCCGAGGCGTCCGGCCTCGACATCGCGTGCCGCTACCTGCCGGGCAACGCGGCGACCGAGGTCGGCGGCGACTGGTTCGACGTCATCGAACTCCCCGGCCACCGCACGGCCCTCGTGGTGGGCGACGTGATGGGCCGCGGCCTGCGCGCCGCCGTGGCCATGGGCGAACTCCGCACGGCGGTCCGCACCCTGGCCCTGCTCGACCTCGAACCGGCCGAGGTCCTCTCGGCGCTGGACGAGATCGCCCGCGGGCTCGGCACCCCGGGCGGCGTCCAGCAGGCGACGCGCACGGCCCGCCAGCCCCGCGACGCCGACCTCTCCGAGGTGTACCTCGCCACCTGCGTGTACGCGGTCTACGACTCGGTCACCCGCCGCTGCACCTTCGCCAACGCCGGTCACCTCCCGCCGGTGCTCGTCGAGCCCGGCGAAAGCGCCCTGATGCTCGACGTGCCGCCCGGCATGCCCCTCGGGGTGGGCGGCGAACCGTTCGAGGAGGTGGAGGTCGAACTCCCCGAGGGCGCGCTGCTCGCGCTCTACACGGATGGACTGGTCGAATCGCGCGACCACCCCCTCGACGAGGGACTCCAGGCGTTCGTCGGCGCGCTCACCGATCCGGCCCGCCCGCTGGAGGACGTCTGCGACCACGTGCTCAACACCCTCGACACCCACCACGGCGAGGACGACATCGCCCTGCTGATGGCCCGCGTCCAGGGGCTGCCGGCCGAGTCCGTGGGCGACTGGACGCTGCCGCGCGAGCCGCGCAGCGTGGGCCGGGCCCGCGAGTACGCCCGCACCCAGCTCGTCGCCTGGGACCTGGAGCCCCTCGTCGACACCACGGAACTCCTGGTCAGCGAGCTGGTGACCAACGCGCTGCGCTACGGCGAGGGCGAGATCAGGCTGCGCCTGCTGCTCGACCGGACCCTGGTCTGCGAGGTCTGGGACGCGGGACTCGTCCAGCCGCGCCGCCGCCGCGCCCGGGACACCGACGAAGGCGGGCGCGGCCTCCAGCTCGTCGGGCTGCTCTCCGCGGCCTGGGGCTCGCGGCGCACCCCCCGGGGCAAGACGGTCTGGTTCGAACTCCCGCTGCCCGACGGGGAGACGAGTCTCACCGACCCGGCCGAGGCACTCCTGAGCCTGTTCTGACTCCACGGGATACCGCGCGGCTCGCGGCGGGTTCCGCGCGGCCCGTCCCGTCGGCCTTCCGGCGCCGCTCGGCGGCTCCGCGTGCGGCGGGGCCGCCGGTGGTTCACCGGAGCCCCGCCCGCGCCGGCGAGCACGCCGCCGCGGCACCACCCGGGACGAGGTCACCGGCGGGGCCGATGGCCTGCCGACCTCCTTCGCGACCCGGACCGCCCGAGGCGGGAGCGCCTAAGGTACGAGGGTTGACGGGGACACGGGAGGGACGTGGGGGATGGAACCGGGCCGGGGGAACGCGCCGGACGGACGAGGGGACGCAGCGGTGCCGACCGGGCCCCGGGACACCGGGGACACCCCGGAAACCGACCCGGCGTCGGGCACCCCGGCACCCGAACCGGAGTCGGACACCTCGGCACCTGATCGTGCGCCGCACGCTTCCGCACCCGACGCGGCGTCGGACGCCCGGGTGTCCGGTCCGGTGTCGGGCGCCTCGGCACTTGACCCGGAGTCGGACACCTTGGCACCTGATCCTGCGCCGCACGCTTCCGCACCCGACGCGGCGTCGGACGCCCGGGCTTCCGGCCCGGTGTCGGGTACTTCGGAACCTGACCCGGCGTCGGACATCCCGGCACCTGATCCTGCGCCGCACACCACGGCACCCGACCGGGGGTCGGACACCCCGGAAACCGACCCGGCGTCGGGCACCCCGACACCCGACCCGGTGGGGCGGGTGGCGGCGTCCTCCTCCGCCGAGGGCGGCCCCGCCGCGGAGCACTCGGCGGACCCCGACCGGGGGACGGCGTCAGGGGCTTCCGGGACGGCGCGGGCGGCGCACGCGCGGGCCGCCGGCCGCGGCCGGTTCGCCCGGGCCTGGAGCCACCCGCGCCTGCGGATACCCAAGCGGGTCGCGCTCGGGCTGGCCCTGCTCCTGCTGCTGCCGCCGCTCACCGCGGGCGTCGTCCTGCGGCTGGACTACGCGGGAGATCCGGGGGCGGGCACGCAGACCCGGAACCGGGACGCCCTGTGGCTGGGGCACGCCTGGGTGGACGGCCGGAGGTCGGAGGCGGACGTCGACGCGCTGGCGCGGCGGCTCGACGGCACCGGCGTACGGGACCTGTACGTCCACGCGGGGCCGCTGGAGCACGACGGATCGCTGCCGCACACGGCGTATCCGGCGGCCGGCCGGTTGATCGCGGCCGTCCACGAGCGGCTGCCCGGCGTCCGGGTCCAGGCATGGCTCGGCGACGAACTCGCGACCGAGAAGCCCGACGGCATGCGGCTGGAGCGGGCCGGCACCCGCGAGGCGGTCGTCCGGTCGGCGGGCGAGATCCTGGACGCGGGGTTCGACGGCGTCCACGTCGACCTGGAGCCGGTCCACTCCGGCGACGCCCGCTTCCTCGCGCTCCTGGACCGGCTGCACGCCCTCACCCGCGCCCGGCACGTCCCGCTGTCCGTCGCCTCCCACCAGATCGACCCGCTGCCCGGCCTGCACTCCGCCGCCGGCGCGCTCAGCGGGCACCCCAAGTGGTGGTCCCAGGCGTACTTCGCCCGGGTCGCCCGCCGGGTCGACCAGATCGCCGTGATGTCGTACGACACCGGGATGCCGCTGCGCAGCCTGTACGGCGGTTACGTCGCCCGGCAGACCGCCCTCGCGCTGGAGGCCACCCCGAAGTCGACCGACCTGCTGATGGGGCTTCCCTTCTTCCACGAGAGCAAGGTCGGCCACAGCGCGTACGCCGAGACGGTGGCCGCCGCCGTCCGCGGGACCCGCCTCGGCCTCTCCCGCACGGACCGCACCCGCGCGCGTTTCGGCGTGGCGCTGTACGTCGACTTCGCCGCCACGGAGGAGGACTGGAGGGCCTACCGGCAGGGCTGGGCCGGCACGGGGTGACCCGAGCGCACCGCCGGTTCCCGGCACCCCCGCACCGCCCCCGTCGCGTCCCGCGCCGCCGTCACTCCCGGCGGCGCCCGATCTTCGAGCCGAGCCACACGAGCGGGTCGTACTTGCGGTCGACGGCCCGTTCCTTCAGGGGGATCAGCGCGTTGTCCGTGATCCTGATGCCCTCGGGACAGACCTCGGTGCAGCACTTGGTGATGTTGCAGTAGCCGAGCCCGTGGTCGTCCTGGGCCGTGCGCGCCCGGTCCAGTCCCGCCTCGGCCGCCGCGTCCAGCGGGTGCATGTCCAGCTCCGCCACCCGCATCAGGAACCGGGGCCCGGCGAACGCCGGCTTGTTCTCCTCGTGGTCGCGCACCACATGGCAGGTGTCCTGGCACAGGAAGCACTCGATGCACTTGCGGAACTCCTGGGACCGCTCGACGTCCTGCTGCGTCATCCGGTACTCGCCCGGGCCGGTGCCGGGGGGCGGCACGAAGGCGGGTACCTCCCGCGCCTTCGTGTAGTTGAAGCCCACGTCGGTCACCAGGTCCCGGACCACGGGGAACGCGCGCAGCGGGGTGACGGTGATCGTCTCCTCCCGGGTGAACACCGACATCCGGGTCATGCACATCAGCCGCGGCCGGCCGTTGATCTCCGCCGAGCACGAACCGCACTTGCCCGCCTTGCAGTTCCAGCGCACCGCGAGGTCGGGTGCCTGGGTGGCCTGGAGCCGGTGGACGATGTCGAGGACCACCTCGCCCTCGTTGACCTCGACGGCGAAGTCCACCAGGCCGCCGCCCGCCGTGTCACCGCGCCACACCCGGAAGCTGGCCTCATAGCTGCTCACTCGTAGAGCTCCTCTTCGGCGAGGTACTTGACCAGCTCCTCCTTCTCGAAGAGGGCGAGCAGGTCGGGGCGGACGGGTTCGCTGTTCTCCCGGGTGAGGTCGATCCGGCCCCGCACGGGGTCGGTGGCGGCCGGTTCACCGCTCGGGTCGGCGAGCCGGCACAGCAGGTTGGCCCGGCGCCAGCCGCGTTCCATCGCGGGGTGGTCCTCCCGGGTGTGGCCGCCCCGGGACTCGGTGCGCTCCAGCGCCGCCCGGGCGACGCACTCGCTGACCAGCAGCATGTTGCGCAGGTCGAGGGCGAGGTGCCAGCCCGGGTTGAACTGCCGGTGCCCCTCGACACCGGCCCGGCGGGCCCGGACCCGCAGCTCGGCGAGCTTCTCCAGGGCCTGCTCCATCTCGGGCGCGCGCCGGATGATGCCGACCAGGTCGTTCATCGTCTGCTGGAGTTCCTGGTGCAGGGTGTAGGGGTTCTCCGGAGGGCGGCCGGTGGGCTCGCCGGGTTGGGGGCCCTCGGCGGAGAAGGGCCGCAGCGCCTCCGCCGCGGCCGAGGCGACCTGCGCCTCGTCCACGGCCGGCCGGTCGTCTCCGTGGTCGGCCGCGTGCGCGGCGGCGTGCAGCCCGGCCCGCCGCCCGAACACCAGCAGGTCGGACAGGGAGTTGCCGCCCAGCCGGTTGGAGCCGTGCATGCCGCCCGCGACCTCGCCGGCCGCGAACAGCCCGGATACCTCGCGGGCCGCGGCGGTGTCCGAGTCGACGGCGATGCCGCCCATCACGTAGTGGCAGGTGGGCCCGACCTCCATCGCCTCGGCGGTGATGTCGACGTCGGCCAGTTCCTTGAACTGGTGGTACATCGAGGGCAGTCGGCGCCGGATGACCTCGGCGGGCATCCGCGTCGACACGTCGAGGAAGACTCCGCCGTGCGGCGATCCGCGGCCCGCCTTGACCTCGGCGTTGATGGCGCGGGCGACCTCGTCGCGGGGGAGCAGTTCCGGGGGGCGCCGGTTGTGGTCGGGGTCCTCGTACCAGCGGTCGCCCTCCTCCTCGGACTCCGCGTACTTCTCCTTGAAGACGTCGGGGACGTAGTCGAACATGAACCGCCTGCCGTCGGAGTTGCGCAGCACGCCGCCGTCGCCGCGGACCGACTCGGTGACCAGGATGCCCTTCACCGACGGAGGCCAGACCATGCCGGTGGGGTGGAACTGCACGAACTCCATGTTGAGCAGCGGCGCTCCGGCCAGCAGGGCGAGGGCGTGCCCGTCGCCGGTGTACTCCCACGAGTTGGACGTCACCTTGAACGACTTGCCGATGCCGCCGGTGGCGATCACCACCGAGGGCGCCTCCAGGACGAAGAAGCGGCCGGTCTCCCGCTCGTAGGCGAAGGCCCCCGCGACGCGTTCGCCGTCCTTCAGGACCCGTGTGACGGTGCACTCCTGATAGACCTTCAGCCGGGACTCGTAGTCGCCGGTCTCCTCCATGTCCTGCTGCTGGAGGGCCACGATCCTCTGCTGGAGCGTGCGGATCAGTTCGAGTCCGGTGCGGTCGCCGACGTGTGCGAGCCGCGGGTACTCGTGGCCGCCGAAGTTGCGCTGCGAGATCCGCCCGTCCGCGGTGCGGTCGAAGAGGGCTCCCCAGGTCTCCAGTTCCCAGACCCGGTCCGGTGCCTCCCGGGCGTGGAGTTCGGCCATCCGCCACTGGTTGAGGAACTTGCCGCCGCGCAGGGTGTCGCGGAAGTGGACCTGCCAGGTGTCGCCGGAGTTCACGTTGCCCATGGCGGCGGCGATGCCGCCCTCGGCCATCACCGTGTGGGCCTTGCCGAACAGCGACTTGCAGATCACCGCCGTACGGGCGCCGCGCTCCCGGGCCTCGATGGCTGCTCGCAGACCGGCGCCACCGGCACCGACCACGACGACGTCCCACTCCTGCCGGTCGACCACGGACATCAGGGGTCCTCACCCAATCTAGAAGAAGCGCGGATCGTCGAAGGCGCCGGACGCGAGCAGGTAGACGTAGAAGTCGGCGACCGCCACGCTGATCAGGGAGGCCCAGGCCAGCAGCATGTGACGGGCGTTCAGCCGGCCCACCCAACTCCACATCCGGTAGCGCACGGGATGCCGGGAGAAGTGCTTCAGCCTCCCGCCGACGATGTGCCGGCAGGAGTGGCAGGACAGGGTGTACGCCCAGATCAGCGCGATGTTGACCAGGAAGACCAGCGTGCCGAGCCCCATGTGGCCCCAGGCGTGGTGCTCGTCGCGGAAGGCGAGCACGGTGTCGTACGTGAGGATGCCGGCGACGACGAGCGCCGCGTAGAAGAAGTACCGGTGGACGTTCTGCAGGATCAGCGGGAAGCGGGTCTCTCCGGTGTACGTCCGGTGCGGCTCGGGGACCGCGCAGGCCGGTGGGCTCGCCCAGAAGCCCCGGTAGTAGGCCTTGCGGTAGTAGTAGCAGGTCAGCCGGAAGCCCAGCGGGAAGACCAGGATGAGGATCGCGGGGGAGATGCCCCACCAGCTTCCGAACAGGTCCGCGTTCGGCCCGGCGTCCATGCTCCGGCACCGCTCGGCCAGGCAGGGCGAGTAGAACGGCGAGACGTACGGCGCCGCGTAGTAGTGCGCGTCCGAGAAGGCCCGCCAGGTCGAGTACACGACGAAGGCCAGCAATCCGGCGGCGGTGACGGCGGGCGCCAGCCACCACCGGTCGGTCCGCAGGTGCGGGGCGGTGATCGCGGCGCGCGTGCCGGTGCGCACACCGCCGCCGTTCGGATGGGGTTCCGTACCAGTGGCCAACGTCGCACTCCGGTCGGGTTCGGGGGGATGCCCGTGTCGAGGGCGCTCAGTGGGTGGGACCGTGGTGCGAGCCGAGCCCCTCGTCGTCGGAGTCGGTCCACAGCGAGCTGTCGTAGGGGGTGTCGGGGATCGCCACCAGGTCGGGCCGCGGCGCGGACCCCGGGCCCGGGGGGCCGGGCGCGGCGGGTGGCCCGGTGTTCGCCTCGCGCAGCAGCGCGACGCTCTCGCGCAGGTGGTCGGCGTCGGCGCGGACGCGGCGCATCTCCAGTCCGGTGCCGATGTGCTGTTCCAGGCGGCGTACCGACCGCTGCAGATCGTCGAGGCAGCGCTGGACCGATGTCAGGTCGTCGTGCACGGACATGACTTGCCCTCACTTCCGTGGGCCTCGCGGCCCCAGGCGGCAACGTTCATGCGCCTGCGAGTGTTGCGCGTCACACACACCCGTGTGAAGGCGTGTGCACGGATTGACCGCTCGGACGGTGCGCATCGCGCCGCTCGCGCCGCGACACTCCCCCCGGCGCGCGTAGAGACCCCGCACGCCCCACTCGTACTCCGCGCGCCCGGCTCTCCGGGGTGCCGGACCGGTGCTCCGCGGGACGGGCGTTCCCCGGGGTCGCGTCGCCGGCGTTGCGCCGCACGGGTGGGGTTCCGTGCCGCTGTCGCCGTGTCGCCCGCCCTTCCCGCCCGAGGCGGCCTTCAGTGGGCGCATAGATCTGATCAGCAATAAATAAGCCCAATCGTGATCAGAAGCGCCACATGCCCCAGACAGCGGAGCGTCCCCCGGAGGTTGCAGTGATGTCCCACGACGGCGTCGGACTGCGCGCGGTGATGCGCTCGGCCGCATTCCTCACCGCGGGCGCGCTCGCGGTACCCGCCCTCTCCGCGTGCAGCGCGGACGAGGAGGCGAACCGGCCGGCGGCCGCGCAGGACATCGCCCCCGCGTCCCGGGCCCGGGTCTCCGACGGCGGCACCCTGCGCTGGGCGGTGGACGCGGTACCGCAGACGCTGAACACCTTCCAGGCGGACGCGGACGCCGCCACCAGCCGGGTCGCGGGCGCCGTCCTGCCGTCGATGTACCGGATCGACGCGAACGGCCGCCCGCAGATCAACCCCGACTACCTGGAGTCGGCCAAGGTCGTCGACACCGAGCCCAAGCAGGTCGTGCTCTACAAGCTCAACCAGCAGGCCGTCTGGAGCGACGGGCGCGAGATCGGCGCCGCCGACTTCGCCGCCCAGTGGCGTGCCCTGTCCGGCAAGGACTCGGCCTACTGGACGGCCCGCAACGCGGGCTACGACCGCATCGAGAAGATCGAGCGGGGCAAGAACGACCTGGAGGTCCGCGTCACGTTCGCGCGGCCCTACGCCGACTGGAAGTCGCTGTTCTCGCCGCTGTACCCGAAGAGCGTCATGGGCACCGCGGACTCCTTCAACGACGGCGCCCGCCGCAAGCTCAAGATCTCCGCCGGGCCCTTCGCGGTGAAGAAGGTCGACGTCAAGGGCGGCGAGGTGCGGCTCACCCGCAACCCGCGCTGGTGGGGCAGCCCCACCAAGCTGTCCGAGATCGACCTGGTCGCCGTCGCCCGGGACGAGCGGGCCGCCGCGCTCGCCGCCGGCAAGCTCGACATGGCCGAGGTCGACCCCGCGGACGCCGAGCGCATCACCGCCGCCCACGGCCGGTCCGGGCCCCAGGGCAGCGCCTCGGCCACGGGCTCGGCGCAGGCCACGCCGGGCGGCGGGAAGGCCGGCAAGGGCGGGAAGGGCGACTCCGGTGGGAAGGCGGGCGGAGGCGAGGACTACGGGGACGGGGACGACGCCAAGAGCGGCAGCGAGGAGTCCTCGGACGGCGAGGAGAAGGACACCACCGGCGCCGGCGGCGGCACGGCGAAGGCGGCGGAGCGGCAGGCGGCCCTGAGCGCGTTCGAGGTGCGCAGGTCCCTCGAACCCGCCTACACCCAGCTCGCCCTGAACGGCTCCGAGGGCCCCCTGGCCGACGAGCGGGTCCGCCGCGCCGTGGCCCGCGCACTGGACCGCAAGGAGCTGGCCAAGACGGTCCTCAAGCCCCTCGGCCTGCCCGCGGAGCCGGTCGGCAGCCACCTCGCGCTCGCGGGCCAGGACGCCTACGCCGACAGCAGCGGCGCGCTCGGCGACCAGGACACCGCCGAGGCGCGGGCCCTGCTCGCGGACGCCGGCTGGGTGCCCGGCGGGCCGGTCACCGAGCAGAAGAAGACGGAGAAGGCGGCCGGCTCCAAGGGAAAGAAGGCCGACACGGACGACAGCTCGGGCGACGACGGCACGTACATCGTCGGCGAGGACAACAAGCCCGCCGAGGCCGAGCGGGAGCTGCACCGGGACCCCCGGGACCACACGAGCGCCCACGAACGGACCGGCGCGCAGTCGGGCATCCAGGCCGACGAGCAGCAGGCCGGCAAGCAGTACGCCCGGCAGGGCGGCGCCCCCGGGGCGTACGCGCCCAAGGGCACGGCCGCCCCCGCGGGCGCCGCGTCCGGCGCGCTCGCCAAGGACGGCAAGGCGCTGACCCTCCGCTTCGTCCTGCCCTCCGGACAGGGGTCGGAGTCGCTGCGCGCCGTCGCCGACAAGATCGCGCAGATGCTCCAGCGCATCGGCATCCGCACGGACATCACGAAGGTCTCGGACGCGAGCTACTTCAAGGACCACATCGCCTCGGGCCAGTACGACCTGGCGCTCTACTCCTGGCCCGGGTCCGCCTTCCCGGCCACCGACGCCCGCCCGATCTACGCCAAGCCCGTCCCGGCGGCCGACGGGTCGCTGAGCGTGGAGCAGAACTACACGCGGGTCGGCACCGACCGGGTCGACCAGCTGTTCGACCAGGCACTGTCCACCCTGGACGAGGGCGAGGAGCGCTCGCTGGTCCGCAAGGCCGACGCCCGCATCTGGGCCGCGGCCGGTTCCATCCCCCTCTACCAGCGCCCCCAGCTGACCGCCGTGCGCCGCACTCTCGCCAACGCCGGAGCCTTCGGTTTCCAGACCCCGGTGTACGAGGACATGGGCTTCCTGAAGAAGGGCGGGCAGCCCGGTCCGAGCGCGTCGAAGACGGGATGACCTGCGGCTGAACCGCGCGGGTCCGCCGGGTGGCGGGCCCGCGCGGTGCCGTCCCCCGTGGCCCTGCGGAGGTTGCCTCCGCCAGGGCCACGTACCATGGGGTAAGGCCGTGGCGTGTCCAGCCCGGCAGGGTCCGCGTAGCACTGACGTACGCGCAGGCCGTCCACTCACCCCGGGAGAAGCGCCTCAATATGGCCACGCGCCACGACATCCGCAACGTCGCCATCGTCGCCCACGTCGACCACGGCAAGACCACCCTGGTCGACGCCATGCTCAAGCAGGCCGGTGCCTTCGCCGCGCACGCCGCCGAGTCGCTCGACGACCGCATGATGGACTCGAACGACCTGGAACGTGAGAAGGGCATCACGATCCTGGCCAAGAACACGGCCGTCAAGTACCACCCGAAGGATGGCGGCGACGCCATCACGATCAACATCATCGACACCCCCGGCCACGCCGACTTCGGCGGCGAGGTCGAGCGCGGCCTGTCGATGGTCGACGCCGTCGTCCTGCTCGTCGACGCCTCCGAGGGCCCGCTGCCGCAGACCCGCTTCGTGCTGCGCAAGGCGCTGCAGGCCAAGCTGCCCGTCATCCTGTGCATCAACAAGACGGACCGCCCGGACTCGCGCATCGACGAGGTCGTGAACGAGGCGTACGACCTCTTCCTCGACCTGGACGCGGACGAGGACCAGATCGAGTTCCCCATCGTCTACGCGTGCGCGCGCGACGGCGTGGCCTCGCTGACCAAGCCGGAGGACGGCACCGTCCCGGCCGACAGCGACAACCTGGAGCCGTTCTTCTCCACCATCCTGGAGCACGTCCCGGCCCCCTCCTACGACGAGGCCGCCCCGCTCCAGGCCCACGTCACCAACCTGGACGCCGACAACTTCCTCGGCCGCATCGCGCTGCTCCGCGTCGAGCAGGGCGAGCTGCGCAAGGGCCAGACGGTCACCTGGATCAAGCGCGACGGTTCGATGTCGAACGTCCGCATCACCGAGCTGCTGATGACCGAGGCGCTCACCCGCAAGCCCGCCGAGATGGCCGGCCCCGGTGACATCTGCGCCGTCGCGGGCATCCCGGACATCATGATCGGCGAGACGCTCGCCGACACCGAGAACCCGATCGCGCTGCCGCTCATCACGGTCGACGAGCCGGCGATCTCCATGACCATCGGCACGAACACCTCGCCGCTGGTCGGCCGCGGCGGCACGGGCAAGGGCGCGGACGCCAAGGCCGCGGTCAAGGACCGCAAGGTCACCGCCCGCCAGGTCAAGGACCGCCTCGACCGGGAGCTGATCGGCAACGTCTCGCTGCGGGTGCTCGACACCGAGCGGCCGGACGCCTGGGAGGTCCAGGGCCGTGGTGAGCTGGCGCTCGCCATCCTGGTGGAGCAGATGCGCCGCGAGGGCTTCGAGCTGACCATCGGCAAGCCGCAGGTCGTCACCCAGGTCATCGACGGCAAGGTGCACGAGCCGGTCGAGCGCATGACGATCGACGTCCCCGAGGAGCACATGGGCGCGGTCACGCAGCTCATGGGCGTCCGCAAGGGCCGGATGGACAACATGTCCAACCACGGCTCCGGCTGGGTCCGCCTGGAGTTCGTCGTCCCGTCCCGCGGCCTGATCGGCTTCCGCACGGAGTTCCTGACCGGCACGCGCGGCACCGGCATCGCCCACTCGATCCACGAGGGCCACGAGCCGTGGTTCGGCACGCTGACGACCCGTAACAACGGCTCGCTCGTCGCCGACCGCTCCGGCGCCGTCACCGCGTTCGCGATGACGAACCTCCAGGAGCGCGGCGTGCTGTTCACCGACCCCGGCACCGAGGTGTACGAGGGCATGATCGTCGGCGAGAACTCGCGCTCCGACGACATGGACGTGAACATCACCAAGGAGAAGAAGCTCACGAACATGCGGTCCTCGTCGGCCGACACGTTCGAGGCGATCGTCCCGCCGCGCAAGCTCTCGCTGGAGCAGTCGCTGGAGTTCTGCCGCGACGACGAGTGCGTCGAGGTGACCCCGGAGGCCATTCGCATCCGCAAGGTCGTCCTGGACCAGAAGGAGCGCGGCCGGTCCGCGAGCCGCGCCAAGCACGGCTGATCCGCCGCTCCGCACCGCCCCGTCCCGCGTCCGTGCCGCCGCTGAAGCGGCCGGCCGGGCCGGGCTGATCGTCCCGCCGCGGCGGGCCGGTCCACCGGCAACCGAGCCCGGGTGCCCCCAGCATGGGGGCACCCGGGCTTTTCGCAACCCGTTTTCCGCCCTTCCATGTCCGAAATGCGGAGCTGCTCGACCGATACGCATGTAACACGTCCGTTTCGGGGGCTTCTCCGGCGGATCATTTTGTCCAGATTTTGGAAGATGTACGCGGCAGCTGTGATGGAACCGAGACCTAAAGGCTGTGGTCGGTTATCTGGCTCATGTCAGATAGTTAGCCGCGTAACGCTCGGGTCAATGGGTCAAGCGCTGTGGGGACAGTGCCGACTCACGAGCACAGTGGGGTGCCTGATCCTCCGTCAGGGGTGGCGGAGATCGGAAGTGCCCCTCTTGTCCGTGCAACGGTTGAGTCTTGAGGAGGTACCCATGTGCGGTGTCACCGGCGCCATGTGGGTCACGACGTCCCCCGCGATCCGCGACGAGGCGCAGCCCCGGCCACGGCTCTGTGCCCGCGTCTGCTGACGCGGCGGCCCGGGCACTGGCCCGGCCCGGTGCGTCGCTGAGCACCACCCGGTTTCCCGCTTGTGGCGGCGGACCCCGATGTGGTTCCACCTACGCGCGTCCGACTGGGAATTCCGGTCGACCGCCGGGCATTTGACGTCTCCTCTCCACCGAACGGCGGCCGGGCACATCGGGTGACGGCCGCCGACTCGGCGCAGCCTCGTCCGCTCTCACGGGCCGGCCGCGTCCGGGTACGGCACACCCACACTTGCGGAATGGGCGAATTGTGACGAGTCCTATCGAGACTGAGGACGGCGCTGGACCGGTCGCCGTGGACGACGGGAAGGCCACGGACACGCGATCCGAGGCCGAGCAGCCCGTCGGCCGGTCTCCCGGCCAGTTGATGTGGCTCCGCTTCAAGCGGGACCGCTCGGGGGTCATCTCCGCCTACGTCGTGGGGTTCTTCTTCCTGATCGGCCTCTGCGCCCCGCTGATCGGCAAGCTGTACGGCAAGAATCCGTACACGGTGTACGCCGACGAGCGTCCCGAGCTGTTCGACAGCGCGGGCGTGCCGGTGCAGCCCAACGGCGGTATGAGCGGGGAGTTCTGGTTCGGACTGGAACCGGGCAACGGCTACGACGTCTTCACGAAGCTGATCTACGGCATCAGGACCTCGCTGATGATCTCCGTGGCGGTGACGATCGCCGTCGTGATCACCGGCATCCTGCTGGGCGTCACCGCCGGATACGTGGGCGGCAAGGTCGACTACGGCATCAGCCGGGTCATCGACTTCCTGCTGGCCTTCCCCTCGCAGCTCTTCTTCATCGCGAGCATGCCCGTCGTGGTCTCGCTCTTCGTGAGCCCGCGCGACGAGACGCCGACCTACGTCCGGGTGGTGGCACTGATCGCCGTCCAGTGGGTGCTCGGCTGGATGAGCCTCGCCCGCATCCTGCGGGGCACCGCACTGGCCCTGCGTGAACGGGAGTTCATCGAAGCGGCCAAGGTGAGCGGGGCACCCCCCTGGCGGATCATCCGCAAGGAGGTGCTGCCCAACGTGGTGACACCGCTGCTGGTGCAGGCCACCTACCTGCTCCCGAACTTCGTGACGATCGAGGCCGGTCTGTCCTTCCTCGGCGTCGGCATCGTCGAGCCGACGCCCGACTGGGGGCAGATGTTCGCCAAGGCCTCGACGGAACTCGTGCTGCAGAACGACATCACCTACATGTTCTTCCCGGGCGTCTCGATGATCGTCTTCGTCGTCGCGTTCAACCTGCTCGGGGATTCGGTCAGGGACGCCTTCGATCCCAAGACGGCTCGCTGACCCATGAGTTGTGGGCGCCTTCGCCCCGATCTCGAACGGCAATTCCACAGCACCTCAACGGCACTTCACTGGTCCGACGGCAGCGACTCACCAGCACCGCAGGTGCACTTGTTCGCACTGGTGATACACAGATGGGTAGGAATCTGAGTGATGAGTAGGGGCGGACGCCACACATACGCCGCAATCTCCGTGCTCGCGGCGGGAGCTCTCGTGCTCACCGGTTGCAGCAAGGGCGGCAGCGACAGCAAGGACGACGGCAAGAAGGACAAGGAGAACGCGCAGCGCCAGCAGGCGTCGATCAAGTTCGGCGACGCCGCCGACTCCACCGGCCCCGCGGCCGAGGTCCCCGGCGCCAAGAGCGGCGGCACCATGGAGGTCCTCCAGCGCGACAGCTACGCGCACCTGGACCCGGCGCAGATCTACGTCTCCGACGAGGGCTCGCTCGCCACGCTGCTCCACCGCGGCCTCACCGGCTACAAGGCCACGAGCAACGACGGTCGCCAACACGAGGTCGTCGGCGACCTCGCCACCGACTCCGGCACCACGACGGACGGCGGCAAGACCTGGAAGTACACCCTCAAGGACGGCATCAAGTTCGAGGACGGTTCGGCGATCACGTCCAAGGACGTCCGCCACACCATGGAGCGCCTCTTCGCGCCGTTCATCAACCAGGGCCCGCCCTACATCCAGCAGTGGCTGGCGGACACCCCGGGCGCGGACTACCGCAAGCTCCTGAAGGACGGCCCGTTCAAGGGCAAGCACCTGCCGGAGAGCATCCTGCAGACGCCGGACGACAAGACCATCGTCTTCAAGTTCAAGACGCCGCACCCCGACCTCCCGTACGCCCTCGCCATGGCGGGCTACGCGATCGTCTCCGAGAAGGGCGACACCAAGGAGAAGTACGACCGGGCGCCCGTGGCGACCGGCCCGTACAAGATCCAGTCGTTCAAGTCCGGCAAGTCGATGGTCCTCGTCAAGAACACCAACTGGGACGCGAAGACCGACCCGATCCGCCACCAGTACGTGGACCGGTTCAACTTCACCTTCAACCAGCAGTTCGAGACGTCCACCAAGACCCTGCTCGCCGACTCGGGCGCTGACCAGGCCGGCATCAGCTTCAACAACCAGGTCGACGCGGGCAACCTCTCCAAGGTCCTCAAGGACCCGAAGATGAAGTCCCGCACCGTCAGCGGCTTCCAGCCGTACGTCGGTCAGATGAACATCAACCTGAGCCACCCGGCCCTCAAGGACAAGAAGATCCGCGAGGCCATCGCCTACGCGCTGCCCATCACCCCGTTCGTGCGGGCCTACGGCGGCAACGACGCGATGGAGGTCGCCGGCGGCCTCATCAGCCCGACCGTCAGCGGCTACGACGCCTCCTTCGACCCGTTCGGCAAGCGCAAGAAGCCGGCCGGTGACCCGGAGAAGGCCAAGGCCCTGCTGAAGGAAGCGGGCAAGGTGGGCATGAAGCTGACCTTCGGCTACCTCAACACCCCCGAGGGCCAGCAGTACTCCACCGCCATGGCCGCGGGCCTGAAGAAGGCCGGCTTCGACGTCCAGCGCCAGGAGATCCCGGCCGAGACGTACTACGACCAGGTCAGCAAATTGGACAACAACTACGACATCTTCCACACCGCGTGGGGTGCCGACTGGCCGTCCGCCTCGACCGTGATCCCGCCGCTGTACGACGGCCGCGGCATCGCCGACGGTGCGCAGAACTACTCGCAGGTCAACGACCCCAAGGTCAACGCCGACATCGACCGCATCAACAAGATCACCGACCCGGTCAAGGCTGCGGCCGAGTGGGAGAAGGTCGACCAGTACCTCGTCAAGGACGTCGTCAACGTCGTCCCGACCGGGTACTACAAGCAGACCCAGATCGCCGGCTCCAAGGTCGGCGGCCTGGTCTACGACGACGTGATCGGTGGCGTCGACCCGCGTCGCCTGTTCGTCAAGTAACCGTCGCCCTGACGGGGCCCGGTGCGCCTGCCGCTCGAGAAGCGCTCGCACCGGGCCCCGCCGGGCCCCGCTGACGTCTGAGAGCTGCCCCTGTCATGCTGCGCTTCCTCATTCGCCGCTCACTCGGCGCCGTCGTCATCCTGTTCCTGCTGAGTATCGTCGCGTTCCTGCTGTTCTTCGGGATGCCGAGGGACCCCGGGCTGCTGATGTGCGGCAAGACATGCACGCCCGCCAACCTGGAGAACATCCATCACGTGCTCGGACTCGACAAGTCGATCCCCGAGCAGTACTGGATCTTCCTGCACAACCTGGTGCTGGGCAGCAACGACTTCGCCCAAGGGCCCTGCCCCACCCCCTGCTTCGGGTACTCGTACCACACCAACGAGCAGGTCTGGGGCACCCTCATGGACCGGCTGCCCACCACCGTCTCGCTCACGCTGGGCGCGGCCGTCATCTTCCTCTTCGTCGGCCTGGGCACGGGCATGTTCTCCGCGTGGAAGCGGGGCACCCTGTTCGACAAGACCGTGACGGCCGGGGCGATGGTGCTCAGCTCCATGCAGATCTACTTCCTCGGTCCGCTGGCACTGGCCGCCCTGGTGTACCAGAGCCACCTCTTCTCCAAGCCCGCCTACAACGACTTCACCGCCGGCCCGGTCAGCTGGTTCACCGGCCTGATCATCCCGTGGGTCATCCTCTCCACCATCTTCGCCTCGCAGTACACCCGTATGGCGCGCTCGTCGATGATCGAGCAGCTCCAGGAGGAGCACGTGCGCACGGCGCGGGCGAAGGGCATGTCCCGGAAGTACGTCTTCTTCCGCTACGCCTGGCGCGGCTCCCTCATCCCCATCGTCACCATCTTCGGCATCGACCTCGGCTCGCTGCTGGGCGGCGCGATCATCACCGAGTACACCTTCAGCCTGCCGGGCCTCGGCCAGCTCGCCGTCCAGGCCGTCTCCTTCAGCGACCTCCCGCTGCTGCTGGGCGTGATGCTCTTCTCCGCCGCCATGATCCTGCTGTTCAACATCATCGTGGATGCCTGCTACGCCTTCATCGACCCGCGCGTGCGGCTGTCCTAGGAGCATTTCCGTGACCACTTCGACCAAGGAATCCGCCGCCGGGGTGCCGGCGGACCCGGGCGCCTTCCTCTCGGTGCGTGACCTGCACGTCCGGTTCAAGACGGAGGACGGTGTCGTCCAGGCCGTCAACGGCCTCTCCTTCGACCTCGAACGCGGCAGGACGCTCGGCATCGTGGGCGAGTCCGGCTCCGGCAAGTCGGTGACCAACCTGACCATCCTCGGCCTGCACAACCCGATGTTCACCACCGTCGAGGGCGAGATCCTGCTCGACGGGCAGGAACTCATCACCGCGCGCGAGCCGGAGTTGGAGAAGGTCCGCGGCAACAAGGCCGCGATGATCTTCCAGGACCCGCTGACGGCCCTGTCCCCTTACTACACGGTGGGCCGGCAGATCGCCGAGCCGTTCATGAAGCACACCGGGGCGTCGAAGAAGGCGGCCTGGGAGCGGGCCGTGGAGATGCTGGGCAAGGTGGGCATCCCGAACCCCCGGGCACGGGCGAAGGACTACCCGCACCAGTTCTCCGGCGGCATGCGCCAGCGCGCGATGATCGCGATGGCCCTGGTCTGCGACCCCGACCTCCTGATCGCGGACGAGCCCACCACCGCCCTCGACGTCACCGTGCAGGCCCAGATCCTCGACCTGCTGAAGGACCTCCAGCAGGAGTTCGGCTCGGCCATCGTCTTCATCACCCACGACCTCGGCGTCATCGCCGACATGGCCGACGACATCATGGTGATGTACGCGGGCGGAGCGGTGGAGCGCGGCACCACGGACGAGGTGCTCCGCTCACCCCAGCACCCCTACACCTGGGGCCTGTTGAACTCGATGCCGCGCCTGGACTCCGACCTCGACGCGCCGCTGGCGCCGATCCCCGGCGCGCCGCCGTCCCTGCTGAAGCCGCCGTCCGGGTGCCGGTTCCACCCCCGGTGCGCCTTCCAGCACGAGGTGGGGGGCGCCCGCTGCGTGGACGAACCTCCGCTGCTGCCGGCGGGCCGGGGCGGCGCCTGCCACCTCACGGCCGAGCAGAAGCGGGACATTTTCATCGAGCAGATCAAGCCCCGGCTGCGGTAGGGAGAACAGCGTCATGAAGGAAGACGTCGCGAAGGACGTCCCGACGGGTGATGCCACGCTGCCCGCTCCGCGCCCCGCCGCCGACGGCGGTTCCGGCGAGCCGCTGCTGGTCGTGGAGAACCTGGTCAAGCACTTCCCCGTCAAGGGCGGCTTCCCGATCCGGCGCACCATCGGCGCGGTGCAGGCCGTCGACGGCATCGACCTCACCGTGAACGCCGGTGAGAGCTTCGGCCTGGTCGGCGAGTCCGGCTGCGGCAAGTCGACGACGGGACGGCTGATCACGCGCCTGCTGGAGCCCACCTCCGGCAGGATCAGCTATCGCGGCCAGGACATCAGCCACGCCGGCCGCAGACAGTTGGCGCCGGTCCGCTCCGAGATCCAGATGATCTTCCAGGACCCGTACTCGTCGCTGAACCCGCGGCAGACGGTCGGCAAGATCATCTCCGGTCCGATGGAGGTCAACGGGATCAACCCGCCCGGTGGCCGGGAGAAGCGGGTCCGTGAACTGCTGGAGACGGTGGGGCTCAACCCCGAGCACTTCAACCGCTTCCCGCACGAGTTCTCCGGCGGCCAGCGCCAGCGCATCGGCGTCGCCCGCGCGCTCGCCCTGGAACCGAAGCTGATCGTGGCGGACGAGCCGGTCTCGGCGCTCGACGTCTCCATCCAGGCGCAGGTCGTCAACCTGCTCCAGGAGGTGCAGCGGGACCTGGGCATCGCTTTCCTCTTCATCGCCCACGACCTCGCGGTGGTCCGGCACTTCTCGCAGCGCGTCGCCGTCATGTACCTCGGCAAGGTGATCGAGGTCGGCGACCGGGACTCGATCTACACGCGCCCCCGGCACCCCTACACGCACGCCCTGCTGTCCGCCGTGCCCGAGGTGGAACTGGAGCCGACGGGCGAGCAGCGGCGCGAGCGGATCAGGCTGGCGGGCGACGTGCCGTCCCCCGTCTCCCCGCCGTCGGGCTGCCGGTTCCGCACCCGCTGCTGGAAGGCGCAGGACAAGTGCGCCCGGGAGCAGCCCCCGCTGGTCCGGCTGGACGGCAACGCCGACGGCCACTTGACGGCCTGCCACTTCCCCGAGGACCCCACGGTCGAGGCCCGCAGCGGGGACATCGTGCTCGACCCGGCGCTCGCGGCGCTGGAGAAGGCCGAGGGCGAACCCGCCGAGTAGCGGCGGGCGGGAGGGGCACGGGGGTGGGTCCGGCCGTCCGGCCGGACCCACCCCCGCGCCCCGCTCAGGCGGTGACCGCCACGGTGATGATCTCGGGGGAGGTGGCCGACAGCGGGCCCCGGGCCCAGTCCCCGTACTGCTCCTGCACGGTGAACCCGGCGGAGCCCAGGAACCGGCGCAGGGCGTCCGCTCCCAGGAACCGCAGGGTGCTCCGGCTGACGCGGGGCCGCTCCCAGCCCGGATGCTCGAAGGTCTCGCTGAACGTCACCCGGTCGCCGAGCACCGGAGCCTCGACCCGGTGACTGACCCGAACGGCGTCCCCGTCCGCGTCCCGCACCGCGCGCGCCCGGTCCGGCGTCCACGACTCCCAGGGCCGGACCGCCGGGTTGCGCGTCTCGAAGGCGAACCGGCCTCCGTCGGCGAGGGCCCGGCGCACGCCCGCGAGCGCGGCGCGTACCTGCTCGTCACCGAGCAGCACCTGGAACGCGTGCCCCGTCATCACCACGAGGTCGAACTCCCCTTCCCAGCGCGCCGATCCGAGATCCCCGAGCACCCACTCGGCCGGCGCCCGCCGGCGCGCCTGCACCAGCATCGCCGCCGCGGGATCGAGCCCGCACAGCCGGCCCCCGTGCCCGGCCTCCCGGGCTCTCGCCAACAGCCGCCCCGTCCCGCACCCGACATCGAGCACGGACCGCGCGGACATCACCAGGTCCAGATAGAAGTCGTCGCCGGGCCCCCATGGGTTGAGCTGGTCGTACAGGGCGGCGAGCGAGACGTCACTGAACGAACGATCAGCCATCGCAGCAGTCTCTCAGCCAACGCGGCACTCCGAAACAGTGATCACCAAGGAATCCGACGATCGGGCGGGCGAAGATACGGCAGTCGCGGCACGCGACGAAAACCCCGGCCCCCGGGACCGGTCCGGGCGAACTTGGCAGACCGCGAGGGTCCGTGCTCGAACACCCTCCCCTCGGCCGTCCGCGGACGCTCCCCCCGTAAGCGGGTGGCCTCCGGCCGGGGCGTCGGGTGCTTAATCGGTCGACAGCGGCCGGGCCGACCGGGATGCTTCACCCCGATGACTTCGACTTCGCAGACACGGACCGACACCCCCGTCTCCTGGGACGAGCGCACCCAGTTGACCACCTTCCTCGACTACGCCCGGGCCACCGCCCGCGCCAAGTGCGACGGCGTCTCCGAGGAGGACGCCCGCAAGGCGCCGCTCCCCGGGTCCCCGCTGATGACGCTCAGCGGGGTGGTGAACCACCTGCGCTGGGTGGAGTACTCCTGGTTCCAGGTCGTCTTCCTCGGCGAGGAGGACGAGGGGCCCTGGACGGACGAGGACCCCGACCGCGAGATGCGCGTCGCCGTCGACATACCGCTGGCGGAGATCCTCGACGCGTACGAGGAACAGAGCAAGCGCTACCGGGAGTTGGTCGCCGTGCACGAGCTCGACGCGACGGCGCAGCGGCCGATCCGCGACGGCCGGCGGGTCGACCTCCGGTGGATTCTCCTGCACCTCGTGGAGGAGACCGCGCGGCACAACGGCCACCTCGACATCCTGCGGGAACTGGCCGACGGCACGACGGGAGCCTGAACCATGACGGAGACCGGGGCCCTCGGCCCGACCATCCGCACCATCACCTTCGACTGCACCGGCGACCCGTACGATCTCGGGCTGTTCTGGAGCGCGTTGCTCGGCCGCCCGCTCGCCGACGACGACAAGCCCGGCGACCCGGAGGCGGTCGTCGCCGACCCGGCGGGCGGCCCGACGCTGCTGTTCGTGCGGGTGGAGGAGGGCAAGACGGCCAAGAACCGCGTCCACCTCGACCTCCGGCCGCAGGGCCGTACCCGCGCGGCCGAGGTCGAGCGGGCCCTCGCCCTGGGCGCCGTGGAGATCGCCGACCGCACCCGCCCGGACGGCGGGGGCTGGGTCGTCCTCGCGGACCCGGAGGGCAACGAGTTCTGCGTGGAGCGGGGGGACGCGGACTGACGCGCCCTCCCTCGTCCGGCCGCCGGCCGCGCCCGGTGGGCCCCACCGCCGAAGAAGGCCCGCACCCGGGAGGGCGCGGGCCTTCGATCCCCTGGAACGGGACGATCGCGGGCTCGGGTCAATGGGCCGGTGACGTCGGTTCCGAAAGGAGGGCGGCTGACGGATTGGGGTGTGTCAGACCGCCGCCTCGGGGTCCTTGGCGAGACGCGGCGCCGGCACGGTCTCCGTCGTCTCCGGGTAGTGGCACGCCGTCAGGTGGCCGGCGTTGCTGCCGGAGATCTGCACCAGCGGCGGCTCCTCGGTGGCGCACTTGTCCTGCGCCTTCCAGCAGCGGGTGCGGAACCGGCAGCCCGACGGCGGGTTGAGCGGCGAGGGCACGTCACCCTTGAGCAGGATGCGCTCGCGGCCCGGCTGGTCGTCGGCGGTCGCCTCGGGCACGGCCGACATCAGGGCGCGGGTGTAGGGGTGGCGCGGGTTGTCGTACAGGTCCTCGCGGTTGGCGATCTCGACGATCTTGCCGAGGTACATGACGGCGACGCGCTGCGAGAAGTGCCGGACCACCGCGAGGTCGTGGGCGATGAAGAGGAAGGCGATGCCCAGGTCGCGCTGGAGTTCCTGGAGCAGGTTGACGACCTGCGCCTGGATGGAGACGTCGAGGGCGGAGACGGGCTCGTCCGCGACGATCAGCTTCGGTTCCAGGGCGAGCGCGCGGGCGACCCCGATGCGCTGGCGCTGGCCGCCGGAGAACTCGTGCGGGAAGCGGTTGAAGTGCTCGGGGTTGAGCCCCACGGTCTCCAGCAGTTCACGGACCCGCTTCTCCTGGCCCCCGGGCGGGTTGATCCCGTTGATCTCCATCGGACCGGAGATGATCTTGCCGACCGTCTGCCGCGGGTTCAGCGACGCGTAGGGGTCCTGGAAGATCATCTGGATCTCGGAGCGGACCGGCGCCAGCTGCCTGCGGCCGGCGTGCGTGATGTCCTGGCCGCGATAGCTGATCTTGCCGGAGGTGGGCTCCAGCAGCCGGGTGACGAGCCGTCCCGTCGTCGACTTGCCGCAGCCGGACTCGCCGACCAGACCGAGGCTCTCGCCCTCGGCCACCTGGAAGTCGAGACCGTCGACGGCCCGCACCGCGCCGATCTTCCGCTTGAAGGGGAAGCCGCCCATCACCGGGAAGTGCTTGGTCAGTCCGGTGACGTCCAGGAGGGGGTTCGTGTTGCTCATGATCGTGAAGTCCCGTCTCAGTTACGTCAGTGCGACCGGGTCGCGATGACGTCGGCGAAGTAGTCCCGGCGCTGGTCCGCCGTGAGGTGGCAGGCGGCGCCGCGCCCGTCGGTGACCTGGAGGGGCGGCTGCTCGGTGGAGCAGAGCGTGCCCTCGACCTTCTCCCTGAAGGTGCACCGCGGGTGGAAGCGGCAGCCCGACGGCGGGTTCAGCAGCGACGGCGGCGCACCCGGGATGGGCGACAGCGGCACGTCGACCGGCCCGTCCAGGCTCGGCATCGAGCCCAGCAGTCCCCAGGTGTAGGGGTGCTGCGGCGCCCGCAGCACCTCCTTCTTGGTCCCGCGCTCCACGCACCGGCCGCCGTACATCACCAGCACGTCGTCCGCGATGTCGGCGATGACACCGAGGTCGTGCGTGATGAAGATGATCGCGGTGCCGAACTCCTGCTGGAGGTCCTTCAGCAGGTCCATGATCTGTGCCTGCACGGTCACGTCGAGGGCGGTGGTGGGCTCGTCCGCGATCAGCAGCTCCGGGTCGCAGACCAGCGCCATCGCGATCATCGCGCGCTGGCGCATACCGCCGGAGAACTGGTGCGGGTAGTCGTCCACCCGGATGTCCGGCTGCGGGATGCCGACGCGCCGCAGCATCTCGATGGCCCGCGCCCGGGCCTCCTTCTTGGACGCTCCGGTGTGCTTGCGGTACGTCTCGCCGATCTGCTTGCCGATGGTGTGGTACGGCGACAGCGACGCCAGCGCGTCCTGGAAGATCATCGCCATCTTGTTGCCGCGGAGCCGCTCCATCTCCCGCTCGGAGGCGGTGAGCAGTTCCTTGCCGTCGAGCAGGATCTCCCCGTCGATGGCGGTCCGGTTGCGGTCGTGCAGGCCGAGGATCGTCAGGTTCGTGACGGACTTGCCGGAGCCCGACTCACCCACGATGCCGAGCGTCTTGCCCTTGGCCAGGTCGAAGGTGAGCCCGTCGACGGCCTTGACGACGCCGTCCTCGGTGGAGAAGTGGACCTTCAGATCCCTGACGGACAGGAAGGGCTGCTGATCGGTGCTCGTCACGGGGACGCTCCTGGGGGGTGATGCGAGGGGTAGCTTGCGGGCGGCGCGGGGACGGCGGCGGGCGCCGGCGTCAGCCGAGCCGGATCCGCGGGTCGATGAGGGCGTAGACGGCGTCCACGATGATGTTGAAGAGGACGATCGCGCCGGCCGAGAGGAGGGTCACGCCGAGCAGCATGGGCAGGTCGCTCTGGTCCACGGACGCCACCGCGAGCCGGCCGATGCCGGGGAGACTGAAGGTCGACTCGGTGATGATGGCACCGCCGATCAGCGTGCCGAGGTCGATGCCGAACACCGTGACGATGGGGCCCATCGCTCCGCGCCAGGCGAAGCGGAAGAAGACGCTCGCCCGGGACAGGCCCTTGGCGCGGGCCGTGCGGACGTAGTCCTCGCTGAGCTGCTCCACCATCTGGGAGCGCGTCATACGGGTGTAGTTGGCGGTGAAGATGATCGCCAGCACCAGCCAGGGCAGCAGCAGGCCGGAGAACCAGGCGACCGGGTCCTGGCTCAGCGGAACCCACTGCGGCTGGTCGAGCCAGCCCAGCTTCGCGACGAAGATGAACATCGCGATGTAGCCCACGAAGTAGATCTGGAGGGAGGAGCCGAGCAGCGAGAAGGAGCTGGCGAACTTGTCCAGGAACTGGCCCTGCTTCAGGGCGGCCACCATGCCCGCGCCGATGCCGAGGATCAGGAAGACCACCGCGGAGCCGAAGGCCAGGGACAGCGTCGTCGGCAGCCGGTCCATGATCGTGTCGTAGACCGGCACGTTGTTGGCGAAGGAGTAGCCGAGGCACGGGGCGTCGCAGTTCCCGAAGCCGGCGTAGTCGCGACCGACGAAGATGCCCTTCAGCCAGTACCAGTACTGGACCGGGATGGAGTGGTCGATGCCCAGGTTCTTCCGGATCTGCGCGAGGTTCTCAGGCGTGCAGTTCTTGCCGCAGGACATCATGGCGGGGTCACGCGGCACGGCGTAGAAGAGCCAGAAGGTGATGGCACTGATGATCAGCAAGATGACCAGTGCGCCGGTGACTCGGCGGACAAGGAAGCGGAACATGAGGCGTGACTTTCCGGACGGGGCGCCGTCGCCGGGAGGAAGTAGAGGGGGGTGGGCCACAGGGGGCGGCCATGTGCATGGCCGCCCCCGACAGGTCGTGCGGGTTTACTTCATCGCGTAGAGCTTGGTGAGCGCGACGCAGGTGTTGCCGCCGTCCCAGATGACGTTGCCGACCTTGGAGCCGTACAGGTAGTTGCGGATCGAGTGGTAGTCGGGGACGACCGCCGCCTGCTCCATGATCATCTCGTCGACGTTGCCCCAGGCCTTGTTGGCCTCCTCCACGTCCGCGGTCTTCGCGGCGGCGTCGATGGCCTTGTTGATGCTCGGGTCGTTCAGCTGGGCGTAGTTGCTGCGGCCGTCGCCGATGTTGTCGCCGCTCCAGCACGGGTAGAACTGCGAGTAGCCGCCCGGCCAGTCCGGGCTCCAGCCGGCCGCGAAGAGGTCGAAGCCGTTGTCGATCTTGCCGATCTGGGTGTAGAAGGTCGACTTGTCGACCTGCTTGTTGACGACCTTGAAGCCGGCCGCCTCCAGGGCGTTCTTGATGGCGACGGCGGACTTCACCGCGTTGTCCGACTGCTGGTACGCGATGACCAGCTTGTAGCCGAGCTTGCCGGCGTCCTTCAGCACGGACTTGGCCTTGGCGGCCTGGCCACCCGGGTGCTTGTCCACGCCGTAGAGGTCGAACTTCTTGTAACCGGGCGTCACCGGGGCGAAGATCGTGGTGGCGATCTCGCTGGTGGAGGCGCCACCGCGGATGGTCTGGAGCTGCTGGTGCGGCCAGGCGTAGTTGATCGCCTTGCGGACCTCGAGGTCCTTGACGCGGGTCATGTTGATCGGCCAGTAGTAGGTGACCGTGTCGACCGCGGTGAGGACGCGCTTCTTCAGCTCGGGGTTGGTGAGCACCTGGGCGATGCGCTCGGGGGCGATCTCGTTGAAGATCGGCACCGCGTACTGGTCGTTGCCCTTGTCCGCGATCCAGCGGTCGGTTGAGGCGACCAGCTCGTAGCCCATCTGGAAGACGTACTTGTCCGGGTAGGCGTTGCGGATCGGGTCGGTCTTCGGGTCCCAGTGCTCGTTGCGCACGAAGGTCATCTGCTTGCCGATGTTGCGGACGTCGACCTTGTACGGACCACAGGAGATGGGGCGCTTGTCGTACTTCTGCTTGGTGTCCTTCTTCTTGGGCACCAGCGAGTAACCACGCATGGCGAGCGTGTAGTTGAAGTCGACGCGGGCTTCCTTCAGGCGGAAGGTGACGGTCTTGCCGTCGATCTCGATGGAGTCGAGGGTCTTGCCGTCGTAGGGGCCCTTGTACTTGTCGCCACCCTCCAGGAAGTCCTGGACGTAGCGCGGACCCTCGGTGACGAAGGAGGCGAAGAGGCGCTCGAAGGTGTGGCGGACGTCGTCCATGGAGAGGTCGGCGCCGTCCTCCCACTTGATGCCGTCCTTGATCGTGAAGGACCAGGTCTTGCCGCCGTCCTTCATCGTGCCGGCGTCGGTCGCGGCGTCGCCGACCAGGGTCGCGTTGCCCTTGGCGTCCAGCTTGTAGCCGGTCAGACCACGCATGACCGGGACGGTGATGGCGCTCTCGGTCGAGACGTAGATCTGGGCCGGGTCCATGTGGTCCATGTCGAACTGCTGGAGGGAGTAGATCGTCCCGCCCTTGACCGCGCCCGAGACCTCCGGGGCCGGGCCCATGGAGTCGGCCTTGGTGCCCACCGGGATCTCGGTGGTCTTCGAGCCGGTGACCTTCGGGCCCTTGTTCTGCGAGGAGCCGCCCTTGCTGCCACTGTCGCTGCTGCAGGCGCTCAGCACCGAGGTCGACGCCGCGGCGACGCCGGTGGCGATGAGGAAGTTTCTACGCGAGAAGGACATGCTTCCTGCCTTGAAATGGGAGTGATGAGACGGTGTCCGGGCACGCCGGCTTCGTTGCCTTGGTGCTGGGGAGTGGCTTGGGCTAGCGCTTGGACTTGGGGTCGAGTGCGTCACGCACCGAGTCGCCGAGCAGGTTGAAGGCCAGGACGAAGATCACCATGGAGAGGCCCGGGAAGAGCATGAAGGTGAGGTCCTGCGTGTAGAACATCGCGCCGCGGGCGATCATGACGCCCCAGTCCGGGGTCGGGTCGATCATTCCGACCCCGAGGAAGGCGAGGCCCGCCTCGGCCGTGACGTACGCCGGAAGCATCAGCGTGGACTGAATGATGATCGGAGTCCACAGGTTGGGCAGGAGTTCCTTGAAGACGATACGTCGCGGTGATGCACCCGTGACCTTGGCGGCCTCGACGAACTCCCGCTCGCGCAGGCCGAGTACCTGGCCGCGCAGCAGGCGGGCGATGGAGGCCCAGCCGAAGGCGGCGAGCACGATGATCAGCGCGATCGCCCGCAGCCAGGTCGGCACCTCCTCGTCCGGCGCGATGAAGAGGGCGTACACGACCGGCATGAACGCGATGAAGAACAGGGTGGACGGGAACGAGAGCAGGATGTCGATGATCCGGCCCACGACGTAGTCCGTCTTGCCGCCCACGTAGCCGGCGGCGGTGCCGATGACCACACCGATGACCACGGTGAGGAGAGTGGCCGCCACCGCGATGCCCAGCGAGGTCCGGATGCCGTACAGAAGGAAGCTGAAGACGTCGCGGCCGAGCTGGGGCTCGATGCCGAACCAGAACTCGGGGCTCATCCCGCCGTTCGGGCCGGTGGGATAGGCGAAGGCGTCCAGCAGCTCGGGACGCTGGCTCGCATAGGTGGTGTACGGGTCCTTGCCGTACAGCTTGGCTATGACGGGAGCCAGGGCCGCGATCGCGAAGAAGAAGATCACCACGTAAGCGGATATGACACCGGTGCGGTCGCGCTTGAACCGCTTCCAGGCGAGTCGTCCAGGGGACCGACTCTCCGAGCCCTTGGGGTTCGCCGACGAATCCGGGATCGATCCGATCTCGTCGGTCACCTCAAGTGATGCGGCCGTGGGAGGAGTGGGGAGTGTCATGGTGCTCCATGCCCGATGGGGTCAACGGCATCCGCAGGGCGCTCCCTACGGGCTACGCCGGACTTTTTCAACGCAATTCATGCAAGGTCAATAAAATCTCGATCCCCTTGGGTTTCTCTTTACCTTTTTTGCCCTTGCTTGACCTGAGCGTAACTACGCGGGTAGCGCACCGTGGCCGTTCTGTGTCCGGATTCGGACCAACTGCGCGAATCGGGCAACGAGTTCGATAACCGGACGGCGGAGTCTCGGAATGCGTACATCTCGTGCGCCGAAACGAACGGTTCGGCATCGAAGCGCGGAGATCCGTTGCGCCGATCTTCAAGATCCTTTGGGGAGATCTTCACGATCCTTTGCGTGGTCCGCCGCCGGTCCGGCCGCCGGCGATCGCTCCGGGGCGCCGCAAGATCCTCTGACGCGCCGTCCGGAACGGATCGTTCCGCGGGGCCCGCCGCGATCCGTTCGGCCCACACCGCCACCCGAAAGGGCGGAGTAAATGTGCGATACGGAACAAATGGAAAGATATTGGGCCGTAAAGGCACGACAGGCACGACGCACCGGAGCCGAACGCCCGACCCCGGCCCCGGCGGCACAGCGCACTCTCGAGGAGGCACTCCATGCGTGGAGCCACACACGCCAGATGGGCCGCATGTGCGGTGGCGGTCGCCCTCGCGGCGACCGCCTGCGGGGGCGGAGGAAGTGACAGCGGCGGTGGCGACGGCTCCGGCACGGTCAGCTCCTCCTGGGGAGACCCGCAGAACCCGCTCGAACCGGCGAACACCAACGAGGTCCAGGGCGGCAAGGTCCTGGACATGATCTTCCGCGGGCTGAAGCGGTACAACGCCGAGACCGGCGCCGCCGAGGACATGCTCGCCGACAAGATCGAGACCTCGGACTCGCAGAACTTCACGATCACCATCAAGGACGGCTGGAAGTTCAGCAACGGCGAGACGGTGACCGCCCAGTCCTTCGTGGACGCCTGGAACTACGGCGCCAGCCTGAAGAACAACCAGAAGAACGCCTACTTCTTCGGGTACATCGAGGGCTATGACAAGGTGCACCCGGACTCCGGCAGCCAGAGCGCCGACACGCTCTCCGGGCTGAAGGTGACCGGCACGAACACCTTCACGGTCAAGCTGAACCAGAAGTTCTCCACCTTCCCCGACACCCTCGGCTACGTGGCGTACGCGCCACTGCCCAAGGCGTTCTTCGACGACCACGCGGCCTGGGTGAAGAAGCCGGTCGGCAACGGCCCCTACACGATCTCCTCGTACACCAAGGGCTCGCAGATGTCCCTGGTGAAGTGGGACGACTACCCGGGGGACGACAAGGCCAAGAACGGCGGCGTGACCCTCAAGGTCTACACGGACAACAACACCGCCTACAACGACCTGCTGGCCGGCAACCTGGACCTCGTCGACGACGTGCCCGCCGCCCAGCTCGCGAACGCCAAGAGCGACCTGAGCGGCCGGTACATCAACACCCCGGCCGGCATCATCCAGACGCTCGCCTTCCCCTTCTACGACCCGAAGTGGAACACCGACGGCGCGAAGAAGGTCCGCCAGGGGCTGTCCATGGCGATCAACCGCCAGCAGATCACCGACACCATCTTCCAGAAGACCCGGACCCCGGCCAGCGACTGGACCTCGCCGGTCCTCGGCGAGAAGGGCGGCTTCCAGAAGGGCCTGTGCGGCGACTCCTGCGACTACAACCCCAGCGAGGCCAAGAAGCTCGTCCAGGAGGGCGGCGGCCTGCCCGGCGGCCAGATCAAGATCAGCTACAACGCGGACACCGGCTCCCACAAGGAGTGGGTCGACGCCGTCTGCAACTCCATCAACAACGCCCTCGGCAACAACAAGGCGTGCGTCGGCAACCCGATCGGCACCTTCGCCGACTTCCGCAACCAGATCGGCGAGCACAAGATGCCCGGTCCGTTCCGGGCCGGCTGGCAGATGGACTACCCGCTGATCCAGAACTTCCTCCAGCCGCTGTACTACACGAACGCCTCGTCCAACGACGGCCTGTGGACCAACAAGGAGTTCGACGACCTGGTCAACCAGGCGAACGCGGAGACCGACACCGGCAAGGCCGTCAAGCTCTTCCAGCAGGCCGAGGGCGTCGTGCGGGACAACATGGCCGCCATCCCGCTCTGGTACCAGAACGGCAGCGCGGGCTACTCGGACAAGGTCTCGAACGTGGCGCTCAACCAGTTCAGCGTCCCCGTCTACAACGAGATCACCGTCAACTGAGCCGCCCGGGGCGGGCCCGCCGCACGGGCCCGCCCCACTACCTCCGGAGCACTCATGGGACGGTACGTCATCCGGCGCCTGCTGCAGATGATCCCGGTCTTCATCGGCGCCACACTGCTGATCTTCCTGATGGTCAACGTGATGGGCGACCCCATCGCGGGCCTGTGCGGCGACCGGAGCTGCGACCCCGCCACGGCCGCCCAGCTGCGTTCGGAGTTCGGTCTCGACAAGCCCCTGTGGCAGCAGTACCTCACCTACCTCGGCAACATCTTCACCGGCGACTTCGGCACCGCGTTCAACGGCCAGCCGGTCACCGAGCTGATGGGCTCCGCGTTCCCGGTCACCATCCGGCTCACCATCGTCGCCATCGTGTTCGAGATCGTCATCGGCATCACCCTCGGTGTGATCACCGGTCTGCGCCGCGGCCGTCCCGTCGACACCGGCGTCCTGCTGTTCACCCTCATCGTGATCTCCGTGCCGACCTTCGTCACCGGCCTCCTGCTCCAGCTGCTGCTCGGCGTCAAGTGGGGCTGGATCCAGCCCTCGGTCTCCTCCGAGGCGACCTTCGGCGAGCTGATCGTGCCGGGGCTGGTGCTGGCGTCGGTGTCCCTCGCCTACGTGACCCGCCTGACCCGTACCTCCATCGCGGAGAACAGGCGGTCCGACTACGTCCGGACGGCCGTGGCCAAGGGCCTGCCCCGGCGCCGGGTCACCATCCGGCACCTGCTGCGCAACTCGCTGATCCCCGTCGTCACCTTCATCGGCACCGACATCGGCGCGCTGATGGGCGGCGCGATCGTCACCGAGCGGATCTTCAACATCCACGGCGTCGGCTATCAGCTGTACCAGGGCATCCTGCGCCAGAACACGCAGACCGTCGTCGGCTTCGTGACCGTGCTCGTCCTCGTCTTCCTGGTCGCCAACCTGCTCGTCGACCTCCTGTACGCCGTACTCGACCCGAGGATCCGCTATGCCTGAGCAGCCGCCGTACGAGGAAGAGCCGCACCACGGCCCCGAGGGTCCTCCGCCGGAGGACCTCGCCATCGCCGCGACGGGCATGGGGGGACCGATGGACCTCGGGGCGAGCGAGGCGGAGACGCTGGAGCGGACCCCCGGCGGGCCGGAGGGCACCGGGCCGCAGGAGAAGCCGCGCTCCCTGTGGTCCGACGCCTGGCGGGACCTGCGCCGCAACCCGGTCTTCATCATCTCCGGGCTCGTCATCCTCTTCCTGGTCGTCATCTCGATCTGGCCCGGCCTGATCACCGACCAGAGCCCCCTCCAGTGCGACCTCGCCAAGCGCCAGCAGGGCTCGCAGCCCGGACACCCCTTCGGCTTCGACGGGCAGGGCTGCGACGTCTACACCCGGACCGTCTACGGCACCCGGGTCTCCATCAGCGTGGGTGTGCTCGCCACCCTCGGGGTCGCCCTCCTCGGCTCGGTCCTCGGCGGCCTCGCCGGCTTCTACGGCGGCCTCAACGACTCGCTCCTGTCCCGGCTCACCGACATCTTCTTCGCGATCCCCGTCGTCCTCGGCGGTCTGGTCCTGCTGTCGGTGGTGACCAGCAACACGATCTGGCCGGTCGTCGGGTTCATGGTGCTGCTCGGCTGGCCGCAGATCTCCCGTATCGCGCGCGGCTCGGTCATCACCACCAAGGAGAACGACTACGTGCAGGCCGCCCGCGCGCTCGGCGCCTCCAACTCCCGCCTGATGCTGCGGCACATCGCGCCGAACGCGGTCGCCCCGGTCATCGTGGTCGCGACCATCGCGCTCGGCACGTACATCTCGCTGGAGGCCACCCTGTCCTACCTGGGCGTCGGCCTGAAGCCGCCCAGGGTCAGCTGGGGCATCGACATCTCCGCGGCCTCCGCCTACATCCGCCAGGCCCCGCACATGCTGCTGTGGCCGGCCGGCGCGCTCGCGATCACCGTGCTCGCGTTCATCATGCTCGGCGACGCGGTGCGCGACGCCCTCGACCCGAAGCTGAGGTGACCGGACGTGCTGCTCGAAGTGCGCGACCTGCACGTGGAGTTCCGAACCCGCGACGGCGTCGCCAAGGCCGTCAACGGGGTCGACTACGGCGTCGACAAGGGCGAGACGCTCGCCGTCCTCGGCGAGTCCGGCTCGGGCAAGTCGGTGACCGCCCAGGCCGTGATGGGCATCCTCGACATCCCGCCGGGCAGGATCACCGGCGGTGAGATCCTCTTCCAGGGCCGCGACCTGCTCAAGCTGAAGGAGGACGAGCGGCGCAAGGTCCGCGGCGCCGAGATGGCCATGATCTTCCAGGACGCGCTGTCGTCCCTGAACCCGGTGCTGAGCGTCGGCGACCAGCTCGGCGAGATGTTCGTCGTGCACCGCGGGATGTCCCGCAAGGACGCCCGCGCCAAGGCGGTCGAGCTGATGGACCGGGTGCGCATCCCGGCCGCCGCCGAGCGGGTGCGCGACTACCCGCACCAGTTCTCCGGCGGCATGCGCCAGCGCATCATGATCGCCATGGCGCTGGCCCTGGAACCCGCCCTGATCATCGCCGACGAGCCGACCACGGCGCTCGACGTGACCGTGCAGGCCCAGGTGATGGACCTGCTCGCCGAGCTCCAGCGCGAACTCGGCATGGGGCTCATCCTCATCACCCACGACCTCGGCGTGGTCGCGGACGTCGCCGACCGGATCGCGGTGATGTACGCGGGACGCATCGTCGAGACCGCCCCGGTCCACGACATCTACAAGGCGCCCGCCCACCCCTACACCAAGGGACTGCTGGAATCGATCCCGCGTCTGGACCACAAGGGCCGGGAGCTGTACGCGATCAAGGGGCTGCCGCCCAACCTCATGCACATCCCGCCGGGGTGCGCCTTCAACCCGCGCTGCCCGATGGCCCAGGACATCTGCCGCACCGAGGTGCCGCCGCTCGCCGAGGTCGACGCCGACCGCGGAAGTGCCTGCTTCTTCTGGAGGGAGTGCCTCGATGACACAGACGGCCACTGAACCCCTGCTGGAGGTCAGCGGGCTGGTCAAGCACTTCCCGCTGACCCGGGGCATTGTCTTCAAGAAGCAGGTCGGCGCGGTCAAGGCCGTCGACGGCGTCGACTTCACGCTCGGGCGCGGCGAGACCCTCGGCATCGTCGGCGAGTCCGGCTGCGGCAAGTCGACGGTCGCCAAGATGCTGGTCCACCTGGAGAAGCCCACCGGCGGGACGATCAGGTACAAGGGCGAGGACATCAGCCGGCTGTCCGGCAAGGCGCTCAAGGCGGTCCGCCGCAACATCCAGATGGTGTTCCAGGACCCGTACACCTCGCTCAACCCGCGGATGACCGTCGGCGACATCATCGGGGAGCCCTACGAGATCCATCCCGAGGTGGCGCCGAAGGGCGACCGCAGGAAGCGGGTCCAGGACCTGCTCGACGTGGTCGGGCTGAACCCCGAGTACATCAACCGCTACCCGCACCAGTTCTCCGGGGGCCAGCGCCAGCGCATCGGCATCGCCCGCGGCCTCGCGCTGCGCCCGGAGATCATCGTGGCGGACGAGCCGGTGTCCGCGCTGGACGTCTCCGTGCAGGCCCAGGTCGTCAACCTGCTGGACAAGCTCCAGAGCGAGTTCGACCTCAGCTACGTCTTCATCGCCCACGACCTGTCGATCGTGCGGCACATCTCCGACCGGGTCGGGGTGATGTACCTCGGGCGGATCGTCGAGACCGGGCGGGACGTCGAGATCTACGACCATCCGACGCACCCCTACACCCAGGCGCTGCTGTCCGCCGTGCCGCTTCCGGACCCCGAGGCGCGGGAGCACCGGGAGCGGATCATCCTCGCCGGGGACGTGCCCTCGCCCGCGAACATCCCGTCGGGCTGCCGGTTCCGCACCCGCTGCTGGAAGGCGCAGGAGCGCTGCACCCTGGAGGTCCCGGTGCTCGCGGTGCCGGCCGAGTTCCGTCACGTCGACGGCCCGGCCGCCCACGCCTCGGCCTGCCACTTCGCCGAGGAGAAGCAGGTCGTCCCGCCGGAGGCGCCCTCCGACGGCACGCCATAACCGCACAAAGGCGGAGGAACGTCGTTAACACGCAGGCAACTTGACCGACGCGGTACCGATATACGGACACGCCAAGGTGAACACCGTACGGCCGTGCGGGTGCCGTAGACGAGCCGGGGCGCGCCATGTCGCCCCGGCTCGTCGCCGTGCGACGGCCCGGCGCCGCCCGCGCGGAGGGACGGCGCCGCCCCTCCGCGGCGCGGAGGGTGGCCGTGGCGTCCGGCGGGGCTGCCGCTCAGCTCGCGCCGAGGGAGCGCTTCAGGAAGTCCACCTGGAGCAGCAGCAGGTTCTCCGCCACGGTCTCCTGCGGGGTCATGTGGGTGACGCCCGACAGCGGCAGCACCTCGTGCGGGCGCCCGGCGGCCAGCAGCGCGGAGGACAGCCGCAGGGCGTGCGCCACCACCACGTTGTCGTCCGCGAGCCCGTGCACGATCATCAGCGGCCGGTGCGGCTCGGCGGGCGCGGACAGCCCCTCGTCGGTGACGAGCGAACTCCCCGCGTACGCGGCCGGGTTCGCCGCCGGGTCGCCGAGGTAGCGCTCCGTGTAGTGCGTGTCGTACAGCCGCCAGTCCGCCACCGGAGCGCCCGCGATGCCCGCGTGGAAGACGTCCGGGCGGCGCAGCACGGCCAGCGCCGCGAGCCAGCCGCCGAACGACCAGCCCCGCACCGCCACCCGGGACAGGTCGAGCGGGAACCGCTCCGCCAGTGCGTGCAGCGCCTCCACCTGGTCGTCGAGGGCGAGGGTGAAGTCGTCCCGGATCGCCTTCTCCCAGGCGGGGGACCGGCCCGGGGTGCCCCGGCCGTCCGCGACGACCACCGCGAATCCCTGGTCGGCAAACCACTGGGAGGTCAGGTGGGCGTTGTGCGCGGCGACCACGCGCGGGCCGTGCGGACCGCCGTAGGGGTCCATCAGGACGGGCAGGGGAGTGTCGCCGTCGTAGTCGGCCGGCATCAGCACGGCGCATGGGATTTTCCGTGCGCCCCCCTGGGTGAGTGTCACGCGCGGGGACAAACCGGGATCTTCGGCGTACGAGAGGATGGTCGTCGGCTTCTTCGCGCCGCGCAGCACGCGCACCTGGGTGCCCGGCCGGTCGGGTACCGAGGACACGAGCACGGTCACGCCCCCCGCGCGGACCGCCGAGTGCACGCCGGGCTGTTCCGAGAGGCGCTCGACGCCCAGCTCGTTCACCCGGTACACGTGCACGTCGCCGATCTCGGGCAGGGCCGCCGTCTCGCCCGCCGACGCGGCCACCAGCACGTCGTCGGCCGACACGTCGAGCACGGCCCGGACGTGCAACTGCGAGCCGGTCAGCGGCCGCTCGCCGAACGCGAGGACGCGCGCCCCGCCCTCGTCGGCGATCCGCACGAGCTGTCCGCCGGGGCTCCAGCACGGCACACCGGGGAAAAGATCAAGCCAAACCCGATCTTCGTCCGCGTGCACCATCCGGGTCGACCCGGAGTCCGCGTCCACGGCCAGGAACAGCTGGCTGCGCTGGTCGCGCGCCTGCACCAGGATCAAGGGCGCACCCGCCTCCGACCAGTGCACACGCGCCAGATACGGGTACCGGGCCCGGTCCCAGGAGACCTCCGTGCGCCCCCCGTCCAGCCCGACCACGAAGAGCCGCACGTCCGCGTTCGGGGTCCCCGCCGCCGGGTAGGGCACCCGCCGGGGCTCGTCCTGCGGGCGGGCCGGATCGGCGATCCACCAGTCCTGCACCGGCCCGTCGTCCACCCGGGCGACCAGCAGCCGGTCGCTCTGCGGCGACCACCAGAAACCCCGCGAACGCCCCATCTCCTCCGCGGCGACGAACTCCGCGAGCCCGTAGGAGACCCGGCCCGCCCCGGCCGCCTCCGGCTCCGCGAGGGCCCGGTCGTCCTCGCCCCCGGCCCCCACGACTCGCAGCGCGCCTCGGGCGACGTACGCCACCAGCCGGCCGTCCGGGGACGGCCGCGGGTCGATCACCGGTCCCGGGACCCGGAGTTCCCGCGCCGTCCCGGCCCGCAGCTCCGCCGTGAACAACCGCCCCGAAAGAGTGAAAGAGGCCAGCTCGACGGCCGTGTCCGTGGCATATCCGACGATGCCGGCGCCCCCTTCGCGGCTGCGTTCCCGGCGCGCCCGCTCCGCCGCCGGGAGTCGCTCCTCGGCGCCCGCGAGGAGCGTCGCCGGGTCCGCCGCCGGACGCTCCGCGTTCTCCGCCACGTCGAGCACCCACAGCCGGTTCGCCCGGTCCGTGCCGGACGACGATCGCAGGAACACCACACGGGAACCGTCCGGCGAGACGGTGAACGCCCGGGGTGCCCCGGAGGTGAACCGCTGCGTGCGGGCATGCCGGCGCGGGAAGGGCAGAGGCTCGTTCGTCATGGGCCGACCATATTGGCCATGCGCCCCCTTGTGCGGCCGTGCGCCGATCGATGCGCGCGTACGGATAGTTATGATCACTAGCGCTGCGTGGGTAAGAACCTGCTGGCTGCTGTTCGGACGTACCGACCCCGTGCGAACCCTCGTACGGGGATCTGCATGTCCCCTGTACAACCCCCCTGGTCCCTGGGAACTTTGGAGGTGAGCCGCCGTGGCACTTTCGATTTCGGCGGTGGTGCTGCTGGCGATCATCGTCTTCATCCTGGTGAAGAAGTCAGGACTGAAGGCCGTCCACGCCCTGGTGTGTGTCCTGCTGGGGTTCTATCTCGCCTCGTCGACGATCGCGCCCACGATCAACGACCTGACGACGAACATCGCCGGGATGATCGGGAGCATCAAGTTCTGAGTCGGCGCGCCGGTCAGCGCCCCGCCGCGTACGCCACGAAGTCGGCCCAGGCTCCCGGCGTCAGCCCGAGCCGGGGGCCGGCGGGGTCCTTGGAGTCGCGCACGTGGACGGTGCGGGGCGTTGCGGCGACCTCGACGCAGGAATCACCGTCGGGGCCGCTGCTGTGACTGCTCTTGAACCACGCCGGTTCGCCGGAGTTCCCGTCGGTGGGCTTGCCGATCATGTCTCTCCCAGTAGTTGTTCGACGAGGGCGAGCGACTCCCCGGGTGGGAGGGCCTGGGCCCGGATCGTGCCATAGCGCAGTTCGAGCACGCGGAGCTGTTTCGGATCGGAGGTCGGGCGGCCGTTGAACGCGCCGTCGGAGCGCGCGACCGCCGTTCCGTCCTCGAACTTGAGCACTTCGATCCTGCCGCTCATGCCGGGATGCGCCGCACTGTCCATCGGCATCACCTGAAGCGTGACGTTGTTCAACCGCCCCACCTCCAGCAGGCGTTCGAATTGCTGCCGCCGCACCATTGTCCCTCCGACCCGGCGGCGCAGCGTCGCCTCTTCGAGCACGAAGCCCAGAGCGGGCGCCGGTGAACGCTCGAAGATCGACCGGCGTGCCATCCGCGCCGACACCCGCCGCTCCAGGTCCTCCGCCGAGTAGCTGGGCTGCCACGACTCCAGCAGCGCACGGGCGTGCTCCGGTGTTTGCAGGAGCCCCGCGATGCTGCTGCACTCGTACACGCCGATCTCGACCGCTCGCGCCTCCAGCGAGGCCAGCTCCCGCACCTTCTTCGGGTACCGGACCTTCGCCACGTCCTCCCGCATCGCCGCGAGCAGCCCGCCCGCGCCCAGGACCTCGTCCGCCCTGTCCAGGTACTCGGGGCGGGGAATCCGCCGACCCGCCTCGATCTTGTACACCATGTCCTCGCCGTACCCCACGGACTCGCCGAACTCGGCCGCCCGCATCCCCACCGCCTCGCGCCGCAGCCTCAGCTGCCGCCCGACGGTGGCGACCACGGCGACGCCCCAGTCGTCGTCCGGGTCCACCTCCCACCCGGGTTCGTCCGCCTCGCTCCTGAGCCGTCCCGCGTCGCCGTCCGTCGCCATGCCGCACCCCTCCGCCGTACCGCCGTGCCTCGACGCGCCCTACCCGTACGGCGGTTGTGGACAGCCCGGACACGGCCGGACAAGCCCCGGACAGTCACCGTACGCACCGGCGTCGTCACTGTGCACGGTAGGCGGCAGCCGCCACGCTGAGTGACGTGAACCGAGATTTCGCCGCTCCGGCCGCCCGGCCCACGGGACCCATCAGGAACACCAGCGTGCTGCTGTCGCCCACCCCGCGCGGAGCGCGGCTGGCCCGGCTGCTCGCCACCGAGCAACTCCGCGCCTGGGGGCTCCCCTTGGACCGCGCACCGCACGTCGTGGCCGAGCTGGCGGCCAACGCCGCCACCCACGGCCGGGTCCCGGGACGCGACTTCCGGCTCACGCTCTACGTCGTGGGCGGCACGCTGCGGATCGAGGTCTGCGACACCCGCGGTGACCGGGCTCCGGCCCTGCGGGACCCGGCGGGCGCCGCCGAGTCCGGACGCGGACTCGTCCTCGTCGACGCGCTCGCCGACCGCTGGGGGGCCGTGCCGGGGCCGCCGCCGCGCAAGACGGTGTGGGCCGAGATCGACCTGGCTCCGCACCCCGCCCGCCCGTGCCACGCCGGCGACGGTCCCTCCCGAGGGGCGCGACGGTGAACGGACCCGCCGCCCCCCGCCCCGCCCTCCCATGCCCCGGGCACGCTCACCCGCGCGAGTGAACGTCGCGGGCGGGCTCCCGGGGCCCGGCCGGGAGACCCGTGGCCGGCGCGCGCCGGTGCGTCGCCGGTCCCGCCGCCCGGCCCCGCCGCCGGAGGCCGCCGCCTCGTAGGCTGGCCCCATGACGGAACTGCCCGACCGGCGTCTGCTCCTGGTGCACGCGCATCCGGACGACGAGTCGATCAACAACGGCGCGACCATGGCCCGCTACGCGGCCGAGGGCGCGCACGTGACGCTGGTGACCTGCACCCTCGGCGAGGAGGGCGAGGTCATCCCGCCCGGACTGGCCCACCTCGCCGCCGACCGTGAGGGCGGCCTGGGCGCGTTCCGGGTCGGGGAACTCGCCGCCGCCATGAAGGAGCTGGGCGTCCACGACCACCGCTTCCTGGGCGCCCCGGGGCGGTACCGCGACTCCGGCATGATGGGCGTCGAGCAGAACCACCGGCCCGGTGCCTTCTGGTCCGCCGACCTCGACGAGGCCGCCGACGCTCTGGTGGAGGTGGTCCGCGAGGTCCGTCCCCAGGTCCTCGTCACCTACGACCCGCACGGGGGATACGGCCACCCCGACCACATCCAGGCCCACCGCGTCGCGACGCGCGCCGCCGAGCGGGCCGCCGACCCCGCGCACCGCCCCGATCTCGGGCCCGCCTGGCGGATCGCGAAGACCTACTGGAACCGGATGCCGCGACCGGTCGCCGAGGAGGCCTTCGGCCGGCTGCGGGAGGCGCTCCCCGGGCTGCCCTTCGAGCGGGCCGCCGCCGTGGACGACGTACCCGGCGTGGTCGACGAGGAGGCCGTCACCACCGAGATCGACGGAAGCGCCTTCACCGCCGCCAAGATGGCCGCGATGCGGGCGCACACCACCCAGATCACCGTGGACGGCCCCTGGTTCGCGCTCTCCAACGACCTGGCGCAGCCCCTCTTCACCACCGAGTACTACGAGTTGGCGGGTGCGCCGCGTCCGGCCCGGCGCGAGACGGACCTCTTCGAAGGGATCGACCGGTGACCCGCGAAGGCCGGGCGACGGTGACGGCGCGAGGAACGGAGCGGTGATGAGCACGACGGGACAGCGCGGCGGCGGAAGCATGCTCGCGCAGCCACTGACCCGGCCCTCGGGCGGGCGCATCGCCGCCTACCTGGGCCTCTTCCTGCTCGGCGCGGTCGTCGGGGCCGCGGGGGCGCTGGTCCAGGCCGGCTGGTTCCCGCTGGGGCTGCTGCTCGCGCTCGCCGGTGCCGCCGGACTCTTCCTCGGCGGCTCCCGGGCCACCGCGTCCCGGGCGGGGGCCGTCGCGCCCGCGGCGGGCTGGATGGTCGCCGTCGTCCTGCTCACCGCCAGTCGCCCGGAAGGGGACTTCCTCTTCGGCGCGGGCCTCGGCTCCTACCTCTTCCTGCTCGGAGGCATGGCGGTGGCTGTGATGTGCGCCACCCTCGGCCAGGGGCGGCAACCGGGCGTGCCCCGTGCCCGACTTGGCAAGTGACGTACCACTTCGCCGTATCGGTCAGGTGCGGGTCCCGTGCGAGTTTCGCCATCGGCCGAGGTTTGCGCGCCACACATGGCCAGTATGGTTGTGCGCGCCGCCGAGCTGCCCGAGATGAGGTCGAGGAAACGGGCGGCGGAGCCAACCGGGAGAACCTGCCTTGAGTCGTGAAACTGACAGTTCGTCCTCCGGGCCCAACGGGCGCGGTGGAGCCGCTTACCCGTCGGGGACGCCGCCGTACGGGACCCCCACGGCCTCCGAGAGCGGTGCCGACGCCGGCCGTTCGGCCACCGGTAAGCCGCCGGAGGAGCGCAAGACCGAAACCACGCTGACGACACGGATCCGGATCAACATCCCCGGATCGCGGCCCATCCCGCCCGTGGTCGTCCGCACCCCCGTCGCGGACGCCGAGGCGTCCGCCGAGTCGGGCGAGCGCGCGGACACCGGCGCCACCCGCCCCTCCGGTGGCCCGAGTTCGCCCCCGAGCGCCCCGGCCGCCACCACGGCGCCGTCCGTTCCGGCCCCGGCGCAGCCGCCGGCCGCCGAACAGACCGGCGGGTCCGAGGAGAAGACCAGCGACTGGTTCGCTCCCCGCAAGTCCGGTGCTCCCAAGGGCGGCCAGGGCGGCGGCTCCACCAACGGCGCCGGGATGCCCGGCGCCCCGGCCCCCGCCGGTCCGGCCGGCCAGGGCGCACCCGCGGGCAACCGGCCCGGCAACGGGCGTCCCACCCCGCCGAACGGCGCCGGCCCGCTCGGCGTCACCGGCGGCGTCCGGCCCCCCGGGTCCAACGGCGGCGGCACCAACGGGGCCGGGCTGCCCGGCGCCACCGGCGCCGGACCCGTGGCGCCCGGCCACGGCGGCGGCACCGGGTCCTTCGACGTCTCCGGCGCGCTGCGGGACACCGGCTCGTTCCCCGCGGTCGGCTCGCCGGGAGCCGGCGCGCCGAACGGCGGCGGTGAGCCCCGCCGCGACGACCTGCCCTACTTCACCGAGGGCCGGGGCGGTCCCGCCGGCGCGACCGGCGGCCCGGTCACCGGCGACGGCCCGCTGGTGCCGCCGGCCGGCGCCGGCGCCGCCCCCGGCAGCCTGGCCGCGGGTCCCGCCGGCCCGAACGGGAACCCGAACCACCGGACCGGCACCGGCGACCCGGGCCCGGGATACCCGGGCGGCGGTCTGGGCGGCGGTCTCAGCGACGACACCGCGATCCTCACCCCGCAGAAGCCGGCGCCCGATCCGGGTCCCGGCGGCTACGGCGCCCCCGCGGAGAACGTCTCCGGTCACACGCTGACCAGTGGCATCCCCGTGGTGACCCCCGGCCGGAACTCCCCGTTCGGGTCCGGCGCGCAGTCCGACGGCCCGCTGCCGCACACCCCGCCGAAGCTGCCCGAGCCGGTCCGCCCGGCCCCCGCGGCGGCGCAGCCGGCGAAGAAGAAGGGCCGCAGCAAGCCGGCCCTCCTCGCCGGCCTGGTCGTGGTCCTGGCCGGCGGCGCCTACGGCGCGGGCCTGCTCATGAACCACTCGGACGTGCCCAAGGGCACCACCGTCCTCGGCGTCGACATCGGCGGCGGCACCCGCGACGACGCCGTCCGGATTCTCGACGAGTCCTTCGGCGACCGGACGAACAAGCCGCTCAAGCTGTCCGTCGACGGCGACACCGTCTCCCTCAAGCCCGACCAGGCCGGGCTCCAGCTCGACACCCAGGCCACCGTCCGCTCCGCGGCGGGCAGCGACTACAACCCGATCTCCGTGATCGGCTCGCTGTTCGGCCGGCAGCGGGTGGTCGAGCCCGCCATGCCCGTCGACGAGGAGAAGCTCCAGGCGGCCCTGGAGCGGGCCGCGGGCGGCGCGGGGACGGCGAGCGACGGCACGATCAAGTTCCGGCCGGGCAAGGCCGTTCCGGTGTACGGCAAGCCCGGCAACGGCATCGACGTCAAGCCCTCGATACAGGCCGTCGAGGACGCCTACCGCGCCCAGGTGGAGACCGACACCAGCACGCCGGTGAAGGTCGCCACCACCACCCGTCAGCCGACGGTGTCCAAGGACGCGGTGGACCGCAAGATGGCCACCTTCGCGACGCCCGCCATGTCGGCGAACATCACCGTCCGCACCGACCCGGCCCACGCCATCTCGTTCAGCCCGCAGAACTCCATCTGGAAGTTCCTGAGCGTCCGGCCGGTCAACGGCAAGCTGGTCGAGCACTACGACCTGAACGCGCTCAAGTCGCTGTACGGAGGCGCCTTCGACGGCGTCACCGTCACGAAGGGCGACGGCAGCAAGAAGCCGGTCAGCCCCGAGGACGTGGCCTCCGCCGTCGGCCGGGCCCTGGTCGGCAAGACGGCCGCCGAGCGCATCGTGACCATCCCCACCAACCCCAGCTAGTGCGGTCGGGGCACTAGGACGGGGCGCACGGCGCCGAGGGCGTCCGGCCGGTTCCGTACCGGCCGGACGCCCTCGTTCCGTTTGCGGCCCGGAGCGCCGCGCTGACCCCGCTCGCGGGGCGCCGGCATGACATCTGTCATCCGGGACCCGGGACACGGCGCACTGCCGCCCGCACCCCCGCGGCGGCCACGATGGACCGCATGACAACCACTGCGACCGCGGCGGCCACCACCTCGGTGGCCGCGTTCGCGTCGGTGACCAAGAGCTACGGCGACGTCCGCGCCGTGGACGGCCTGACGCTCGACCTGCACCCCGGCGAGACCGTCGCCCTGCTCGGCCCGAACGGCGCGGGCAAGTCGACCGCGCTGGACCTGCTGCTCGGCCTGAAGAACGCCGACAGCGGCACGGTCCGGGTGTTCGGCACCACCCCGCGGGAGGCGATCGTCGCCGGCCGGGTGGGCGCCATGCTGCAGAGCGGCGGCCTGATGGACGAGGTCACCGTCGGCGAACTGGTCCGGCTCGCCTGCGCCCTCCACCCCCGCCCCCACCGCGTCACCGACGTCCTCGCCCGCGCCGGCGTCTCCCAGATCGCCGACCGCAAGGTCGACAAGCTCTCGGGCGGCCAGGAGCAGCGCGTCCGCTTCGCCCTGGCCACCGCCGGCGACAGCGACCTGATCGTCCTCGACGAGCCCACCACCGGCATGGACGTCACCGCGCGCCAGGCGTTCTGGGCGACCATGCGGGAGGAGGCCGACCAGGGCCGCACCGTCCTCTTCGCCACGCACTACCTGGAGGAGGCCGACGCCATCGCCGACCGCGTCCTCGTCCTGCACCGGGGACGTCTGCTGGCCGACGGCACGGCGGCCGAGATCAAGGCCCGCGCCGGCGCCCGCAGGATCTCCTTCGACCTGGAGGGGGCCGTCGACGAGGCCGCGCTGCGCGCACTGCCCCGGATCACCTCGATCGACGTCTCCGGGCAGACCGTGCGCATCCAGTCCGCCGACGCGGACGCGACCGTGTACGCGCTCTACGGACTCGGCCTCCACCCCCGCAACCTGGAAGTCGCCGGACTCGGGCTGGAACAGGCGTTCGTCGCCATCACCGCCGCCGAGGAAGCCCACCGCGCCGCCGCCGAAGAGGCCGCCCGCACCACCGCCGAGGAGGCGAATTCCCGGTGAACAGCCTGATCAAGCTGGAGATCACCCGCGCCCTGCGCAACCGCAAGTTCCTGTTCTTCTCGGTCGTCTACCCCTCGGCCCTGTTCCTGCTCATCGCCGGCAACGCCGACAGCACCACGAAGGTCGAGGGCACCGGCCTCACCCTGCCGACGTTCTTCATGGTCTCGATGGCCTCCTTCGGCGCGCTGACCGCGGTGCTCATGGGCAACAGCGAGCGCATCGCGAAGGAGCGGGAGAGCGGCTGGGTGCGGCAGCTGCGGCTCACCCCGCTGCCCGGCCGCGGTTACGTCCTCGGCAAGACCGCGAGCGCCGCCGTGATCAGCCTGCCGTCGATCGTCATCGTCTTCGTGGTCGCCGCGGCCGTGAAGGACGTCCGGCTGGACGCCTGGCAGTGGCTCGCCCTCACCGGGGTGATCTGGGCCGGCAGCTTCGTGTTCGCCGCGCTCGGCGTGGCCATCGGCTACCTGGCGAGCGGGGACGCGGTCCGGCCGATCACCATGATCGTCTACTTCGGCCTGTCGATGCTCGGCGGCCTGTGGATTCCCTCGACGACCTTCCCCGGCTGGCTCCAGGACATCGCGAAGTGGCTGCCCACGCACGCGTACGCTGCCCTGGGGCAGGCCGTCGAACTGGGCGAGGCCCCGCACGCGAAGGACATCGCCCTCCTCGTCGCCTTCTTCGCCCTCTTCGCGGGCGGCGCGGCGTGGCTGTACCGGAAGGACACGCTGAAGGCGTGAGCGCCATGACGGAAGACCCGCTGCCCGAGGGGGCCCGCATCGAGGGGCCGGTGCGCACGGGGGAGTCCCCCCGCACCCTGCGCGAGGCCCTGCGCAAGTCGGTGTGGATCGTCATCTGGCTGGTGTTCCTCAGCTCGCCGATCCACGACCTCGCCGCCGGCGACCACTCCACGCCGGCCACCGTGGCCGGCTGGGCCGGTCTGGCGGCCTTCGTCGCGGTCTACCTCACGCTGGTCTTCCGCACCATGGGCGTCGCCGCCTCCCGCCTGCCGGCGGTGTCCCTCATGGTGCTCACCCTCCTCGCGCTCGCCGTGGTCCTCTCCCTCACCCTCGGCCCCGCCTGGCTCGGCCTGTTCGTGTACGTCTCGGTCGCCTGCGGCACGGCGTTCCCGCTGCGGGTCTCGTACTGGACCATCCCGCTCACCGCGGGCGTCATGATGCTCGTGGGCCTGCACGGCGGCGCCGAGGACGCCCGCAGCCTCGTCCTGCTGGTGGTCCTCATCGGCTTCGCGATGACGGGGGTGCGGCAACTGGTCCGCACGACGGTGGAGCTGCGCCGGGCGCGGGCCACCGTCGCCCAGCTCGCCGCGAACGAGGAGCGCCTGCGGCTCGCCCGCGACCTGCACGACCTGCTCGGCCACTCGCTGTCCCTGATCACGCTCAAGAGCGAGCTGGCCGGACGGATGCTGCCCGACCACCCGGAGCGGGCGGCCCGGCAGGTCGCCGACATCGAGCAGGTCAGCCGGCAGGCCCTGGTCGACGTCCGCGCGGCCGTCACCGGCTACCGGCGGCCGAGGCTCGCCGGCGAACTCGCCGGCGCACAGGTGGCGCTGACGGCCGCGGGCGTCGCCGCCGGCCTGCCGGCCGAACCCGACCTGCACGGGGTGTCCGACGAGGGCGAGTCCGCGCTCGCCTGGTCGCTGCGCGAGGCGGTCACCAACGTCGTACGGCACAGCGGCGCCCGCCGCTGCACGGTGGAGCTGGTCCGCCGCCAGACCCTGGACGGGCCCGTCCTCGAACTGTCGGTCGAGGACGACGGTTCGGGCGGTTCCGCCGGCGGTGTCCCCGGCAACGGCCTGACCGGCCTCGCCGAACGCCTGGAGAAGGCGGGCGGTTCGCTGGAGACCGGAGGCGCGCGGCGTGGGTTCCGGCTGGTGGCCCGGGTCCCCCTGACCGGCGGGCGGGGCCCTGGGGGAGCGGCGGAGGACGCCGTAGGATCCGGTGCATGAGCCGCACGATCAAGGTCCTGCTCGCCGAGGACCAGTCGATGGTCCGCGAGGCGCTGGCCGCCCTGCTGGGACTGGAGCCGGACATCGAGGTGGTCGCGCAGGTGGCCCGCGGCGACGAGGTGCTGGCGGCGGCCCGCGCACACGAGGTCGACGTGGCGCTCCTCGACATCGAGATGCCGGGGATGACGGGCATCGAGGCCGCGGCCGAGGTGCACCGCGAACTGCCCGGCGTCAAACTGCTGGTCCTCACCACGTTCGGCCGGCCCGGCTATCTCCGCAGTGCCATGGAGTCCGGCGCCGACGCCTTCCTCGTCAAGGACGCCCCCGCCGCCCAACTCGCCGCCGCCGTACGCAAGGTGCTCGACGGCGAACGCGTCATCGACCCCACCCTGGCGGCCGCCGCGCTCGCCGAGGGCGCCAACCCGCTCACCGGACGCGAACGCGAGGTCCTCCGGGCCGCCGCCGACGGCTCGACCAACGCCGAACTCGCCACCACCCTCCACCTCTCGCAGGGAACGGTCCGCAACTACCTGTCCACCGCCATCCAGAAACTCGCGGTCCGCAACCGCGCGGAGGCGGTGCGGACGGCCCGGGAGAAGGGCTGGCTGTGAGGGCGGCGCCGTGCGATGCGGTGCGGTGCCGGGCGGGGTCGCGGACGACGGGGGACGGCCGGTGACGGGGGCCGTCCCGCCGCCGGTCAGTTGAGCATCGCGCGGGCCGCGAGGGCCTGCCGGCGAACCCGGTCGGCGGCCGGCTCGTCCACCGCCGACACGACATCGGCGTAGGCGTCGAGTTCGGCCGCCCCGCCCAGGAAGTCGCCCCGCTGGACCAGGAGTTGCGCGCGCTCGTGGCGCAGGCGGGCCGGGTGGGACGGCAGCAGCAGGGACAGGTCGAGCGCCCACAGGGCGACGTCGGAGTGCTCGGGACGGGCGGCCGACCAGGCGCGGATGTTGTTGAGGACGCGCAGCACCACGTCCAGCGGGTCGGCGGGGGAGAGCATCGACCGGTCCGGCGGGGCACCGGTCGCGCCCGCCACCAGAAGCTCCGCGTCCGACCCGGTCAGCACCCGCCCCCCGTCGAAGGGGTCCGCGAGCACCTGCTCCTCCGGTGGCCCGAAGCCCACCACGAAATGGCCCGGGAGCGCGACCCCGTGGACCGGTGCGCCGGCCCGCCGGGCGACCTCCGTCCACACCACGGAGAGCAGGATGGGCAGCCCGCGCCGCCGCCGCAGGACCGCGTGCAGCAGGGACGACTCCAGCCGCCGGTAGTCGGCCGGGGAGCCGTGGAAGCCGCAGCGTCCGCCGAGCAGCTCGGCGAGCGCGCTCGCCCAGGCGCGGGGGCCGCCGGGCCGGAACGGCAGCCGCCCGGCCAGGTCGTCCAGCTCGATCTGCGCCGCGTCGATCCCCGCCTCGTCCAGCGCGCCGTCACCGGCGGCGCCCACCAGCAGGCACAGCAGCGCGAGATCGGGGCGCTCGGACCGCGCCTCCTCGGCGAACCGCCGCCGCACCGCGTCGGCGCGCTCCGGTCCCGGTGGCTGAAGGGAGGTCATGGCCGGTCCGTGCCCCTCCGCGCCGATCGGTCCGTCTCGGCGCCGCCCGTCCCACCCGTCGCCGCGCCGCCCGCCGGGCCGGCACCCGGCGCGGCGGCACCGGGCGGCACCCACCGGTAGTGGTGGTAGGCGTGGTGGGAGGTGAAACCGAGCGCCGCGTACAGGGCGCGGGCGGCGGTGTTGTCCCGCTCCACCTGGAGCCAGGCCGCCGAGGCGCCTTCGCCCAGCGCGCGCTCGGCCAGCGCGGACATCACGGCGGTGGCCAGCCCTCGCCGCCGGTGCGCCGGGTCCACCTCGACGGCCGCGAAACCGGCCCAGCGGCCGTCCACGACGCACCGGCCGATCGCGGCGGGCGTCCCGCCCGCCTCGCCCGGCACCGTCGCGAACCACACCGACGGCCCGCTGCCCAGCACCCGCAGCGCCACCTCGTCGGCCCCCCGGCGCCCGTACCGGCCGAGCCAGGCGGTGTCCGCCGACCGGGCGAGCGTCACTCCGGCCGCCTCGCCGTCGGCGAGCGGGGCGAGCGCGCCGGTCCACAGCTCCGCCGTCACCTCGTTCGTCCAGCCGCGCTCCGCCAGCTCCGCGCAGAGCGCCTCCTGCGTGCCCTCGGCGCCCGTGCTGGTCTGGAGGTACGCGGGCAGCCCCCGGGCCGCGTACCAGTCGCGCACCCGCGCCAGCGCCTCGTCCAGCGGCACGCCCGGGTCGCCCAGCGGCAGCACCGAGTTGGCGCGCCGGGTGAAGCCGGCGGCGGCACGCAGCTCCCAGTCGCCGAGCCACTCGCTCTCGACCGGCCGCCAGGCCCGCGCCGCGACCCGCGCCAGCTCCGCGTACGACGCGGCGGGGCCGCGCCGCCGCGCCGGAGCGGACGGCACGACCTTGCCCGCGACCAGCGTCGACTGCGCGATCCGCACCCGCTCGCCGGTCCGTCGTGTGATCAGCAGCACACCGTCGTCCCATGATGTGAGAACACCGACCGTATCGGTGAACTTCTCCACCGTGTCTCCATCGTCCGTCATGCGCCGCACGGATACGCGTTTCCCCACGTCAGCAGGGGTGATACGGACGTCGAGTCGGCCGGAGGCAAAGATTTCCACGGGTCGGTTCACCCCTCCTGTTCGGATCATGCCCAGGAACGGAGATACTAGGGGCGGGCATCGACTACGCCGCGCTCCCGCGCGCCAGGCGGCGGAGCCTGCGAAAGGCCCGCCAGCGCCCTATCGAGGAGGAACGACAGCGTGACCTACGTCATCGCGCAGCCTTGTGTCGACGTCAAGGACAAGGCGTGCATCGAGGAGTGCCCGGTCGACTGCATCTACGAGGGCTCCCGGTCCTTGTACATCCACCCGGACGAATGCGTCGACTGCGGAGCCTGTGAGCCGGTGTGCCCGGTCGAGGCGATCTTCTACGAGGACGACACTCCCGAGGAGTGGAAGGACTACTACAAGGCGAACGTCGAGTTCTTCGACGACCTCGGCTCGCCCGGCGGCGCCAGCAAGCTCGGCCTGATCGAGCGCGACCACGCCTTCATCGCGGGGCTTCCGCCGCAGAACCAGTAGGCGGCCCGCCGGGTCGGCCCCCGGCGGCGGCCGGAGCGGCACCGCCTCGGCCCCGTACGGCCTGATCGCTCCGATCACCGTACGGGGGCGAGGCGTTCGCCTTTTCCGCGACCGTTTCCGCCCTCGGGGTCGGCCCGCGACCCCAGGCCCGCCGCCCGTGCGGGGCGTCCGCGACGCACGGGCGAGGGTCGTACGTACGAGAAAGTGAGCCCGATCCCGTGTCCGCAGTCTCCGACCGGCTTCCCACCTTCCCCTGGGACAAGCTGGAGCCCTACAAGGCGACCGCCGCAGCTCACCCGGGCGGTATCGTCGACCTCTCCGTCGGCACCCCGGTGGACCCGGTGCCCGAGCTGATCCAGAAGGCACTGGTCGCCGCCGCGGACTCGCCCGGCTATCCCACGGTCTGGGGCACGCCCGAGCTGCGGGACGCGCTCACCGGCTGGGTGGAGCGACGGCTCGGCGCCCGCGACGTCACCCACCGCAACGTCCTGCCGATCGTCGGCTCCAAGGAACTCGTCGCCTGGCTGCCCACCCAGCTGGGCCTCGGTCCGGGAGACACGGTGGCCTACCCGCGCCTCGCGTACCCGACCTACGAGGTCGGCGCGCGGCTCGCCCGAGCGGACCACGTGGCGTACGACGACCCGACCGCGCTGGACCCGACGGACCTGAAGCTCCTGTGGCTGAACTCCCCGTCGAACCCGACCGGCAAGGTCCTCTCCGCCGCCGAGCTGGCCCGTACCGTCGCCTGGGCCCGCGAGCACGGCGTCCTCGTCTTCTCCGACGAGTGCTACCTGGAACTGGGCTGGGAGGCCGACCCGGTCTCCGTTCTCCATCCGGACGTCTGCGGCGGCTCCTACGAGGGGATCGTCGCGGTCCACTCGCTCTCCAAGCGGTCCAACCTGGCCGGCTACCGCGCCGCGTTCCTCGCCGGCGACCCCGCCGTCCTCGGCGAGCTGCTCCAGATCCGCAAGCACGGCGGGATGATGACCTCCGCGCCCACCCAGGCGGCCGTGGTCGCCGCGCTCGGCGACGACACGCACGTCCGCGAGCAGCGCGAGCGCTACGCGGCCCGCCGCACGGCCCTGCGCGACGCCCTGGTCCGGCACGGCTTCCGCATCGAGCACAGCGAGGCCAGCCTGTACCTCTGGGCCACCCGCGACGAGTCCTGCTGGGCGACGGTGGCGCACCTGGCCGGGCTGGGCATCCTGGTGGCCCCCGGCGACTTCTACGGCACGGCCGGCGAGTCGTTCGTCCGGGTGGCGCTGACCGCCTCCGACGAGCGGGTGGCCGAGGCGGTGGCCCGCCTCACGGCCTGACCGCCCGCCTGCCCGGCCCCGCGGTGTGCGGGCGCCGGACGCGACGTGACGGGGGTCCTGCGCGACGGCGAGCTGGTCTCCTCCAGCAGCCAGCCGTCCCTGATGGCGGTGATGCTGGTCGAGCTGGCCGTCCGCGA
>NZ_JBICWL010000023.1:0-97082 GCF_043199735.1 Streptomyces sp. NPDC048566
GCGCCCCGGGCCGGCGCCCCCCCGGGGGGGCCCCCCGGGGGGGGGGCCCCCCCCCCCCGACCCCCCCCCCCGCCCCCCCCCCCGGGCGCCCCCGGCCCCCCCCGGGGGGGGGCCGTCGTCGCTGTCCGCCCTCCTGCGCGGTGCCCGCGTGCGGTGCCGGCGCCGCGACGGGGCGTGCCGGCCGTGGCGCCGGCACCCCCGTCCGGCCGCCGGTGTCGCCGCCCCGGTCCGGGCGCCTGACGGCCGCCTGGCGGGGAGGCGGGGCCGGGGCGCGTACCGTCCGGGGCGGCGATGGGGCCGGAAGGAGGGCCCGGTGCAAGCCGAAACCGGTGATTCCGCCGATGTGCGCGGGTGGTCCGGAGCCGGACAGTTGCCACCGCAACCACCGAGACGGACCCCGCCGCCCCGCAGCGAGCGTCATCCGACACCCATGCCCGGTGACGTTCCGGGCGCGGCGCGGGTCCGTCGTCCCTCACCGAGAGGATGCACCCACCGTGCAGCAGAACCGCACCCTGCCCGGCGCGGCCGGCGGCAGCCCCGCGCCGTCCGCCCGCCGGCCCCGCCGGCTCACCACCCGTCTCACGCGGGCCGCTCTCGCCGCGCTGCTCGCCGCGGGCGGCCTCGTCGCCGCCCAGGCCACCGGAGCGCAGGCGTCCCCCGCACCGGCCGTCTCGGCGCAGCCGGCCGCGAACCCGTACGAGCGGGGTCCGGCGCCCACGACGTCCTCCATCGAGGCGGCCCGCGGGCCGTACGCCGTGTCCCAGAGCGGCGTCTCCTCGCTGTTGGTCAGCGGGTTCGGCGGCGGCACCGTCTACTACCCGACCACGACGCGCGACGGGACCTTCGGCGCCATCGCCATCTCGCCCGGATACACCGCCTACCAGTCCTCCATCGCCTGGCTCGGTCCGCGGCTGGCCTCCCAGGGCTTCGTGGTGTTCACCATCGACACCATCACCACGCTCGACCAGCCGGCCAGCCGGGGGCGGCAGTTGCTCGCCGCGCTGGACTACCTGACCCAGCGCAGCTCCATACGGTCCCGGATCGACACCTCGCGGCTCGGCGTGATGGGCCACTCGATGGGCGGCGGCGGCACCCTGGAGGCGGCGAAGAGCCGTCCCTCGCTCCAGGCGGCCATCCCGCTCACGGGCTGGAACCTCGACACGACCTGGCCCGAGGTCCGCACGCCGACGCTCGTCGTGGGCGCCGACGGGGACACGATCGCCCCGGTGGCGACGCACTCCGAGCCCTTCTACCGCAGCCTGCCCGGCAGCCTCGACAAGGCGTACCTGGAACTGCGGGGTGCCACCCACTTCACGCCCAACAGCTCCAACACCACGATCGCGAAGTACAGCATCGCGTGGCTGAAGCGGTTCATCGACGACGACACCCGCTACGAGCAGTTCCTCTGCCCGCTGCCGCAGCCGTCCCTCACGATCGCCGAGTACCGGGGCACCTGCCCGCACACCTCCTGACCCCGACCCCGCCGGCCCGCGTCGGCGCCGCGATCGTCTGATCCGTACGACCCGCACGACCCGCAGGCGGGGGGTGGCCACCGATGGCCACCCCCCGCCTCCCGTGCCGGTGCCGGACGCCGACTCGGGCACCCCGCCCGCCGACCGGGGTCCGTGCCGGACCCCGGTCGGCGGTGCGGGGGAGGGGGCCTGTGCCGGTGCACACGCCTGGGGCCCGGAGCCTGGGAGCCGGCCCATCCGGCCCCCCGCCGCAACACGGTTTTCCCAGGTCACAGAGGGTTTGTGGGGCGAGTGGGTTGACGGTCGCGGGTCTTCCGCCGCCGGTTACGCGGACGTAACGTGAGGATGGTGAAGGGACACGCCCCCGCGCGCACTCCACTCCGGGCAGCGGGCCGGAGCGCCTTACCGTCGCCTGCGCGAGAGGCGGCGAACGACGCCGCCGGCCGCGACCCCGGCCGCCCGGGCCCTGCGGGGCCCGCGGCCGGCCCCGGCGTCCCGCCCGACTCGCCGGTACCCGCCACCGCGAGCGCGCCGGAACCGCCCCGGCCCGCCGACGGCGCCCCGCCCTCCACGGGTCGCCGTGCCGCGCGCCGCGACGGCCCGGCCGATGCCCGGCGCCGGGCGGCGGGGACCGCTCCGGCCGAGGCGACGGCCGTATACGACCCGCGGCGCCGGGACGCCCACCGCCCCGGCGCGCGGCCGGTGGCGGCGCCCGGCACGGACGGGCCTCCGGCGGCCGCCGGACCGCCCGGCGGTGCCGGAGCCGCTGCCCCGAACCCGTCCGGCGCGGACGATCCGCCGGGCGCCGTCCGGACCGGGGCCGGGGACGCCGACGCCGCGCGCGAGGGCGCCCTCGGGCTGGTCGACGCCGCCGAACGGGCCCGCCGGTCCGGACGTCCCGGCCGCGCACGGGAGTTGCTCGGCCGGGCGGGCTGGGAGGAGGGCCCCGACGTCGTCCGCGGAGCGGCCCTGCTGGTGGACGGCCGGCTCGTGCTCCAGAGCGGGCCCGTCGCCGACGCCCGCGACATGCTGCTGCTGGCGGCCGAGTTGCTGGCCCCGGCCGCACCGGCCCGGTTCCTGGCCGCCCGGCTCGCCGCGCTGGAGGCGGCCTGGGCGACGGGGGACGCGGCGGCCTGCCGGGAGGTGCTGGAGTGTGGTCCCGGCGGGCCCTCGTGGGCCGGCCCGGCCGCCGGCCCCGGCGCGGGAGGCGGGAGCCCGGTCGCGGAGCCCCGCGAGGAAACCGCCCCGGACGGCGGGGCGCCCCGGAACCCGGAGGAGGACCGGCGCGTCGCCGCGTACCGGGCGGGGATGTCCGCCGTCCTGCGCGGCCGGCTGGAGCAGGGGCGGCGCCGGCTGCGGGAGGTGGTCGACGCGACGGGGCCCGTCGGGTTCCCCGACGCCCCCGAGATCCTGCTGCTGGCCGGCGGGGCGGCCCTCGTCGCCGGCGACCTCCCCGCCGCCTGCCGGGCCAACTCCCGCGCCCTCGCACTCGCCCGGGTCCGCGGGCCGTCGGTCCTGGTCGCCCAGGCGCTGGAACGCCTGGCGTACGGCGAACTGCGCGCCGGCCGGCACGCGCGGGCCCGCGCCCACGCCGAGGACGGTCTGCGCGCCGCCCGCGCCGCCGGGCAGCGCAACCTCGCGGCCCACCATCACGCGATCCTCGCCCTGGTGGCGTCCGTGGAAGGGGACGGGGAAGGCGTAGCCGAGCACGCGTCGGCCGCCGAGGACGTCGCCGCGCCCCACGGGCTCGCGCAGGCGGCCACCCTGGCGCAGTGGGCGCGGGCCCGCGCCGACCTGGCCCGCGGGCGGCTCCCGGAGGCCGCCGCCCGGCTGGGGCCGCTGGTCGGCGCCGGACCGCGCCGCGGCCACTTCGCGGTACGGATGCTCGCCGTGCCCTGCTTCGTCGAGGCGGCGGCCCGCACCGGACAGGCGGAGGCCGCCCGAGCGGCGGTGGCGGAGTTCGCCCGCTGGACCGCGCAGGGCGCCGACCCGCAGGCGCCCGCACAACTCGCCCGCTGCCGTGCGCTGCTGACCGAGGGCGAGGCGTGCGAGCCGCTGTTCGCCGCGGCCCTGGCCCATCACGACGAGGCCACCGGCGACTTCGAACGGGGCCGCACCCAACTCCTGTACGGGACATGGCTGAGACGGAGGCGCAGGCCGGGGGAGGCCCGGGGGCGGCTGCGGGACGCGCTGGTCTCCTTCGAGCGGAGCGGAGCGCCCGGCTGGGCCGCGCAGACCCGGGCGGAGCTGCGCGCCACCGGCGAGGCGGGGGCGGCCGAACCGGCTGGGCCCCTGGCCCTGCTGACGCCGCAGCAGTTGCGGATCGCGCGCTGTGTGGCGGAGGGGGCGACCAATCGCGAGGTGGCGCTACGGCTGTCGGTCAGCCCCCGCACCGTGGACCACCACCTGCGCAATGTCTTCGCCGCGCTGGGGGTGCGCTCCCGCGTGGAGCTCTCCCGCTGGGTGGACCGTGCGGAGAAGACCACCGCAGACCCCTAGGTACCGACCGGGCGGTATGTCATCCTGCGGGATCAGGAGGTCCCGAGCGCCCGTGTGCCGCGTGTCGGCCGCGAGCGGGCGCACGGACCGAGCCGACTCCGGTGGAGGACAGCGATGCAGCACCTCGTACCCGCCCACGGCCGGCCCCTGCCCGGGCGGCGGCCCCCGGCGCCGGGCGCGGGCTCCGCCGTCGACGCGGAGGCCCTGTCGGTCCTGCACCGCGCCGCCCGGGCGCTGATGGCGGGGCTGGACGACCTCACCGAACGCCTGCTGGTCCTGCTGCGGGAGCGCGAGCCCGCCTATCGCGCGGCCATCGAGAGCGACGTGGACAGCGTGCGCGACGAGGTCCGGCGCTCACTGCGGCTCAACGTCGGATCGCTGATCCGGCCCGGTGAGCTGCGGGAGGACGCGCGGCGCTGCTCCTGGGCCATCGGCCGGGCACGGGCCGAACGCGGACTCCCGCTGGACGCGCTGCTGCGCGCCTTCCGCCTCGGCGGCGGCATGGTCTGGCAGGAACTCGTCGACGAGACGACCCGCCGCCACCCCGCCGACGCCCGCCTGCTCGTCCACGTCGCCGCCGACGTCTGGAACTTCGTCGACGACCACTGCGCCGTGGTGGCCGACGCCTACCGGCAGACCGAGCGCGAGTTGACGTGGCGCCGGGAGAACCGGCTGCGGCTGATGACGGCCGCCCTGCTCGACGGCACCGCGCGGATCGCCGACCTGCCGGCCACGGCCGCCGCGCTGGGGCTGCCCGAGCAGGGCAGGTACGCGGTCGTGCTGGCGCGGCTGCCCGCCGGGCGCGTGCCGTGCGAACCGCGGAGCCAGGTGCACCTCTCCGGCCTGCGGGTCCTGTGGTGCCGGGACCGCGACGGCGCGGGCGGCTACGGCATCGTGCTGCTCGGCGGCCACCCGCACGACGGGGGTGCGGCGGGCCACGGCCACGACACCGGGCTCCTCGACGCCGAGCCCGGCGCCGACGCGCACGACGGCCCACCGGACGACGCCCCCGGCGGCATCACCGGCGCCGGCGCCGCACCCGGCCCCGGCGCGGGGTACGGCCCCGCCGGGTCCGGCTCCGGCATCTGGCTCGGCTCCGGCCTCGGCGGGTCCGGGGCCGGCCTCCGTTCCGGCTCCGGCTCCGGCACCGGCACCGGCCTCGGTTCCGGCACCGGCCTCCGTTCCGGCACCGGTCCGGGGGAGGGGCCAGAGCCCGGCCGAGGCCGTCGGGGTCCTGGGCGCGGCTCCCGCATCGCCTCCGGGGCCGAACCCCGTCCCGCACCCGCCCCCCGTCCCGCACCCACCCCCCGTCCCGGAATCAGACCCACCCCCCGTACCGGACCCGGAACGAGATCCGGGCCCGACCCGGACCGCGACGGCGAGCGCGACTCCGGCTCCCGTCCCGGCGGCGGCCGGGACGGGGGGCGGAGCCGGGCGTACGGGCTCGACATGGACGCGGGCGAGATCGCCCGCCGCATCACCGCCCCGCCCGTGGCGCGGATCGGCGTGAGCCCCGTCGTGGACGGGCTCGCGGCGATCGGCGACGCCCGCCGTCTCGCGGACACCGCCCTGCGGGCCTGCCCCAGGGCCGGCGGCACCGTCGTCCTGGAGGAACACCTGCCGGCCGCGCTCGTCGTCACCGCCCCGGCCCTCGGCGCGGCGCTCTCCGAGCGGGTGCTCGGGCCGCTGCTGCGGCTGGACCTCTCCGACCGGGACGTCATGCTCGACACCCTCACGGCCTGGCTCGCCTGCGACGGCTCCGCCCAGCGGGCGGCGGGCCGGCTCTACTGCCACCGCAACACGGTCCTGAACCGGCTCCGCCGCTGCGAACAGCTCACCGGCCGCTCCCTGACCCGCCCCGCCGACGTGGTGGAACTCTCCCTCGCCCTGGCCGCACACGCGCTGCTCGACCCGTGACACCGGGCCTCGGGTGACCGCGGCCGTGCGCACGGCCTTCACGGCCCCGGCTTGTTCCCGAGGGGCTCGCCCGTCCCGGGCGGCCCCGGCGCCGGCCGCAGGGGCGGCGCCGGGGCCGTCTCGGGGGCAGTGCGCGGCTCCCGAGACGGCGCGTCGGACCGGCGGTGGGCCGCTCCGCCCGGGGCGTCCCCGGCCTGCGCCGAGCGGAGCCGCCCCGCCGGACCGCGGCACGGCCGGCGGGGTGGGCGGGAGCCCGCTCGTCGCGCGGAACAGCCGACGGGCCGCCCCCGAGGCGGCACGACCCGGTGCGCCGGAGAACCGCCGAGCGGGCCGGACCGCTGCCGGGACGGGCCGCGGGCCCGCCGGGCCCGCCGGAGCCGGTGAGGTCCGCGCCGCAGCGGGCTGCGGGGGAGACGGGGCCGGGGGGATCTCCGCCGGGCCCCACCCCCGGCCCGCTCAGATCCCCAGCTGCCTGTTGTCCCGCAGCTTGGTGATGGCCTCCTTGTCGCCGTCCAGTTCGACGTCCGCGACCGCCTGGCGGCCGAGGGCGAACATCAGCAGCTCGGACGGCTCGCCGGTCACCGTCACGACCGGGGTGTTCTTGTTCAGCACCGCCGTCTGGCCGTTGGGGCGCCGCAGGACCACGCCGGTCGGGGTGTTGCGGCCCATCAGCCGGGCCGTGCGCTCCAGGCGCGACCAGAGCGCCTCCTGGAACACCGGGTCCAGCGTCCGCGGGGTCCAGCCGGGCTCGGCCCGCCGCAGGTCCTCGGTGTGCACGTAGAACTCGACCACGTTCGACGCCTCGTCGATCTGCTTCAGGGAGAACGGCGAGAACCGCGGCGGCCCCGTGCGGACCAGCTGCACCAGTTCCTCGTACGGCTTGGCGGCGAACTCCGTCATCACCCGGTCCAGCCGGGGGGCGAGCTGTTTGACGACAAGCCCTCCGGCCGCGTCGGGGCGCCGCTCGCGGACCACCACGTGGGCCGCGAGGTCCCGGGCGTTCCAGCCCTCGCAGAGAGTCGGGGCCTCCGGGCCCACCGCTTCCAACAGGTCGGCGAAAAGGAGTCGTTCACGCTTGGCATGGGTCGACATGCCAGCCAGCCTACGACCGGGCGGGCGCTGCGCCCAGTGGACGGCCCGGCGGGCCCGGTCCGGTGCGCCCGGAACCGGCGGCACGGGTCCGGCCCGTGGACGACGGCCGGCCCCGTCCGCCCGGCGCGGCACAATGGCCTGCATGACCAGCACGCCTCCGCCCAGCAGCCTCGACCCCGAGATCGCCGCCCGCCTCAAGCGCGGCGCCGACGGGCTCGTCCCCGCCATCGCCCAGCAGTACGACACCGGTGAGGTGCTGATGCTCGGCTGGATGGACGAGGAGGCGCTGCACCGCACCCTGACCACGGGCCGCTGCACCTACTGGTCGCGCAGCCGCCGGGAGTACTGGGTCAAGGGCGACACCTCCGGGCACGTCCAGCACGTGAAGTCCGTGTCCCTGGACTGCGACGCCGACACCGTCCTGGTGCGCGTCGACCAGGTGGGTGCCGCCTGCCACACGGGCGACCGCACCTGCTTCGACGCCGACGTGCTGCTGACGGACGACGTGCCGCCGGAAGACGCCGCGGCCGCGACCCGGCCCGCCGGTTCCGGCGCACCGGCCCGGGATCAGTAGGGTCGGCCGCCATGGACCTCGACACGTTCCGCAAGCTGGCCACCGACCGCCGCGTCATCCCCGTCAGCCGCACCCTGCTCGCGGACGGCGACACGCCGGTCGCGCTGTACCGCAAGCTGGCCGCCGAGCGCCCCGGCACCTTCCTGCTCGAATCCGCGGAGAACGGCCGCACCTCGCTGTCCTGGTCCCGGTACTCCTTCGTCGGGGTCCGCTCCGCGGCGACCCTCACCGAGCGGGACGGGCAGGCGCACTGGCTCGGCACCCCGCCGGTCGGCGTCCCCGTGGACGGCGACCCGCTCGCCGCGCTGCGCGCCACCCTCCAGGCTCTGCACACCCCGCACGGCGAGGGCCTGCCCCCGTTCACCGGCGGCATGGTCGGCTATCTGGGCTACGACATCGTGCGCCGCCTGGAGAGGATCGGCCCCGGCGACCGCGACGACCTGAAGCTGCCCGAGCTGACGATGCTGCTCACCAGCGACCTGGCGGTCCTCGACCACTGGGACGGCTCGGTCCAGCTGATCGCCAACGCCATCAACCACAACGACCTCGACACCGGCGTGGACGAGGCGTACGCCGACGCGGTCGCCCGCCTGGACGCGATGGAGGCCGACCTCTCCCGCCCCGTCTCCCAGCCGCCCGCCGCGCTGCCGCCCTCCGAGCTGCCCGAGTACACCGCGCTCTGGGGTGGTCCCGACTTCCGGGAGGCCGTCGAGGACGTCAAGGAGCGCATCCGGGCGGGCGAGGCCTTCCAGGTCGTCCCCTCCCAGCGCTTCGAGACGCCGTGCACGGCGAGCGCGCTGGACGTCTACCGGGTGCTGCGGGCGACCAACCCCTCGCCGTACATGTACCTGTTCCGGTTCGACGGGTTCGACGTCGTCGGCTCCTCCCCGGAAGCCCTCGTCAAGGTCGAGGACGGGCAGGCGATGGTGCATCCCATCGCGGGCACCCGGCCGCGCGGCGGCACCGTCCAGGAGGACCAGGCGCTCGCCGACGAGCTGATCGCCGACCCCAAGGAGCGCGCCGAGCACCTCATGCTCGTCGACCTCGGGCGCAACGACCTGGGGCGGGTCTGCGAGCCCGGTTCCGTCGAGGTCGTGGACTTCATGTCGATCGAGCGGTACTCCCACGTGATGCACATCGTGTCCACGGTGACGGGCAGGGTGGCCGCCGGCCGGACCGCCTTCGACGTGCTCACCGCCTGCTTCCCCGCCGGCACCCTGTCCGGTGCGCCGAAGCCGCGGGCGATGCAGATCATCGACGAACTGGAGCCCTCCCGGCGCGGGTTGTACGGCGGCTGTGTCGGCTACCTGGACTTCGCGGGCGACTCCGACACCGCGATCGCCATCCGCACCGCCCTGCTGCGGGACGGCACCGCGTACGTCCAGGCCGGTGCCGGCATCGTCGCCGACTCGGTTCCGGAGGCGGAGGACGAGGAGTGCCGCAACAAGGCGGCAGCGGTCCTGCGGGCGGTGCACACGGCGAACCGCCTCGGCGGCTGACCCCCGGGACGGGCCGCGGCACCCGGGCCCCGGGGCCGCTCGTCCGGGCGGACGGCGGGCAGTTGGGCGGCGCGGGAGCCGGGACGGGAGCGTCCCGGCCCGCGCGATAGGACGAGCGTCACGTGAGCCCCGGGTGACGGTTCGCCCGGGGTTCAGGCGATAGTGGAGTACGTGACTGCTGTACCTCACCCCCGATCCGAAGCCGCGGGCCCCTCCCGGTCCGGCCGCCGCAGCCTCGCCGTGGCCCTGCTGAGTGGTGCGCTCGGCGCGGCCGTGGCCCTGCTGTCCACCCGGCAGAGCTGGGCGGAGGGGACCGCGACCGTGGCCGGCGGCGCCTTTCCGCTGACCGCGAAGGGCAGCGACGTCACGGGTGTGCCCGCGGCCCTCGCGATAGTGGGCCTCGCCGCGCTCGTCGCCGTCTTCGCCGTCCGCCGCTCCGGCCGGCTGCTGGTCTCCGCGCTGCTCGCGCTCTCCGGCGCCGGCACCGTCCTCGCCGCCGTCCTCGGCGCCGGCGACAGCTCGGCCCTCGACGAGCAGGCCGCCGCGGCCTCCGGCAACACCGCCGCCACCGCGTCCGGGCTCACCCACACGGCCTGGCCGTACGCGGCCGCCGCCGGCGGGGCGCTCATCCTGCTCGCCGGGCTGCTCGCCCTGCGCTACGGACGCCTGTGGCCCGCCATGTCCGGCCGGTACGAGCGCGACGGCACCCCCCGGCCCCGCAAGACGAAGCCGGTGGACCCCGACCGCCCCGAGGACCTCTGGAAGGCCCTGGACCGCGGCGAGGACCCGACACGGCCCGACCCCGCGGGGTCCTGAGCCCCGACCGGCCGGGACCCGGCCCCCGGGGGAGCAGCCGGCCCCCGCCCCGCGCGGGCCCGGCGCCCGGGGGCACCGCGCCCGGTTCAGCCCGGACCCGCAGACCAGACCCACCCCCCGCTCGGGGCACCCCCGCCCGTACGGGACAATGGACGCCGAGCGTCCGACTCACACACGCATAGAGCAACGAGGAGCAAGTCATGGCGGGCAGCAGCCACGGCCACACCCCGGCCGCCTGGACCGGTGTCATCATCGCCTTCATCGGTTTCTGCGTCGCGGGTGCCTTCATGGTGATGGCCGACCCGCTGGGCTTCTGGGCCGGCATGGTCGTCGTCGTCATCGGCGGTGTCGTCGGCATGGTCATGCGGAGCATGGGCCTGGGCCAGCCGAAGGCCGCCGCCCCGCAGGTCGGGCGCGCCCCGGAGACCGCCCGCGCCGACGCCTGATCGGTGACGGCCCCGCCGTCAGGCGGCCCCGGCCCGGTTCCGGGGCCGCCTGACGGCGTCCCGGGCGGGCGTCCGCGTCCGGCGCGCGGCAGAATGCGTCGGGTGAACGCCGAATCCCAGAGGGTGACGCCGACCGCCGAGCCCGCTCCCCGGACCACGTCCACGCCCAGGGCGGCCGCGGGCCCGGCGGGGGCCCGTCCCGCTCCCGGCCCGGCGGCCCCCGGGACGAGCGGGGTCCTGCGGCGGCTCTCCGCCCCGGCCGGCGTGCTCGCGGCCGTCGTGGGCGCCTTCGCCTACGTCGGCGCCGTCGACCCCAACCAGCCCGGTCACTACCCCGCCTGCCCCCTGCTGCGCCTCACCGGCATCTACTGCCCCGGCTGCGGCGGGCTGCGCAGCGCGCACGCCGTCGCCCACGGGGACGTCGCCGCGGCGCTCACGGACAACGCCCCGGCCGTCGGCGGCTACCTCGTCTTCGCCGTTCTGTGGGCCTTCTGGGTGATCCGCTCGCTGCGCGGCCGGCCGGTCCGGCTCGACCTCGGGCCGGTGCACCTGTGGACCGTGGGGACGTTGCTGCTGGTCTTCACGGTTGTCCGGAATCTGCCCTTCGGCGCCTGGCTGCATCCTTGATCACCCGGTGAACGTCCCAGGTGGTGGGACCGGCGTCAACCGGATGCGAGGGCTGCGCCCACCTCCGGATACCATCGCAGTGACCCACTTTTCCGTCATCGGCGGTGAACCGGGTCGACCGCTTCGACCGTCCACGGCAGGAAGGGGGCCGCTCGCGTGAGTGTGCTCGACGAGATCATCGACGGAGTCCGTGCCGACCTCGCGGAGCGGCAGGCGCGCGTCAGCCTCGACGAGCTCAAGGACCGCGCGGCGAAGGCCCCCGCGGCCCGGGACGGCCTGGCCGCCCTGCGCGGCGACGGCGTCAAGGTCATCTGCGAGGTCAAGCGCTCCAGCCCGTCCAAGGGCGCGCTCGCCGCGATCGCCGACCCCGCCGCCCTGGCCGCCGACTACGAGGCGGGCGGCGCGGCCGTCATCTCCGTGCTGACCGAGGAGCGCCGCTTCGGCGGTTCCCTCGCCGACCTGGAGGCCGTCCGCGCGCGCGTGGACATCCCGGTCCTGCGCAAGGACTTCGTCGTCACGTCGTACCAGCTCTGGGAGGCCCGCGCGTACGGCGCCGACCTGGTGCTGCTCATCGTCGCGGCGCTGGACCAGCCCGCCCTGGAGTCCCTGATCGAGCGGGCCGAGTCCATCGGGCTCACGCCGCTGGTCGAGGTGCACGACGAGGACGAGGTCGAGCGCGCGGTGGACGCCGGGGCGAAGGTCGTCGGGGTCAACGCGCGCAACCTCAAGACCCTGAAGGTCGACCGCGCCACCTTCGAGCGCGTCGCCCCCGAGATCCCGGACGACCTGGTGAAGATCGCCGAGTCCGGTGTCCGGGGCCCGCACGACCTCATCGCCTACGCCAACGCGGGTGCCGACGCCGTCCTGGTCGGCGAGTCCCTCGTCACCGGCCGCGATCCGAGGACCGCCGTCTCCGACCTCGTCGCCGCGGGCGCCCACCCGGCGCTGCGGCACGGACGGGACTGATCCGCCGGTGACCGCCGCGACCCCCTCCGCCGCACGCCGTCCGGGCCGTCGCCCCGACGGCGCGGCGGCGTGCGCGGGGTCGCCGGTGCCTCGGACCGGGGCCGGCGCCCCGGACCGGCACGGCGCCGGACGGCGCCCGGCGCGCGCGGACGCCGCGGACCCTCGCCCGGCCGCCGCACCGCACGGGTCTACCGCCCTCCACGCAAGCCTCGGCGCAGCGCGGCCCCTGCCGCCCTCCGGTGCCGTGCCGCCGGCCGCCTCGGCGGCCCGCGACCGCTACGCGCGCCTGGCCCGCGGCTGCCGTCCGCGCGGCTGCCGCGCGCCCGCCCGCCGGGTGCACGGGCGCCGGGTCCGCTACGTCATCGGGGACGAGCCGGGCCAGGTCAACGGGATGCGATGGCCCGCGCGCGTACGCGCGCTCACGCCCCGTCCGGCCGAACCCGCCCCGCGGGTCGGCTGAGGTCTCCCTCCGGGAGACCGGGGCGGCCCTCCGGCCGTCCCCGCCGCGCCCTGCGCCGCGGCGCCGCGACCGGGGCGGCGAGTCCCCGACGAGCACGTCGGGGACGGCGGAGCGCGTGTGCCTGCGGCCACCGTGATCCCTTCCGACCCGTGACCGGGGCTGTCGCCCCAGCGAGGTATCCGCATGTCCAGCGAGTTCTTCCTTCCCGATCCCGACGGCACCGTTCCGTCCGCCGAGGGCTACTTCGGCGCGTTCGGCGGCAAGTTCATCCCGGAGGCGCTGGTCGCCGCCGTGGACGAGGTCGCCGTCGAGTACGACAAGGCGAAGGCCGACCCCGAGTTCGCCCGCCGGCTCGACGACCTCCTCGTCCACTACACCGGGCGCCCCAGTGCCCTCACCGAGGTGCCGCGCTTCGCCGAACACGCGGGCGGAGCACGCGTCTTCCTCAAGCGCGAGGACCTCAACCACACCGGCTCGCACAAGATCAACAACGTGCTGGGCCAGGCCCTGCTCACCCAGCGGATGGGCAAGACCCGCGTCATCGCGGAGACCGGCGCCGGCCAGCACGGCGTCGCCACCGCCACCGCCTGCGCCCTGTTCGGCCTCGACTGCACCATCTACATGGGCGAGGTCGACACCCGGCGCCAGGCCCTGAACGTGGCCCGGATGCGGATGCTCGGCGCCGAGGTCATCGCCGTGAAGTCCGGCTCGCGCACCCTGAAGGACGCCATCAACGAGGCGTTCCGCGACTGGGTCGCCAACGTCGACCGCACCCACTACCTCTTCGGCACCGTCGCGGGCCCGCACCCCTTCCCCGCCATGGTCCGCGACTTCCACCGGGTCATCGGCGTCGAGGCCCGCCGGCAGATCCTCGAACGCGCCGGACGGCTGCCCGACGCCGCCGTCGCCTGCGTCGGCGGCGGCTCGAACGCCATCGGGCTGTTCCACGCCTTCATCCCCGACGCCGGCGTCCGACTGATCGGCTGCGAACCGGCCGGGCACGGCGTCGAGACCGGCGAGCACGCGGCGACCCTGACCGCGGGCGAGCCGGGCATCCTCCACGGATCGCGGTCGTACGTGCTCCAGGACGAGGAGGGCCAGATCACCGAGCCCTACTCGATCTCCGCCGGACTCGACTACCCCGGCATCGGCCCCGAGCACGCCTACCTCAAGGACACCGGCCGCGGGGAGTACCGCGCCGTCACCGACGACGCGGCGATGCAGGCGCTGCGGCTGCTCTCCCGCACCGAGGGCATCATCCCGGCCATCGAGTCCGCGCACGCCCTCGCCGGCGCCCTGGACATCGGCAGGGAACTGGGCCCGGACGGGCTCGTCGTCGTCAACCTCTCCGGGCGCGGCGACAAGGACATGGACACCGCCGCCCGCTACTTCGGGCTGTACGACACCGGGGTCGACGCCGTCGTCCCCGCCGACGCCGACGGCGAGCACGCCGAGATCGAGGGGGACGCCAAGTGAGCGGCAACATCCGGCTGTTGAGCGACACCCTCGCCGCCGCGAAGGCCGAGGGCAGGTCCGCGCTGATCGCCTACCTGCCGGCCGGCTTCCCGACCGTCGACGGCGGGATCTCCGCGGTCAAGGCGGTCTTCGAAGGCGGCGCCGACGTCGTGGAGGTGGGGCTGCCGCACAGCGACCCCGTCCTCGACGGCCCCGTCATCCAGACCGCCGACGACATCGCCCTGCGCGGCGGGCTCAAGATCGCGGACGTGATGCGGACCGTCCGCGAGTCCTTCGAGGCCACCGGCAAGCCGGTGCTGGTGATGACGTACTGGAACCCCGTCGACCGCTACGGCGTCGAGCGGTTCACCGCCGAACTGGCGGACGCCGGCGGAGCGGGCTGCATCCTGCCCGACCTGCCCGTCCAGGAGTCCGCGCTGTGGCGGGAGCACGCCGAGAAGCACGGCCTGGCGACCGTCTTCGTCGCCGCGCCCAGCAGCAGGGACGCGCGTCTCGCCGAGATCACCGCGGCGGGCAGCGGATTCGTCTACGCGGCCTCGCTGATGGGCGTGACCGGCACCCGCGCGTCGGTCGGGGCGCAGGCCCGGGACCTGGTGACGCGCACCAAGGCGACCACCGACCTGCCCGTCTGCGTCGGCCTCGGCGTCTCGGACGCCGCCCAGGCCGCCGAGGTGGCCGGCTTCGCCGACGGCGTCATCGTCGGCTCCGCGTTCGTGAAGCGGATGCTGGACGCCCCCGACGAGGCGGCCGGTCTCGACGCCGTGCGGGACCTCGCCGCCGACCTCGCCCGGGGCGTGCGCGCCACCGGCTGACCCCGGCGGTCGTTCCCGCCCGAGGACGGGCGGCTCACTCGAACGGGTGGACCTTCGACCGGGGAGGCGCGCTGCGCCTCCCCGGTTCGTTCTGCCGGATGTGAGCGAGAAGAACCGTGACGGAAAGCGCAGCGCCCGCGAGCGGATGGCGGCGGAGCGAGAGAAGCAGAAGAGCGCGGAGAAGCGTCGGCGCGCGCTGATCGTGGGGGCCTCGGTGGTCTGCGTGCTGGGGCTGGCGGCCGTGATCGGCGTGGTCGCCGCCAACTCCGGCAAGGACGACAAGAGCGACGCGGCGGCCCCGGTCGTCACTCCCTCGGGAGCCACCGGCAAGGACGGTCTCGCCATCCCCGTCGGCAAGGACGCGGCCCCGTCCACCCTCACCGTCTGGGAGGACTTCCGCTGCCCGGCCTGCCAGGCCTTCGAGGCGACGTACCGTCCGACCGTCCACGAGCTGGTGGACGCGGGCCGGCTCAAGGTGGAGTACCACCTCGTCACCCTGATCGACGGGAACATGGGCGGCAGCGGTTCGCGCGCGGCGGCGAACGCCGCGGCCTGCGCCCAGGACGCCGGAAAGTTCAGCGCCTACCACGACGTGCTCTACGAGAACCAGCCCAAGGAGACCGAGGACACCTTCGCCGACAACGCCAAGCTCGTCGAGCTGGCCGGCAAGGTCGACGGACTGGACACGCCCGCGTTCCGCGCGTGCGTCGACAAGGGCACCCACGACAGCTGGGTCACGAAGTCGAACGCCGCGTTCCGCAGCAGCGGCTTCAACGGCACACCGACGGTGCTGTTCAACGGCAAGAACATCTACGCGGACCAGTCGATGACGCCCGCCAAGCTCAAGCAGATGGTCGAGGCGGCGGCCCAGGGCTGAGCCGCCCGCCGGCGCGGTGCCCCCCGGCCCGGCCGCGGGCCGGGGACACCGCGGAGCCTCCAGCGGGTCACAGCACGTTATGGACCCGTTGCGGGGCCGCCCGGCGTGGGGGCCGTCCGGCACGGTAGCGTCGACCCTGCCATGGAACTTGCCTACATCCCCAGCCCGTCGCGCGGTGTGCTGCACCTCGGCCCCATTCCGCTGCGCGGCTACGCGTTCTGCATCATCATCGGCGTCTTCCTCGCCGTCTGGCTCGGCAACCGGCGCTGGGTCGCCCGCGGCGGCCGGCCCGGCACGGTGGCCGACATCGCCGTGTGGGCCGTGCCCTTCGGCCTGGTCGGCGGCCGGCTCTACCACGTGATCACGGACTACGAGCTGTACTTCAGCGAGGGCCGCGACTGGGTGGGCGCCTTCAAGATCTGGGAAGGCGGGCTCGGCATCTGGGGCGCGATCGCGCTCGGCGCGGTGGGCGCGTGGATCGGCTGCCGCCGCCGGGGCATCCCGCTGCCCGCGTGGGCCGACGCCGTCGCCCCCGGCATCGCGTTCGCGCAGGCCGCCGGCCGCTGGGGCAACTGGTTCAACCAGGAGCTGTACGGCCGGGCCACCGACGTCCCGTGGGCGCTGCACATCACCTCCTCCACCGACGGCCGCGTCCCCGGCTACTACCACCCGACCTTCCTGTACGAGTCGCTGTGGTGCATCGGCGTGGGCCTGCTGGTCATCTGGGCCGACCGCCGCTTCTCGCTGGGCCACGGGCGGGCCTTCGCGCTGTACGTCGCCGCGTACTGCGTGGGCCGCTTCTGGATCGAGTACATGCGCGTCGACGACGCCCACCACATCCTCGGCCTGCGGCTGAACGACTGGACCGCCCTCGGCGTGTTCCTGCTGGCGGTGCTGTACATCGTGCTCTCGTCCCGGATGCGTCCGGGCCGCGAGGAGATCGTGGAGCCCGGCGCCGGACCGGACACCCCGGCCGGCGATGACGCGACGGCCGCCGAGGACGAGAAGGCGAGCGGACCGGAGGGCACGCCGAAGGACACCGGGGACGGTGAGCCGGCGACCGGCGCCGACGCGGGGACCGCGGCCGGGAGCGAGGCCGCCGGCGCCCGCCCGGAGGCGGACGAGTCCGCCGCCGAGGACACCGCCCCCTCCGCGGAGCCCGCCGACGCCGGCCCGGCCGAGGCCGGGACGGCATCCGAGACGGCGCCCGGCACCGCGTCCGGCAGCCGGGACGAGGCGGGTTCCGCCAAGAAGGGCTGACGCCACCGCACGAAGCGAAGGGGCGCCGCGTCACGCGGCGCCCCTTCGCGCGTTCACACCGCGCGTTCACACCGCGCGCCGGGCCAGCGCCAGGGTGCGCAGGGCGCCGGAGACCACCGCCGCGTCGACGAAGCGGCCGTCCGGCAGGGCCTGGGCGCCCGGCTCGGCCGCCGCCGCCGCGACGACGGCCTCGGCCGCCTCCACCTCGGCGGAGGTCGGCAGGTAGGCCCGCTCGATGATCGGGAGCTGGCGGGGGTGGATGGCCGCCCGGCCGAGGAAGCCCAGCGCGCGCCCGTGGGCGCAGGACGCGGCCAGCCCCTCCACGTCGCGGATGTCCGGATACACCGTCTGGACGGGGGGCGGCAGGCCCGCCGCGCGAGCCGCCACGATCACCCGGGCCCGGGACCAGTCCAGGCCCGCTCCGTCGCGGATGCCGAGGTCCGCGCGCAGGTCCGCCTCGCCGATCGCGATGCCGCGCAGCGCCCGGTGCGCCGAGGCGATGGCGAAGGCCCGCTCCACGCCGAGAGCCGTCTCCAGCAGCGCGTACAGCGGGACGGTGTCCCCTTCGGCGAGTGCCGCGCAGGCCGCCGCCCGTACGACGTCGGAGGGGGAGGCCACCTTCGGCAGCCGCAGGCCGGAGAGGCCGGGCAGTACCGCGAGGGTCTTCAGGTCGGCGTCGGCGAACGGGCCGTCCAGGGCGTTGACCCGCACGTGCACCGGGACCGGCGGCCGGTCGGCGAGGAGGTCCGCGGTGGCGGCCCGGGCGTACTCCTTGCGGTCCGGGGCGACCGCGTCCTCCAGGTCGACGAGCACGACGTCCGCGCCGGAGGCGAGGGCCTTGGCGACCGTCTCGGGACGGTCGCCGGGCGCGTACAGGTGGGTCAGGGGCAGCGGCTCGTCCGTCACAGCGCTCCCTCCGCCCGCAGGGCCTCGATCTCCGTGTCGGTCATGCCGAGTTCGCCGAGGACGGCCCGGGTGTCGGCGCCGTGCGGGCGGCCCGCCCAGCGGATCGCGCCGGGTGTGGCCGAGAGCCGGAAGAGGACGTTCTGCATGCGCAGCGGGCCCAGTTCGGGATCGTCGACGGTGGTGACGGAGTCCAGGGCCCGGTACTGCGGGTCGGTCATGACGTCGCGGACGTCCTGGACGGGCGCGACGGCCGCCTCCGCCTTCTCGAACGCCGCGAGGACCTCGTCCCGGCCGTGCCGCGCGATCCACGTTCCGACCGCCGCGTCGAGGACGTCCGCGTGCCGGGCCCGGTCCGCTCCGGTCGCGAACCACGGCTCGTCGACCAGATCGGGGCGGCCGACGAGCCGCATCACCCGCTCCGCGACGGACTGCGCCGACGTGGAGACGGCCACCCAGGAGCCGTCCGCCGTCCGGTAGGTGTTGCGGGGCGCGTTGTTCGCCGAGCGGTTGCCGGTGCGCTCCTGGACGTGGCCGAGCTGGTCGTACCAGATCGGCTGCGGGCCGAGGACGGTCAGGATCGGCTCGATGATCGCCATGTCGACGACCTGCCCCTCGCCGGTGCGCTCGCGCGCGTTCAGCGCGGTGAGCACGGCGTAGGCGGTCGCCAGCGCGGCGATGGAGTCGGCCAGGCCGAACGGCGGCAGGGTGGGCGGCGCGTCCGGTTCGCCGGTGATGGCCGCGAAGCCGCTCATCGCCTCGGCGAGCGTGCCGAAGCCCGGGCGGCGCGCGTAGGGGCCGAACTGGCCGAAGGCGGTGACCCGGGCGAGCACCAGCCGCGGGTTGACGGCGGACAGCTCCTCCCAGCCGAGGTCCCACTTCTCCAGCGTCCCCGGCCGGAAGTTCTCGATGATCACGTCCGCGCCGGCGGCGAGCCGGAGCAGGGTGGTCCGGCCGCCGGGCCGGGAGAGGTCCAGGGTGATGGTGCGCTTGTTGCGGCCGAGCAGTTTCCACCACAGGCCGATGCCGTCCTTGGACGGGCCGTGGCCCCGGGAGGGGTCCGGCTGCCGCGGGTGTTCGACCTTGACGACCTCCGCGCCGAAGTCGCCGAGCAGGGTGGCCGCGAGCGGCCCGGCGAAGAGGGTCGCGAGGTCCAGGACGCGCAGTCCGGCCAGGGAGCCCGCGGACCCGGCGCGGCCGTCGCCGGTCGGCCCGTTCACGAGCGGGACCGGCAGGCGTCGGTCTGTGAGCGGTGCGGCATCGAGGAGGTGGCCCCGTGCCGCTGCACCGACAGGGCGGCGGCCGACGACGCCCAGGCGAGCGCCTCGGCCGTCTCCCGGCCCTCGGCGAGCGCCACCGCGAGGTTGCCGGCGAAGGTGTCGCCGGCGCCGGTGGAGTCCACCGCCGTCACCTCGGGGGCGGGCACGGTGACGGGGGCGCAGCCGCGCGCCGCGTGCAGGCAGCCGGCCGCGCCCAGGGTGACGACGACCTCCTCGACCTGCTCCAGGAGCACGGCGGCGGCCGCGGCCGGGTCGGCGCGGCCGGTGAGCGCGGCGGCCTCGTGCTGGTTGGGCACCAGCAGGTCGACGCAGGACAGCAGGCGGGCCGGCAGGAGCCGGGCGGGGGAGGGGGTGAGGATGGTCCGCACGCCGTGCCGGCGGGCGGTCTCGGCGCCGGCGACGACCGCCTCCAGCGGGATCTCCAGCTGGAGCAGGAGCGCGTCCGCCCCGGCGATGAGCCCCTCGTCGCCGGGGCCGAGGGCGGTGAGGGTGCCGTTCGCCGCCGGGACGACGACGATCGCGTTGGCGCCCTCGTCGTCGACCACGATGTGGGCGGTCCCGGAGGGCCCGTCCACCGTGCGCAGATGATCGGTGTTCACGCCGAAGTGCTCCAGCGTGGAGCGGAGCTGGACGCCGAAGGGGTCGGTGCCGACCGCGCCGATCAGGCGGACGTCGGCGCCCGCGAGGGCGGCGGCCACCGCCTGGTTCGCGCCCTTGCCGCCGGGGACGGTGCGGAACTCCCGCCCCGTCACGGTCTCTCCGCGCTGCGGGGCCCTGGCGACATAGGCGACGAGGTCCATGTTCGTGCTGCCGAGCACGGCGATGTGGGTCATGGGCGAACGGCCTCCCGTCGGGTGAGCTGGGCGAGGGTGTCGAAGCCGACTCCGTCGAAGTCGGCGACGGAGGTGGCGAGCCGGTTCTTCAGGGGGCTCCGCCACCGGTCGGGCAGCGCGCCGGGGCTGCCCGCGAGCAGACCGGCGACGCTGCCGGCCGTCGCGCCGTTCGAGTCGGTGTCCAGGCCGCCGGACACCGCGCGGCACACGGACGCGCCGAAGTCGCCGTCCGCGTGGGTGAGGGCGGCGGCGACGACGGCGGTGTTGGGCACGGCGTGCACCCAGTGGTAGCCGCCGTGGACGGCGTGCAGTTCGTCCACGACGGCGTCGAAGTCCGGTGTCGTGCGGGCGAGTCGGACGGCGTGGCGGACCGCGCGGGCGAGCCGGGAGGCGGGCGGGACGACGGTCAGGCCGGTGCGCAGGCAGGCGTGGACGTCGCTCGTGCCGGTGGCGGCCTCGGCGACGACCGCCGCGGTGAACATCGCCGCGTAGACGCCGTTGCCGGTGTGGGTGAGGACGGCGTCGCGGTGGGCCTGTCCGGCCGCGGCGGCCGGGTCGCCGGGGTTGGTCCAGCCGTGCACGTCCGCGCGGATCAGGGCGCCGATCCACTCCCGGAAGGGGTTGTGCCGGCGGGCGGTGTCCGGCGGCTCGACGCCGGCCAGCAGATTGCCGTAGGCGACCCGCTCGGCGGTGAAGGCGCGGCCGGCGGGGAGTTCGTCCAGCCAGAGCCGGGCCACGTCCGCCGTGCCGAAGCCCCGGCCGAACCGCTGGAGCAGCAGGATGTTCAGCAGCGGGTAGTTGAGGTCGTCGTCCTCCGGCATGCCGTCGATGTTCTCGGCCAGCGAGGTGGGGGCCGAGCGCCGGTTCCAGGGGTGGGCCTCCAGCAGCCGGGGCGGCACGCCCCGCGCGGTGAACCAGGTGCGCAGCGGCCAGTTGCCCGCGGCGCGGGCCAGGGCGCGGATGCCGGGCAGCGGGATCTTCTCGACGGGCTTGCCGAGCAGGCAGCCCGCGGCCCGGCCCAGCCAGGCGGCCTCCAGCCGGACCGGGTCGGGAGCGGCGGCGGGCGCGGCGGGCGGTTCGGGCCAGTGCGGGCAGCGAGCCCTGATCCGTGCCAGGTCGGTGGGCTCGTCGTCGGCCGACGGGACGGGCAGCGCGTCGAGTTCGTCGAGCAGGTCCAGGGCCAGCCGGCGCAGCGACGGCTCCGCGGGGACCGGCGAGGCGCCCGCACGCAGCGGGGCGGGCGGCCCGCCCGCCGCGCGCCAGCGGGCGGCGACGGACTCCGCGGCCCGGCCGTCCTGGGCGGCCTGGTGGAGTTCGTGTCCGAGCAGGTCCTCGGGCTGCACCCAGGTCAGCCGGAGCACGGCGTGCCCGTCAGCACGGCGTGGGCCGCCTCGTGGCGCCGGCGGCGTTCGACGTCCCGGCCGAAGATCTCCCGGGTGACCTCGCCGAGCACGCGTGCCGGAGCCTCCAGGTCCAGGCGGCTGGACTCCGCCACCGTCTTCGCCCAGTCGTGCGGGACCGCGGAGCCGAGCGCGCCGGCGACGGCCCCCGCCATGGTGGCGATGGAGTCGCAGTCGCGCCCGTAGTTGACCGAGCCGAGCACCGCGTGCCGGAAGTCGCCGCCGGAGAGCACCACCATGCCCAGGGCGACGGGGAGTTCCTCGATGGAGTGGAGCCGCGAGGGCCGCCGCGCGCCGAGCGAGGGGGCGCGGTAGTCGGGGCCGACGGTGTCGTACGGGGCGACCGCCCGGCGCAGCGGGCCGAGTGCCGACTCGAAGTCGGTGTGGCGGGAGGCGGTGTCGCAGACCGCCTCGACGGCGTCCCGGGTGCCGTCCTTGGCGAGGGCCAGGCAGGCGGCGACCACCGAGTCGGGGGTCGCGCCCGGCGCGCAGGCCGCCGCCACCGCCGCCGCGAACACGCCCGCCGCCTCGCGCCCGTAGGAGGACTGGTGGGCGCCGGCGACGTCCAGCGCCTCCGCGTACGCCCCGGCCGGGTCGGCCGCGTTGACCAGGCCGACGGGGGCCATGTACATCGCGGCACCGCAGTTGACGATGTTCCCGGTGCCCGCCTCGCGGGGGTCCACGTGGCCGTAGTGCAGACGCGCCACCAGCCACTTCTCGGCGAGGAAGATCCGCTGGAGGGGGAGCGCCTCGGTCTCCAGCTCCGGGATCCAGCGCGGCGTCGTCATCAGGTCGGGGACCAGGTGCGTGGCGACGGCGTAGGCGTCGAGGTGGTCGCGGACGGCGGCGTACACCCGGACCAGCGCGTGGGTCATCAAGGTGTCGTCGGTGACGTGCCCGTCGCCCTTGTGGTACGGGGCGATGGGGCGGGCGGTGGCCCAGCCGTCGCCGTTCCAGGGGCCCACGACACCGCGCACCCGGCCGCCGTGGCGCTCGGCGATCTGCTCGGGGGAGTACCCCTCGACGGGTCCGCCGAGCGCGTCGCCGACGGCCGCTCCGACGAGGGCTCCGGTGATCCGCTCGTCGAGGGTCGCCGTTCCTTCTGCTGTGGGCGTCATGTCCGAATCATCCCTCCGGTAGGGCCAGTTCCGGGGCAGGGGACGGATCGGCGCGTCCCGCCGCCTCCAGCAGATCGGCGAGTGCGACGAGATCCGTGCCGGCCAGCCGGGGGAGCGCGCAGCCGGCGAGGGTGCGGCAGGCGTCGCGCCAGGAGTCCGGCAGTGCGGCGCCGCCGCCGAGCGCTCCGCACAGGGCCCCGGCGAGGGCGGGCGCGGAGTCGGCGACCCGCGACAGGCACGCGGCGGCGGGCACGGCCTCGGCGATCCGCCCGCGCGCGGCGGTGGCCAGGGCCAGCGCGACGGGAACGGTCTCGGCCGCCGCGACGCCGTAGCTGTACACGTGGTCGACGATCCGGTGCTCCAGCAGCGGGATCAGGGCGAAGGCGCCGTCGCCGCCGCGGGCGAGCGCGAGAGCGTGCCGGGCGTTGCGGCCGATCTCGGTGCCGGCGGGCAGTTCGGCCAGGGCGGCCTCCGCGCAGGCGCCGACCGGATGCCCGGCGAGCGCGAGGGACACGGCGGCGGCCATCGCGCGGGCGCCGTGCACGCCGTCCCCGTCCTGGGTGTAGCGGGCGTCGAACTCGGCCAGCTCCGCGGCGAGTCGGGGGTCTCCCGGGTGCGCGGCGGCGAGCACGCAGGCCCGGACGCAGGCGGCGTCGTCGAAGTGGTGGGGGTTGTCGTGACCGGTCGCGGGCGGGCGCAGGCCGGTGGCGAGGTTGCCCAGTGCGGCCCGGACGGAGATGCGGGCGCGCAGGGGCGGGAGGGCGGACGCGGTCTCGGGCGGGCGGTTCCCCGCGGACGCCGCCTCGCCGGCCAGGGCGTTCCAGGACAGGTCGACGGACGCCCGCAGCCGGCGGTCGCGGTCCGTGGCGCCGGCCGCGGTGCTCCGGGCGGCCCGCAGCACGGCCTCGGCCGCGAACACCGCCCACTCGGCGTCGTCGGAGGGGCCGAGCCGCAGGGGTTGCGGGGGCTGGTTCAGCGCGATCGGCACGGGCAGCGTCGTCGTCGCGACCCGCTCGGCGAACGCGTCCAGTTCACGGGTCAGCCGGCGGGTCCACTCCGGCATCCGCGCCGCCCGGTGCCGGGCGGCGGGCCAGCCCGCCGCGTCCCCGGCGGCCAGTCCCAGCAGCAGTCCCTCGATCCGCCGGACCGCCGCACCGCCCCGCGTCCTCCCCGCCGGCGCCGGGGCACCGCCGGGCACGGCGTCCGGCGCGGGCGCGCCGTCGGGGGCGGGCGCCGGACGCCGCCCGCCGGTGCCCTCCGGGGCGGGCGCGGCGACCGGGCGGGCCGTCGCCGGGGCGCCCTCCGCGTTCCGCGCCGAATCCGGGTCCGGGTCCGTGACCGGGTCCGGGACCGGCACGTGTCCGGGGCGCACCGCCGGGGGTGCGAACCCGGCCGGTGCCGGTCCCGGCGACGCCACCGGCGCGGACACGGCCGGGACGAGCATCGCGGCCTCCGTCCCGGCCACGACCGGGGCCGGCGGGGGAACGGAGGCCCCGGCGGGAGCGGCGTGCCCGGCCGCCGGCTCGCCGAACCGGCCCCCGGCCGCACTGGCCGCACCGGCCGCACCGGCCGCACCGGCCGCTCCGGCCGTCACGGCCGGGCCCCGGCGTCGGCCCCCACCGGCGCGGGTCGCGCGTCCGGGTCCGCCCGGTGATCCGCCCGGTGGCCCGGTCCCGGAGCGGGTCTCGGGCCGGACCCGGCCGGCGGCGGGGGACGGTGGCCCGCGGCGGTGCGCCACTTCTCCCCGCTCTCCGGGGCGAGCAGCTCGGCCACGTCGAGGATGTGGTGGCCCGCCATCGAGGGCAGGCAGCTGCCGCGGGCCGGTCCGATGGCGCGGGCCCAGGCCGCCGGGATCGCGGACATCCCCCGGGAGGCTCCCGCGAGGGCGCCGGCGACGGCGGCGGTGGTGTCGGCGTCGCGGCCCATGTTCACCGCGGCGAGCACCGACGCGGAGAACTCCCCGTCCGCCGCCGCGTACGCGCCGAACGCGAGGGCGACGGCCTCGGGCGCGAGGTCGGTCCAGGGGTAGCCGTCGACGACCACCGCGGAGCGCACCGCGTGCTCGCCCCGGTGGGCCACGGCCACGGCCCGGCGCAGCGAGCGGGCCGTCCAGGAGTCCTCCGGGACGACGGCGAGGGCGGCGGCCACGACCGCGGGGGCCGGCGCGCCCGCCATCGCCGCGGCGACCCCCGCGGCCACCGCCCGGCCCCCGTGGACGCCCTCGCCGTCGTGGCTCACCGAGCCGTCGATCGCCACCAGCCGGGCGGCCTCGGCGGGCCGGCCGGCGGCGAAGACGCCGAACGGCGCCGCGCGCATCGCCAGGCCGTCGCTCCAGGCGTGCCGGTGCTGCGCGGAGAGCGGGGCCGCGAGCCCCCGGCGGAGGTTCTCCAGCGTGCCGCGCTCACTGAACCCCGCCCCGCGGAACGGCCCTTCGTCGCGGTCGGCGATCCACCGGCGCCAGGCGGACTCGACGTGCGCGACGGTGAGCGCCGACCCGTGCCGGGCCAGCAGCAGCCCGGAGAGGATCGCGTACTCGGTGTCGTCGGTGCCCGCCGGGTGCTCCGCGACGTATCCGGTGATCCGGCCCCACCGGGCACGGATCTGCGAGGGGGTCATGTTCTCCGCGGGCGCGCCGAGAGCGTCCCCGACGGCGAGTCCGAGCAGGGCGCCGCGCGCCCGGTCCCGCAGGGCGGCGGCGTCGCCGGGGGCCGGGGCCGAGGGAATGCAGGCGGTGGAAGCCATACGTGCCTCTCCTCTCAGGGCCCCCGCGGCCGCGCGGAATGCGGGCCGGGACCCTTTGCGGATCTGTCCCCCCGCGGCGGTTGACAGGAGCCTCGCGGGCCCCACTGTCACCCGGTCGACCTTCGTGGGTGTCATGTCCCGGATGGGCGGGCACCAGCAAAGGTGCTGGTTAGCGCAGCCTTTCCTTGCTGGCGGCCTGGAATTTCCCCGCGTACTTTTGGGGTTGTCGAAAAGTAGAAGACGTCCAGACCGACCGTTCAGGGGGGACCGCCGTGGCGATCATCGAGACCGAGGCGACGCTGCACGAGGCGCACCGCGACAACCACACCCACCGCGACGTCAACGGCGGATGGCTGCGCCCCGCCGTGTTCGGCGCGATGGACGGTCTCGTCTCCAACCTCGCGCTCCTGACCGGAGTGGCGGGCGGGAACGTCGCGCACCAGACGATCGTCATCACGGGCCTGGCGGGACTCGCCGCCGGCGCGTTCTCGATGGCCGCGGGCGAGTACACCTCGGTCGCCTCCCAGCGCGAGCTGGTGGAGGCGGAGCTGGACGTCGAGCGCCGGGAGCTGCACCGGCACCCCAAGGACGAGGAGCGCGAACTGGCCGCGCTCTACGAGGGCCGCGGCGTGGAGCCGGAGCTGGCGCGCGAGGTCGCCCGGCAGCTGTCCCGCGACCCCGAGCAGGCCCTGGAGATCCACGCCCGCGAGGAACTCGGCATAGACCCGGGCGACCTGCCCTCCCCGTCCGTCGCCGCGGTGTCCAGCTTCGGATCGTTCGCCCTCGGGGCGCTGCTGCCCGTCCTGCCCTTCCTGCTCGGCGCGACGGCCCTGTGGCCCGCGCTGCTGCTCGCCCTGATCGGCCTCTTCGCCTGCGGGGCGGTCGTGGCCAAGGTGACCGCGCGCAGCTGGTGGTTCAGCGGGCTGCGGCAGCTCGCCCTGGGCGGTGCGGCGGCGGGTGTGACCTACGCCCTGGGCAGCCTGTTCGGCACGGCCGTAGGATGACGCGGCGATGGCTTATGCGAGGGACCGCATAAGTAATTGTTACTCGGCGGTTTCAGTCAGTTGACCACCGGGCATGAGCCGTAAGCACCGCAGGCAATGACGCCTGCGCGGCACCCCCCGCGACGGGTCACGAAGTCCGCCGCGGTCCGGTCCGGCGGGCATCGATCTGTCCGCCGAGGCCCCCCACCTTCCACCGCCGAGCGCGGTGCCCGCCACACCCGTGGCGTCCGCATGCTGGAACGAAGTATCCGGTTCCCGAGAACCGTTCCATCATGTAACCTGCACGAAATTTTGCACCCAGCAGAGGGCCAACGTCGTCCCTCGGCAGCAGTCATATGCCACGACGACGACGGGAGAGCCGATGCGTACACCGCGCCAGCCGTCCCAGCACTCCGCGAACGGCCAGAAGTGGTCCTTCATGGATGCTCGCCCTGCTGCGCAGGGTATGTACGACCCCCGCAACGAGCACGACGCCTGCGGCGTCGGCTTCGTGGCCACCCTCACCGGCGAGGCGAGCCACGCGCTGGTCGAGCAGGCGCTCACCGTTCTGCGCAACCTGGAGCACCGCGGCGCCACCGGCTCCGAGCCCGACTCGGGCGACGGCGCGGGCATCCTGTGCCAGGTCCCGGACGCCTTCCTGCGCGAGGTGGCCGGCTTCGAACTCCCCGCAGCCGGTGCGTACGCCGTGGGCATCGCCTTCCTCCCCGCGGACGGGACGGCCGACGCCGTCTCACGGATCGAGACGATCGCCGGCGAGGAGGGCCTCACCGTCCTCGGCTGGCGCGAGGTCCCCGTCGCCCCCGCACTGCTCGGCGCGACCGCCCGCTCCACGATGCCCGTCTTCCGCCAGATCTTCGTCGCCGGCGACGGCCGCGAGGGCATCGCCCTGGACCGCCTCGCCTTCGTGCTGCGCAAGCGCGCCGAGCGCGAGGCCGGCGTCTACTTCCCCTCGCTCTCCGCGCGGACCGTCGTCTACAAGGGCATGCTGACCACCGGCCAGCTCGAACCCTTCTTCCCGGACCTGTCCGACCGCCGCTTCGCCTCCGCGATCGCGCTCGTGCACTCCCGCTTCTCCACCAACACCTTCCCGAGCTGGCCGCTCGCCCACCCGTACCGCTTCGTCGCGCACAACGGCGAGATCAACACGGTCAAGGGCAACCGCAACTGGATGGTGGCCCGCGAGTCCCAGCTCGCCTCCGACCTGTTCGGCGAGCAGGACCTGGAGCGGATCTTCCCCGTCTGCACGCCGGACGCCTCCGACTCGGCCTCCTTCGACGAGGTGCTCGAACTGCTGCACCTCGGCGGCCGGTCGCTGCCGCACTCGGTGCTCATGATGATCCCGGAGGCGTGGGAGAACCACGACTCCATGGACCCCGCCCGCCGCGCCTTCTACCAGTTCCACTCCACGATGATGGAGCCCTGGGACGGCCCGGCCTGCGTCACCTTCACCGACGGCACCCAGGTCGGCGCCGTCCTCGACCGCAACGGCCTGCGCCCCGGCCGCTACTGGGTCACCGACGACGGCCTCGTCGTCCTCGGCTCCGAGGTCGGCGTCCTCGACATCGATCCCGCCAAGGTGGTGCGCAAGGGCCGCCTCCAGCCGGGCCGGATGTTCCTGGTGGACACCGCCGAGCACCGCATCATCGAGGACGACGAGATCAAGGCCGCCCTCGCCGACGAACTGCCCTACGGGGAGTGGCTGGAGGCCGGCGAGATCGAGCTCTCCGACCTGCCCGAGCGCGAGCACATCGTGCACACCCACGCCTCCGTCACCCGCCGCCAGCAGACCTTCGGCTACACCGAGGAGGAGCTGCGGATCATCCTCGCGCCGATGGCCAAGGCCGCCATGGAGCCCATCGGCTCCATGGGCACCGACTCGCCCATCGCCGCGCTCTCGCAGCGCCCTCGTCTGCTCTTCGACTACTTCACCCAGCTGTTCGCGCAGGTCACCAACCCGCCGCTGGACGCGATCCGGGAGGAACTGGTCACCTCCCTGCGCTCCTCCCTCGGCCCCCAGGGCAACATCCTGGAACCGACCGCCGCCTCCTGCCGCAGCGTCACCCTGCCGTTCCCGGTGATCGACAACGACGAGCTGGCCAAGCTCATCCACATCAACGCCGACGGCGACATGCCCGGCATGAAGGCCGCGACGCTGTCCGGCCTCTACCGGGTCTCCGGCGGCGGCGACACGCTCGCCGCGCGCATCGAGGAGATCTGCGCCGAGGCCGACGCCGCGATCGGCAACGGCGCCCGGCTGATCGTCCTGTCCGACCGGCACTCCGACGCCGAGCACGCGCCGATCCCCTCGCTGCTGCTCACCGCTGCCGTCCACCACCACCTCATCCGCACCAAGCAGCGCACCCAGGTGGGCCTGCTGGTCGAGGCCGGCGACGTCCGCGAGGTCCACCACGTCGCCCTGCTCATCGGCTTCGGCGCCGCGGCCGTCAACCCCTACCTCGCCATGGAGTCCGTCGAGGACCTCGTCCGCGCCGGCACCTTCCTCCAGGGCATCGAGGCCGAACAGGCCATCCGCAACCTGATCTACGCCCTCGGCAAGGGCGTCCTGAAGGTCATGTCCAAGATGGGCATCTCCACCGTCGCCTCCTACCGCGGCGCGCAGGTCTTCGAGGCCGTCGGCCTGGAGCACGCCTTCGTCGAGAAGTACTTCAACGGCACCACCACCAAGATCGGCGGCGCCGGCCTCGACGTCATCGCCCGGGAGGTCGCCGCCCGGCACGCCAAGGCCTACCCGGCCTCCGGCATCGCGCCCGCCCACCGGGCCCTCGACATCGGCGGCGAGTACCAGTGGCGCCGCGAGGGCGAGCCGCACCTGTTCGACCCCGAGACCGTCTTCCGCCTCCAGCACTCGACCCGCTCGGGCAGCTACGAGATCTTCAAGAAGTACACGGACCGGGTGAACGAGCAGTCCGAGCGCCTGATGACGCTGCGCGGCCTCTTCGGCTTCACCTCGGACCGCCCCGCGATCCCCCTCGACGAGGTCGAGCCCGTCTCCGAGATCGTCAAGCGCTTCTCCACCGGCGCCATGTCGTACGGCTCCATCTCCAAGGAGGCGCACGAGACCCTCGCCATCGCCATGAACCAGCTCGGCGGCAAGTCCAACACCGGCGAGGGCGGCGAGGACGCGGACCGCCTGTACGACCCGGCGCGCCGCTCCAGCATCAAGCAGGTGGCGTCCGGACGCTTCGGCGTGACCAGCGAGTACCTCGTCAACGCCGACGACATCCAGATCAAGATGGCCCAGGGCGCCAAGCCCGGCGAGGGCGGCCAGCTGCCCGGCCACAAGGTCTACCCGTGGGTCGCCAAGACCCGGCACTCCACCCCGGGCGTCGGGCTCATCTCCCCGCCGCCCCACCACGACATCTACTCCATCGAGGACCTCGCCCAGCTGATCCACGACCTCAAGAACGCCAACCCGCAGGCCCGCATCCACGTGAAGCTGGTCTCCGAGGTCGGCGTCGGCACGGTCGCGGCAGGCGTCTCCAAGGCGCACGCCGACGTCGTCCTCATCTCCGGCCACGACGGCGGGACCGGCGCCTCGCCGCTCACCTCGCTCAAGCACGCGGGCGGACCCTGGGAGCTCGGACTCGCCGAGACCCAGCAGACCCTGCTGCTCAACGGACTGCGCGACCGCATCGTCGTGCAGACCGACGGCCAGCTCAAGACCGGCCGCGACGTCGTCATCGCCGCGCTCCTCGGCGCCGAGGAGTTCGGTTTCGCCACCGCGCCGCTCGTCGTCTCCGGCTGCGTCATGATGCGCGTCTGCCACCTCGACACCTGCCCGGTCGGCATCGCCACCCAGAACCCGGTGCTCCGCGACCGGTTCGCCGGCAAGGCCGAGTACATCGTCAACTTCTTCAGGTTCATCGCCGAAGAGGTCCGCGAGATCCTCGCCGAGCTCGGCTTCCGCTCCGTCGAAGAGGCCGTCGGCCACGCCGAGAACCTCGACGTGGAGCGGGCCGTCACCCACTGGAAGGCACAGGGACTCGACCTGTCCCCGCTCTTCCACGTGCCCGAACTGCCCGAGGGCGCGGCGCTCCACCAGGTCGTCCCCCAGGACCACGGGCTGGAGAAGGCGCTCGACAACGAGCTGATCAAGCTCGCCGCCGACGCCCTCGCCGCGGACTCCCAGGCCGACGCCCAGCCGGTCCGCGCCCAGGTCGCGATCCGCAACATCAACCGCACGGTCGGCACCATGCTCGGCCACGAGGTGACGAAGAAGTTCGGCGGCGCGGGCCTGCCCGACGACACCGTCGACATCACCTTCACCGGCTCGGCGGGCCAGTCCTTCGGCGCCTTCCTGCCGCGCGGTGTCACGCTCCGCCTGGAGGGCGACGCCAACGACTACGTCGGCAAGGGCCTCTCCGGCGGCCGGGTGATCGTCCGTCCCGACCGGGGCGCCGACCACCTCGCCGAGTACTCGACCATCGCGGGCAACACCATCGCCTACGGCGCGACCGGCGGCGAACTCTTCCTGCGCGGCCGGACCGGTGAGCGCTTCTGCGTCCGCAACTCCGGCGCGACGGTCGTCTCCGAGGGCGTGGGCGACCACGGCTGCGAGTACATGACCGGCGGCCACGCGGTCGTCCTCGGCGAGACGGGCCGCAACTTCGCGGCCGGCATGTCCGGCGGCATCGCCTACGTCATCGACCTCGACCGCGACAACGTCAACGCCGGCAACGTCGGTGCCGTGGAGGAACTCGACGACACCGACCGCCAGTGGCTGCACGACGTCGTGCAGCGGCACGCCGAGGAGACCGGATCGACGGTCGCCGAGAAGCTGCTCGCCGACTGGCCCGTCGCGGTCGAGCGCTTCAGCAAGATCATTCCCAGCACGTACAAGGCAGTGCTCGCCGCCAAGGACGCCGCCGAGCGAGCCGGACTCGACGAGTCCGCGATCACCGAGAAGATGATGGAGGCGGCGACCCATGGCTGATCCCAAGGGCTTTTTGAACCACGGCCGTGAGGTCGCCACGTCCCGGCCGGTCGAGGAGCGTCTCCGGGACTGGAACGAGGTCTACGTCCCGGGCTCGCTGCTGCCGATCATCTCCCAGCAGGCCTCGCGCTGCATGGACTGCGGCATCCCCTTCTGCCACAACGGCTGCCCGCTCGGGAACCTGATCCCCGAGTGGAACGACTACGCCTACCGGGAGGACTGGCAGGCCGCGTCCGAGCGGCTGCACGCCACGAACAACTTCCCCGAGTTCACCGGGCGGCTCTGCCCCGCCCCGTGCGAGTCGGCGTGCGTCCTCGCCATCAACCAGCCCGCCGTGACCATCAAGAACGTCGAGGTCTCGATCATCGACAAGGCGTGGGACAGCGGCAGCGTCGCCCCCCAGGCCCCGGAGCGGCTCTCCGGCAAGACGGTCGCGGTCATCGGTTCCGGCCCGGCCGGCCTCGCCGCCGCCCAGCAGCTCACCCGGGCGGGGCACACCGTCGCCGTGTACGAGCGCGCCGACCGCATCGGCGGCCTGCTGCGCTACGGCATCCCCGAGTTCAAGATGGAGAAGCGGCACATCAACCGCCGCATCGAGCAGATGCGCGCGGAGGGCACCCGCTTCCGCACCGGCATCGAGATCGGCCGCGACCTCAAGGCGACGGACCTGCGCAAGCGCTACGACGCCGTGGTCGTCGCCGCCGGTGCGACCACCGCCCGCGACCTCCCCGTCCCCGGACGGGAGCTGAACGGCATCCACCAGGCCATGGAGTACCTGCCGCTGTCCAACAAGGTGCAGGAGGGCGACTTCGTGGCGCCCCCGATCAGCGCCGAGGGCAAGCACGTCGTGGTCATCGGCGGCGGCGACACCGGCGCGGACTGCGTGGGCACCGCCCACCGCCAGGGCGCGGCCTCGGTCACGCAGCTGGAGATCATGCCGCGGCCGGGCGAGGAGCGGAACCCGGGCCAGCCCTGGCCCACCTTCCCGATGCTCTACAAGGTCACCTCCGCGCACGAGGAGGGCGGTGAGCGGGTCTACTCCGTCAGCACCACCCACTTCGAGGGCGACGAGGACGGCAACGTGCAGTGGCTGCACCTCGTCGAGGTCGAGTTCGGCGACGGCAGGCTGAACCAGAAGGCCGGCACCGAACGCCGCATCCCCGCGCAGCTCGTGACGCTCGCGATGGGCTTCACCGGCACCGACGTCGAGAACGGCGTGGTCTCCCAGTTCGGCCTGGAGCTCGACGAGCGCGGCAACATCGCGCGCGACGCCGACTTCGCGACGAACGTGCCCGGCGTGTTCGTCGCCGGTGACGCCGGCCGCGGCCAGTCCCTCATCGTCTGGGCCATCGCGGAGGGCCGCTCGGCCGCCCGCGGTGTCGACCGCTTCCTCACCGGCGCGAGCGACCTGCCCGCCCCGATCCGCCCGACGGACCGCTCGCTGACGGTCTGACCCACGAAACGCGTGACCGCGAAGCGGTCACCCGAGACGTCCCGCACAAAGGCGTGCGGAACACCAGACGGCGCCTGCCCACCTGTCCCCGACCGGACGACCGGGCAGGCGCCGCCGCATGCCCGGCGCGCCCCGTCCCCGCCCGCCGCCGCGTCAGGGCACCCGGTAGGTCTCCCCGTACACCTTCCACACCAGAGGGGTGTCGAGGCCGAGGTTCCCCTCGCGCAGGAAGACGCGCTGGGCGGTGTCGATGCGGGTGGTGTCGCGGTGCGCGCTCCGGGAGCGCATGGCGGCGCGCCGCACGTCCAGGAAGGCCTCCAGGTACGCCGTCTCGTCACCGCCGCGCGAGGGCGGCAGGGCCTTGCGCAGCGCGCGCTCCCGCAGCCCGTAGAAGCCGTAGGCGCCGGTGCCGGGACCGTGCATGACCATGGCGTCGTAGTAGACGAACTGGCCCAGGGTGCCGAGTCCGTCGCGCTGCGCCCGGCGGACCGCGGGGTCGAAGTAGACGCGGTCCCGCTCGGTGTCCTGGGCCGCGCGGAACGCGGGCACCGTCGCCTCCTGCCGCCACGCCGCGGGGAAGCCGGGGTCCAGACCCTCGTGCGAGTCCGTGCCGTCCACGCGGCGCAGCGCCGGCAGGTAGCGGGCGAGCCCGTTGTCCGGGTGGTCCCGCGTGTACTCCTCGACGAGCGTGAGCAGGTCGTGGGTGCCGGTGCAGAAGCCGATGACGCCCGCCGTGTAGCCCTGGCCGTCCCCGATGTCCTCGACGTAGGCGTACGCCCCACGCCAGTCGAGCGTGGAGTTCTCGGCACTGGCCACGATCTGCTGCGCCAGCTCCTTCTTGTCCGGCGCGGCCAGTCCGGCCCGCCGCGGGGCGGCCCGGCCGCCCTTCGCCGAGGACTCCCCGCCCGCCGCCCGCGACGCGGACGCCGGCCGTCCCGCGCCGCTGCCCGCCGGCTGCTCGGGTGCGGCGACATACGCCGCGGTCGTGACGATGACCGGAACGACCGCCAACAACAGCAAACCCGCACGTTTCATGACGGACAGGGTATGCGGCGCCGGTCCCCGCGGGGGCGGCGCCCGGACGTGCCGCACCGCGGGTTCACGCGCCCGCCCGCCCCGCCCGCGCGCCGCGGCGGCCCCGGGCCGTGACGTAACCTCGGCGTACCGCCAACCTCGCGACGGGAGCCCCGCCATGGCCGGAGTAGGCCTCACCAAGGTCGAGGAGACCGCGCCCGCGCTGGTCGACCTGTACAAGACCGCCGGGGCCTGCCTCGCCGAGCGCGGGCTGAACGGGCAACGGGCCGCCGTCTACCTGGTCGTGGACTACTCGGGGTCGATGAGGCCGTACTACCGGGACGGCAGCGTGCAGGCGCTCGCCGACCGGGTGCTCGGCCTGTCCGCCCACCTCGACGACGACGGCGTCGTCCCGGTCGTCTTCTTCTCGACCGACATCGACGCCGTCACCGACATCGCCCTCGACAACCACGCCGGCCGGATCGAGGAGATCGTGTCCGGGCTCGGCCACATGGGCAAGACCGGCTACCACCTCGCCATGGACGCCGTCATCGACCACTACCTCGACAGCGGGTCCAAGGACCCCGCCCTCGTGGTCTTCCAGACCGACGGCGGACCGATCAGCAGGCCGGCCGCCGAACGCTACCTGTGCAAGGCCGCCCGGCTGCCCATGTTCTGGCAGTTCGTCGGCTTCGGCGACCCGTCGAGCCGGCAGTTCGACTTCCTGCGCGCGCTGGACGACCTCGCCGTCCCGCAGAAGCGGGTCGTCGACAACGCCGGCTTCTTCCACGCCGGTTCGGACCCGCGGGCGGTGAGCGACGCGGAGCTGTACGGCCGGCTGACCGGGGAGTTCCCGCAGTGGCTGGCCGCCGCCCGGGCCCGCGGGATCGTCCGGTGAGCGCCCGCCCGCTGCCCGCCGCGGCGCGGACCGCCACGCCCTGGAGGAACGGCGGCGGGATCACCCGGGAGATCCTCGTCCGGCCCGAGGGCGCGGACATGTCCCGCTTCGCCTGGCGCGTCAGTCTCGCCGACGTCGCCGCCGACGGGCCCTTCTCGTCCTTCGCCCGGGTGGACCGCGCGCTCACCCTGGTCGAGGGCGCCGGAATGGACCTGACGATCGGCACGCAGCGCCGCCGGGTCAGCACCCTGTACGTGCCGCAGGCCCTGCCCGGTGATCGGCCAACCGGGTGCCGGCTGATCGACGGCCCGGTCGTGAACCTCAACGTCATGTGGAGCCGCGGCGGTCCGGCCGTACCGGCCGTCGAGGTCCTGTCGTGCCCCGAGGGGGTCGCCGTTCCGGCCGGGCCGGCCGTGCTGGTGGTGGCGCTCGGAACGTCCGCGGCGGTCGCGGGGCTGTCCCTCGGCCGGTACGACGCCGCCCTGCTGGAGGCGGAGCCCGCCGTGGTCCGCGGGACCGGTCCGGTCGCGGTGGTCCGGGTGGACTGACCGGGCGCCCGCCCCGCCCGCCGTGCCGGCCGGCGGGAGACCCGGGGCCGGCTCCCGGCCGCGGGCGGGGCGGTTCAGGGAGCCGTCAGCAGGGCGACGATCTGCGCGTGCCCCGTCTGGAGGGCGTCGCCCGCGAACGGGCTGCCGTGCGCGTCCAGCAGCTCCACCTCGATGGTGATGTCCTCCGGCGACCCGTGGCGGCGGGTGAGCGAACGGTGTCCGGGACCGTGACCGCGGACCAGCCCCGCGCGCAGTTCCGCCTCGGCGCCGACGGCGTGCACGCGCCGCGCCTCCGCCAGCGCCTCGGCGCGCGCCGTCGCGCCGTGCGCGAGCAGGGCCCGTACGCAGCGGACGGAACCGCGGTGGGCCGCCGTCACCAGCGGGGCCTCGCCCGAGGGACCAGGCCGGTTCGGGTCCGCGCCCGCCTCCAGCAGCAGCTCCACGACGGTGCCGTGGCCGCATCGCAGCGCCCAGGTGAGCGCGGTGAAGCCGAACTCCTCGACGGTGTCGGGCCGCGCCCCGGCCCCGAGCAGCGCCCGCACCACCTCGGTGTGCCCGCCGCAGGCCGCGCCGCACAGGGGAGCGTCCGTGCCCAGGCTGAGCCGGTCGGGGTCGGCGCCGGCGGCCAGCAGCAGCCGGACGACGCCCGCCCGGTCGCTCACCGCGGCCGCGTACAGCGCGCTCTGGCCGTCGTCGTCCACGCTCTCGGCGCTCACCCCCGCCCGCAGCAGCCGGACCACCGTGTCCTCGTCCCCCTCGTACAGGGCGGGGAAGAGGCCGGCGGCCGGGTCGTTCGTGCTCATCCTTCGACCCTCGCCCGGCAGGGAGGCCGGAGGCAAAGACTTTCGGGGTGGTCTCGCTCACCTCAGGCCCGCGTCCGTGCCGGCCCGGTCGGCCGCGCGCCGACGGCCGCGGTGGTCACCGGCCGGGCGGAGCCGCGGGGGGTTTCAGGTGTCGCACTCCAGCACCGTCCGGCACAGCGCGCAGCGGGCGCGCACCCGGCCGCGCACGGGTACGCGGATGCGCTGGAGGCAGGTGGGGCAGGGGAAGGACACCCGCATCGGTCCGCCCGCGGCGTCGCGCGCGAAGGTGTAGGCGGCCTCCGGGTGGTCCTGCCGCCCGGGGCCCGGGCCGTCCTCCCCGGCGTGCCGGCGGTCCCGGGCGTAGCGGCGGCGGCCCGCCCACCCGGCCGCGGTGAGCGGCGGCTGCCGCTCGTCGCGCCGGGCCCGCTCCCGGCCCGTGGTGTACGCGGTGTACGCCTGCGGGCTGGTGAACCACACCGAGGGGTCCTCGCCGAACAGCAGGGCCCGCTTGGCGAGAACGTATCCGAACTCCTCCGGGGTCAGGTAGCCGAGTTTCTGCGAGGAGGCGGCGTCCTCGCGGTAGGCGTCCAGGAGCAGCCAGCCCGCGCCGAGGTAGGCCGCGGCGGTGTCGGTGAGGATCTCGTTGTCGCGGGTGCCGGGCAGGGAGAGGTCCAGGCGGTGCAGGTAGACGTGCATCACCTCGTGGGCGAGGGCGGCGCCGATGTCCCTGCGGTGGGTGCGGAACCGGTCGTTCAGTTCGATGAAGTACTCGGGTCCCGCGGCCAGTTCGACGTTGGCCGCGTGGGTCATCTCGCGGAATCCCACGATCATCCGGGCGTCCGGCAGCCGGTAGTGGCGGACCATCTCGCGGGCCACCCGCTGGGCCCCGAGGTGCAGGTCGTCGGCGTCGGCGAAGGCCGCGTCGGCGGGCGCCACGCTGGCCGAGAAGGCGTGGACGGTGTCGTGGGAGAGCCGCTTCCACAGCGCGGTGATCGACGCCCGCACGGTGTCGAGATGCGGGAAGCCGTGTTCGACGGGTCCGCCGTTCGCCACGTCCGCACCCCCTGAAGACGCCGGAGCTCCACCCCACTGTAGGCGGGCTTCCGCGCGCCGGCCGGGGACGCGGCGCGGCGGCGGGCGTGTCTGGCCGGATTGCCGCTCTTGCCCGGCCCCGGCGCCGGTCCTCATACTCCCCACCAGCTTGGCAGGAGCATGCCAGCAGACGTTTCCGTGTCCCTGCCCGGCGGACAACCCCCCACGAAAGGAAACGCGTTGAAGCCTCCGAAGAAGTCCGGCCTCGTCCGAAGACTGCTCGCCGTCGCCGCGGTCGTCCTCGCCGCCGCCTCCCTCCAGCCGCTGACCGCCGAGGCCGCCCCGGCACCCGTCGTCGGCGGCACCCGTGCGGCGCAGGGCGAGTTCCCCTTCATGGTCCGCCTCTCCATGGGCTGCGGCGGAGCCCTTTACACCCGGAGCATCGTCCTCACCGCGGCGCACTGCGTGAACGGCTCCGGCACCAACACCTCCATCACCGCCACCGCCGGCGTCGTCGACCTGCGGAGCCCGGACGCCGTGAAGGTCAGGTCGGCGAAGGTGCTCCGGGCGCCCGGGTACAACGGCAAGGGCAAGGACTGGGCCCTGATCAAGCTGGCCAGGCCGATCGACCTGCCCACCCTGCGGATCGCCACCTCCACCGCCTACAACAACGGCGACTTCACCGTCGCCGGATGGGGCGCGGCCCGCGAGGGCGGCGCGCAGCAGCGGTACCTGCTCAAGGCCACCGTGCCCTTCGTCGACGACGCCACCTGCCGGCAGGCCTACGGCAGTGAACTCGTCCCCGGTGACGAGATCTGCGCCGGCTTCCCGCAGGGCGGGGTCGACACCTGTCAGGGCGACTCCGGCGGCCCCATGTTCCGCAGGGACGACACCGGCGCCTACGTCCAGGTGGGCATCGTCAGCTGGGGCCAGGGCTGCGCCGAACCGGGGTACCCCGGCGTGTACAGCGAGGTCTCGACCTTCGCCGCCGACATCGCCCGGTACGCGGCGGGCATGTGAGGGCCGTCCGGCCCGGGGCCGGGGGAGCGCCCGGCCCCGGGCCGGACGGGGCGCCCTGACGCCAGGCCGGTGCCGTCACCCGGGACGACGGCACCGGCCTCCACTTGTGCGCACATTGCTTGGGCCGGGTGCCGTGCCGCGTGCCCTGTGCCGCTGACGCGTGCCGTGTGCCGCGTCTCTTGTGCCGTGTGCCCTGTGCCGTGTGCCGCGTCCCCCGTCCCGCGTCCGCCGGGCCGATCGACGCGCCTGCCGGGGCCACCCGCCCGGCATCCGGTCTCGACCGGGCCGGGGAAGCGCTCGCCGCCCTCCCGGCCGCCCTTCGCCGCCGGCCCTTCCCGCCGCGACGGCCGCACCCTGCACCGGACCCCTCCACCCGCCGCGCCGGCGTGCCTCCCGTCCGCTTCCCGGACGGCGGAGCCGCACCGTCCCCGGCACCCCGCCTCGACCGCGTCGGCGGCCCCGCCGATCCGCCCGCGATCGGGTGCCCGCACGCCCCGTAGGCTTGGCTCACATGACCATCAGCAAGCCCCAGGAAGCCGATCCCGCCGTCCGCGCGGAACTCGCCCGGCTGCGCGACAGCATCGACAACATCGACGCCGCCGTCGTCCACATGCTCGCCGAACGCTTCAAGTGCACCCAGCAGGTCGGCCACCTCAAGGCGGCCCACCACCTGCCGCCCGCCGACCCCTCTCGCGAGTCCCACCAGATCGCCCGGCTGCGCCGCCTCGCCGAGAACGCCAAACTGGACCCGGCCTTCGCCGAGAAGCTCCTCAACTTCATCATCGCCGAGGTGATCCGCCACCACGAGCGCATCGCGGACGACGCGGGCGGCACCCCCGAACCGGGGGAGTGACCCCGCGGCACCGGACACGACGGGGCACGGCGCCGTACGAGGCCCGCCGCACCCAGCCCCCGCCCGCACCCCCGCATCCCGGCCGCACCGCACACCCCGCACCAGCAGGCCCGGACCCCCGCAGCATCAGGCCGGACGCCCGGAACCCCGGGACCCGGCCGCCGCCCGCCGGCGCGAGAACCCCGTCCCGCCGCGTCCATCACGCGCCGGAGCGAAACCCACCCCCGCGCTCCGCGCGCTCCGCGCCGGAGTGAGCACCACCGCCCGGAACGCGCCGCGATGCGCCGCGCACTCCCGCACGCATCGGCCCGGCGCATCGCGCCCTCACGGGCATATGCTGGTATGCCCAGAACGAGGGGACACCGGGCCATGCCGTCGGATGCCAAGATCCTCATCGTCGACGACCACGAGGACACCCTGTACGCGCTGGAAAGCGCGCTGTCCCCGCTCGGCTACCGCGTGGGCCGCGCCACCGGCGGCGACGCGGCGCTCAAGGAAGTGCTGCGGGGCCAGGTCGCCTTACTGGTCCTCGACGTCCGCATGCCCGGCGTCGGCGGCCTCGACGTCGTGCGCTACATGCGGCGCGTCGAACAGACCCAGCACATCCCCGTCATCCTCCTCACCGGCTACGGCCCGGACGCCGAACTCACCGCCACCGCCTTCGCCCTCGGCGTCGCCGACCTCCTCATGAAGCCCGTCGACCCGTGGGCCCTGCGCACCAAGGTCCGCTACCTGTACGAGGCCCGGCAGCGCCACCTGCACCTCGAACGGGAACTGCGCGAACTGCGCGCCCTCGTCGGCAAGCACCCCGCCGCCGACCCGGGCGGCCCTGCCCCCGCCGACCCCGGGCCGCGCATCCCCGGCCAGCCCCGGCACCCCGGCACCCGCGACGGCGGCCGGCTGGAGCAGCGCCGCACCCCCTGACCGCGGCACACCCCGGCCGCCCCCCACCGGACGGCGACGGCAGGGGCGAAGGGGACCACCTCTGTGACCCGCCGACCGCATCGGGCAGCATGTCCCCATGTCCGTACTGACGCGCGACGAAGCGCAGACCCGTGCCCAGCTCCTCGACGTCCACCACTACGGGATCGAACTCGACGTGACCCGAGGGGACGAGACCTTCGACTCCCGGACCGTCATCCGGTTCACCGCCCGCGACGACGCGGACACCTTCGTCGAGCTGAAGCCCGCCGAACTGCGCTCCGTCACCCTCGACGGCCGCCCCCTCGACCCCGGGACACTCGACGAGAACCGCCTGCCCCTCAAGGGCCTCACGGCGGGCGAGCACGAACTGCGCGTCGACGCCGCCATGCGCTACTCCCGCACCGGCGAGGGCATGCACCGCTTCACCGACCCCACCGACGGTGAGACCTACCTCTACACCCAGCTCTTCATGGAAGACGTCCAGCGCGTCTTCGCGGCCTTCGACCAGCCCGACCTCAAGTCCGTGTTCGAACTGAGCGTCACCGCCCCCGACGGCTGGACCGTCCTCGCCAACGGCGTCACCGAACACCTCGGAGACGGCCACTGGAAGGCCGCCCCCACCCCCCTCGTCTCCACCTACCTCGTCGCCGTCGCCGCCGGCCCCTGGCACTCCGTCCGCACCGAACACGCCGGCCTGCCCTTCGGCCTGCACTGCCGCCGCTCCCTCGCCCCCCACCTCGACGCCGACGCCGACGAGATCCTCGACATCACCCGCGCCTGCTACGACCGCTACCACGAGAAGTTCGACGAGCCCTACCCCTTCGACTCCTACGACCAGGCGTTCGTCCCCGAGTTCAACGCCGGCGCCATGGAGAACCCCGGCCTCGTCACCTTCCGCGACGAGTTCATCTACCGCTCCGCCGTCACCGACACCGAACGCCAGACCCGCGCCATGGTCATCGCCCACGAGATGGCCCACATGTGGTTCGGCGACCTCGTCACCCTGCGCTGGTGGGACGACATCTGGCTCAACGAGTCCTTCGCCGAGTACATGGGCTACCAGACCCTCACCGAAGCGACCCGCTTCACCGACACCTGGGTCGACTTCGCAGTCGCCCGCAAACCCTGGGGCTACGACGCCGACCAGCGCCCCTCCACCCACCCCGTCGCCCCCGACCCGGACGCCGTCCCCGACACCGCGTCCGCCATGCTCAACTTCGACGGCATCTCCTACGCCAAGGGCGCCTCCGCGCTGCGCCAACTCGTCGCCTGGCTGGGCGAGGAGGACTTCCTCGCCGGCATCAACACGCACTTCGCCCGCCACAGGTTCGGCAACGCCACCCTCGCCGACTTCATCGACAACCTCGCCTCCGCCACCGAGCGCGACGTCCACGCCTGGGCCGCGTCCTGGCTGCGCACCACCGGCGTCGACACCCTCACCCCCACCCTCCACGAAGGCGGCGGCAACTGGCGGCTCACCGTCGACCGCACCGGCAGCCGCCCGCACCGCATCGCCGTCGGCGCCTACGACACCGTCCCCGGCGACGACCGCCGCCTCGCCCTGCGCGAGCGCTTCGAACTCGACGTCCCCCAGGGCGACTCGGCGCACACCGCCCCCGGACTGCGCCCCGCGCTCCTCCTCCTCAACGACTCCGACCTCGGCTACGCCAAGATCCGCTTCGACACCACGTCCGCCGCCACCGTCGAGGCCGCCCTCTCCGGCCTCCCCGACGCCCTCAGCCGGGCCGTCGTCTGGAACGCCCTGCGCGACGCCGTACGCGACGGCGAACTGCCCCCCACCGCCTACATCGACGCCGCCCGCACCCACCTCCCGCACGAGACCGACCTCGCCCTCGTCCAAGGCGTGTTGAGCTTCGCCTCCACCCACGTCGCCGACCGCTTCCTCACCCCCGAACAGCGCCCCGCCGCCCTCGCCACCCTCACCGACCTGTGCCGCGACCTCATCCGCCGCACCGAGGACGGCTCCCACCCCGGCCTGCGGCTCATCGCCGTACGCCACTGCATCGACGTCGCCGCCCACCCCGACACCATCAGCGCCTGGCTCTCCGAGGGCACCGTCCCCGGCGGCCCCGAACTCGACCCCGAACTGCGCTGGCGCATCCTCGGCCGGCTCTGCGTCCTCGGCGCCGTCGACGACGCCGTCATCGAGGCCGAACTCGTCCAGGACCCCAGCGCCACCGGCCAGGAAGGCGCCGCCCGCTGCCGCGCCGCACTGCCCGACCCCGAGGCCAAGCGCGCCGCCTGGCACGCCATGTTCACCACCGACGACCTCTCCAACTACCTCTTCACCGCCACCGCCCAGGGCTTCTGGCAGCCCGAGCAGAGCGACCTCGTCCGCGAGTACGTCGAGCGCTACTGGCCCGACGCCGTCGCCGTCGCCGAACGCCGCGGCCCCGCCATCGCCGACGCGGCCGGCCGCTGGGCCTTCCCCGCCCACGCCGTCACCGCCGACACCCTCGCCCTCGGCGAGGCGTGCCTGCGCGACGCCGACCCCATCCCCGCCCTGCGCCGCAAACTCACCGACCAGCTCGACGACCTCGCCCGCGCCCTGCGCGCCCGCCGCGACTGACCCTCCGCGCAACCGTCACCGGGCCCTGACGCCCCGCCCCGCCGGCGGGCCGCCAGGGCCCGCGCACGGCCGGACCCGGCGACGCCCGCACCACGGCGGAAGCGGCCCCACCCCCGCCGCGGACCGGCCGGAGCGCGCCCGCCCACCGGCACCCCCGGAGAAGAGGCCGGGGGCGCGCCCGGCGCCCCGCACCACCCCCCGGCGCTCCCTAGCACCCCCATCCGTCCCCCACCGGCCCTCCGCGCCGCGGTACCCCCGATCGGGTCCAATCGTTCTCCTTCGCGGGCACCCCCGCCCGAAACGCGTACACGCTGGGACATACCCCGCCGCGCGTCCACCGGAGGACATCCATGAGCACGCCGCCCCTCGCCTCAGGCCCCCAAGGCCCCGACGCACTGCGGCCGTTGCTCCACACCGTCCTCGACGCCCTCGCCGCCGGCGGCGAAACCCGCGGCGGCCCCCTCCCCGCCGGAGGACCCCGAGACGTCGCCCGCACCCTCCGCGACCGCGTCGGCGACCTCCTGCCCCGACACGGCGACCCCGCCGCACTCCACGACCTCGTCCACGCCCTCGCCGAAGGCGCCGCCGACCCCGCCCACCCCCACTGCGCCGCCCACCTGCACTGCCCGCCCCTCGCCGTCGCCGCCGCGGCCGACCTCGCCGCCTCCGTCCTCAACCCCTCCCTCGACTCCTGGGACCAGGCACCCGCCGCCTCCGAACTCGAGACCCTGCTCACCCGCACCCTCGCCCACGAGGTCTACGGCACCCCCCACGGCGACGCCCTCGTCACCACCGGAGGCACCGAGTCCAACCACCTCGCCCTCCTCCTCGCCCGCGAAGCCCACGGCAGCGTCCACCTCGTCCACGGCGCGAACGCCCACCACTCCCTGCACCGCGCCGCCTGGCTCCTCGGACTCCCCGAACCCGTCGTCCTCCCCGCACCCGCCGGCACCCTCGACCCCGCCGCCCTCGACAACGCCCTCACCTCACTCCACGGCCCCCTCCTCGTCGCCGCCACCGCCGGCACCACCGACGCCGGACTCATCGACCCCCTGCCCGACATCGCACGCCTCTGCGCCGACCACGGCGCCCGCCTCCACATCGACGCCGCCTACGGCGGAGCCCTCCTGCTCAGCGACCGCCACCGCCCCGCACTCGACGGCCTCCACCACGCCCACACCGTCACCCTCGACCTGCACAAACTCGGCTGGCAGCCCGCCGCCGCCGGACTCCTCGCCGTCCGCGACCCCGCCGACCTCGCCCCCCTCGGCCACCACACCGACTACCTCAACGCCGGCGACGACACCGAGGCCGGCCTCCCCGACCTCCTCGGCCGCTCCCTGCGCACCACCCGGCGCCCCGACGTGCTGAAGATCGCCGTCACCCTCAAGACCCTCGGCCGCGACGGCCTCGCCGCCCTCGTCGACCAGGTCTGCGCCCACGCCCGCCACCTCGCCGACCTCGTCGACGCCCACCCCGGCCTCGAACTCTACGACCGGCCCGCCATCAGCACCGTCCTCTTCCGGCCCACCGGCGCCACCGACGACACCGTCGCCGCCGTCCGCCGCACCCTCCTCGACCAGGGCCACGCCGTCCTCGGCCGCGCCACCCTCGACGGCCGCCGCTGGCTCAAAGCCACCCTCCTCAACCCCCACACCCGGCCCGACGACCTGGACACGCTCCTGAAACTGGTGGAAGGACACACCCCCCGATGAGCCCGACGCCCCACCCCCCGCGCCCCGCCGCCGAAGCACCCCGCGACCTCGTCGGCATCGGCATCGGCCCCTTCAACCTCTCCCTGGCCGCCCTCGCCCACCCCCTCACCGAACTCGACGCCGTCTTCTACGAACAACGCCCCGGCTTCGACTGGCACCCCGGCCTCCTCATCGACGGCGCCACCCTCCAAGTCCCCTTCCTCGCCGACCTCGTCACCCTCGCCGACCCGGCGAACCCCTGGTCCTTCCTCAACTACCTCAAAGCCCGCGAACGCCTCTTCCCCTTCTACTTCGCCGAGCGCTTCCACATCCAGCGCGCCGAATACGACGCCTACTGCCGCTGGGTCGCCGGCCACCTCCCCGGACTGCACTTCGCCCACCAGGTCGACACCGTCCGCTGGAACCCCGAACGCGACCTCTTCGAAGTCGACTTCACCCACCTCGACAGCGACGGCGAAGCCGAGACCCTGGGCCGCACCCACACCCGCAACATCGTCCTCGGCGTCGGCACCGCCCCCCACATCCCCGAACCCCTCAAACCCCTCGTCGACGCCCCCGGCGTGCCCGTCATCCACGCCGCCGACTACCTCGAACACCGCGCACGCTTCCTCACCGCCGACCACATCACCGTCATCGGCGCCGGCCAGTCGGGCGCCGAGATCTTCCTCGACCTCCTCCGCAACCGCCCCGCCGGACACGAGAAGATCCACTGGCTCGCCCGCACCGAGGCCTTCGCCCCCATGGAGTACTCCAAACTCGGCCTCGAACACTTCACCCCCGACTACACCCGCTACTTCCACGCCCTCACCGAACCCGTCCGCGACCGCCTCGTCGCCGCCCAATGGCAACTCCACAAGGGCATCGACGCCGACACCATCGCCGCCATCCACGACGAGCTCTACCGCCGCACCCTCCACGGCGGCTGGCCCGACGCCGTCCTCACCCCCGCCGTCACCGTCCGCACCGCAGGACGCGTCGCCACCACCAAGGTCGAACTCCACCTCGAACACGCCCAGCAAGGCGCCCGCTCCCGCCTCACCACCGACGCCGTCGTCCTCGCCACCGGCTACCGCGAACGCCCCATCGGCCCCCTCCTCGCCGGACTCGACCCCTACCTCCGCCGCGACACCTCCGAACGCCCCAGCATCGACGACCGGTTCCGCCTCGTCCTCGACCCCGCCGTCACCGGACACGTCTACGTCCAGAACGCCGAACTCCACACCCACGGCGTCGGCACCCCCGACCTCGGCCTCGCCGCCTGGCGCAGCGCCACCATCCTCAACACCCTCACCGGCAAGGACCCCTACCCCCTCCCCGCCCGCACCGCCTTCACCACCTTCGGCCTCGACCCCACCCCCCGCGTCCCCGCGGCCCGCAAGGAGACCCGCACCCTCACCCCCCTCGTCGACGGCAGATGACGAACAAAGCGGCGCCGGCACGGAGAACACCGCACCGACGCCGCCCACCACGCACCAACCCGCTAGAACACCGGCGTGCCCTCACGCGTCAGCCGCCAGTCCACCGAGGCGAACTCCGCCGGGTCCAGCGTCCCCTTCGCCGTCACCCACTCCGCGATCCGCGTCCGGATCTCCGTCGACTCCGACCACACCTCCGGCGCGGACGCCACATGCGGGAACGCACCCCCACCGTTCGCCCGGTAGTTGTTCACCGCCAGCACGAACCGCTGCGCGTCGTCCAACGGCGCCCCGCCGTGCATCAGGTTCCCGATCCGCGAACCCTCCGGCTGCGCGACGTCGATGTCGTAGGTCAGCCCCGACACGTAGTCGTAGTTGTAGTCCGGCCGGCCGTTCGCGTTCGTCAGCTTCTCCGGATCCACCGCCGCACCCACCGCAGTCCGCACGAAGTAGTTCGCCGAATACTCCAGGTACGCCCGCACCTGCGCTCCCGTCAGCACCTTCGCCACCAGCGTGTTGTCGTACACGTATAGACTCGACAGATCCCGGATCGTCACCTCCCCGGCCGGAATCTCCGACGTCCGCGAGAACGGCGACGCCTGCGCGATCACCGGAAGCGACGCGTACTCCGTCCCCGCCAGCGCTCCCCGCACCACGTCCTCCTGGACCCGGGTGATCAGATCGATGATCGGCGCGTCCTTGTACCGCGCCTCCGCCGTCGTCAGCGTCTGCGTCGCCCGCCCCACCACCTGGTTGACGTACGCCACCACCGCCGCGTGCTCGTCCTCCAGCAACCGCGTGATCCTCGGATCGTCCGCCACCGTGTTCGTGTTGCGCACCGACGCCGCGACCGACTCCACCTGCCACCGGCCCCGCTCGAAGACCAACTCGACGTCGAACACCGACATCCGCTCCGCGAACGCCAACGGCTCCGACAGCACCACCGTCCGCCCCGAGACCTCGTTCGTCACCTTCAATTCCGGGATCTCCACATGCGCGTGACCCACCAGAATCGCGTCGATCCCCGGCACCCGCTGCGCCACCAGCGCCGCCGAGTTCTCCACGTACGGCACCTGGTCGCCGTACGACGACGTCCCCGACGTCCCCGAATGCGCCGACACCACGACCACGTCCGCACCCATCGACCGCAGCTTCGGCACCCACTTCGCCGCCTGCTCCTCAAGCCCCGGGAACGTCAGCTTCCCCTGCACGTACGCCTTGTCCCAGATCGCGATCCCCGGGTTCGTCAACCCCAGCACCGCCACCTTCACCGGCGGCGCCCCGTGCACGCGGAACGTCTTCATGACATACGGAGGAAAAGCCGGCTTCAGCGACTTCGCGTCCAGCGCGTTCGCCCCCAGCAGCGGGAAACGGCACTGCGACTCGAACTTCCGCAGCGTCTCGATCCCGTAGTTGAACTCGTGGTTCCCGAGCGCCACCGCGTCGTAGCCGATCGCGTTCATCGCCTGCGCCATCGGATGCACCGGACCACCCTTGGCGGTGATCGGGTCCACCTTCGCGTAGTAGTACGTCAACGGCGTGCCCTGGATCGTGTCACCCGCGTCCAGCAGCAGCGTGTTCGCGCGGCCCCGCTCCTTGCGGATCGCGTTCACCAGCGTCGAGATCCGCGCCAGACCCTGCGCGTTGCCCGCCGCGTCCGCGTACTCCGCGTCCTTGAAGTAGTCCCAGTTGAAGACGTGACCGTGCAGATCCGTCGTCCCCATCACCGTCAGCCCGTACCGCTTCACCGGCCGATGCCCCCTCCCCGCCTCCGCGGCCCGCGCCGCGGGCGCGCCGACGGCACCCGCGAACGCCACCCCCGCACCGGTGACGGCCGACTTCTTCAGGAACTTACGACGGTTCAGAGGCATTCCGGAACTCCTCGGGACGGAGACGATGACGCGCGTAGATCATGACCCACCAACCGGCCGCGCAACAGACCCGGAACGTTTCCATCCGATGTCCCTCGGGCATCACACCGGCCAACTCCGGTGACAGAGTGGGACACATGACACCCGCCGGCGCCACCACCCCCCACGGCACCCCCGACGAACCCCACCTCACCGTCCGCGGCGAAGCCCACCTCGACGCCGACCCCGAGATCGCCCGCATCGGCATCACCGTCACCGCCCGCGGCAAGGACCGCCGCGAGACACTCGCCGACCTCACCCGCCGCAACACCCGCGCCCTCGACCTCGTCAAAAGCCACGGCGACAGCGTCGAACACGTCGAGACCGGCCACCTCTCCATCAGCCCCGAACTCGGCCGCCACGGCCGCGGCGAACGCGTCCGCACCCACCACGGCCACCTCCACATCACCGCGACCCTCGGCGACTTCACCGCCCTCGCCGACCTCACCACCGCCCTCGCCGACCTCGACCTCACCCGCGTCGACGGCCCCACCTGGGACCTCCGCCCCGACTCGCCCGCCCACGCCACCGCCCGCCGGCAAGCCGTCCACGACGCCCTCCGCCGCGCCCGCGAATACGCCGACGCACTCGGCACCACCCTCACCGCCCTGCTGGAACTCGCCGACACCGCGGCGGACGACCCCCACCCCCACCCGCCCCAGGGCGCCCGCTTCGCCGCGGCACCCTTCGCCGGCGCCGCCCCCACCGACGACGAACCCGCCCCCCTCGACCTCCAACCCCGGCGCCTGCACCTCCACGCCGCGGTCAGCGCCCGCTTCACCCTCGCCCCGCCCCGCCTCTGACCACCCCGCCCCGCCCCGCTCCCTCCAAGCCCCTCCCGCGTCACCCACCGTCACCACCCCTCTCCGCCCCGCCGCCACCGAACGACCGTACGGACCGCGCATCCCGCCGGCCCCACCACGACCCCGCTCATCAGAGCGCCCCGGCGCACAATTCAACACTTGTCAAGAGGCTTTCACCCAAAGGACGTTGAGCGGTCATGCACGACCAAACCCCTACCCACCGGTAAGCCCTAGGCTCGAACCATGCGCCGAGCAAAAATCGTCTGTACATTGGGCCCCGCCACCGACTCGTACGACCAGATCAAAGCCCTCGTCGAAGCCGGAATGGACGTAGCCCGCCTCAACCTCAGCCACGGCTCCCACGCCGAACACGAGGAGCGCTACCAGCGCGTGCGAAAGGCCTCCGACGAAACCGGCCGCAGCGTCGGCGTCCTCGCCGACCTTCAAGGCCCGAAGATCCGCCTCGGCCGCTTCACCGAAGGCCCCGTACTCCTTGAACGCGGAGACGCCTTCACCATCACCGTCGAAGAAGGCGCCCAAGGCGACCGGCAGACCTGCGGCACCACCCACGACGGACTCGCCACCGACGTCACCCCCGGTGAACGCATCCTCGTCGACGACGGCAAGGTCACCCTCGAAGTCACCTCCGTCGACGGCCCCCGCGTCCACACCACCGTCGTCGAAGGCGGCATGGTCTCCGACCACAAGGGCCTCAACCTCCCCGGCGTCGCCGTCTCCGTCCCCGCCCTCTCCGACAAGGACGAAGCCGACCTCCGCTGGGCCCTGCGCGCCGGCTGCGACGTCATCGCCCTCTCCTTCGTCCGCAGCGGACGCGACATCGACGACGTCCACCGCATCATGGACGAAGAAGGCCGACGCCTCCCCGTCATCGCCAAGATCGAAAAACCCCAGGCCGTCGACGCCATCGACGACATCGTGGCCGCCTTCGACGGCATCATGGTCGCCCGCGGCGACCTCGGCGTCGAAATGCCCCTCGAACAGGTCCCCATCGTCCAAAAACGCGCCATCAAGCTCGCCAAGCGCAACGCCAAACCCGTCATCGTCGCCACCCAGATGCTCGACTCGATGATCGACAACTCCCGGCCCACCCGCGCCGAGGCATCCGACGTCGCCAACGCCGTCATCGACGGCACCGACGCCGTCATGCTCTCCGGCGAGACCAGCGTCGGAAAATACCCCGTCGAGACCGTCGCCACCATGGCCAAGATCGTCGCCGCCGCCGAAGAGGACATCCTCGCCAAGGGCCTGCCCCCCCTCACCGAACGCAACAAACCCCGCACCCAGGGCGGAGCCGTCGCCCGCGCCGCCGCCGAGATGGGCGACTTCCTCGGCGCCAAGTTCCTCGTCGCCTTCACCCAGTCCGGCGACACCGTCCGCCGCCTCTCCCGCTACCGCTCGCCCATCCCCCTCCTCGCCTTCACCCCCACCCCCGCCACCCGCTCCCAACTCAACCTCACCTGGGGCGTCGAGACCTTCCTCGGCCCCCACGTCGACTCCACCGACGCCATGGTCGACCAGGTCGACGAACTCCTCCTCGCCTACGGCCGCTGCGCCAAGGGCGACGTCGTCGTGATCACCGCCGGCTCCCCGCCCGGCGTCTCCGGCTCCACCAACCTCGTCCGCGTCCACCACATCGGCGAGGACGACAGCCCCAAGTGACCCCTCCACCACCCCGGGCCCCCGAGTCGCCGGGGGCCCGCTCCGGCGCGGGCCGACGGGTCAGTGCTTCGGCCCGACGTGGGCGTCCATGAGAGCGACGGACGCCCGCCTGGCGATCGAGATGTTGTACGGGGCGCCCCGGCGCGTGCAGTGGGTCCAGTCGACACCGATCTTGTCCAGCGTGTCGGTGAACAGCCCCCTGATGTCGTCGGAGACATTGGTGAAGAAGTACCGCGGGTACTCGTAGCGCTTGCGCTCGCCGGCGATGAGGCGCGTGGTCCAGTTGACGATCCGGCAGCCGTCGGAGTGGATCAGACCGCGGACCAGGTCCCAGGGATGCGTGTCCACCACGTCCCGCTGCCAGGGTTCGAGCACGATGGGGCGCTCGTGCTTCCTGCCGGGGCCGTGCTGGGGGAAGAGGCAGTCGAGGTGCTTGAAGTAGACCTTGACGTTGTGGGAACCCTTGGCGCGCACACGGCAGGTGGCGTTGTGGGGGAACACGGCCCGCAGAGCGCGCTCGGCGCTGTCCTGGATACCGGGCCACGCGTCGTCGAGGGTGATCACGAGACTCGGCACCCGGTGCTTCGCGTAGTGGCTGATGTGCCCGTCGCCCAGATACAGGCCCAGGAGATAGCTGTACTCGGCTTCGTCGAGGTCCCGGCCATCACACCGAGGACAGAGGAGAGACGGGCGCACGGTGGCGGGCTCGCCGCGCTCGGCCCGGTCCCGGTGTTTCCAGTAGCCGACCGTGCCGGGCGGGATCCCGAACCGGCGCGCCACCTCGGTGTTCCTCACACCCTCACGGAGGAGTGCCACCGCCTGTCGTCGTATCTCTGTGCCATGGTCGTACATGTGGCCACTCTGCGTTGCGGAGAGTCACCGTGTGCAGCAAAAAGGCGGAGGTTCACCCGGACGTGAACCTCCGCCGATGACGTGCTCTGTGCCGGGTGCGGGATTCGAACCCGCAAGCCCTTTCGAGCAGAGGTGTTTGAGACCTCCGTGTATACCGTTCCACCAACCCGGCGCGACGTGGCTGTGCGGAAGCATACCGGGTCATCACAGCGTGCCGCCGCTAGGTAGTCTTCTTGAGCAGCACTACCTGCCCGGCCCGTAACAAGGAGCCCCCGTGACCGCCCCCGAGTCGCCCCAGCCCGCAGACGCGCCCGACGACGACACGTCGCACGTGCCTCCGCTGACGACCCGCGTCGTCATCGCCGAGGACGAGGCGCTGATCCGTCTCGACCTCAAGGAGATGCTGGAGGAGGAGGGATACAGCGTCGTGGGTGAGGCCGGTGACGGTGAGCAGGCCGTCGAGCTGGCCCGTGAGCACAAGCCGGACCTCGTGATCCTCGACGTGAAGATGCCGAAGCTCGACGGCATCTCGGCGGCCGAGAAGATCGCCGGGGAGTCGATCGCCCCGGTGCTGATGCTCACCGCGTTCTCGCAGCGCGACCTGGTCGAGCGGGCCCGGGACGCGGGTGCGATGGCGTACCTGGTGAAGCCGTTCAGCAAGAGCGACGTGGTGCCGGCGATCGAGATGGCGGTGTCGCGGTTCGCGGAGTTGCGGGCGCTGGAGGGGGAGATCGCGGATCTCACGCAGCGCCTGGAGACGCGCAAGCTGGTGGACCGCGCGAAGTCGGTGCTCCAGACGGAGTACGGGCTGACGGAGCCTGCGGCGTTCCGCTGGATCCAGAAGACGTCGATGGACCGTCGTATGTCGATGCAGCAGGTGGCGGAGGCGGTCATCCAGGACGCCGAGGAGAAGAAGGCGTCGAAGGGTTAGGCGCCGGCCGCGCGGTGGCGTCGGAGCGTACGCGAAGGCCCGCACCCCTTGGGGGGTGCGGGCCTTCGCGTGGGTGCGGCGGGGCCGCGGTGGGTCAGTCCTCGCCGAGGTAGGCCTTGCGGACGGACTCGTCGTGGAGGAGGTCCTGGCCGCTGCCGGAGAGGACGATGCTGCCGACTTCCATGACGTGTCCCTGGTCGGCGAGGCTGAGGGCGGCCTGGGCGTTCTGCTCGACGAGCAGGATGGTGGTGCCGGAGGCCTTCAGTTCGGCGATGGTGGACATGATCTTCTGCATCATGATCGGGGAGAGGCCCATGGAGGGTTCGTCGAGCATGAGCAGTTTGGGCTGGGACATGAGGGCGCGGCCCATGGCGAGCATCTGCTGCTCGCCTCCGGAGAGGGTGCCGGCGGCCTGCTTGCGGCGTTCTCCCAGGATGGGGAAGAGGTCGTAGGCGCGCTGGATGTCCTTCTCGATGCCGGCTTTGTCGTTGCGGAGGAAGGCGCCGAGGCGGAGGTTGTCCTCGATGGTCATGCGGGGGAAGATGTGCCGGCCTTCGGGGGAGTGGGCGAGGCCGAGGGAGACCACTTCGTGGGCGGGGACCTTCTTGAGGGACCTGCCGTTGAACTTGATCTGTCCGCCGACCGGCTTGAGGAGGCCGGAGAGGGTGCGCAGGGTGGTGGTCTTGCCGGCGCCGTTGGTACCGATGAGGGTGACCACCTGGCCTGCTTCGACGGTGAAGCTGATGCCCTTGACGGCTTCGATCTTGCCGTAGGCGACGCGGAGGTCCTCGACCTCGAGGAGTGCGGTCATCGGTCGTTCTCCTTGCCGGGCACGGCGTCCGTCGTGGGCTGGGCGTGTGCCTCGGCGGCCTGGACTTCTGCCGCCTCTTCGTCGCCGGGGGCGTTCTCGAAGGGTTCGCCGAGGTAGGCGGCGACGACGCGTTCGTCGCCCTGGACGGTGGCGCTGTCGCCTTCGACGAGTTTTTCGCCTTGGACGAGGACGGCGACGCGGTCGCAGAGGTTGAAGATGAAGCGCATGTCGTGCTCGATGACGAGGACGGCGATGCCCTTGTCGCGGATGGCGAAGACGAGTTCCTCGGTGGCGCGGGTCTCCTGGGGGTTCATGCCGGCGGTGGGCTCGTCGAGGAGGAGGAGTCCGGGTTCGCTGGCGAGGGCGCGGGCGATCTCCAGTTTGCGCTGTTCGCCGTAGGGGAGGTTGCGGGCGAGGTGTTCGGCTTTCCGGCCGAGGCCGACGAATTCCAGGAGTTCCATGGCGCGGGCGCGGGAGGCGGCTTCGGCGCGGTGGAATCCGGGGCCGCGCAGGAGGGCGGACCAGAGTCCTTCCTTGGTGCGGGTGTGGCGGCCGACGAGGACGTTCTCCAGAACGGTCATGTTGGCGAAGAGGCGGATGTTCTGGAAGGTGCGGGCGATGCCTGCCGCGGTGACCTTGAAGGATTTGGGCGGGAGGACGGCGCCTTTGTAGCGGACTTCGCCTTCGGTGGGGATGTAGAGGCCGGTGAGGCAGTTGAAGAAGGTGGTCTTGCCGGCGCCGTTGGGGCCGATCAGTCCGACGATCTCGCCGCTGTTGACGGTGAGGTCGACGCCGCGGACGGCGGTGAGGCCGCCGAAGCGCATGGTGACGCCGCGGGCGTCGAGGACGGTCTCGCCGGGGGCGGAGGCGCCGGGGGCGGCGTCCTGGGTGGTGGTGTCGGTTGTCATCGTGGTCAGGCCCCTGCCTTGGTGAGGACGGCGGGCGCTTCGGCTTCTTCGTGGAATTCGAGCTGGCGGCGCCGGTTGGGGATGAGGCCCTCGGGCCGGAAGCGCATCAGCAGGACGAGCGCGAGGCCGAAGGCGAAGAGCTGGTAGTCGCCGAGGAACTGGAGCTTGGCCGGGATCAGGTAGAGCAGGGCCGCGCCGACGAGGGGGCCGGAGATGGTGCCCATGCCGCCGAGGACGACGGCGGCGAGCAGGAAGGCGGAGTTCGGCGGGACGACGTGGGCGAACTGGTACTGCTCGGGGGTCACGGTGTAGGTGACGTGGGCCTGTACGGATCCGGCGAGTCCGGCGAGGGTGGCGCCGAGGGCGAAGGCGATGAGTTTGACGCGGAAGCCGTTGATGCCCATGGCGAGGGCGGCGGTCTCGTCCTCGCGGATGGCGATCCAGGCGCGGCCGATGCGGGAGTCGCTGCTGCGGCGGAACACCACGACCACGATGAGGGTGATGAGCAGCATGAGCAGGAAGTAGTTGGCGAAGCGGCCGATGGTGGCTCCGAGGAGGACGTGTTCCTTGCCGAAGTCGAAGCCGAGGATGTTGAGGTTGGGGATGGAGGAGATGCCGTTGGAGCCGTTGGTGACGTCGGGGCCGGAGGTGCCGTCCATGTTGAGGACGGTGATGCGGAAGATCTCTCCGAAGCCGAGGGTGACGATGGCGAGGTAGTCGCCGCGCAGGCGCAGGGTGGGGGCGCCGATGAGGACGCCGAAGACCATGGCGACGGCTCCGCCGAGCAGGGCGGAGGCCCAGAAGGGCCAGTGCACGTGCAGGGGGGAGGAGGGGGACCCGGAGACGAGGGCGGCGGTGTAGGCGCCGACGCCGAGGAAGGCGACGTATCCGAGGTCGAGGAGGCCGGCGAGGCCGACGACGATGTTCAGGCCGAGGGCGACGGTGGCGAAGATGAGGATGTAGACGCCGATGGTCGCGTACTGGTCGTTGGACTGGGTGAAGGGGAAGGCCGCGGCGGCGGCGAAGGCGCCGGCCATGGTGACGGTGCGGTGGCGGCTGGTGATCGTCGAGATCCGGGCCACGAGCCCGGCCTTGGCGACGGCGGCGAACCCGAATCCGGCGGTGATGAGGAAGCCGATGAAGAGTTCGTCGTACTCGGTGCCGATGCCGTAGTCGAAGACGATCAGGCCGAGGGCCATGACGGCGCAGATGACGAGGATCTCGGCGTAGGCGGGGAGGGTGCGGGCCGGTGCGGGTGCGGTGCCGGCGAAGGCCGCCTTGAAGGTGTTCCACTTCTGGCGGGTGGTGTGGCGGACGACGTCCCAGCCGGTGTCGTCGGGGTCGGCGAGGTCGGGTTCGGGCCGTTCGAAGGGGAGGGCCAGGGCGCCGACGAGCGCGATGAGGGTGGCGGCGGCGGCGACGTAGCCGCCGGGCTCCAGGTTGACGACGCCGCCGAGTTCGGAGCTGATGGCGAGGACGGTGTACCAGGCGGTGGCGAAGGTGCCGAGGGCGGCGAGTTTGACGGCGCTGTCGCCGCTGCCGGGGGTCAGCCAGCGGAGGCCTTTGACGCCGTAGGAGGCGAGGCCGAAGAGGGTGGTGAGGATGCCGCCGACGAGGACGAGGACCTGGAGGCCGCCGGGGTAGCCGTAGACGGTGAGGTCGCCGGGGAACTGGGAGGTCCAGGTCCAGGCGAGGAAGGTGGACAGGACGGTGAGGGCGCCGCCGCCGGTGGCGAGGGCGCGGCCGAGGGCGGTGGGGAGGCCGATGAGACCGGTCTGCGCCGTTGTGGGGGCGTCGGGGGTCTGTGCCGTGGTGGTCTGTGTGGTCATCGGTGTCACGCCCTGTCCGCGACGCGTTCGCCGAGCAGGCCCTGTGGCCGGAACAGCAGAACGAGGATGAGGAGTACGAAGGCCCAGACGTCGGCCCAGGACTGGCTGCCGAACTTGTCCATGCCGGGGATGTCGGCGATGTAGGCGGTGGAGAGGGCTTCGGCGACGCCGAGGACGAGGCCGCCGAGCATGGCGCCGTAGATGTTGCCGATGCCGCCGAGGACGGCTGCGGTGAAGGCCTTGAGGCCGAGGATGAAGCCCATGCGGAAGTCGATCTGGCCGTACTTGAGGCCGTAGGCGACCGAGCCGACGGCGGCGAAGGTGGCGCCGAGGGCGAAGGCGATGACGATGATGCGGTCGGTGTTGACGCCCATCAGCTTCGCGGTGTCGGGGTCCTGGGCGGTGGCCTGCATGCCGCGTCCGGTGCGGGTGCGCATGACGAAGTAGGCGAGGAAGCCCATGCTGATGGGCGCGGCGACGAGGAGGAAGACGTCACCGGTCTGGATGGTGACGTTGCCGATCTCGAAGGGGCCGCCGTCGATGGTGGGGAAGGTGCGGGCGGACTTGGCCTCGGGGTACCAGGCCCAGACGGCCTGCTGGAGGGCGAGGGAGAGGCCGATGGCGGTGATGAGCGGGGCGAGGCGGGGTGCGGTGCGGAGGGGCCGGTAGGCGAATCGTTCCGCTCCGACGGCGACGGTGACGGCGACGAAGATGGCGCCGACGAGCATGAGCGGCAGGGCCAGCCACATGGAGGTGCCGTCGGGAAGGATGTAGACGTAGACCGTGAGGGCGCCGAAGGCGCCGGTCATGAATATCTCGCCGTGGGCGAAGTTGATGAGCTGGACAATGCCATAGACCATTGTGTAGCCGATGGCGACCAGCCCGTACATGGATCCTAGTAGCAGGCCGTTGACCAGCTGCTGCGGCAGTTCGTTCACCGCATGTCCTCCGAGCTTTCGGAAAGTTCGACGAATGGGGCCGGATGCGAGTCCGCGCGGGGCGCCAGTGGAAACAGCGCCCCGCGCGGCTCGGTGGTGCGGGTGTGGGTCAGCTGCCGCTGTAGGTGCCGGACTCCACGGCCTTCCAGGCGCCGTCCTCGACGGAGTAGACGGTGAGCTGCTTGTTGGTGGCGTCACCGTACTCGTCGAAGGAGACCTTGCCGGTCACGCCGTCGAACGAGACGTTCTGCATGGCGGCGGTGACCTTGGCGCGGGCGTCGGAGGGCAGCTTGCCGTCGTTGTCGTCGACGACCTTCTTGACGGCCTCGATGATCGACCAGGCGGAGTCGTAGGAGTAGCCGCCGTAGGCCGCGTACTCCTCCTTGTAGCCGGCCGCCTTGTAGTTGGCGACGAACTCCTTGGCCGAGGGGAGGGTCTCGACCGGGGCGCCGACGGAGGTGGCGAGGTCGCCGGTGGCGGAGGAGCCGGCGAGCTTGATGAAGTCGTCGGCGTAGATGCCGTCGCCGCCGACGAGCGGGATCTTGGCGCCGGCGGCCTTGATCTGCTTGCTGAGCGGGCCGGCCTGCGGGTATTCGCCGCCGTAGTAGACGACCTGGGCGCCGGAGTTCTTGACCTTGGTGGCGACCGCGGAGAAGTCCTTGGTGTCCGGGTTGATGTGCTCGGTGCCGACGACCTTGCCGCCGAGCTTCTTGAACTCGTCGCTGAAGGTCGCGGCGAGGCCGGCGCCGTAGGTCTTCTTGTCGTCGATGACGAAGACCTTGGTGTGCTTGGCCTTGTTGTAGACGTACTGGGCGGCGAAGGGGCCCTGGATGGCGTCGGTGGTGGCGGTGCGGAAGTACGACTTGTACGTCCGGGCCTTGGTCTTCTGCCAGTCGGTGCCCTGGGTGAGGGCGGGGTTGGTGTTGGCCGGCGAGACCTCGACGAGGTTCGCGTCGTCGAAGACCTTCTGCATGGACTCGGCGACGGAGGAGTTCAGCGGGCCGACGACGCCGAGGACCTGCTTGTCGCCGACGAGCTTGGTGGCGTTCTGCTGGCCGGACGAGGGCTGGGCCTGGTCGTCGAGGGCCTGGATCTTGAAGGTGACGCCCTTGACGTAGTTCTTCTTGTTGGCCTGCTTGGCCGCGAGGTCCACCGAGTTCTTGATGCCCAGGCCGAGAGCGGAGAGGTCGCCGGTCAGCGGGGCGTCGACACCGATGACGACGGTGGTGCCACCGTTGCCGGAGTCCGAGCCCTTGTCGCTGCTGTCTCGCGAGCCGCAGGCGGTGAGGGTGAGAGCTCCCGCCGCCAGCGCGGCGGTGATGGCGATGAGCGAACGTTGACGCACGATCAGTCCTTTCCCCAGGCACAACCGCATCCCCGTGGAAGCGGTCGAGTCGCACGCTGGCCCGTATGGCATTCGAGGCGCGGTGACTGGCCGTGACTCTAAGCGTGGCGGGGAATGTCGAGGAGGGTCTGACGAATGCTGTGACGCTCTTGTTATGACACGAGGTAATGCAGAGCGGTACACGGTGGGGGAAACGCTGGAATTACGGCCGATTCGCCCTGTCCACATGGTGAGAACCCGCAGGAACGCCTCGGTGCGTTCAGGAGTCTCGGCGCTTTTGGTGATTACGAGTTCTTGTTGCTGCAGGCGACCTTCAGGGCGGCGGAGAGGTGTCGCGCGTACGCCGATCCGAGGATGAAACTCTGGGCTTGTATTGCGCGCGCATTACGCAGAGTTACTTCCAGGAAAGGCAGTCCGGCGTCCTTCGGAACACGTCCGCAATCCGTCACCCGCATGGTGATCGTGATCTTGCGGGACGTTCCCGCCTTCGTCCGGAAGGGGGCGGGCGGGACGGAGGCGAGGGTGAGCCCGGCGTAGGGCTGCGTTATCCGGGTCACCGTGACGGGCGGCCCGGACGCCACGCTCATCCGGACGGCGAACGCGAAGCTGCGCGGTCCGGTACCGGGCGGCGCGACGGGCTCGTCGACGAAGTCGAGCGCCACCACCTGTGCGGGATAAGGGAGTTCGGGCGGTGGCGGCTCCGGAGGGCGGGACGCCCAGAGGTAGCCGCCGCCCGCCAGGACCGCCGCGCCGGCGGCGAGGGCCGTCGCCGCGCGGCGGTGCCGCGGCGAGCGCGGCGCGAGCCGGCGGAGGCCGACGGGCCCCGGACGAGGGGCCGTTGACCCGTCCGGCGGCGGGCTGTCCCAGGCGCGGGTGTCCTCGCCCGGCTCCACCGGGCCGATCCCCGTCATCGCGGGGCGCCCGCGGGACGGGCACCGCCGGGCGGGTCCGCGACGGTCCGCCGGGTCACCGGATCACAGCGGAGGGCGGGCGGGACGTCCGGGGCGCGGACCGCTGCGCCGGCGCGCCCCGCGGGGGGCGGTCCGCCGGCCGCCCGCGCACCAGGGGGCCGGGGGTGTCCTCGTGGTCCCATGCGGCGACGCTACGGCGCCCGGACGGTGCGGGCAACGGGCGCGGCCGTGCCGGGCGCGCGGCCGGAGCGGCCCCGGGCGCCGCCGTCCCGGCGCGCCCCGGCGCGCGCGTTCGCGCACGCCGCGATCCGGCGTGATCCGGGCGGCCCCGGGGCTACGCGGGTGCGGGCGCGGCGTCGCCGGGCCGGACGTCGCGCAGCAGGCAGGTCAGGCGCGCGGTGCACACCCGCCGGTCCGCCTCGTCGCTGATGACGATCTCGTACGTGGCCGTCGAGCGGCCGCGGTGCACGGGGATGGCGACACCGGTGACGAGGCCGGAGCGGGCGGCGCGGTGGTGGGTGCAGTTGAGGTCCACCCCGACGGCGATCTTGGTGCTGCCGCCGTGCAGCATCGAGCCCACCGAGCCCAGGGTCTCGGCGAGCACGGCGGAGGCTCCGCCGTGCAGCAGGCCGTAGGGCTGGGTGTTGCCCTCGACGGGCATGGTGCCGACGACGCGGTCCGCGGAGGCCTCGACGATCCGCACGCCCATGCGGTTGCCGAGGTGGCCCGCGGAGAAGAGGGCGGGCAGGTCGACGCCGAGTGCCGCGTACTCGTCGATGACCTCTTGCGGGAACGTCGGGGTGTGCTCTTCGCCCATCGGGTCCTGCTCCGTTCGTCGTGGACCGCCGCGCCGTGGATGCGCTCGTACTGAGCGAACGCTCAGTCGGCCGCCGATTGTTCCAGACGGACGACCACGGACTTGCTGGCAGGGGTGTTGCTGGTGTCGGCGGTGGCGTCCAGGGGGACCAGGACGTTGGTCTCCGGGTAGTAGGCGGCGGCGCAGCCCCGGGCGGTCGGGTAGTGCACGACGCGGAAGCCCGGCGCGCGCCGCTCCACGCCGTCCTTCCACTCGCCGACGAGGTCGACGTGGCTGCCGTCGGCGACGTTCAGCTCGCGGGCGTCCTCGGGGTTGACGAGGACCACGCGGCGTCCGCCGCGGATGCCCCGGTAGCGGTCGTCGAGGCCGTAGACGGTGGTGTTGTACTGGTCGTGCGAGCGCAGCGTCTGGAGCAGCAGCCGGCCGGCGGGCAGGGCGGGGAACTCCACGGGGGCGGCGGTGAAGTTGGCCTTGCCGGTGGCCGTGGTGAAGCGCCGCTCGTCGCGCGGGGCGTGCGGGAGTGCGAAACCGCCGGGAGCGGCCACGCGCGCGTTGAAGTCCTCGAAGCCGGGGACCACGCGCGCGATGCGGTCGCGGATGGTCCCGTAGTCCTTCGCGAACTCCTCCCACGGGGTGGCGCTGTCCGCGCCGAGGACGCTGCGGGCGAGACGGGCGACGATGGCGGGCTCGGACAGCAGGTGGGGGCCGGCCGGTTCGAGGCGGCCCCGGGAGGCGTGCACCATGCCCATGGAGTCCTCCACGGTCACGAACTGCTCCCCGCCGTCCCTGAGGTCGCGTTCGGTGCGTCCGAGGGTGGGCAGGACGAGCGCGCGGGCGCCGGTGACGACGTGCGAGCGGTTCAGCTTGGTGGAGACGTGCACGGTCAGCCGGGCCCGCCGCATGGCGGCCTCGGTGACGTCGGTGTCGGGCGAGGCGGAGACGAAGTTGCCGCCCATGGCGAAGAAGACCTTCGCCTCGCCGTCGCGCAGCGCCCGGATGGCCCGCACGACGTCGTAGCCGTGTTCGCGGGGCGGGGCGAAGCCGAACTCGCGCTCCAGGGCGTCGAGGAAGGCGGGGGCGGGGCGTTCGAAGATGCCCATGGTGCGGTCGCCCTGCACGTTGGAGTGGCCGCGGACGGGGCAGACGCCGGCGCCGGGGCGGCCGATGTTGCCGCGCAGCAGGAGGAAGTTGACGACCTCGCGGATGGTGGGCACGGCGTGCTTGTGCTGGGTGAGGCCCATCGCCCAGCAGACGATGGTGCGCCGTGAGGCGAGGACCATCCGCAGGGCCTCGTCGATGCCGTCACGGGTGAGGCCGGTGGCGGTGAGCGTCTCCTCCCAGTCGGCGGCGCGGGCCGCCTCGGCGAACTCCTCGAAGCCGTGGGTGTGTTCGGCGACGAACTCCTCGTCGACGGCGCCGTCGGTGGCGAGGATCAGCTTGTTGAGGAGGCGGAAGAGGGCCTGGTCGCCGCCGAGGCGGATCTGCAGGAACAGGTCGGTCAGCGCGGCGCCCTTGAGCATGCCCTGCGGGGTCTGCGGGTTCTTGAAGCGCTCCAGGCCCGCTTCGGGCAGCGGGTTGACGGTGATGATCTTCGCGCCGCCCGCCTTGGCCTTCTCCAGGGCGGAGAGCATGCGCGGGTGGTTCGTGCCGGGGTTCTGCCCGGCGACGATGATCAGGTCCGCCTGGTGGAGGTCGTCGAGCAGGACGCTGCCCTTGCCCACGCCGATGGTCTCGGACAGCGCGGAACCCGACGACTCGTGGCACATGTTCGAGCAGTCGGGGAGGTTGTTCGTGCCGAACTCGCGGGCGAACAGCTGGTAGAGGAAGGCGGCCTCGTTGCTGGTGCGGCCCGAGGTGTAGAAGACGGCCTCGTCGGGGGAGGACAGGCCCCGCAGCTCCTCGGCGATGATCTCGAAGGCGCGCTGCCAGCCGATCGGCTCGTAGTGGTCGCCGCCCTCCGGCAGGTACATGGGGTGGGTGAGGCGGCCCTGCTGGCCGAGCCAGTAGCCGCTGCGGCCGGCCAGGTCCGAGACGGGGTGCGCGGCGAAGAAGTCCGGGGTGACCCGGCGCAGGGTGGCCTCCTCGGCGACGGCCTTGGCGCCGTTCTCGCAGAACTCCGCGGTGTGCCGCCGGGACGGCTCCGGCCAGGCGCAGCCGGGGCAGTCGAAGCCGTCCTTCTGGTTGACGCGCAGCAGGGTGAGCGCCGTGCGGCGGACGCCCATCTGCTGCTGGGCGACGCGCAGGGTGTGGCCGATGGCGGGCAGTCCCGCGGCGGCGTGCTGCGGCTCGGTGACCCGTGGGGCGTCCTGGACCGGATCGCCGGCGGGCGGCTTGCTGGCCATGGCTGGACCCCCTTCGCGTACGCACCTCGGTGTGCGTCTCCTGGTAGCCCTTCGATCCTCGCACGCGCCGCCGGTGACGACGGCCGGGGGCCGCGGGAATCCGGGGCCGGGCCCGCCCCGCGGGGCCGGGCGGCTCTCGTTGTCGGTGGGCCGTGGCAGGATCGGGGGTGTGGCAGAGACAGCATCGAAGAAGACCGAGAAGACCGCGGATGCGGGCCGCCCGCGCCTGATGCTCATGGACGGGCACTCACTGGCCTACCGCGCGTTCTTCGCGCTGCCCGCGGAGAACTTCACGACCGCGACCGGCCAGCCGACGAACGCCATCTACGGGTTCGCGTCGATGCTGGCGAACACGCTGCGTGACGAGGCGCCGACGCACTTCGCGGTGGCGTTCGACGTGTCGCGCAAGACGTGGCGCTCCGAGGAGTTCACCGAGTACAAGGCGAACCGGTCCAAGACCCCGGACGAGTTCAGGGGGCAGGTCGAGCTGATCGGCGAGCTGCTCGACGCCATGCACGCGCAGCGGTTCGCCGTCGACGGCTTCGAGGCCGACGACATCATCGCGACGCTGGCGACGCGCGCCGAGGCCGAGGGCTTCGAGGTGCTGATCGTGACCGGCGACCGCGACTCCTTCCAGCTGGTCTCCGAGCACACGACGGTGCTGTACCCGACGAAGGGCGTCTCCGAGCTGACCCGCTTCACCCCGGAGAAGGTCTTCGAGAAGTACGGGCTGACGCCCGCGCAGTACCCGGACTTCGCGGCGCTGCGCGGCGACCCGTCGGACAACCTGCCGGGCATCCCCGGCGTCGGCGAGAAGACGGCCGCGAAGTGGATCAACCAGTTCGGTTCGTTCGCGCAGCTCGTCGAGCGGGTGGACGAGGTCAAGGGCAAGGCGGGGCAGAACCTGCGCGACCACCTGGAGGCGGTCAAGCTCAACCGCCGGCTCACCGAGATGGTCAAGGACGTCGAGCTGCCGCGCACGGTCGCCGACCTGGAGCGCGCCGCGTACGACCGCAAGGCCCTGGCGATGGTCCTGGACACCCTGGAGATCCGCAATCCGTCGCTGCGCGAGCGGCTGCTCGCGGTCGATCCGGGCGCCGAGGAGGCGCAGGAGACGCAGCCGGTCGCCGAGGGCGTCGAGATCGACGGCGCGGTGCTGGGCGCGGGGGAGCTGGAGCCGTGGCTGGCCGGGCAGGGCGGCGCCGCCCTCGGGATGTCGACGGTCGACAGCTGGGCGCTCGGCTCGGGTTCCGTGGCCGAGGTGGCCCTGGCCTCGGGGGAGGGTCCGGCCGTCTGGTTCGACCCCGCGCGGCTGGACGAGGCCGACGAGAACGCGTTCGCGCGGTGGCTCGCCGACCCGGAGCGGCCCAAGGTGCTGCACAACGCCAAGGGCGCGATGCGGGTCTTCGCCGAGCACGGCTGGACCGTCGAGGGCGTGACCATGGACACCGCGCTCGCCGCGTACCTGGTCAAGCCGGGCCGGCGGTCCTTCGCGCTGGACGCGCTGTCCCTGGAGTACCTGGGGCGGGAGCTGGGCCCGGCCGCGGCGGCCGACGGACAGCTCGCGTTCGGCGCGGACGAGCGGGCGGAGGCCGACGCGCTGATGGCGCAGGCCCGCACGATCCTCGACCTGGGCGAGGCGTTCGAGGCGAAGCTCGCGGAGGTCGGCGCGGCCGAGCTGCTGCGGGACGTGGAGCTGCCCACCTCCGGCCTGCTGGCCCGGCTGGAGCGGCACGGCATCGCGGCGGACCGGGCGCACCTGGAGGCCATGGAGCAGATGTTCGCGGGCGCCGTGCAGCAGGCCGTGAAGGAGGCGCACGCGGCGGCCGGGCACGAGTTCAACCTCGGCTCGCCCAAGCAGCTCCAGGAGGTCCTCTTCGGCGAGCTGGCCCTGCCCAGGACGAAGAAGACCAAGACGGGCTACACCACGGACGCGGACGCGCTGGCCTGGCTGGCCGCGCAGACCGACAACGAACTGCCCGTGATCATGCTCCGCCACCGTGAGCAGGCCAAGCTGCGCTCGACCGTCGAGGGCCTGATCAAGACGATCGCCCCCGACGGCCGGATCCACACCACCTTCAACCAGACGGTCGCGGCCACCGGCCGCCTGTCGTCCACCGACCCGAACCTGCAGAACATCCCGGTGCGCACCGACGAGGGCCGCGCGATCCGCCGGGGCTTCGTGGTCGGCGAGGGCTTCGAGTCCCTGATGACCGCGGACTACAGCCAGATCGAGCTGCGCGTGATGGCCCACCTGTCGGAGGACGAGGGCCTGCTGGAGGCGTTCACCTCGGGCGAGGACCTGCACACCACGGTGGCCTCGCAGGTGTTCTCGGTGGAGCGGTCCGGGGTCGACGCGGAGATGCGCCGCAAGATCAAGGCGATGTCGTACGGCCTGGCGTACGGGCTGTCGGCGTTCGGGCTCTCCCAGCAGCTGAACATCGAGGCGGGCGAGGCCCGTGCCCTGATGGACACCTACTTCGAGCGGTTCGGCGGGGTGCGCGACTACCTGCGCCGCGCGGTCGACGAGGCCCGTGCCACGGGGTACACGGCGACGCTCTTCGGGCGCCGCCGCTATCTGCCCGACCTGAACAGCGACAACCGGCAGCGCCGCGAGGCCGCGGAGCGCATGGCGCTGAACGCCCCCATCCAGGGCACCGCCGCCGACATCGTCAAGATCGCGATGCTGAACGTGGACCGGGCGCTGCGCGAGGCCGGACTCACCTCCCGGATGCTCCTCCAGGTGCACGACGAAATCGTGCTGGAGATCGCTCCGGGCGAGCGTGAGCGGACGGAGGAGCTGCTGCGCCGAGAGATGGCCAACGCGGTGAGCCTGCGGGCCCCGCTCGACGTCTCGGTCGGCTCCGGCCCGGACTGGGAGTCGGCGGCGCACTGACCGCCCGGCGCGGCCCCTCGGCCCGGGGGCCGCGCCGTCCTGCGGGCAGCCGCCGTTCGCGCTACGCGAGCGCCGGGGACGACCCGCCGTACCCGGCCCGGCCCGTTCCGGAGCTGCGGTCGGGACCGGCGGCATGGTGCCGCCCCGCCGTCCCGTCGCCGGCTCGCGTGCCGCCCCGGCCCGAAGGCGCGCGATGGTGCCGGCCCCGACGACCCGCGACGGCGCCGGGCCCGACGGCCCGTGACGGGCGTTGCCCGGACCGTCGAGGTGTGCGGTCGCGGTGGGCGGCGGCCGCACGCCCGCGGCGCGGGCCCTCGGTGTTCCGCGGCCGTGCCGCCGGCGGTCGGGGCCGAGCGCGGCGCCTCCGGGCACGCCCGCCGGACCGGTGGCCACGTACCGGAGGCGTCGGGGACCGGCCGCGAGGACGGCCGGAACCGTTCGCCCGCGACCGCTTCCGTCCCCGCACACGCCGGACCGGAACGCCACCGCGTGACCGAGCGTGAAAGACAAGTCGTCCCCCTGTGCCGCCGGTTGGACCGATATGACCGGCCGATCGATCACCGACGGCCATGACGCGGTACGGCGGGACATGGCCAAGTGGTGAATATCGGACGCGAACGGGTCCCCGGACGACGGAAGTTGTCGTAGGGTCACCTGGGTCACCGTGCCGGGAGCACGATCGAACAACGCAACAGTCACGAGGCGGACGCGCACCCGGACCGGGGGCGCACCGGCATCGAAGGACGGCGGGCTCGCCCGGCCGTCGGTGGGAGGGCTTCACTCAATGGCGGCGCAATTCGGCAGGAGGCTGCGCAAGGGCGCGGCAACCACCGCTGTGGCCGCGGTCGCGGTCGCTGCTCTGTCCGCGTCGCAGGCGCCCGGAGTGACCGTCGACGGCCGCGGAAGACAGACCACCGGAGCCGACCTCGGCCCGGACACGGGCACCCCGCAGGACGACGGCACCGCGACCGGCAACTCCCGCTACTACACGGACCTGCCGCCGCTCGACAGCCCCGCGCCCGCGCCGAGCGCCGGCAGCGGGCCACCGGCGGCCGTCGGCGCCGCCGAGGCGGGCATCCCCGCGAGCGTCCTCGACGCCTACAAGAAGGCCGAGGCGTCGTTGCGGGCGTCCAAGCCCGGCTGCAACCTGCCCTGGCAGCTTCTCGCCGCCATCGGCAAGGTCGAGTCCGGGCAGGCCCGCGGCGGCCGGGTCGACGCGGACGGCACGACGCTGTCGCCCATCCTCGGCCCCGTCCTGAACGGCAACGGCTTCGCCAGCATCGGAGACACCGACCACGGCGCCTACGACGGGGACACCACGTACGACCGCGCCGTGGGCCCCATGCAGTTCATCCCCTCCACCTGGGAGTGGGCCGGCCGCGACGGCAACGGCGACGGCACGAAGGACCCCAACAACATCTACGACGCGGCGCTCGCCGCGGGCCACTACCTCTGCCGCTTCGACCACGACATGTCGGTCCAGGCGCAGATGAACCAGTCGATCCTCAGCTACAACAACTCGACGGCCTACCTGAACACCGTGCTGTCGTGGCTGGAGTTCTACCGCAAGGGCACCCACGAGGTGCCGGACGGCGCCGGCGCGCTGCCCTCCCGCACCGGCGGACGCATCGGTACGCCGACCGCCCGGCCCGAGCCGCCGGAGCCCGCCCGGCCCACCCCGCCGGCCGCCTCCACACCGTCCGCACCGGACGGGGGCAAGCCCGGCCCGAGCCCCGAGCCGACCGAGCCCGCCACCCCGGCCAAGCCCTCGGAGCCGGCCACGCCGCCCCCGACGACCCCGCCCGCCACCCCGACGCCCACCGAGAGGGTGGACCACCTCGCGGGGACCGCGACGAAGCTCACCGCGATGGCGGGAGCCACCTTCGCGCAGAAGATCACGGTGCGTGCCGAGGACTCGGCCGACAAGGCCGTGGCACAGGTACGGGTCCGCTTCACCGTCGTCGGCGACACCGACGCCACCTTCACGGGCGGCGAGAGCGTCGCCGTGGTGAAGACCGACGCGGCCGGCGCCGCCACCGCCCCCGCACTCGTCGCGGGCGAGAAGACCGGTGACTTCACCGTGCGCGCCACCGTCGTGGGCCGCGTCCTGCCCGGCCTGGACCACGGCGCGACCGTCACCGCCCGCGCGGCCGACGCCCTGGCGCGCACCGCGGACACCAAGCTGACCTGTGTGCCCGGCGGCGAGTTCGCCGACCGCGTCGAGCTGAAGGCCACCTACAAGGGCGCCGCCGCCGGCAAGGTCGCCGCCACCGCCACCCTCCTCGGACCCGCCGACGCCACGGCCGGCGACGCCGCCTCCGAGGACGGCGCGCCGCAGAGCGGCGCGACCGGCGACGCCGCCGCGGACGCCAAGGGCCCCTACTTCAAGGGCGCCGGCGACCAGGCCGTCCGCACCCTGACCGATCTCACCACCGACGCCGACGGCCTGCTGACACTGCCCCGGCTGTACGCCGACGACACCACGGGCACGTTCCTGCTCCGGATCACCACCACCGGCGGCGCGACGCTGACCGTCGAACTGACCGTGGCCGCCGCACCCGCGGCCGAGGAGACCCCCGCCTCCTGACACCGCGCGACCCGTTCACCCGACCGGGGCGCTCCTTCACCGTCCGGCGAAGGAGCGCCCCGGTCGTCCGTGCGCCGGCCGTGCCGTGCGCGGTGCCGACCCCGCCCGCCGCCACCGCGCCGCCGGACGGCAGGGCGCGCACCGCCGCCCGGCCGGGTCCCGCCGCACCCTCCCGGCCATCACGCCGGAGACCCGCGGACGCCTGCCCGGCGGCGCCGCGTCCGCCCCGGACGGCGGCCGCGGGCCCTCAGCGCCGGAGCCGGGCGTTGGTGAACCGCGTCGGCTCCGCGCTCGCCGGTTCCTCCGGCCACGGATGCTTCGGATAGCGCCCCCGCAGCTCGGCCCGGACGCCCTTGTAGCCGTCCCGCCAGAACGACGCCAGGTCGGCCGTCACCGCCGCCGGCCGGCCCGCCGGGGAGAGCAGGTGCACCAGCACCGGCACACCGGCCACCCGAGGCGACGCCTGAAGCCCGAACATCTCCTGCAACTTCACCGCGAGCACCGGCTGTTCGGGATCGCCGTAGTCGACGCGGACGCGCGAACCGCTCGGCACCACGATCCGCTCGGGCGCCAGCTCGTCGAGCCGGCCCGCCTCGCCCGTGGACCACGGCAGCAGCCGGTTCAGAGCCTGCCCGGCGTCGATCCGCCCCAGGTCGGCGCGCCGCCGGGCCCGGCTCAGCTCCGGCTCCAGCCACTCCGCCACGCGCGCGTGCAGGCCCGCGTCGCCGACGTCCGGCCAGGGAGCGCCGAGCCGCCCGTGCACGAACGCCAGCCGCTGCCGCAGCACCTCCGCGTCCCGCGACCACCGCAGCAGCCCGAACCCCTCCTGCCGCAGACCCTCCAGCAGCGCCTCCCGGACCGGCCCGGAACCGGCGTCCGGAAGCGGCCGCACCGCCAGCTCCACCGCGCCCAGCCGCTCCACCCGGCGCGCGACGACGTCGCCCGCGGCCCAGTGGACCTCGTCCCGCTCGGAGTGCAGTCCGGCGGCGGCCCGCCGCGCCGAGGGCTCGTCGGTGACGGCGGCGAGCCGCACCCGGGCGTGCCCGCTGCCCACCGGACGGTCGGCGACCGCCACCGCGAGCCAGGGCGCGCCCCGCAGCGGGGACCCCTCCGCGACGTCGGCGCGGGTGCCGTTGACCATCAGGTGCGAGCCGCCCCGGCCGCGCGCGAGCCGTTCGGGGAACGCCAGCGCCGCGACCAGCCCGGCGACCCGGTCGTCCCCGCTTCCTCCGTTTCCTCCGCTTTCTCCGCTTTCTCCGCTGGTTCCGCGCTCCGCGCCGGTGCCCGCCCCCGCGCCGTCGTGCCCGGTGCCCTGCCGGACGGCCTCGGCCGCGGCGCCGCGCAGCCGGCGGGACTCCGCACGCCAGCGCGCCGCGTAGGCGTCGCCGCCGCGCCGGGCCGTCCGCCACGCACCGGCCAGGTCGTCGCCGTAGCCGCGCGGGGGCTCCTCGCTCAGCAGCGCCACGACGTCGGCGGCCCGCTCCGCGCCCACCTCCGGGGCCGCGTCCAGCAGGGCGCGGGCGAGCCGGGGGTGCAGGCCGAGCCGGGACATCCGCACCCCGCGCCCGGTGGCCCGTCCCGAGGCGTCGACCGCGCCCACGGTCGACAGGACGGACCGCGCCGCCGCCATCGCCCCGCCCGGCGGCGGATCGAGCAGCGCCAGCCCCGCGGCCTCCGGATCGCCCCAGCAGGCCGCCTGGAGCGCGAACGCGGTCAGATCGGCCACCTTGATCTCCGGCGCGGGGAACCGCGCCAGCCGGCCGTCCTCCTCCTGCGCCCAGCAGCGGTACACCGCACCCGGCGCCTCCCGGCCGGCCCGGCCCGCCCGCTGCCGTCCGGCGGCCTGCGAGGCCCGTACGGTCGTCAGCGCGCCGAGCCCGCGCGCGTGGTCCACCCGCGGCTCGCGGGCCAGACCCGAGTCGACCACCACCCGCACCCCGGGCACCGTCAGCGACGACTCGGCGACCGACGTCGCCAGGACCACCCGCCGCCGCGCACCCGCCGTGAGCACCGCGTCCTGGACGGTGGCCGGCGCCCGGCCGTGCACCTGGAGGACCTCCACGCCGCCCAGGCCGCCCAACTCGCCCGCCACCCGCGCGATCTCGCCGACCCCGGGCAGGAAGCACAGGACGTCTCCGTCCCGTTCCGCGAGCGCCCGCCGCACCGTGGACGCGACGTGCGTGAGCAGCGCCGGGTCCACCCGCATCCCGTGCGGCGGCCGGACGGCACGCGCGGGCGGCGCCCACACCACCTCGACGGGATGGGAGACGCCCTGCGCCTCCACGACCGGCACGTCCCCCAGCAGCCGCGCCCAGCCGCCCGCGTCCGTCGTCGCGGACGCGGCGACCAGCCGCAGCTCGGGCCGGAGCGCGGCCCGCACGTCGAGCAGGAAGGCGGCGGCGGTGTCGGCGTCCAGATGCCGCTCGTGGCACTCGTCGAGCACGACCACGTCGACACCCGCGAGTTCCTGGTCCCGCTGAAGCCGCTGGAGCAGCACGCCCGTGGTGACGACCTCCACGCGCGTGCGCGGCCCGACCACCCGCTCCCCGCGCACGGTGAAGCCGACGCTCCCGCCGACCCGTTCGCCCAGCAGCCACGCCATCCGCCGGGCCGCCGCCCGGGCCGCGATGCGCCGCGGCTCGGCCACCACCACCCGGCGCGGCGGGCGCCCGTCGTCCAGCAGCCCGGCCAGGAACGGCGGCACCAGCGTCGTCTTTCCGGTGCCGGGCGGCGCCACCAGCACCGCCCCGCCGTGCTCCTCCAGGGCGGCGTCGAGACCGGGCAGGGCGGCGCGTACGGGCAGCCCGTCCAGGGCGTCGTGTCGGATCACGCCCCCAGTCTCGTACGGGCCCGGCGGCGGGTGCCACGCACGGGTGCGGGGCGGCCGCAGCCAGGAGCCCCCGCCCGCCGCCCCGCCCGGCGTGCCGCGGGGAGGCGTCCGCCGCCCCGGTCCGGTGCCCGCGTCAGTCCCGCTCGCACACGAAGATCGCCGTGCCCGGGAGGAGGTTGCCGCGCAACGGGGACCAGCCGCCCCACTCCTGGGTGTTCCAGGCGGGCCACTCGGGTTCGACCAGGTCGACCAGGCGGAAGCCCGCGGCCACCACGTCGCGCACCCGGTCCCCGACCGTCCTGTGGTGCTCGACGTAGACCGCGCGGCCCCGCTCGTCCTGTTCCACGTACGGCGTGCGGTCGAAGTAGGACGCCGACACCGTCAGCCCCTCGGGACCGGGCTCGTCGGGGAACGCCCAGCGGATCGGATGGGTCACGGAGAAGACGAAACGGCCCCCCGGGCGCAGCACCCGGCGCACCTCGCCCAGCACCACCACCTGATCCGCGATGAACGGCAGCGCCCCGTACGCCGAGCACGCCAGGTCGAACGAGGCGTCGGCGAACGGCAGCGCGCAGGCGTCGGCCTGGACCAGGGGAATCGCTCCGCCGATCCGCAGTGCGTGCTGGAGCTGGCGGTGGGAGAGGTCCAGGGCCACCGGGCGCGCGCCCTGTCCGGCCAGCCAGCGCGAGCACTGGGCCGCGCCGGCGCCGATCTCCAGGACGTCCCTGCCCTTGAGGTCGTCCGCCGGGCCGAGCAGTTCGGCCTCCACCTCGTCGAGCCCCTCGGGGCTCCACACGAACCGGTCGTCGCCGAGGAACGTGCCGTGCTCTATCTGGTAATCGTCCGCGTTCCGGTCCCACCAGCCCCGGTTGGCCCGCGAGCTCTCGGTGAGGTCGGCGGCACGCCGGGTGGCTTCCGGTTCGAAGGCTTCGGGCTCTTGGATGATCGGCTCCCTCGTCGTACTCTTCCGTCCAACCCGTCTCGGGCACGTCACGGCGGAGGCGTCCGGCTGCCCGCGTGGCCTCGTGAGACAGGTCTTGTGCCGGGATTGCGGCGATCCGCCCCGGGTGTGCGCCTTCGCGCATTGACCCTGCCCGGCTGCCCCCGTATGCTACAAGTTGCGCTGCGAGCCTGCGCTCCTCAGACGTAGCAGGTAACGCTCGCATCTGTATGTATGTCCCCTCGGTCTCGAGGCGCCGCCGGATTGTCCGGGTCGGCGTTTCTTTGGCTGTCCGGCTTCTACAGGGCGAAACGGGCTTCCGGCGTAAGCAGTACCTACGACTCACTGTCCGTACCGGAGCCCTTTCCCACATGACGAGCAGCACCGAGACCACCGCCACCACCCCGCAGGTTGCGGTCAACGACATCGGTAACGAGGAAGCCTTCCTCGCCGCGATCGACGAGACGATCAAGTACTTCAACGACGGCGACATCGTCGACGGCGTCATCGTGAAGGTCGACCGGGACGAGGTCCTGCTCGACATCGGTTACAAGACCGAAGGTGTCATCCCGAGCCGCGAGCTCTCGATCAAGCACGACGTCGACCCGAACGAGGTCGTCAAGGTCGGCGACGAGATCGAGGCCCTTGTTCTCCAGAAGGAGGACAAGGAAGGCCGCCTGATCCTCTCGAAGAAGCGCGCCCAGTACGAGCGCGCCTGGGGCACCATCGAGAAGATCAAGGAAGAGGACGGCATCGTCACCGGTACCGTCATCGAGGTCGTCAAGGGTGGTCTCATCCTCGACATCGGCCTCCGTGGCTTCCTGCCGGCCTCCCTCGTCGAGATGCGCCGTGTCCGCGACCTCCAGCCCTACGTGGGCAAGGAGCTCGAGGCCAAGATCATCGAGCTGGACAAGAACCGCAACAACGTGGTCCTGTCCCGCCGCGCCTGGCTGGAGCAGACCCAGTCCGAGGTCCGCCAGACGTTCCTCACCACCCTCCAGAAGGGTCAGGTCCGCTCCGGCGTCGTCTCCTCGATCGTCAACTTCGGTGCCTTCGTGGACCTGGGTGGCGTCGACGGTCTGGTGCACGTCTCCGAGCTCTCCTGGAAGCACATCGACCACCCGTCCGAGGTTGTCGAGGTCGGCCAGGAAGTCACCGTCGAGGTCCTCGACGTCGACATGGACCGCGAGCGTGTCTCCCTGTCGCTCAAGGCGACGCAGGAAGACCCGTGGCAGCAGTTCGCCCGTACGCACCAGATCGGTCAGGTCGTCCCGGGCAAGGTCACCAAGCTCGTCCCGTTCGGTGCGTTCGTCCGCGTGGACGAGGGCATCGAGGGTCTGGTCCACATCTCCGAGCTGGCCGAGCGCCACGTGGAGATCCCGGAGCAGGTCGTCCAGGTCAACGACGAGATCTTCGTCAAGGTCATCGACATCGACCTCGAGCGCCGTCGCATCAGCCTCTCGCTGAAGCAGGCCAACGAGTCCTTCGGTGCCGACCCGGCCTCGGTGGAGTTCGACCCGACGCTGTACGGCATGGCCGCGTCGTACGACGACCAGGGCAACTACATCTACCCCGAGGGCTTCGACCCCGAGACCAACGACTGGCTCGAGGGCTACGAGACCCAGCGCGAGGCGTGGGAGGGCCAGTACGCCGAGGCGCAGCAGCGCTTCGAGCAGCACCAGGCCCAGGTCATCAAGTCCCGCGAGGCCGACGCCCAGGCCGAGGCCGAGGGTGCCAGCACCTCCACCGCGGCTCCGGCCGCGTCCGGTGGCGGTTCCTACTCCTCGGAGTCGGACGACAACTCCGGCGCCCTGGCGTCGGACGAGGCCCTGGCGGCTCTCCGCGAGAAGCTCGCCGGCGGCCAGAGCTGAACGCTCCCCGCTAGGCAGTAGCTGAAGGACGTGGGCCCGCACCGTTTCGGTGCGGGCCCACGTCGTTCGTTTCGGGACCTGCCGGTGACGGACGACGGAGCGGGGCGCGGGACGGGAATGTCCGTGCTCCGCGCCCTGTTGTCGAGTACGAACACGAGGAGGAGCGGTCACAGTGCTTGATCCGCAGGGTTTGTACGCATGGGAGCCGAAGGGGCTGGCCGTCGTCGACACGGCACTCGCCCAGGAGTCGGCCGGTCTGGTCATGCTCTACCACTTCGACGGATACATCGACGCGGGGGAGACGGGCGACCAGATCGTCGACCGGGCGCTCGACTCGCTGCCCCACCAGGTCGTGGCCCGTTTCGACCACGACCGGCTGGTGGACTACCGGGCGCGCCGACCGCTGCTGACGTTCCAGCGCGACCGCTGGACGGCGTACGAGGAGCCGGCCCTGGAGGTGCGCCTCGTCCAGGACGCCACCGGCGCCCCCTTCCTGCTGCTCTCCGGCCGCGAACCGGACGTGGAGTGGGAGCGTTTCGCCGCCGCGGTCGAGCAGATCGTGGAGCGGCTCGGGGTCCGGCTCGCGGTCAACTTCCACGGCATCCCGATGGGCGTCCCGCACACCCGCCCGGTCGGCCTCACCCCGCACGGCAACCGCACCGACCTCGTCCCCGGCCACCGCAGCCCGTTCGAGGAGGCGCAGGTCCCCGGCAGCGCGGAGTCGCTGGTGGAGTACCGGCTGATGCAGGCCGGACACGACGTCCTCGGCGTCGCCGCGCACGTGCCCCACTACATCGCGCGCTCCCCCTACCCGGACGCCGCGCTGACCGTGCTGGAGTCCATCACGGCCGCCACCGGCCTGGTGCTGCCCGGCATCGCGCACACCCTGCGCACCGAGGCGCACCGCACGCAGACCGAGATCGACCGGCAGATCCAGGAGGGCGACGAGGAACTCGTCGCACTCGTCCAGGGACTTGAGCACCAGTACGACGCCTCCGCGGGCGCCGAGTCCCGCGGGAACATGCTCGCCGAACCGGTGGACATCCCCTCCGCCGACGAGATCGGCCAGGAATTCGAGCGCTTCCTCGCGGAGCGCGAGGGCGACTCCTGAGCCGGGACGCCGACGGCCCCGGCCCGCTGCGGGACGCCCGGCGGCGGACCGCCCGGGTCAGGCCCTAAGCTGCCGGACATGCTGAAGGTGGGCCTGACCGGCGGTATCGGCGCCGGCAAGAGCGAGGTGTCCCGGCTCCTGGTGGAGCACGGGGCGGTACTGATCGACGCGGACCGCATCGCGCGCGAGGTCGTCGAACCCGGAACCCCCGGTCTGTCGGCGGTCGTCGAGGCATTCGGCGCGGACGTCCTCGCCGCCGACGGGACCCTGGACCGGCCCCGGCTCGGCTCGATCGTCTTCGCCGACGCCGAGAGGCTCGCCACGCTCAACGCCATCGTGCACCCCCTCGTCGGCGCCCGCTCGCAGGCGCTGGAGGACGCCGCCCCCGAGCACGCCGTCGTCGTGCACGACGTGCCCCTGCTCACGGAGAACGGCCTGGCCCCGCTGTACGACCTGGTGGTCGTCGTCGACGTCCGCCCCGAGACCCAGCTCGACCGCCTCGTCCGGCTGCGCGGGATGACCGAGGAGGACGCGCGCGCCCGCATGGCCGCCCAGGCCGCCCGTGACAAGCGCCTGGCGATCGCCGACATCGTCATCGACAACGACGTGCCCCTGGACGCCCTGGAGCGCCGGGTGGCCGAGGTGTGGGAGGCGCTGGCCCGCCGGGCCCGGCAGCCGAAGGAATAGCGCTCCGCGCGAGGGGCGTTGAACCGGTGCAGCGAGGGAAGGACTCTGCCGTGCCCGAGACCAGCGAACCCACCGGACGCACCCCGGAGACGCATGTCATCGACTTCCGCGCCGCCGAGCAGTTGCTGGACGCGCGTGACCCGCGGGGTGCGGTGAAGCTGCTGGACGGCGTCATCGCCGCCCACCCCGAGAACACGGCGGCCCGGCTGCTGCGCGCGCGGGCCTTCTTCGCCGCCGCCCAACTGCGCCCGGCCGAGCTGGAGTTCACGATCGTCCTGGAGCGTGAGCCGGACAACGCCTTCGCCCACTTCGCCCTCGCCCGGACCTATGAGCGCCAGCGGCGCCCCGAGCAGGCCAAACGCCACTTCCGGCTGGCGGCGGCGCTGGACCCCAGGCCCCAGTACCTGCAAGCGGCACGGTTCGACTCCTAGGGCGCACCGGGTGGGGGCCGCGGAGCGCGCGTGGCGCGAGGCGGGTGCGGCCTCAGGGATGAGACGGCTTCGAGGGCCGCCGTGGCGGGGGACGCGGCGTGCGCCGGTCGTCGACCGGCCGGTACGGCGGTATGTCACGGCCCGGCTGGTAGTGGGGTCCCTGCCGGATGTGCCGGACGATCATCGTCATGTCCACGGTGGCGAGCAGCCACAGCGCCGCGCACGCCGCGGCCCAGCCCGGCCGGCCCGCCAGCACGAACGCCACGGTTCCGGCGACGGCCCAGAGCAGGCCCCACACGCTCAGCCAGAACCGCGCCCGCAGGGCACTGCGCGCTGTCACCGGTTCACTGCCCGTACGCATCCGAGTCACCGCTCCCACGGTGAAACGTACTCTTCGTGGTGCACGTTCACCACAGGAGAGCGGCCCGGGGAACGGGCCGCCGGGGGAGGCGGCAGTGCTGCTGAGAGAGGTGCGGGCGGACGCCAGGCTCGCCGAGTGCCTCAAGGAACTGGAGCGTGCGGGCCCGCCCCCGCGGGAAGCGTCGCTTCCCGACCCGGACGACCTCCCCGACGTCCTGCTCGACCTGGCCGTCCCGCACGAGCACATCAACGAGATCGTCTCCCTGAGCGTCCGGCTGGCCGAGGAACCGGAGGCCACGACCCTCCTCGCCCGCTGCGTCGCCCGCTTCGTCCGCGACATGGGCGAGGTGGGCACGGCCTGGGACCCGCCCGTGTTCCCCGCACGGACCGGGGCCCTGGGCCGCTGCTTCCCGCTGTTCGTCTTCGTCGCCGCCCTCCCGCACGTCCGGGCCCACCACCGCCGACGGGGTGTCCCGGACGAGGTGTCCCGGCGCACGCTCGCCGACCTGGGCCGTCACGTGGCCGTCCACCACCGCCGTGCGGGCGGGCCCGGACTGCTCTTCCCGTGGTGGACGGCGCTGCCCTTCCACGGCGAGCTGTTCCAACTGGGCCGGCTGCAGTTCCAGCGGGCGGTGCTCGGCCGGCGCACCGGCCGGGCCGTCGCGGCGGCCGGACTCGGACGCGGTCCCGGAGACCCCTGTCTCAGCCTGCACATCACCGACTTCCGCGGCCCGCTGTCGCCGGCCGCGTGCGACCACTCGCTCGGCCTGGCCCGGGACTTCTTCGCCCGTCACTATCCCGAGGAGCGGCACGCGGTCGCCGTCTGCCGCTCCTGGCTCCTCGATCCGCAGCTCAAGCGGTATCTGCCCGCCGACTCGAACATCATCCGCTTCCAGGACCGGTTCACGCTCGTGCCGGAGGAGGCGAACCCCGACGACGCGGCGCCCGTCGGGTTCGTCTTCGGCGACCCCGACCTGCCCGTCGGGACGCTGCCCCGGCGCACCGGCGTCGAGCGCGCCGTGGGCGACCACCTGCGCGCGGGCGGCCACTGGTACGGGGGCAGCGGGTGGTTCGCCCTTCAGGGCACCGGTCGGCACCCCTCGGCGCCGACCGGCATCGGGTGAGGACCGCCGGCCGCCCGGCCGCGCCCCGCAGGGCCGCCGGTCATCCGCACGGGCGAACGCGCGGAGGGAACACCGGTGCGGGCGCCGCCCGTTGGACGGACATGAGGACCGAGAAGCGTCAGGGGCACGACGGCACGGGCCCGGGAGCCATCACGCCGGACGGCTGTGCCGTCGAGCTCTACGCGCGGCTGCCGGTCGGCGCCGAGCCGGACATCGTCGCCGCGGCCGTCCCGCGGGCCGCGCGCATCCTCGAACTGGGCTGCGGGGTCGGGCGGATGACCCACCCGCTGCTGGAACGCGGCTTCGCGGTCACCGCGGTGGACGAGTCCGCCGAGATGCTGGCACACGTCCGCGGAGCACCCACCGTGCGCAGTGCCATCGAGGACCTCGACCTCGAAGAGAAGTTCGACGTGGTGCTGCTGGCCTCCTTCCTCGTCCACTCCGGGGACCTCCGGGTGCGCAGGGCGATCCTCGACACCTGCCGGCGCCACGTCGCCGACCGGGGCTGCGTGCTGATCCAGCGCGAGGGGCCGGACTGGCACGGCGACGTACCGCGGGAGCGCCGTGACCCGAGCGGCCTCGTCGTCCGCGTGCTGTCGGCGGACCCGGTCGGCGACGGTGTCGACGAGGTCCGCGTGGAGTACGTGTTCCCGGACGCCCGCTGGACGCAGACCTTCCTGTCCCGGCCGCTGACCCGGAGCGCCTTCGAGGGCGCGCTGGGCGAGGCGGGGCTGCGCGTCGACCGCTATCTGACGGAGGACGGGACGTGGGCGAGGGCGGTGGCGGCGCACACCGGGTGAGGCCACCGGCCGGGGTCCGGCTGCGGCGTGCCGGGTGGCGAGGACGCGGGGGAGGGGCAGCGGCGGCCCCCGGCGGCCTCGCGGTGGTGGGTCCGCCGCCTCGCCCCGCGCGGGACGCGCGCCGACCGATGAGTTTCCGGCGCCGCCCGGGTCTGTCCATGCGTCGGCACCAAGCACCGCTACCCCGGGAGACCACCGTGTCCGAGACCACCCTTCCCTCCGCTTCCGCTTCCGCCTCCGCCCCGGCCACGGCGGGTTCGCGCCGCGCCCGGATCGCCCTGACCGCTCTTCAGGTCGTGCTCGGACTCTTCTACGCGATCGCCAGCGCCCTCCCCAAGCTGATCGCCCACCCGTCGGCGACCGAGGCGTTCGACAAGCTCGGCTGGGGCCACACGGGGATGTACCTCATCGGCGCGCTCGAACTCGCGGGCGGGATCGCCCTGATGATCCCGCTCCTCGACGCGGTGGCGGCGGTGGCCCTCATGGCCCTGATGGCAGGCGCCTTCATCGCCAACGTCGCCGTCGTCCACGGCCCGTACGCGGCCACCCCGCTCGTCCTGATGCTGCCGCTCGCCCTCATCGCCTGGGCCAGGCGCGGCCACGCGGCGGACCTGGTCCGCCTGGTCCGGCGACGGACGCAACGGCGCGCGTGACGACGGACCACCGGCATCGGAGGGCTTCCCCCGGCGGGGGAAGCCCTCCGGCGGTGTGCGGCCCCGGGCAGTGACCGGGGCCGGGGCCCGCGGCGACGCCGGGCGGGGCAGTGGTCCCCCGACCCGCCGGAATCATCCTGGTGAGCCGTGAGCCGTGAGCCGTGAGCCGTGAGCCGTGAGCCGTGAGCCGTGAGCCGTGAGCCGTGAGCCGTGAGCTGTGAAGTCGGTTAGTGCGCGGGCCGGTTCGCCCGGCAGCGGTGAGCCGGCCGGGCCGTGGGGCCGGCGAGACGGGCCGGTCGCAGGCCCAGGGGCCCCGGGGGGGCTACGAGCCGGGCGAACGGCGGCCCGAGGCGCGCCGGGACGCCTCGGACGGTCCGCCCGGACCGGAGGCCGAGGGGCCCGCGGACCGTACCGGGCCGGAGGAACCGGCCTGCATGCCCCGCAGACGTTCCATGTCGCGGCGGTCCCGCTTGGTCGGGCGGCCCGCTCCGCGGTCCCTGACGCCGGCCGGGGCCACCGCCTCCCGGGGCGGGGGCGGCGGGCTGTTGTCCACGTAGCACTCGACGGCGACGGGGGGACCGACGCGCTTGCGGATCACGCGCCGCACCACGACGACCCGCTCCCGCCCCTCGTGGCGCAGCCGGACCTCGTCGCCGACCCGGACACCGTAGGCGGGTTTGACGCGCTCGCCGTTGACCCGCACGTGTCCTCCGCGGCAGGCGGTGGCGGCCACCGAGCGGGTCTTGACGAGCCGGACGGACCAGATCCACGCGTCGATGCGCACGCTCTCCCCGGCGGCGGGCCCCGCACCGGCGGCGGCGATCACCGCCGCCGCCCTGGCGGCGGCGGAATCGGCGGATGAGCCGCCGGAACGTGCCCCCGCGGTGTTCCGGCCGCGCGCGGCGCCGTCGTCCGCGGACCGGGTCCCGTCGCCCGCGCCCGTGCCGCCCGTCTCCCCGTCAGCGTCCTGAGAAGCCATGCCCCGACTCTAACGCCCGGCGTCCCCGCCGCCGCACGGCTTTTCCGTCGCACGGACCACCCCGGATGCGGGGGCCCGGGGCTGCGCCGAGGCTGGCCGTTGAGTCGGTGCGCCGAACGACAGAGGGGACCGCCGTGGTCACAGCAGCGAAGGCCGACGCCCCGACGGACGGCCTGCGCGCCGATCCGGAGCGGCTCGCCGCCATCCCCTCCGCCGCGTTCCCCGGCTTTCCGCCGGAACCGGTGCCGCAGGCCCACACCCTGCTCGTGAGAATGCTGCGGGACGCGGGGGTGGAGCGGGTCGCGCGGCTCGACCTGCCCGACACCGCCCCCGTCGTCTTCGCGGAGATCACGCCGGCCCCGGACGCGCCGACGTGCCTTCTCCCCTCCCACGACGCCGTGCGGCCGCCCCGGGACGAGGATTCCCGGCCGTCCCCGCCCGTCGAGCCGGGAGCCGGCGCGTGACCGCGGATGCGTCCCGGCCGCCGTCCGGCGCACTCCACCGCCGCCCGCCGGGCCCCACCGCGGCCGACACCGCCTCCGGTGCCCGGGACGGGGGCCTGCGATGAGCGCCCCCACCGAGAGCCGGCCCACCGGTACCGAGCCGCCGCGCCGGCGCGGGTTCACCTTCCCGAGCGCGCTCACCGTCCTCGCGATCGTCACCGTCGCCGTGTGGGCGCTGGCCTTCCTGATCCCGGCCGGACAGTACGACCGCACGCCCGCGGGCCGGCCGATCCAGGGCACCTACCACCGCGTCGACTCCGGCCGCAGCCTCGCCGACCGCCTCGACGACCTCTTCCTCTCTCCCGTCAACGGCCTGTACGGCATCCTGGACGGGAAGACGGAGCTGGTCGGACCGGACTTCGCGGGCGAACTGTACGGAAGCGCGGGCGTGTTCCTGTTCGTGCTCGCCATCGGGGCCTTCATCACCGTGGTGTTCGCCACCGGTGCGCTCGACCGGGGGATCGGCCGGCTGGCCCACCGGCTGCGCACCCGGGGAGCGCTGCTGATCGCGGGCATCATGGTGGTCTTCTCCGTGCTCGGCACGGTCGAGGGGTTCGCCGAGGAGACCCTCGGGTTCTACGGCCTGATCGTGCCGTTGATGCTGGCGCTGGGCTACGACCGGATGGTGGCCGTCGGCACGATCATCCTCGGCGCCGGCGTCGGGGTGCTGTGCTCGACGGTGAACCCCTTCGCCACGGGCGTGGCCTCCTCCGCCGCCGACATCTCGCTGGGCGACGGCATCGTGCTGCGCTTCGTGATGTGGGTCGTGCTGACGGCGGTGACCGTCGCCTACGTCGTCCGGTACGCGCGCCGGGTGCAGAGGCGGCCGGAGCGCTCGGTGACCGGATTCCTGCCGGGGGACCGCGAGCACGCCCGCGACGCCTCCGGGGAGGTGCCGGAGCTGACCGGCCTGCACAAGGCGGTGCTCGTCACCACGGCCCTGGTCTTCGCCTTCATGATCTTCTCGGTCGTGCCCTGGTCCAGCGCGCTCACCGGCAAGGCGGACGCCCGGCCCTACGGCTTCGAACTCGGCTGGTCCTTCCCGCAGCTGGCCGCCCTCTTCGTGTGCGCGGCCGTGCTCGTCGGGGTGGTGGCGCGGATGGGCGAGCAGAAGCTGAGCGCGACGATCGTCCAGGGGGCCGCGGACTTCATCTCACCCGCGCTGGTGATCGTGCTGGCCCGCGGGGTCACCGTCATCATGAACAACTCCAAGATCACGGACACCGTGCTGCACTCGATCGAGGGCGTCGTGCAGGGCACCTCGTCCGGCCTGTTCGCGATCATCGTCTTCGTGGTGAACCTGCCGCTCGCCTTCCTCATCCCCTCCACCTCGGGGCACGCGACCCTCGCCATGCCGATCCTCGCCCCGCTCGCCGACTTCGCGGGCGTCTCCCGCGCCGTCGCCGTCACCGCCTGGCAGGCCGCGAGCGGCTGGATGAACCTCTGGGTGCCCACCACCGCCGTCACCATCGGCGGCGTGGCGCTCGCCAAGGTCGGCTACGACAAGTACCTCCGGTTCGTCTTCCCGCTGCTCGCGCTCCTGTTCGTGCTGATCTGCGGCTTCCTGGCCGCGGGCGCGGCGATGACGTAGTCCGGCGCGCGCCCCTCCGGCCCGCCCGACCTCCGGCCCGCCCGACCTCCGGGCCGTTCGGACGCGGAGCCCGGGGCCGCCCGGGCGGCGGTCCCGCGGCCGGCGAACGTCGCGGCGCACCAGCACGGTTCACCCGGCGGCCGGTACGACCGCGGTCGCGGTGATCTCGACCAGCTGCCCGGTGTACCCGAGGCAGGCGACCCCGAGCAGTGTCGACGCGTGCGGGCCCGTGCGGAGCCCGGACTCCTGGACGACGTCCCAGACGGCGCTCAGGACGGCGGGCTCGGCACCGACGACGTAGACGTCGGTGGCCACCACGTGCGCCATGTCGCTGCCCACGGCCCGCAGTTGTGCGTCGAGATTGGCCAGCACCTGCACGGCCTGCCGGACGGGATCGCCCGCTCCGACCAGTTCGCCGTCGGCGTCGAGCGGCACCGACCCGGCGAGGAAGGCCAGCCGTGTCCCGGCCTCGACGACGGACGCGTGCGCGTAGCCGGGCGGCGGGAAGAGGGAGGGGACGGTGACACGCTGGATCACGGGGGTACTCCTGCCGGACGGGTGCGGTGCGGGACGGAACCGGGGCGCGGCGAGCGCACCCCGCCGATCATGCGCCGCGGACCCGTCGAACCGCACCCGGATTCCCGGGACGGGAGTCCGTTCGACGCCCGTGTCCTCACCGCGCGCCCTCGACGGCGCGGGCGTGGAGGCGGGAGGCGGGTCCGTCGACGGTGGACGGCGAGGAGATCCCCCAACGGGGCGCCGGACCTGCCGGAGTGCGGTCGGCGGCGGCTCGGTGGCACGCGGGCGCCCGGGACCGAGCGGCCGGAGGGCGGCAGACCATCGCGTCCTGCACGCCGTCGGCCTCCCACACCCCCACCGCCCCGCCCACATCCGGGAAATTGGTCTGTCGGGGAAATTGGTCCGTCGGCGAAGAAGTCCTCCGTGCGGCGATGAGTTCTCCGCGTCCCGCCGGTCACCACGGAGCAGGCACCGCTTTGTTGGAGGGACACATGACGCTTCCGGAGATCGTCTCGCGTGAGGAGTGGCGCGCCGCGCGCGAGGAACTGCTGGTCAGGGAGAAGGCGGCGACGCGCGCGCGGGACGCGCTCAACGCCGCCCGGAGGCGGCTGCCGATGGTCGCGGTGGAGAAGGAGTACGTCTTCGAGTGCGGCGACGGCAAGGTGACCCTGCCCGACCTCTTCCGGGGCCGGCACCAGCTCGTCGTCCAGCACTTCATGTTCGCCCCCGAGTGGGACGCCGGCTGCCGGAGCTGCTCGGCCTTCCTCGACCAGATCGGTCACCTCGCCCATCTGCGGGCCCGCGGGACCGAGTTCGCCGTGGTGTCGCGGGCGCCGTACACGAAGATCCTGCCGTTCAAGGCGCGGATGGGGTGGACCGTGCCCTGGTACTCCTCGTTCGGCGGCGACTTCAACCACGACTTCGAGGTCTCCCTCGGCGGGGACGAACCCGCGGAGCGCCCCGGTGTGAGCTGCTTCCTGCGGGACCGCGACCGCGTCTTCCACACGTACTCCACCTACGGACGCGGCCTGGACGGGCTCGGCTCCACGACCTCCCTGCTCGACCTCACCGCCCTCGGCCGGCAGGAGGACTGGGAGGAGCCCACGGGGCGCGCGTCGGCACTGGGGGCGCCCGCTGGGAGCGAACGCATCCGCTACCACGACGAGTACGACGACTGAGACCTCCGGGCCACCGGCCGCGGAGCGACCCCCTCCACCCCGCCCGACCTGCGGCCTCGCGCTGCCGGTGTGCCGGATCGGCCCGTAACGGGCTGTGTGACGCGGTGTCGGCTTCGTCTCAGTACGGTCACCTCCCGAGTCGTTCTGCCTCCGGCAGGCGTTTAACTCCTGAAAGGCAGCGCGACAGGGAGGTACAGGGTGAACGGGCGAATGGTGCTGGAGCGCTTTCCGGCCGGCGGACCGCGCGGGTCGTGGCCCGCGGAGGAGTTCGCGCAGGCGCGCCGCCGGGAGGGCCAGACGGTCGAGGTCGTCATGGACCTCACCTCGGACACGTTCCTCGTCGTCGTCGGGGGGAGCGACCGCGCCGAGTAGACGCCGTGGTGGCTCTCGGCCGCGAGGGCGTGTTGCGAACGCCCCTTCTGCCGTGCGACGCCCTGCACGCACGCTCGCCGCACCGGGCGAAAGGCCGAGTGCGTCCGCTACGAGGGCTTCCGCCCGGCACGCCGAGAGCGCGTACCCGGCGCCGCGCGCCCGCCTCCGGGCGAACGAAGCGGCTATCGCTACACGCCCGAGGGAACCGGCTCGGCGCCCTCGCGAGCAGCCCGGGCCGGGAGCGGTCAGGCGCTGATCGGACGTGACCAGACGGGCGTCGTGCCCGTCACCCGGCACACGGCCAGGTAGAGCGGGATCGGGGGCGTGTACGGAACCGTGCCGTCCGGTTTGTGGATGAGCCCGGGAACGCGGGGCGTGTCCGGCACGACGGCCCCCGTGGCGTAGTGGGCGGGCGCCGGCCATTCCAGCGCGACGTCCGAGTCGGAGGGCACGATCCACCACCAGTGCGCGCGGTCCGCGTAGACGCAGCCCACGCGGGGCAGCCGGGGGAGCAGCAGAGGTCCGAGCCGGGCGGGCACCGACACCGCGTCACAGCCGAGCGGCACCGTCATGCCCTCCGGGACGGCAAGGCGTCTCGGCGGCCCGGGCAGGTGCTGCCCGCGCTGCACCCGGACCAGCGTGTCCAGGCTCATCGCCCGCGTCGCGCGTCCCGCCGCCGACGTACGCCTCACCGACTCCTCCGCTCCCCGTCCCGTTCCCGATGTCCGTCCCCGCCGCGAGCGGAGGAGTCCCGGCGAACCCCCGCGGTTCCCGTCCTCCAGGACCCCTCCGCTTCCCCCGCCCCCTCCGCCCCGGTCCCCCGACCGTCGTTCGGCGGCTTCTTCGCGCTCCAGCCCAGATCCCCGCGCGGGCCGGTGTCCGTGCCGCCCGGACCGCCGTGCGGCCACGGGCGATCGGCGCCGGGGCGATCCGGCTGGGCACGGTGCGGTCGCGTGACGTGGTCCGGCTGCGCGACGTGCTCGGGCTGCGGCCGACCGGGCTGGGCGCCAACCTGGCCGGCCGGCGGTCGCCCGTGCTCGGAGTGGCCGCGCTCCGCTCGCGCGCGGCCCGACCGCAGGTGTTCCGCGCGCTGGTGCTCCGGCCCGTCGTGCCCCGGGCGGACGGGCTCGGGCCGCCCGAGCTCCGGCCGGAACTGCTCCGGCCCCGCGGTGTGCGGCACCCCGTGCGCAGCCGGTTCCGCCGCAGCCCCGAGGGCCGCTTCGAGCCGGTCGAGGTCGTCCGGGCCGAGCGGGGCGACGTCCGCGGACTGCGCACCGGCGCCGCCGGTGATGTGGGCCCGGCCTGCCGAGCGCGCGAGCTCCGCCCACACCAGCAGGCCGGGCCCGGTGTCCAGGGCCCCCCAGGCCCTGGACACCGCCGCGACGAGAAGCAATCCCCTCCCGTGCTCCTCGTCGGGCCGTTCCGGCGAGGGGCGCGGCTCACCCGGCGCGCACCCCTCGTCACCCACGGCTATCCGCACCAGATCGTCGCCGTCGCGCAGCTCGCAGACGACGCGTCGCCCCGCGGCGTGCACGATCGCGTTGGTGACCAGTTCGGAGACCACGAGGGCCGCCGTGTCGCACGTGTCCTCACACACCGACCAGCCGGACAGCCGCGCCCTGGTCAGGCGTCTCGCCCGGGCCACGGAGCCGGGGTGGGCGGCCAGCTCGAAGCGGAACCGCCGATCGGCGGCCGCGCCGGGACGATGCCCTCGGGCGGCACGGAGACCGGACCGGTCTTCGGCGGCGTCTGTTCCTAACGGCGCGGACGGAATCACGCTTGCCACTATCTCCTCGGCGTGAACACTTGGCAAGTGTCACTCTGAAAAATGCAGAGTGCTGTGTGACGCCGTCGGGGCGCGTGGCACACTGCTCGCAACAGCATCCCGAGCGGCGCCAGTTGGGATCGTCGAGGAAGACGAGGAAGAACCCGAACGGCGCCGCCCGGGCTGTCCGGATTCAGTGGAGGTGGGACGTGAGCGAACCGCGGTCCGCGCCGACGGTGGGCCAGGTCGTCCTCGGCCGGCGACTGCTGGACCTGCGGGAACGCGCGGGTCTCAAGCGCGAGGAGGCGGCGCGCATCCTGCGCGTGGCCCCCGCCACGGTCCGCCGGATGGAAATGGCGGAGGTCTCCCTCAAGATCCCGTACCTCCAGCTGCTGCTGAAGTCGTACGGCGTCGGCGACGAGGAGGCCGAGGCCTTCGTCCAGCTGGCCGAGGAGGCCAACAAACCCGGCTGGTGGCAGCGGTTCCACGACATCCTGCCGGACTGGTTCTCCATGCACGTCAGCCTGGAGGGCGCCGCGGCCCTCCTGCGCTCCTACGAACCCCACTTCGTGCCCGGCCTGATGCAGACCGAGGACTACGCCCGCGGCGTCATGAAGGCGGGGGCCATCGGGCAGACCCGCCCCGAGGACATCGAGCGCCACGTCGCCCTGCGCATGCAGCGCCAGCAGCTCCTCACCCGGCAGGATGCGCCCCGCATCTGGGCCGTCATGGACGAGACGGCCCTGCGCCGTCCCGTCGGCGGCCCCGAGGTGATGCGCGCGCAGATCGACCGGCTCCTGGAGGTCACGGAGCTGCCCGGCGTGACGCTCCAGGTGATGCCGTTCTCCTCGGGCCCGCACCCCGGCACCTACGGGCCGTTCGTGCTGTTCCGATTCGCCATGCCGGAACTCCCGGACATGGTCTACAGCGAGTACCTGACCGGCGCCGTCTACCTGGACGCGCGTTCCGAGGTGGCGACCCACCTGGAGGTCATGGACCGCATGGCGGCGCAGGCCGCCACGGCACATCGCACGAAGGAGATCCTCCGGGACCTCCGCAAGGAGCTGTGAATGGAACGCATCAAGCCGGAACGCAGGCATCCGCGGACAGGCCAGTTGCGCATCTACAACGGAATGCCCGCCCGCGAACTGGGCAGCGAGGGCTGGCACAAGCCCTGGAGCGGAGGCAACGGCGGGAACTGCCTGGAGGCGATGAAACTCGCCGACGGCCGGATCGCGGTGCGCCAGTCGGCCGACCCCGACGGCCCCGCGCTCATCTACACACCGGGTGAGATGACCGCGTTCATACAGGGTGCCAAGGCCGGGGAGGCGGACTTCCTCCTGTCCTGAAGCGCACGGCCCGGCTCGTGCCCGGAGCCCGCCCCGGAGTCGGACCGACCCGAACGCGATGCCCGAACGATCCGTCCCCCCACGCGGACCCGGAGTGATCAGGCGCCCGCCGCCGGCCGGACCCTCCGTACGAGGAGTCGCGCGCCCGCCCCGCGTGGCGCGCTCACTCCGGCGGCAGCACGGCGCACAACGCCTCCAGCGCGGACCCGTAGGCGTGTTCCGCGGGTGTCGCGTACCCCACCACCAGGCCGTCCGGCGCGGACGTCGCCGCCTGCGGATGCCGGAAGCGGGCGAGCCCGTCGAGACCGATCCCCCGGCGGGCCGCCGCCTCCACCACCGCACCTTCCGTTCCGGGCGGCAGCCGCAGCACCGCGTGCAGCCCGGCCGCGACCCCCGTCACCCCGACATGCGGAGCCCGCTGCGCGAGCGCGGCCACGAGCCGGTCCCGGCGCCCCCGGTACCGCTGCCGCATCCGCCGCACGTGCCGGTCGTAGGAACCCGAGGCGATGAAGTCCGCGAGCGCCAACTGGTCCGGCACGCTCGCCCACGCCTCCCGCTCGCCCTTCACCTCCAGCACGGCGCTCACGCACCGCGCCGGCAGCACCATCCAGCCGAGACGCAGCGCCGGCGACAGACTCTTGCTGACCGACCCGACGTGGACGACCCGCTCCGGGTCCAGCCCCTGGAGCGCGCCCACCGGTTTGCGGTCGTAGCGGAACTCCCCGTCGTAGTCGTCCTCCAGGACCAGCCCGTCCCGCCCACGCGCCCAGTCGATCACCGCCGCGCGCCGCTCGGGATGCAGCGGACCTCCCGTCGGGAACTGGTGCGCGGGCGTCAGCAGTACGGCCCGCTCCCGCCCCAGCGCCTCCACCCGGGCGCCGTCCTCGTCCAGCGGCAGCGGCACGGTCCGTACGGAGGCGGCGGCCAGCAGGTCGCGGTGGAAGCCGAGGCCGTACGCCTCGACGGCCAGCGGGCCGCGCAGCACCCGCGGGAAGAGCAGCCGCAGCGCGTGGGCGAACCCCGAGCAGACCACGATGCGCCCGGGGTCCGCGCGTACCCCGCGGGCCCGCGCCAGGTACTCGGCGAGGGCCTCGCGCAGCTCGGGCCGGCCGGCGGGATCGCCGGGACCGAAGGCCGCGTGGGGCGCCCGCTGGAGCGCCCGGCGGTAGGACGCCAGCCAGGCGGCCCGCGGGAACGACGACGCGTCCGGCGTGCCCTGCCGCAGGTCGTGCCGGATACCGGGCGCGCGCGGCGCGTTCTCCTCCGGCCCGCGCGCGGCGTCGCCCCGAGGGCGCGCGCCTGGCGGGGGAGCGACGCCCGCCGCCACCCGGGTGCCCGAGCCCTGGCGCGCGGTCAGCCAGCCCTCCGCGACCAGCTCGGCGTACGCGTCGGCCACCGTGTTCCGGGCGATCCCGAGGTCCGCGGCCAGCGAACGGTACGGCGGCAGCCGGGTGCCCGGCGCCAGCCGCCCGCCGCGTACGGCCTCGCGCAGAGCCCGGATCAGCGCGGCCCTGCGCCCGCCCGGACCGGTCAGCTCCACGTGCAGGTCGGAGCCGATCCGTTCCGCCGAATTGACCCATGATTCCGCCACGGAAATGAACCTTACCGCCGGTCTTTTCCGCCCGTAGATTCACAGTCATGACGACGAACACGCACACCGCCGCCAGCACCCGCGCCGCCGTGAACCGGACCGTCACGACGGCGCACGCCACCGGAACCGGCGCACTCGGCGCCGGCGCGGCGGTCCCTGCCGGCACCGGACGGATCGACTTCGCGAAGACCGCCCCGAAGGCGTTCCGGGCCCTGGTCGGCTTCGACGCGGCAGCCCGGGAGGGCCTCGACCCCGCCCTCGTCGAACTGATCCTGATCCGCGCCTCGCACCTCAACCGCTGCGCCTACTGCCTGCACCTGCACACCAACGACGCCCGCACCGCGGGGGAGAGCGAGGACCGGCTCCACCTGGTCGCGGTGTGGCACGAGGCCCGGCACTTCTTCACGCCCAGGGAACAGGCCGCGCTGGCCCTGACGGACGCGGTGACGCGCCTCACCGACGCGGGCGTGCCCGACGACGTCTACGCCGAGGCCGCCGCCCAATTCGACGCCACCGAACTGGGCCACGTCCTCGCCCTCGTCCTCGCCATCAACACCTGGAACCGTCTCGCCCTGGCGACGGCCAAGGTGGCCGGCACCGACGAACGCCGCTGACCGCCCCCCACCGGCACGGCCGGCCCGCGCCGCCCGCCGGGCGAAGCCTCGCCGCCCCTCACGCGGTCATCGGACGGTCGTACGGCCCGATCGGGGCCGGCAGGCGCAGCCCCTCGGCACCGACGAGCGCCCGGTCCACGGCCGCCGCGACCGCCCGGCCCTCGGCGATCGCCCACACGACGAGCGACTGACCGCGTGCCGCGTCGCCCGCGGCGTACACACCGGGCACGTTCGTCGAGAAGTCCGGGCCCCGGGCGATCGTGCCGCGCGGTTGCAGCGCCAGCCCCAACTGGTCGATCAGGCCGTCGCGCCGGTCCGGCCCGGAGAATCCGAGGGCGAGCAGCACCATGTCTGCGGGCAGCGTCCGGTCGGACCCCGGCACCGGTCGCCGCCCCGCGTCGACCTCGACGAGGTGCAGCGACCGCACCCGGCCCCGCGCGTCCCCGGTGAAGCGAAGCGTCGAGGCGGCGAACAGCCGCGCGTCCGCGTGCGCCGCCGGAGCGGTCCCGAGCGCGCCGGCCTCCTCGTGAGCGGCGGAGAGCCGGTAGATCTTCGGATACGTCGGCCACGGCTCGGCGTCCTCGTCGCGCGCGTCCTCCGGCCGGGCGTAGATGTCGAGTTGGGTGACGGACGCCGCGCCCTCGCGCACCGCGGTCCCCAGGCAGTCCGCCCCGGTGTCACCGCCCCCGACGATGACCACATGGCGGCCCGCCGCCGACAGCGGGGAGACCTCCAGATCCCCCTCGCACACCCGGTCGGCCGGCGGCAGGTACTCCATCGCCTGGTGGATGCCGGACAACTCCCGCCCCGGAACGTCCAGATCACGCCAGGCACTCGCGCCCGTCGCGAGGATCACCGCGTCGTACCGGGCCGTGAGATCCCGGGCGCCGAGGTCGGCGCCGATCACCGTGGACGTGCGGAACCTGGTGCCCTCCGCCCGCATCTGCTCCAGCCTCCGGTCCAGGTGCCGCTTCTCCATCTTGAACGCGGGAATCCCGTACCGCAGCAGCCCGCCGATCCGGTCCGAGCGCTCGTACACGGCGACCGTGTGGCCGGCCCGCGTCAGCTGCTGCGCCGCCGCGAGCCCGGTGGGCCCCGACCCGACGATCGCGACGGTCCGCCCCGAGAGCCGGTCCGGGGGCCGCGGCGAGGTGAGCCCGTCCTGCCAGGCGCGGTCGGCGATGGCGACCTCGACGTTCTTGATGGTCACCGCGGGCTGGTTGATCGCGAGCACACAGCCGGACTCGCACGGCGCGGGGCACAACCGCCCGGTGAACTCGGGGAAGTTGTTGGTGGCGTGCAGACGGTCGCTCGCCGCCCGCCAGTCGTCGCGGGAGACGAGGTCGTTCCACTCCGGGATCAGGTTGCCGAGGGGGCAGGCGTCGTGGCAGAACGGGATCCCGCAGTCCATGCACCGGTCGGCCTGCCGGGCGATGATCGGCAGCAGCGCCCCGGGGACGTACACCTCGTTCCAGTCCCGCACGCGTTCGTCGACGGGCCGGCGCGGATACTCCTCGCGCGGTGTGGACATGAACCCCTTGGGATCGGCCATGGCCGTCCGCCTCACGTACGCGGAGTGGTGCGCGACCGCGCGGCCGGCCGGACGTTGTCGACCGCGGACCCGGGCGGTGCTCCTTTCCCGCCACGATACGTCTCCCGCGCACACCCCGCCGCCCCACCCGGCCCGGCCCGATCCCCCCGCCGCCCCACGCCGGCCCGGCCCGATCCCACCGGCGGGCAGGCCCGATCACGGGTGACGGGCTCCGATGTCCGCCGGTCCGGTCGGGTCCCGTCGGCGAGCCGTACCGGCGGTGCCGGCATCCGCCCGAGCCTGCTCCCCCTCCCTTGGCCTCGCTCCCTCCCCCCCCCACTCTGCCCTCCCGCCCCCTCCTCGCTCCCTCCCCGCCCGTCCGGGCGGCTCCCTGCGCGTCCCCGCCCTGCTCACCTCCCCTCCGTCCGCCCCTCGCTCCACTCCGAAAGGCGCGTGTCCACGGCCGGCGCGATCCGCCGACGCGCCTCGTGCCGGGGCGTCCCGCTCATCAGCAGGGCGTCGTACGGCGTCTCGGTGTGCCGTACCGATGCCCGCACCGCCGCCGTCACGGCGGCCTCGGACAGCGCCCGCCCCGCCGCGCTGCGCCCCACCCGCCCGCTCCCGCGCACCGAGGCGTGCTCCGCGATCGCCCGGGCCCGGTCGGCCGGGCAGCGCGGGAACAACCGGCCGATCTCGTCGGCGAACGCCGCGGTGAACCGCAGGTCCTCCGCCTCCCGGCGTCGCGCGTCCCGAGCCCGGCGCCGCCGCCTGGCCTCGGCATCGGCGAGGCACTGTTCCTCGGCACGGACCAGCGCGGCCTCCTCCACCAGCAGGCCACGGCGTTCGTAGCGGCCCCGCCGCCGGCTGAACCGCACGACCACGGCCGACAGCCCACTGCCCTCCCGCGCCCGGCGGGTGAGAGCGGTGTCGCCCCGCGGCAGGAAGACCAGGTGACCGAGGTCCGCGCAGTCCAGACAGCGCGGCGCGCCCCCTTCCAGCACCAGCAGGGCGAGCGGTCCGCCGCGGCACTCGGCGCAGTGCCGCCTCCTGATCGGCTGGAGGACGAGCGGCGCAGCGCCGGCCGGCTGCGGGGGAGGGGCGGTGAACCGTGCCATGCGCGGTTCCTTCCCCGCCCCGGACCGCCGGCCACCCGGAGAGCACCACCGGTGCCCCCGCGCCACCGGGTGACCGATGCATCATGGGCCCTGTGCGACTCGAAGCGATCACCTGGGAACGGCTCGGCGGCCTCCTCGCCGACCGGCTGCTCGACCTGGAGCCGGACGACGGGAGCCCCTGGCGGCGCGTCGCGCTCGACGGTGCGCCCGCGGCCCGCCCCGGCGACCTCGCCGAACGGGTCGGCGAGGCGCTGCGCGTGCGCGGCCGGCCGTCCCTCGTCGTCGGGTCCGGGGGCTTCCTGCGGCCGGGCTCGCTCCGCTTCGAGTACGGGCACCGGGACGTCGACACCTACTACGACGGATGGTTCGACACCGGCGCCTTGTGGCGTGAGGTGTTCGGTCCTCTCGAACCCGGCGGCGACGGCCGGGTCCTGCCCGATCTCTGGGACCCGGTCACGGACCGCGCCACGCGCAGTGCCTACACCCGACTCCCGCGCGGCGGAATCCTGTTGCTGCACGGCCCCCTCCTCCTGCGCCACTGGTTCCCCTTCGACCTCAGCGTGCACGTCCTGCTCTCCCCGGGCGCGCTGCGTCGCCGCACGCCCGAGGCGGAGCACTGGACGCTCCCCGCCTTCGCCCGCTACGAGGACGAGACCGACCCCGCCGCCACGGCGGACGTCCTGGTACGAGCCGACGACCCCCGCCACCCGGCGTGGACCGGCTGACCCGTCCACCACCCACGGCATCCCACCGCGCCGCTCTCCCCCTCGCCCCGCGGTCTCGCTCGCCCGCGGTGCGCCGTACCGCCTCCGCGGGACTGAGGCGCGGCCTTGCGCCGTCCCCCCCCCCCGGGCGGTCCGTTAGCCACCCCGGCGGTACGGTCCCGGACCATCTCACCGCGTCGCCGCGGCCCGCGCCGCCGTGACCCGCTTGAGTGCGCCTCCGGGTGCACGCCCTCCGCGGCGCGGCGAGAATTGGGGCGCCGGGACCAGCGGCGCGCCCGGCGCCGCGCCGGCCGTCCGGCACCGGGAGGTACGTCATGACCACCGCCGGAGACATCATGCACCGGGGCGCCCAGTGGATCCCCGCTCACGAGACCCTGGACCGCGCCGCCCAGCTCATGCGCGAGCTGAACGTGGGAGCGCTGCCCATCAGCGACGAGAACGAACGCCTCTGCGGCATCCTCACCGACCGCGACATCGTCGTCGGCTGTGTCGCGATGGGCCACGATCCCGCGCGGGTGACCGCGGGGGACATGGCCCACGGGACACCCCGCTGGATCGAGTCGGACGCCGACGTCGGCGAGGTCCTCCAGGAGATGAAGGGCCATCAGATCCGCCGGCTGCCCGTCATCGAGGACAAGCGGCTGGTGGGCATGATCAGCGAGGCCGACCTCGCCCAGCACCTCGGCGAGGACCAACTCGCCGACTGGGTGGAGAGCGTCTACGCCCGGAGCGCCACGAGCTGAGGCGCGCCGCCGGCCTCCCTCCGTCCGCCGCCGTCGGGGCCGTGCGCGTCTCCCTCGCCGGGCGCCGTGCCGGCCCTGTGACGCGCCCTCCGTCCGCGGGGCTCTCGTGCGCGGCCCCGCCCGCGACCGTCCGTCCGGCCGTGCGACTGCCCGGCCGGACGCGCCGGGGAAGTGCCGCGTCAGAGCCAGCCGTTGCGCCGGAAGCCGCGGTGGAGGACGAGGCAGGCGACCGATATGACGGCGAGGACGATGGGGTAGCCGAAACGCCAGTGCAGCTCGGGCATGTGGTCGAAGTTCATCCCGTACACCCCGCACACCATCGTCGGGACGGCGATGACCGCCGCCCACGCGGTGATCTTCCGCATGTCCTCGTTCTGGGCGACCGTCACCTGCGCGACATGCGCCTGGAGGATCGAGTTGAGCAGCTCGTCGAAGGCGGCTATCTGCTCGGTGGCCCGCAGCAGATGGTCGCAGACGTCGCGGAAGTACGCCTGTATCTCGGGATCGACCACCCGGATCGGACGGGACGCCAGCTCCTGGAGGGGCCGGGCGAGCGGCACCGCGGCCCGCTTCAGTTCGAGGAGTTCCCGCTTGAGCTGGTAGATGCGCCCGGCGTCCGTGCGGGCGCCGTCCTCCGCGAACACGTCGGCCTCGACCCGGTCGATGTCGGCCTGGACCGAGTCCGTGACGGTTCCGTAGTCGTCGACGACGTGGTCCGCGATCGCGTGCAGGACCGCGGCCGGCCCCTTGGACAACTGCTCCGGGTCCGACTCCAGTTCCTCGCGGAGCGGGCCGAGCGAGCCGTGCGGTCCGTGCCGCACGGTGATGACGAAGTCCGGGCCGACGAACACCATGATCTCGCCGGTGCTCACCACCTCGTTCGTGGCCGTCAGTTCCGCGTGCTCCGCGTAGCAGACCGTCTTGAACACGGCGAACAGGGTGTCGCCGTACCGCTCCATCTTGGGGCGCTGGTGGGCCTCCACCGCGTCCTCGACGGCCAGCGGATGCAGATCGAAGAGTTCCGCGATGCCCGCGAACTCCCGGTCCGTCGGCTCGTGGAGTCCGAGCCAGACGAATCCCTCGTCCCGCACGCGGATCCGGTGCACGGTGTCGACCAGGTCGCTGCCCTCGGGAATCCGCACACCGCCCTCGTAGGCCACGCAGTTCACCACGGCCGAGCCCAGCGGCGACCGGGCGTGGTGACTGAGGTCGACACGGGGCCGTCGCCGCGTCAGCCGTGCCACCTTGCGGAGGCCGCCGACCGCGCCGCGTGCCGTCGCCTTCCGCAGATTCCCTGCCATGGACATCTGGATCTCCCCGGGTGGATCTCCTCGGGCCGCGCTCCGCGCCTGGCGCGCCAGTCTGCCAGTCCTGCTCCGGTCGCGAAAAAGGCTGTGGGAACGGAACATTCCGTTCCGCCGTGCGGGGTGGCGGACCCCCGTCCGGGCCGGATGGACGCCCTGACAAGCCGGTCGGCTGGGAAGATCCCCCCATGACGCGAACCGACGGATATCTCCTCGACAACCGGCAGGACGAGGCGGGACAGCGCTTCCAGGCCTTCGCCACCCTCTTCGACCCCACGACCTTCCGGCACCTGGAGCGTCTCGGCGTCGGCTCCGGCTGGCGCTGCTGGGAAGTGGGGGCGGGCGGTACGTCGGTGGTGTCCTGGCTGGCCAAGAAGGTCGGCCCCACGGGCCGGGTCCTCGCCACCGACATCGACACGTCGTGGGCCGCCTCGGCGGCCCGCCCGCCGGTCCAGGTCCGCGTCCACGACGTGGGCGCCGAGGAGCCGCCGGGCGAGGGCTTCGACCTCGTGCACGCCCGGCTCGTGCTCGTCCACGTGCCGGACCGGGAGCGGGCGCTGCGCTCGATGGTCAAGGCTCTGCGGCCCGGGGGCCGGCTCCTCGTCGAGGACGCCGACCCCGCGCTCCAGCCGCTGCTCTGCCCCGACGAGCACGGTCCCGAGCAGCAGCTCGCCAACCGGTTGCGGCAGGGCTTCCGCACGCTCCTCGCCGACCGCGGCGCCGACCTCGCCTACGGCCGCAGACTGCCGCGCCTGCTCCGCGAGGCCGGACTGCGCGGAGTGGAGGCCGACGCGTACTTCCCCGTCACCTCTCCCGCGTGCGGTGCCCTGGAGGCGGCGACGGTCCGTCAGATCCGGGGGCAGCTGGTCACGGCGGGGCTGGCGACCGACGAGGAGATCGACCGGCACCTCGCGAACGTCGCCGCCGGCTCGATGGACCTGGCGACGGCACCGATGATCTCCGCCTGGGGCCGCAAGGGCTAACCAGGCGCGGGCGCTCCCGGCGCACCCGCGTACGGGGCGCTCCCGGTGAGCGGCAGCGCGGGAGCCGGGCCGGGGGACAAGCCCGGGGGAGGGGCCGACGGACAGGGCGGATACCGGATCACTCCGCCTCGCCCCGCCGCGTGCTCCACTGCCGGTCGCCTCCCTCCGGCCGCGATCCGCCCCAGGGCTCCCGCCGTGCAGCGGGCACGCTCGTGGCCGTCCGGGCGGTACCGCCCCGCCGTCAGCGCCGCGCCGGGGGCCTCCCCCCGACCCGCTCCACCGCCTGCGCGCCGGCCGCGCACCCCGCGGCGGCGGCCCGCTCCGGTGCACTGCCCGCGAGCAGGGCCGCCAGGAACGCGCCGGTGAACGCGTCACCCGCGCCCGTCGTGTCCCGGGGAGCGGCCGTCCGCGCCGGCACACGGGCGCGGACGGCGCCGGACCGCGCCACCAGGGCACCGGCGCCCCCCTGTTTGACGACCACCAGCGGGAAGTGCCGGCTCAGCTTGACCGCCGCGTCCGCCGGATCGGGCAGCCCCGTCAGCAGACACGCCTCGTCGCGGCTGGGCAGCAGCACCTCCGCCCCCTCGGCCAGCCCGAGGAATCGGTCCGCGCCGAGCGTGCCGAGGAAGCCGGCCGAGGCGGGGTCGACGCTCACCGGCACGCCGCACGAGCGGGCCGAGTCCAGCACCGTGGACACCAGCGCCCTGCCCGGCTCGGAGAAGAACAGATACCCGGACAGGTGCAGCCGGCCGACCCCGTCCAGCAGCCCCGGCGACCAGTCCTCCGGGGCCAGCCGCAGCGCCGCTCCGCTGTCCGTGAGGAACGTGCGCTCCGCCGACGCGCCGGTGTCCACCAGGCAGACGACCGTCCCGGTCGGCGCCTGCGGATCGGTGACCAGCAGCGGCCGGACGCCGCTCGCCCGCAGCTCGCGCTCGTGCCAGTCCACCGCGTCCGCTCCCACCCGCCCCAGCAGGCGTACGTCAGCGCAGCCCGCGGACACCGCCCAGCACGCGACGTTGGCGCCGGCGCCGCCCGGAACGGTGCGGATCGCCGCGACGGTGTCCGTACCGGAGGCGAGAGGCCCGCGGTGACGCGCGACGATGTCGGTCACCACGTCGCCCACCACCAGCAGCGCCCTCGCGGCGGAACGTTCCCTCCCCGGTTCGCCCGCGCCGTCGCTCCCGGCCGGACCGGCCCCCGGGGACGTACGGGCCGAGCCGTTCACCTCCCGGCCCAGGCCGCCGCGATCCGCCCCGCGAGGCGCACGTTGCCCCGGACGGCCGCCAGGTTCGCGCCGAGCGAGGCGCCGTCGGTGTGCCGGACGAGATGGCCGAGCAGGAACGGGGTGACCGCCTGCCCGGTGATGCCCTCCTGCGCACAGGCGCGCAGCGCGTCGGCGAGCACCCGGGCGTGCAGGTCGGGATCGAGCTGGTCCTCGCGCGGCACGGGATTCGCCACGATCAGGGACGAAGCCGGGCCGCCCAGCGCGTCCTGGGCGCGCATGACGTCCGCCACCTCTCCCGGGGACCGGAGCGTCCATTCGACGGGGTGGCCCGAGTCGGACAGGTAGAAGCCGGGGAATCGGTCGGTGCCGTATCCGGCCACCGCCACGCCCAGCGTCTCCAGCCGCTGGAGGGTCGCCGGCACGTCCAGGATCGACTTGACGCCCGCGCACACCACGGTGATGCGGGTGCGGGCCAGCAGGCCCAGATCGGCGGACTCGTCCTGCGTGGTGGTCCACTCGCGGTGCACACCGCCCAGCCCTCCCGTCGCGAACACCCGCACTCCCGCGTGCTCCGCCAGCAGGGCCGTCGCGGAGACGGTGGTCGCGCCGCTCGCCCCGCGGGCCACGGCGAGCGGCAGGTCGCGGTGTCCCAGTTTCCGGATGCCGTCCTCGCCGGCGACGCGCTCCACCTGCTCCTTGCCCAGACCGACGTGCGGCCGGCCGTCGAGCACGGCGATCGTGGCCGGGACGGCCCCCTCCTCCCGTACGGCCTCCTCCAGTTCGAGCGCGACCTGGAGATTGCGCGGACGGGGCAGCCCGTGCGCGATGATCGTCGACTCCAGGGCCACCACCGGCCGGCGCGCGTCGAGCGCCTCCCGCACCTCTTCGGACACCACGATCACGCGTCTGCCTCCTGTCGGACGACGTTCCCCGTCCCTGGATCTCTGGCGGGCGGCGCGTGCCGCCAAACCCTCGGGCCGCCGTCCCGGGACCCGGGGTTCGGCGGAGGCGGAGCCGCCGTCACCGCTGCCGGCCCCGGCACCCGCGACGGCGGAGCCGACGCGGACAGGCCGACGAGGACAGGCGGACGCGGGGCGAGCGGTGCTCCGGATCGCGGAACACCCCGGCGGCCCCCCTCGGACGTCCGCCCTTGGCGTGCCCCGTTATCTTCTTCGCGGTCCTGCAAGAGGGCCGCTGGCCTCCGGGCCCGGCATGACTGTTGCCCCCTGTCGAACGGATGACAATGCCGTTGCTTTTGAGGCTGTCGGCCGGTTGAGCCGGTGTGCTGATATCCCGTCTGGAGCGGCTGGGGCTGGGAGTCCTGACCCGGTCGTGC
>NZ_JBICWL010000024.1:0-95456 GCF_043199735.1 Streptomyces sp. NPDC048566
TGTGGAACATCGACTCCTTCGACCAGTGGGGCGTCGAACTCGGCAAGGTCCTCGCCCAGCGCATCGAACCCGCCCTCACCCACGGCACCGAGGTGCCCGGTCTGGACCCCTCCACCAGCACCCTCGTGGCCACCTACCGCTCTCTCGGGAAGAAGTGAACTGACATGCAGATCGGACTCGTCGGCCTCGGCAAGATGGGCGGCAACATGCGCGAGCGGATACGCCGCGCCGGCCACACCGTCGTCGGCTACGACCGCAACCCCGACCTCTCGGACGTCGGCAGCCTCGCCGAACTCGTGGACGCTCTCCACGGCCCGCGCGTGGTCTGGGTGATGGTGCCGGCCGGAGCCCCCACCCAGGCCGTCGTCGACGAACTCGGCGATCTGCTGGAGCCGGGCGACACGGTCGTGGACGGCGGCAACTCCCGCTGGACCGACGACGAGAAGCACGCCGGCGAGCTGGCCGCCAGGAACATCGGCTTCGTCGACGCCGGGGTCTCCGGCGGGGTGTGGGGGCTGGAGAACGGCTACGCGCTGATGGTGGGCGGCGACGCCGAGACCGTCGCCCGGGTGCAGCCCGTCTTCGACGCGCTCAAGCCCGACGGCGACTTCGGCTTCGTGCACGCCGGCAGCGTGGGCGCGGGCCACTTCTCCAAGATGGTCCACAACGGCATCGAGTACGCCATGATGCAGGCGTACGCCGAGGGCTGGGAGCTGCTGGAGAAGGTCGACTCGGTGACCGACGTGCGCGAGGTGTTCCGCTCCTGGCGGGGCGGCACGGTCATCCGCTCCTGGCTGCTCGACCTCGCGGTCGCCGCCCTGGACGGCGACGAGCACCTCGACAGACTGCGCGGCCACGCCGACGACTCCGGCGAGGGACGCTGGACCGTCGAGGCGGCCATCGACAACGCCGTGCCGCTGCCCGCCATCACCGCGTCCCTCTTCGCGCGCTTCTCCTCCCGCCAGGACGACTCCCCGCAGATGAAAATGATCGCGGCGCTGCGCAACCAGTTCGGCGGCCACGCCGTCGAGTCCGCGCAGTAGCACCGGCCCGTCCCGTCCCGGGCACTCCGGCGCCCGGGGCCCGGGATCTGCCCCGGCCCGCCCGGCCGCGCGCCCCGCGGCCGGGCGGGCCGGTTGCGTGCGCGGGCTGGGAACCCGCGGCGACGTGCCCCGCGGCGCACGGATGCCGGGCTCGCGGCACCCCGGGCCACCGGGCACGGAGGCTTGGCGGTGCAGCGGTGCAGCGGTGCAGTCACCGTACGGGCGGCCCGCCCCGGGTCCGGCCCCTCTTCGCTGGACGCCGGGCGAGGAACCCTCGGCGGCACATCCCGCTCCGGGGCGGACTGCTCCTACAATCGCGGGCACCGACCCTCCCGTCCGAAGGAAGCCGATGAGCAGCGCCGAGGACCCGGCCCGACCCGGCGGGCGCGGCCGCGACGCCGCCCGCACCAGCGCCGAGATCCTCGACGCGGCGACCCGGGAGTTCTCCCGCGCCGGCTTCGCCGGCGCCCGCGTCGACGAGATCGCCGCCCGCACCCGCACGACCAAACGGATGATCTACTACTACTTCGGCGGCAAGGAGCAGTTGTTCACGGCGGTCCTGGAGCGGGCGTACACGGCCCTGCGGCAGGCCGAGCAGGGCCTGGACGTCGAGCACACGGACCCGGTGGCCGCGATCCGCAGGCTCGTGGAGCTGACCTTCGACCACCACGAGGCGCACCCCGAGTTCATCCGCCTGGTGAGCATCGAGAACTTCCACGAGGCCGAACACATCGCGGTGTCGCGGAAGCTGGCCGGCATCGGCTCGCCTGCCCTGGAGGTCGTCGGCCGCATCCTGGCCGCCGGCCGGGAACGCGGCGTGTTCACGGCCGACGTCGACGCCGTGGAACTCCACGCGATGATCAGTTCGTTCTGCTTCTTCCGGGTCTCCAACCGGCACACGTTCGGGGCCCTGTTCGGCCGCGATCTGGTCGCCTCCGACCAGCGGGACCGCTACCGGGCGATGCTCGGCGACATGGTCATCGCGTACCTCACCGCGGACCGCGCGGCCGGCTGACCGCGCCGGGGGCGTCCGCCGCGGGCCGTCCGGCGTTCACCGGCTTTCCACGGAACGGCCCTTGATGCGGCCTCCGGTCATGCCCGACGATCGGGGAACCTGCCACACGCCGGTCCGCCGGCTCCGGACCGGGCTCCGCGCACTCCGGCCGGGTTCAGGGACGGCCGGGGTGTGCGGAGCCCCCCGCCGGACCGCCCGGCGGCCGTCGTGTCCGCCCGCGTCCGCGCGGGCCGGGCGAACGGCCTCACCCGGCCCCGTCCTCGCGCGCCGCGTCCAGCAGCGGCCCGAGCTCACGCCCCACACAGGTCAGGGCGCGTACGTCGCGTTCGGCGCGCGCGATGAGGAGGGCCCCCTCCAGCGCGCTGATCATCAGGGTCGCGAGCGGTTCGGCGCGCCGGTCCGGGACGCCCATCGCCGCCAGCGCCTCCGCCACCGGGCGGACCCATTGGGCGAACGCCTCGGCCGCGGCGGCGCGGGTCGTCGCGCCGGACTCGGCGCAGTCGACGGTGGCCGCCGCGACGGGGCACCCGCCGGCGAAGCCGGTCTCCACGAGTTCGTCGGTCCACTGCCGCAGCATCGCGGCGAACAGCCCGGCGGGCGTCGGCTCCGGCATGGCGGCGAGGAAGCGCGCCACGCGGCGGGACGCGTAGCGGCCGGCCCACGCGACGGCCTCCTCGACCAACTGCGCCTTGCCGCCCGGGAAGTAGTGCTGGAGCGAGCCGCGGGGCGCGCCCGCGTGCTCGGCGACGTCCCGCATCCCGGTCGCGGTCACCCCGTCGCGCCGGATGAGTTGTGCCGCGCTGAAGACCATCCGCTCGCGCGGCCCCCGCTTCGCTTCCGCCATTCCCGACCTCCCGCGCCGACCGGTGTCCCGCGCACTCCCACTATGACAGCCGTCATGAATCCGGCTACCATGACGGCTGTCATAACCAGTGCCGCAGAGAGCGACCCGCGACGGCCGGGCCCTCCCGCCGGCCGGAGAGGGCGGTCCCGGTGCACGTCGGCTTCGTCGGTCTCGGCGTGATGGGCACGCCCATGGCACTGAACCTGGTGCGGGCGGGCGTCCCGCTCCTGGTCTGGAACCGCACGCCGTCGCGGGCCGAGCCGCTGCGCGCCGCGGGCGCCTCGGTGGCGTCCGGCCCCGCGGAGGTCTTCGACCGGGCGGGGACGGTCCTGCTGATGCTGGCCGACGAGGACGCCGTCGACGCGGTGCTCGGCCGGGGCACGGACGGGTTCGCGGCCCGCGTGGCGGGACGCACCGTCGTCCACATGGGCACGACGTCCCCCGAGTACTCGCGCGCGCTCGACGCCGACATCCGCGCGGCGGGCGGCCGGTACGCCGAGGCCCCCGTCTCGGGCTCGCGCGTCCCGGCCCGGCAGGGACGGCTGGTGGGGATGCTCGCCGGGGAGAGCGCCGCACTGGAGGACGTGCGCCCCTTGCTCGCACCCCTGTGCGACAGGACGTTCGACTGCGGCGCGGTGCCCGGCGCGCTGGCGATGAAGCTGTCGGTGAACCTGTTCCTGATCACCCTGGTGACGGGGCTGGCCGAGGCGTTCCACTTCGCCGACCGGCAGGGGCTGGACCGGCGGCTGTTCCTGGAGGTCCTGGACGCCGGACCGATGGCCAGCGCGGTCTCCCGAATGAAGGCTCCCAAGCTGCTCGACGGCGACTTCGGCGTGCAGGCCGCGGCCCTGGACGTCCTGAAGAACAACGAGCTGATCGCCCGGGCGGCCCGGCACGCCGGTCACGCCTCTCCCCTGCTGGACGTCTGCCACGCCCTCTTCGCCGAGACCGTGGCGCTGGGCCACGGCGACCTCGACATGGTCGCGGTCCTGCGGGCCATCGAGGAGCGCACCGGCGCGGGCCGGGCGGCGGACGCCGGGTCAGCGGGCGGGGATGCCGTAGGCCCGCTCCACGTGCAGCCGTAGCACGAGGCGGCGGTCGCGCACCATGGCCGCGCGGTAGTCGTCCCAGTCCGGATGCTCACCGCTGAGGTCGCGGTAGAGGCGGACCAGCTCCTCGACCGTGTCGTCGTGCGGGTCGGCGGCGACCGGCGTCAGCTCCGCGGTGCCCTCGGCGACCGTGTACGCCCAGCGGTCGTCGCTGGTCACGTGGTACGAGGCCCGGGGGTCCCGGCGCAGGTTGCGGGTCTTGGCGCGGTCGTCGGTGAGGGAGACGCGGATGATCCCCTCGTCCCGGTGGTAGACGTGGACGACGTTGGAGAGCTGGGGCCGGCCGTCCCTCTTGAGGGTGACGAGGACGCCACCGTGGTGGGCGGACAGCAGGGCGAGCAGGTCGTCGCGTGTCTCGCCGCGGGTCTCCTGAGCGTTCATGTCCGGTACAACGTCCCGGATGCCACACTCCGTTCCGCCGGAGCCGCCCCGTCACCCGTCCGGCCGCACGGACCTCTTCCCGGGCCCGAGCAGACGGTGTCTACTCGCGCCCGGGCGCACGGACGCCGTGCGCACCGCCCGCCGCGGCGCGGACCGGCCCGCCGCGGCCCGTGCACGGCGATGAACGAGACGGGCGCGGCCCGGAGGAGACCCATGGGAGAGCTGCGACAGGACGTCGAACCGGGAGCGGTCGGCCTCGGCGCCGCGGCGCTGGCCCGCCTCGACCGGCACTTCGCCCGCCTGGTCGACGAGGGCCGGCTGCCCGGCTTCCTGGTCTGCGTCGCCCGGCACGGCAAGGTCGCCCACCTGACCACGTACGGCCGCCGCGACCGCGAGGCGGACCTGCCCGTCGAGACCGGCACCCTGTGGCGGATGTACTCCATGACCAAGCCGGTCACCTCGGTCGCCGCGCTGACGCTGGTCGAGGAGGGCCGTCTCGGACTCGACGACCGGCTGTCCGACCACCTCCCGGCCTTCGCCGCACCACGGGTGTACGTCAGCGGTTCGGGGGCCGCCACGGTCACCCGGCCCGCCCGCCGCCCCCTGCTGATCCGTCATCTACTGAGTCACACCGCGGGCCTGACCTTCGGCTCCTACCACGCGCACCCCGTCGACGCGCTCTACCGGGAGGCCGGGGTGGAGTCGTCCGTCGCGCCCGGCGCCGACCTGGCCGAGACCTGCGCGGTGTACGCCCGGCTGCCGCTGCAGTTCGAGCCCGGCACCCGCTGGAACTACTCCGTGGCGACCAACGTCCTCGGGCGGGTCGTCGAGGTGGTCTGCGGCCAGGACCTCGACACCGTCCTGCACGAGCGGATCTTCGGTCCCCTCGGCATGGCGGACGCCGGCTTCCACGTCACCGCCGCCGGGCGGCCACGCCTCGCGCAGCTGTACGGGGAGGACGGCGAGGGAGGCATCCGGCCCGTGCCCGGACTGCCGCTGCACGGTCGGCCCACGTTCCTGTCCGGGAGCGGCGGGATGGTGGCGAGCGCCCACGACTACCACCGCTTCACCGAACTGCTCCGCCGCCGGGGCGAGCTGGACGGGGTGCGGCTGCTGCGCCCGGAGACCGTGGAGCTGATGGCCTCCAACCAGCTGCCCGGCAACGCCGACCGGCGCGAGTTCGGCACCCCGTTCCACCAGGAGCCGGGCGGCGCGGGCCTCGGATTCGGCCTCGGCGTCTCGGTCGTCGTGGACCCCGGCCGGACCCGCTCGCCGTCCAGCCAGGGCGCGTTCGGCTGGAGCGGTGTCGCCACCACCACGTTCTGGATCGACCCGCGCAACGACCTCACCGTGCAGTTCCTCAGCCAGCTGCGCCCGCGCGGCTCCCACTCGGTCTACCCCGAACTCCGGCGGCTGGTGCACGAGGCGATCGACGGCTGAGCGGAGCCCGCACCCGGCGGGAACGGCCCGCCCGCCGCGCTCCACGGCGGGCACCGCCGGAGGTCCGGTGGTGCGCAGGCGGTCACGACGGCCGGCTCCCGCCGGTGCGCCGCCGGGCGCGAAGCCGGGCGGCGCACCGCGGCCGCGGGTGCCGGGCGGGCGCCGGCCGAGCCGTTCCGCCCGCGCCGGCACCGGGGGCCTCCCGCCGGGCAGCCGCCCTCACTCCTCGGCGGCGACCGTCCGCACCGGCCGGCCGAGGATCGCCTCCGCCCACACCTCGCCGTCGAGGTGCGGCAGGTGGTGGTCGAGCCGCTCCCGCTTGGTGAGCAGATAGCCGAGGTTGTCCTCGCACGGCGGGATGAGCAGCGGCACCTGTTCGGCGACGCGGATGCCGTGCCGCCGAAGCGACTCCCGTTTGCGCGGGTTGTTCGACAGCAGCCGCACGGACCGCACCCCGAGGTCGTGCAGCATCCCCGCCGCCACCCGGTAGTCCCGGGCGTCCACCGGCAGGCCGAGCGCGAGGTTCGCCTCGACGGTGTCCAGGCCCTCCGCCTGGAGCTTCATCGCCTTCAGCTTGGCGAGCAGGCCGATGCCGCGGCCCTCGTGCCCCCGCAGGTAGACGAGGACCCCGCGCCCCTCGGCGACGATCGCCCGGAGCGCGGCGCCGAGTTGGGGACCGCACTCGCAGTGCCGGGAGCCGAACGCGTCACCGGTCAGGCACTCCGAGTGCAGCCGGGTGAGCACGTCGCCCTCCCGCAGGGCCGACAGATCGCCGTGGACGAGCACGACCTGCTCCTCGCCCAGGTCGTGGTCGAGATAGCCGACCGCCTGGAAGTCGCCGTACTCGGTGGGCAGCGGGGCCGTCACGACGCGTTCGACACCTGTGAGGTGGGGCTTCCCGCCGAGTACGCCAAAGTTGTCTGTCATGATCTGGTTCCTAAGCAGAGTCGAAAGGGCCGTGAAAACATGAGTGGTTCGGGAGCGCGCCCGGCGGTGTCCGGCATCCTGCCGCTGGACACCACGGAGGACGTCCGCGCGCGGGGGGCCGGTGTCGCCCGTCAGATCGCCGTCCTTCCCGTCGGGAGCCTCGAACAGCACGGCGCGCACCTGCCGTTGACGACGGACACGCTCGTCGCGTGCGCGATCGCACGGGAGATCGCGGCGGCGCACCCCGTGCAGCTCCTGCCGCCGGTGACCATCTCCTGCTCGCACGAGCACGCCGACTGGCCGGGCACGGTCAGCATCTCCGCGGTCACCCTGTACGCGGTGGTCCGCGACATCGCCGCCTCGCTGCGGCGCTCCGGCGTCGACGCCCTGGTCGTGGTCAACGGGCACGGCGGGAACTACGTGCTGGGCAACGTCGTCCAGGAGTCGGCCGGCACGGGCACGCGCATGGCGCTCTTCCCCGCGGCGGAGGACTGGCAGGAGGCGTGCGAACGGGCCGGTGTGCGGACCTCGTTGCTGAGCGACATGCACGCGGGAGAGATCGAGACGTCCATCCTCCTGCACGCCCACCCGGAGTCCGTCGGGGCCGGCTATGAGACCTCCGATGCCGTGGCCGACGACCGCCGGCACCTGCTCACGCTCGGCATGGCGGCCTACACCGAGTCCGGGGTCATCGGCCGGCCGTCCAGGGCGTCCGCCGAGAAGGGCCGCGAACTCCTGGCCGGGCTGGCCGAGGCCTTCGGCGCGTACGCGTCCGTGGTGACGTCCGAGACGCTGCACTGATCACGCCCTTCCGTGCTCTCCTCGCGGGTCCGCCGGGCGGCGGCTCCCCACCGGACGACCAGGACCACGGCGCCGGGCAGGCTCGCCGCGAAGCTCAGTACGCCGTAGACCACGGCGACGGTCAGGCCCGTGCCCGCCCCGAGGCCCGCAGCGCCGAACGCCCAGGCCGTGACGCCCTCGCGCGGTCCCCAGCCCCCGATGTTCAGCGGCAGCCCCATGGCCAGCAGCGCCAGCAGCGCCAGCGGCAGCAGCCGTCCGACGGACGCGTCCGACCCGGCCGCCCGTGCCGCCAGCACGAACATCGCCAGATGGCCGGCGAGCACCAGCACCGACGACAGGGCCACCCCGGGCCAGTTGCGCCGGGCCAGCAGGGCGCCGCGCGCCTCGGTGAGCGCGGCGCGGAAGGCCCCGTGGCGTCGGGTGGCGCGGGTGGCGGTCCGGCCGCGCCGGACGGCACCCGCGGTCACCACCGCGCACACCGAGACGACGGCGACCGGCAGGACCGACTCGCGCAGCCCGCCGAGGACGGGTGAGGGCCGGGTCAGCAGCACCACCGCGGCGACGGCCGTCAGGACGGCCTGGCCCGCCGTGCGTTCGAGGACCACCGCGCGTACGCCCCGGCCGAGGTCGCCGGCGCCGCGCCCGTGCCGTACCGCCCGGTGCACGTCGCCGAGGACGCCGCCGGGCAGGGCCGCGTTCAGGAACAGCGCCCGGTAGTAGTCCGCGACGGCCGTGCCGAGCGGGAGCCGCAGGCTCAGCCCGCGCGCGACGATGCACCAGCGCCAGGCGCTGAACACCGTGGTCAGCAGCCCGATCCCGAGCGCCGCCAGGAGCGTCGCCGCGTCGATCCGGCGGACCCCGTCGACGAAGGCTCCGGTGCCCAGGCGCCACAGCAGCACACCGAGGATGAGGGCGCCGGCGACCGTGCCGAGGTGGCGGCGCAGGGCGCGCGGCACACGCCGCGCGGGACCCGGAGGGGACGGTGCGTCCGCGGGGCGGCCGGGTGCCGAACGGACTCCCGGCGGCACCGGCGCCGAGCCGGGAGTCCGGGACCCGGCGGCCACCGGCACGCCGCCCGCGCGGACCACCGGGCCCGGCGGCGTCGCCGCGGCGGCGGCCTGGCCGGCCGTGACCGGCGACGCCACCGGCTGCACCGCGCTCACCGTGCCCAGGCCGGCGCTCACGGCGCGCCCCCGTCCTCGCGGGGCAGGGCCAGCAGGTCGCTGTGGTGGACGAGCACGCGCAGTTCACCGGCCGCGAGGGACTCCAGGCGGGCGCGCAGGTAGGGCTCGGCGCGTGCCGCGAGCGCGGGGACCTGCTCGACGGCCGCGCCGACCCAGCCGCGCAGCCACTGCTCGGTCAGTTCGGCCCGGTCGGGTCCCAGCCGCCACGGGCTCGGGTGGGCCCGCACGCTCACGCCGTGGCGGCCGAACGCCTCGCAGGCGGCCGTGACGGCCTCGGGGCCGAGCCGGCCGGCGCGCCGCTGGTGGGCGTTGAACGCCTCGCCGATCTCGGTGTCCAGCGGGTCGGCGGGGGTGAGGTCGACGCGGCCGACGACGGACAGGGTCAGCAGCGCGGGCACCCGGGCGTCGGCGCAGGCCGCGGCGAGCCGGTCGGTCTCCTCGCCGGTGAGCACGTCGAGCAGGGCCGACGCGGTCACCAGGGAGGCGCCGGCGAGGGCGTCCGCGGTCAGCCGTCCGATGTCGCCGCGCTGCGTGGTGACGCCGACCGGGCTGCCGTCGGCCGTCTCCCGGGGTGCCTGCGCCGTCGCGAAGTGCAGGAGGTAGGGGTCCCGGTCGTGCAGGACCCAGTGCTGGGCCCCGTCGAGCCGGGGGGCGAGCCAGCGGCCCATCGAGCCGGTGCCGCAGCCCAGGTCGTGGATCACCAGGTCGCCGCCGGACACCGCCCGGTCCGCGAGCCGGGCGCGCAGCGGATCGAGCAGCCCGGTGGCGCGGGCCTCGGCGTCGGCGGGCTCCCGCAGCCGGAGCCACTCGGGGGCGTAGCGCGGCACCTCGTCGGCCGCGGAGCGCGTGGCCGCCGGGCCGGACGGGTCCGGCGGCGCCGGCGGTCCGGACTCGGGCCCGCCCAGGGATGTCGCCGGGGCGTTCACGCGGCCCTCCGGGGCGCCTCGGGCAGCCGGCCGAGGACGGCGGCCAGGCTGCGTGCGGTGGCCGCCCAGCCGTCGAGGGCGGCGCGCCGCCCGCGGGCGGCGGCCTTGAGCCGGCGGCGCACGTCGGCCTCGCCGAACCAGCCGCGCAGTTCGGCGGCGAGTGCCCCGGGGTCCTCCGGCGGCACGAGGATGCCGGGCATCCCGCCGTCGGGTGCGCGGCCGACCGCCTCGGGAAGACCGCCGACGTCGGTGGCCAGGACCGGGATGCCGCGGGCCAGCGCCTCGGTGACGGCCATGCCGTAGGTCTCGGCGTAGGAGGTGAGGACCATGAGGTCGGCGGCGGCGTAGCTCGCGTCGAGTTCGGCTCCGGCCTGCGGGCCCGCCAGGTGCAGGCGGTCGCCGAGGCCGTGCCGGGCGATCAGCGACCGCAGGTGGGCGACGTAGCCCGGGTCCTGGGTGAGGCCGCCGACGCAGACGCAGCTCCAGGGCAGGTCGGTGACGGTGGCGAGGGCTTCGACGAGCCGGTGCTGGCCCTTGCGGGGCGTCACCGCGGCCACGCACAGCAGCCGTGAGACGCCGTCGGTGCCGGAGGCGAGGGGGGCGATGTCGGCGCCGGGCGCGGCGACGTGCACGCGGTCGGGGGCGAGACCGTGGTGGGCGACGAGCCGGCGCACGGCCCATTCGCTGGTGGCGACGACGGCCGACACGGCCCGCAGGGTCGTGCGCTCCCGGGCGTCCAGGTCGGCGGCGACGTCGGGCGGGAGCCCGGTCTCGTCGCCGAGCGGCAGGTGGACCAGCACGGCGAGCCGCAGCCGTTCGGCCTCGGGGACGACGATCTCGGGGACCCCGCAGGCCACCAGGCCGTCGAGGAGGACGACCGTGCCGTCGGGCAGGTCGGCGAGCGTCCGGGCCAGTTCCGTGCGGGCGGCGGCGCCGGGGCGGGGCCACTGCCCGGGGACGGCGTGCCGGTGGACCTGCCAGCCGAACCCGGGCAGGTCCAGGCAGAGCCGGCGGTCGTAGGCGTTGCCGCCGCTCGGCGCGGCCGGGTCGTCGACACCGCCCGGCATGACGAAGTGTGCGGAGCGCAGGGACATGGGGACGATCTCGGCGTTCTTCAGGGCCGGATGCTGCACGGGCACGTAGTCCAGCGCGCCGCCGGGGCCGGGCGTCACCGTGCCCCGACCGGCTCGCGGGACCGCCTTGTCGAGGATCACGTCGGTCACAGGGCACGCTCGTAACTCGCCCAGGCGATGTGCGACTCGTGGAGGGTGACGGTGATGCCGGTGAGGCCGCGGGCGCCCTCGCCGAGTCCGCCCGCGTGGACCCGGGCGGCGAGCCGGTCCGCGACGACCTTGGCGAGGAACTCGGTCGAGGTGTTGGTGTCCTTGAAGTCCGGTTCGCTGTCGAGGTTGCGGTAGTTCAACTCGCTCACGACGGCGCCGAGCTCCTGCGTCGCGAGCCCGATGTCGACGACGATGTTGTCCTCGTCGAGTTCGGGGCGGCGGAAGGTGGCGTCCACCAGGAACGTCGCTCCGTGCAGGCGCTGCGCGGGGCCGAAGACCTCGCCACGGAAGCTGTGGGCGACCATCAGGTGATCGCGGACGGTGATGCTGAACAACGGACGACCCTCCAGGTGCGGTGCGTCGGATCCTCTGCCGGGATCACGTCGTCTAGTACGGGTACCCGGCGCGCCGTGTTCAGCGGCCCGCCGGCCTTTTTCGGAATCCGTGGAGGTCAGGCCGGTTCCGGTCGGCTCACTCCGCGTCGTAGGTGACGCGGTGGCACAGCGCGGGGATCGATCCGGAAGCGAGTTCGCCCATCACGTCCGGCAGTTCCTCGAAGGCGCTCTCCCCCGTGATCAGGGCGTCGAAGGCCGGTTCGGCGAGGAGTTCCAGGGCCAGGGCGAGCCGGTCGGCGTAGCTGCGGCGGGGCCGGGCCGAGGAGGAAACGGAACCGACCTGGCTGCTGCGCACGGTGAGCCGCCGGGAGTGGAACGCCTCGCCCAGCGGAAGGGCGATCCGCCGGTCGCCGTACCAGCTCAGCTCGATGACGGTGCCTTCGGGGGCGAGGAGTTCGAGGGAGCGGGTGAGGCCGGCCTCGGTGGCGCTGGCGTGCACGACCAGGTCGAGGTCGCCCGCCGCGTCGCCGGGGAGCGCGAAGGAGACGCCGAGGGCGCGGGCGACGTCGGCGCGTGCGGGGTCGGCGTCGACGAGCTGGACCCGGACTCCGGGGAACCGGGCGAGCAGGGCGGCGACCGAGCAGCCCACCATGCCGCCGCCGACGACGGCGATCCGGTCGCCGATCAGCGGGGCCGCGTCCCACAGGGCGTTGACCGCGGTCTCGACGGTGCCGGCGAGGACGGCGCGGGCCGCGGGCACGGTGTCGGGCACGACGGTCACGGCGGCGGCCGGGACGACGTAGCGGGTCTGGTGCGGGTAGAGGCAGAACACCGTGCGGCCGAGCAGCGGTTCGGGGCCCTCCTCGACCCGGCCGACGCTCAGGTAGCCGTATTTCACCGGTGCGGGGAAGTCGCCCTCCTGGAAGGGCGCGCGCATCGCGGCGTGCTGGTTCTCCGGGACCCGGCCGCCGAACACCAGGGTCTCCGTGCCCCTGCTGACCCCGGAGTACAGGGTGCGCACCAGCACCTCCCCCTCCCCGGGAGCGGGCACGGACGCGGAACGGATCTCTCCGCGTCCGGGTTCGGCGAGCCAGAAGGCGCGAGCCGGGTGTTCCATGAGCGTCCCCCTGAACGATTCAGCAGATCTTCACGTACGGACCGGTGACAGGCCGCGGACACTACGCGGCGGTGATCGACTCTGTCATACGGCCGGAGGATGAGCGGTGGCCCTGAACGACACGTACGGCACGAGGCTCCCCCAGCAGGAGACCATGGTGGGAGCCGGGGTGCAGCTGCTGCTGCTGGTGCTGCTGGGCACGGCGATAGGGATGGGGCCGGTGGGATGGCTGACGGGTCTGGCCTTCGGGACCGCGACCTGGGCGGTGCTCACCCGGGCCCTGCGGCGGGCCCGGTCCCGCTCCTTCGGGCCGGCCAACCGCGTGACGCTCGGCCGCGCGATCCTGGTCGGCGGCGTGACCGCCCTGGTGGCGGACTCCTTCCGCAGTTCACCGCCGGTGAGCCTGCTCGTGGGCCTGACGGCCGTCGCCCTGATCCTGGACGGCGTCGACGGCAAGGTGGCGCGGCGGACCGGCACCTCGTCCGCCCTGGGCGCCCGGTTCGACATGGAGGTGGACGCCTTCCTGATCCTGGTCCTCAGCGTGTACGTGGCGATGTCCCTCGGCCCGTGGGTGCTGCTGATCGGCACCATGCGGTACGGGTTCGTGGCGGCGGCCCGGGTGTTCCCGTGGCTGAACGCCCCGCTTCCGCCGGGCATGGCGCGCAAGACGGTGGCCGCGCTGCAGGGCGTGGTGCTGCTGGTCGCCGGGGCCGGGGTCCTGCCGTACGGCGTGACGGTCGCGGCCGTGGCGGCGGCCCTGGGCGCCCTGGTCTGGTCGTTCGGCCGCGACATCCTCTGGCTGCGGCGGCACGGCGCGCGCCCGCGGGCCGCTGAGGCGGCGCGGGCGGAGCGACTCCCCCGGACGCTGGTCGGCGTGGCCCCGGCGGCCCCGGCCGCGGAGGTGCGCCCGGCGCCCGCCGAGCGCGCGGCGGCCTGACCCCGACGGGCACGGTGTCCACGCGCGCGGCGAGCCGCGCGGAGGGCGCGACCGCACGGCGCCTGAACCCCTTTCGCACGGCGAGCCCCGTCCGGCCCGACCGCGGCGCCGGCGGACCCCGTGCACACGGCGGACCCGCCCCCGACCTGCTCCGAACAGCGGATGGCTAGACTACGACCCCTTGTGCACGCGATCGCGCCCTGCGCGCGGCATGCCGTCCCCGAAGGGTTTCGACGCTTGATAGCCATCGAAGATGTCAGCAAGCGATACGCAGACGGCACGGTGGCCGTCGATCGCCTCTCCCTCCAGATACCGGACCACTCCATCACCGTGCTCGTCGGACCCTCCGGCTGCGGCAAGACGACCACGCTGCGGATGATCAACCGCATGGTCGAGCCGAGCAGCGGCACGATCCGGGTGGACGGCGAGGACATCCAGCGGCAGCCGGTCAACGCCCTGCGCCGCTCGATGGGTTACGTCATCCAGAACGCCGGCCTCTTCCAGCACCGGACGATCCTCGACAACATCGCGACGGTCCCGCGGCTGCTGGGCTGGTCCAAGCAGCGGGCCCGGGACCGCGCGGCCGACCTCATGGAGCGGGTGGGACTCGACACGGGCATGGCCCGCCGCTACCCGTACCAGCTCTCCGGAGGCCAGCAGCAGCGCGTCGGGGTCGCCCGCGCGCTGGCCGCCGACCCGCCCATCCTGCTGATGGACGAGCCGTTCTCCGCGGTCGACCCGGTCGTGCGCCGCGGTCTGCAGGAGGAGTTGCTGCGCATCCAGGGCGAACTGGGCAAGGCCATCGTCTTCGTCACCCACGACATGGACGAGGCCATCACGATCGGCGACCGCATCGCGGTGCTGCGCACCGGCGGGAAGCTCGCGCAGTTCGCCGCGCCGGACGAGATCCTGTCCGCGCCGGCCGACGCGTTCGTCGAGGAGTTCCTCGGCGCCGACCGGGGCATCCGCGGGCTGTCGTTCCTCTCCACCCGGGACCTCGAACTGGACCGCTCGCGCGTCGTCGCCGCCGGTTCCGGTGCCCGGGAGGCCGCCGGACGGGCCACGCCGCAGGCGCCGGTGCTCGTGACCGACGAGGCCGGCGGGCCCCTCGGCTGGGCCCCGCGGGACTGGGACGGCGAGACGGGCACCCTCGAACCCTGCGGGCCGCCTTTCGAGGTGGGCCGGGACTCGCTGCGCGTGGCTCTGGACCGCGCCGTGCTGTCGCCGGCCGGCCAGGCCGTGGGGGTCGACGCCGCCGGGGTGGTCCTCGGCGTCGCGGGGCAGGACACCATCGCGGCGGCGATCCGAGCGGCCCGGCGGGGCGGATCGCCCGGCGCTCCGCTCGACGCCGCGGCCTGTGCGAAGGCCCTGTGATGGACGGCTTCTTCGACATACCGAGCGATCTCCAGCACAGCTACGCGGGGCTGATCGGCATCCACCTGCAGGAGGCGCTGGTCCCGGTGCTGGTCGGCCTGCTGCTGGCGCTGCCGATCGGGCTGCTGTGCGTCCGCCACGACTGGCTGTACCCGCCCGTGCTGTGGGGGTCGACGGTCCTGTACGCGATCCCGTCGATCGCGTTCTTCGTGGTGCTCATCGACTACACCGGGCTGACCCAGCTGACCGTGATGATCCCGCTGTGCCTGTACAGCCTGGTCGTCCTCGTGCCGGCGGTCGTCGACGGCATCCGTTCGGTGCCCGAGGAGACGAACGCCGCCGCCTCGGCCATGGGGATCGGTCTCGCGCGCCGCTACCTCCAGGTCCAACTGCCCATCGCCGTACCGGCGATCATGGCAGGGCTGCGGGTCGCCGTCGCGTCCAGTATCAGCCTGGTGAGCGTGGGCGCGCTGATCGGCAACCAGGGCGGGCTCGGCAACCTGCTGACCACGGCGCAGTTGTACGGCCGTCCGCGCCTCGCCGTCACCTCGGTGGTCACCACCGCCCTGCTCGCGATCGTCATCGACGCCCTGCTGGTCCTGCTCCGGCGGGTCCTCACCCCCTGGGAGCCGCCCTCGGGCCGCGGTGCACGGCGGCGCGCGGACGGCGGCGCGGACCCCGCCGCGGCGGACACCTCCGCGGACCTCCCCGCGCGCACCCCGGAGGGCGTGTCGTGAACGTACTCACCTTCATGCAGTCGTTCTTCAGCGACGGCGCCCACTGGCACGGCTACGACGGCATTCCGCAGCGCGTGTGGGAGCACCTCCAGTACACCGCGGGCGCGCTCGCGATCGCCGCGGCCGTCGGGCTGCCGGTCGGCCTGGTCACCGGGCACACCGGACGCGGCGGCAACGCGCTGGCCTTCCTGTCGGCGGGCGCCCGCGCGCTGCCGACCTTCGGCCTGCTGGTGCTGATGTTCGTGTGGCTCGGGCTCGGCATCGTGCCGGTGATGATCCCGCTCGTGGTGCTGGCGATCCCGCCGATCCTCATCACCACCTACGAGGCGGTCCGCACCGTGGACCCCTCCCCCGTGGACGCGGCCCGGGGCATGGGCATGCACGAGTCGAGGATCCTCCTCCAGGTGGAGATCCCGGCGGCGCTGCCGCTGATCCTCAGCGGCCTGCGGTCGGCGACGATCCAGATCGTGTCGACGGCGACGATCGCGGCCTACGTGTCCCTCGGCGGGGTGGGCCGGTACATCCTGGACGGGCTCTACCAGCGCGACTACGAGAAGGTGGTGGGCGGGGCGGTGCTGACGGCGGTCCTCGCGCTGCTCGTCCTCGTGCTGTTCTGGGCGGTGGGCCGGGTGGCGGTCTCCCCCGGCGTGCGCCGCCGCCGGTCCGCCTGAGCGGGGCCGAGGCGTTCCACCGGGGCGGGGAGGGTACGCGGCCCCTCCCCGCCTCAGGCCTGCGCGGTGGCGAGGGCGTGTTCGAGGACGACGAGCAGCGCGTCGCGCACCGAGCCCCGCTCCCGGGCATCGAACACGGTCAGCGGCACGTGGTCGGCGACGTCGAGCGCCCACCGTACGTCGTCCAGATCGTGTTCGACGCGGCCGTCGAAGGCGTTGACGGCGACGGCGAAGGGGATCTGCCGGTGCTCGAAGTAGTCGACGGCCGCGTAGCAGTCGTCGAGCCGGCGGGTGTCGACGATGACGAGCCCGCCGAGCGCGCCCTCCACGAGGTCGTCCCACATGAAGCCGAAGCGCTCCTGGCCGGGCGTGCCGAACAGGTAGAGCTTGAGCGTCGGGTCGAGCGTCACGCAGCCGAAGTCCATGGCGACGGTCGTCGTCACCTTCTCCGGCGTCTGGGAGAGGTCGTCGACGCCCGCCGCGACCGAGGTGATGGACGCCTCGGTGGTCAGCGGCTCGATCTCGGAGATGGCGCCCACGGTGGTGGTCTTGCCCACGCCGAAGCCGCCCGCGATCACCATCTTCACCGGCAGCGGCGGCCGGGGCCGCTCGTCGTCAGCCCTCACGGATCGCGCCCCGGGAGTCGGGGACAGCTCGGAGACCATCGATAACCCTTCGCAGGACGGAGACGTCGCGGTTGGAGTGGGCCCGGGGTGCGTACAGGGCCAGTTGGCCGTCGGCACGCAGGTCGTCGGCGAGGACCCGGATGACGTTGAGGTGCATCCGGAGTTTCGCCGCGATCTCCGCGAGGGACTGCGGCTCACGGCAGACGGTGATGATGTCGCGGTGCTGGTCGAAGGCGAACGCGTCGAGCGCGGCCAGTCCCGCGTCGGTGGCGACCACCTGCGTCTCGATGGGGATCGGCGGGACGAGGCCGTCCCCGCCGGCGATCCGCCCCGCGGTCAGCAAGAACGGCCGGACGACCGAGGCGGGCCGCTCCGCCTCCCACTCCGTGTCCTGGCCGGCCCGTGGTTCGCCGGGCGTCGTCACGTCCTCCCCTTTCCTGCGGTGCCGTCACCGGTCGCGCGCTCACGTCGCGGATCAGCCGGCCGGGGCGACGCCGACGGTGTTCTTCAGCTCCATGACGAGCTGCGGGCTCAGCACGGCGCCCGCGCGGTTGGCGAAGAGGGTCATCTCGTAGGCGATGTTGCCGAGTTTGGCCTCCTTCGAGGCGACCACGCCGAGCACCGCCCCGGTGCCGAGGGCGGACACCAGGACGTGGCCCTCCTCCAGGTCGATGATGACCTTGTTGAGGCCGCCCAGCCCGTAGTTGGCGGAGGCGCCCGTGGCCAGGCTGGTGATGCCGGAGACGATCGCGGCCAGCCGTTCGGAGTCGGCCTGGCCGCGCAGCCGGGAGACGGCGATGAGCAGCCCGTCGGAGGAGACGCCGATGACGTCGACGACGCCGGCCGTCTCGGTGGCGAAGCGGTTGAGCAGCCAGTTGAAGTCCGCCGCCGCGGCCTTCACGTCCGTCTCGGTCTCCGCGGCCCGGGACTCCGGCCCGCCTGTCCACATGGTCACGTGCTCATGCCTTCCGGGGTGGGTGTCATCTGTTCCGTGTGCCGGTGCCGGCGGGTCCGCCGGCACCGTCGTCGGGTCGGGGGGCCCACGACCGGCGGTCCGCGCCGGCGCTGTCGCGGCGGGCCCGCTGGACGGCGGCCTCGAACTCGTCGAGTTCGGACCGCGCCGCCTCGGCGTCGGCGGGCCGCCAGGAGGGCGGTCTGCGGTGGGTGACGGACTCCCGGGTGCGGGGCATCCGAGCCGAAGCGGTGGTGGCCGACAGGGTCGCCCCGCGCACCCGGCGGCGCAGCGGACCGGCCTCGCCGGGCCGGGCGGGGCCGGCGGGCGCGGCGGGCGACGGGCCGGAGTCGGCTCCGGTACCGGCCCGGACGGTGCCGTGGGTCATGGCCTGCTCGGCGCCGGGGTCCGCCCGGTGGGCCTGGCCGGCGGGCGCGTCGGTCCGCGGCCGGGCGGGCACCCTGCGGGGCAGGCCCGCGGGGCCCCGGGGCGGCTCGACGCGCGCGGGGCCGGGTTCGGCCGGACCTCCGTGGCGGGGCGGCGGTGTGCCGCGCGGTGCGCGCGGGGCGGCCGGGCCCGGGGCGCCGGCCACCAGGTGGGAGGCGGGGACCGCGACGGTGGCGGTGACGCCGCCGCCCGGGGTGCGGGTCAGCGCGACCTCGATGCCCCAGCGCCGGGAGAGACCGCCGACCACGAACAGGCCGAGGACCTCGGTCGGGGCGAGGTCGAGCCGCTCGCGGCGGATCAGCCGGGCGTTCTCCTGCTCCAGCCGCTCGGGGGTCATGCCGAGGCCGTGGTCGACGATCTCGACGAGCGCGCCGCCGCCGTCGTGCCGGGGCCGCAGCACGACCTCGACCCCGCTGGTCGCCGGAGAGAACATGACGGCGTTCTCCAGGAGTTCGGCGAGCATCAGCGTCAGGTCCCCGACGATGTCGGGGACGACGGTGACGTCGCCCTCGGCGTGCGGGGTGACCCGCTGGTAGCCCTCGATCTGGCCGAGCGCGGCACGGACGACGTTGCTCAGGCGCATCGGTTCGGTGGTGACACCGGTCTCGCTGATGCCGGCGAGGAGCATGAGGCTGTCGGCGTTGCGCTGGAGGCGGACGGCGATGTGGTCGATCCGGTAGAGCCGGTCGAGCACCTCGGGATCGGTCTCGCCGCGTTCCACCGAGTCGATCAGGGCGAGTTGACGGGCCGTCAGGTTGCTGACGCGGCGGCCCACGTTGCCGAACATCTCGGCGATGTTGCGCCGGCTGACGACCTGCCGCTCCAGCAGGGCGGTCGCGGTGACCTGGACCTGGTTGAAGGCTTCGGCCAGTTCGCCTATCTCGTCGCGCACCGGCACGGGCACCGCCTCCAGCCGCGGCGGGCCGGTGTCGTCGGCGTCGTCGTCGGCGACCCGGGCGAGCTCGGTCCCGGCGGCGCCGGCCACGTGCTGGGCGGCGGCGGTCAGGGAGCGCACCGTGCGCAGCACCGAGCGGCGGGTCAGCACGGACAGCAGCATCCAGGCGGCGAAGGCGAGCAGGTTGGCCGCGACCAGCCAGCCCACCCGCCACCAGGCGTCGTGCGAGGCGGTCCGGGCGTCCGCGGCGATCCCGTCGATGAGTGACTGGACGATCTTCAGCCGGTTCGCGGCCTGCCGTTCGTAGGTCGGGTCCGCGCGCAGCGCGTCGTCGAGCGCGGCGCGCACCTGGGCGGACGTGTCGGCGACCAGGGCGCCGGGGTCGACCTGGAGGGCGGCCCAGTGCTGGCCGATGACGCTCTGGTAGGGGCTGCGCTCGATGCCGGCGAGCGCGGTGCCCTGGTCCTGGCCCGCGAACCGGGTGAACCGCTCCGCCTGGTAGGTGTACTGGTCGATGTCGCCGACCGCGCCGGTGAACTCGATGAGCGCGTTGGAGTTGCGGGTGCGGGCCGCGAACACGCTCGTCTCGAAGGAGGCGTGGGCGGTGTCCGCGCGCAGCAGGGCGTCGAGCAGGTTGGCCGAGGACGAGGCGGACTCGCCGCCCGCGGCACCCAGGCCGAGACCGCCGATGAGCCCCTCGATCACCGACCCGTAGGCGGGGTCGATGTTGTCCGCGGGGATGGGGCCCTGTTCGACGGTGGTGCGGAGGCTGTCCAGCCCCTCCAGTTCCTTCAGCGCCTGGGCCTCGGCGTCGGGCAGCCGGTCGCCGTACGCGCCACGCACGGCGTCGATGCGCGCGCCGACCTCCTGCTGGGCGTCGAGGTAGGCGGTGGTGTCCGGAGCGGAGTCGCCGGCCGCGCCCGCCTCGTGGCGGAGCGAGACGAGCAGGGCCTGCCGGTGCTCGGTCTGTACGGCGTCGATGAGCCGGGTGACCTGGGCGCTGTCGCGGACGAGCCGGGCGGTGTCGGCCGCCGAGCGGGCGTTGCCGATCTCGCCGAGCACGACATGGGCGATCATCGCGGAGATCACGGCCAGCGGCACGATCACCAGGACGTTGAGTTTCCTGCGGAACGGCCAGCGGTCCAGCGGGGATGGCGCCCGGCCGGCCGGCCGAGCCGCGGACGACGGCCCCGAGGCGGCTTTTCTGTGCGCGGGCACCCAACCTCCCTGACTTCGTTCCCCGTTGGAAGCCTTGTGGCAGGCCTTCGTGGATCGGTGGTCATGACAGCGCGCTCGGGCCGACAAGCGGAAGGGGGCCCTCGACGCGGCCAACCCTAGCGGCTGGCGTAAGAGTACGGCCATGATCAACCAAAAAGTGACATGCGCTGACGCCGGATTGCCCCGCATATTGATCGCGTTGCGTCACACCGGTGACGCTGTACGGTCCCCACCAGTGATCTGTTCGTGTCTTGACGGTCCTCGAGAGGGATCGATTGGATCGTCGGGACTGTCAGACCGCACGCACGCCCCACCCATTGCCAAGTCTGGATGACACACGTGACCATCGCGAGAAGTACCCGAACGTCCGCACCGTACGCTGCCACCCTGCTGGTCGTGGCCGCGGCCGCACTGACGGGCTGCGGTTCCTCCGACGACTCCGGCACGTCCGACCCGCTGAAGGGCGACACCGCCAAGGGCGGAACGGTCGTGGTCGGCTCCAACAACTTCCCCGAGAGCATCCTGCTCGCCGACATCTACGGCGAGGCCCTCAAGTCCAAGGGCATCAAAGTCAGTTACAAGCTGAACATCGGCAGCCGCGAGACGACGTACGGCCTGATCAAGAACGGCACGATCACCGTCCTGCCGGAGTACAACGGCGCGCTGCTCGCCTACCTCGACGCCAAGGCCGCTCCGAAGACGGTCGAGGAGACCAGCGCGGCCATCACGGCCAAGCTCGACTCCAAGCTGAGCCTGCTGAAGCCGTCCAAGGCCGAGGACAAGGACGCGATAGCCGTCAACGAGGCCACGGCGAAGAAGTACGACCTCACGGACAAGTCGACCATCTCCGACCTCGCCGACGTGGCGAAGGACATGGTGATCGGCGGCTCGCCGGAGTTCCAGACGCGCCAGCAGGGCCTGAAGGGCCTGAAGTCCGTGTACGGCCTGGAATTCAAGAACTTCAAGGCGCTGGACGCCGGCGGCCCGCTCACCGTGGCGGCCCTGAAGGGCAACAACATCCAGGCCGCCGACATCTTCTCGACGGACCCCGGAATCACGAAGAACAAGTTCGTCGTGCTCCAGGACCCCAAGAGTCTTTTCGGTTTCGAGAACGTGACGCCGCTGACGTACAAGAAGGGCTTGTCGAAGGCCGGCGTATCGGTCCTCGACGAGGTCTCCGCGAAGCTCGACACGGAGACTCTGGTCTCGCTCAACGGGCAGGTGCAGAACGACAGCAAGGACCCGCTGGACGTGGCGAAGTCCTGGCTGTCCACGGCCGGACTGAGCTGACCGGCGCGCAGTGACCCGGTGACCGGCGCGCCCGTGCCGCATCCCTGCCCGGCACGGGCGCGGGCCCGTCCCGCGCCCGCCCCGACGCGGGGCCGCGCACGGGACGGGCGCACGGACCCGGCCGCGCCTCAGTTCCGCGAGCCGGGCGCGAGGGCCCGGCCGGCCTCGGCGGCCGCCGTGCCGGCGCCGTCGGCGCGGGTGTCGCCCGCGGCCCGCGGGCCCGCCGGGCGTCCCGCGCGCCGGGCCGGCACCAGGAGCGCGGCGAGCGCGGCGGACAGGCAGAGCAGGGCGAGCAGGGCGAACCCGTGGGTGTACCCGGACTCGTACGGCAGGCCCGAGGGCTGGAGCCGGCCGGTCACCAGGACGCCGGTGACGGCGGCGCCGACGGCGCCGCCGATGGTGCGGACGTTGGCGTTCATCCCGGTCGCGGCGCCGGTCTGCTCGGCCGGGACGCTGCCGACGATGAGGTTGGCCATCGAGGCGAACGCGAGGCCGATGCCGAGGCCGAACACCCCGGCCGCCAGGGCGATCTGCCACGGCCTGTCGTGCCACAGGGCGAGCACCGCGCACGCGAGCGCGCCCAGCGAGGCACCGGCGACCAGCAGTTTCTTGGCGCCGACGACGGGTTCGAGCCGGCCGCTGAGCACGCCGGAGCAGAACATGGCGATCAGCATGGGCAGCATGAGCAGTCCGGCCGCCGTGACGCTCGCGCCGAAGCCGTAGCCCGCCGAGCGCGGGGTCTGGACGAAGCCGGGGAGGAACGACCAGATCGCGTACATGCCCGCGCCGAACAGCAGCGCGGCGGTGTTGGTGGTCCACACGGCGGGCTGCCGCATGACGCGCAGGTCGATGAGCGGGCCGGCGGAGCGGGCCTCGCAGCGCAGCCACAGGGCGAAGACCAGCACGGCGGCGGCGAACAGGCCGATCACCCGGCCCGAGCCCCAGCCCCACCGGTGGGCCTGGCTGAGGGGCAGCAGCAGGGCCACCAGCCAGCCCGACAGCAGGGCCGCCCCGAGCCAGTTGACCCGCCCCGCGGCCCGCCGGGGCGACTCGGGGACGTAGCGCAGGGCGATGAGCGCGGTGACGGCGACGATGCCGACGGGGATCCAGAACAGCCAGCGGTAGTCCAGGGCGCTCACGATGGGGCCGGCCGCCACCATGCCGACTCCGCCGCCCGCGGCGATCACCGCGGACAGGTTGCTGATGCTGCCGCTGACCCGGGAGGCGGCGAACTCGTCGCGGATGATGCCGAACGACAGCGGGAAGAGGGCGCCGCCGACGCCCTGCACCACGCGGGCGGCGATGAGCACGCCGATGGTGGGCGCGAGGGCGGCGAGCAGACAGCCCGCCAGGACGGCGAACAGCACGGCGACCATCGTGCGTTTCCTGCCGATCAGGTCGCCGACCCTGCCGAGGATCGGTGTGAAGACCGAGGCGGACAGCAGATAGGCGGTCATCACCCAGGTCGCGGTGGACTGCGAGGTGTGCAGCGCGTGCTGGACCGTCGGCAGGGCCGGTGCGATCAGCGACTGCAGCATGGAGAACACGCCGGCACCGGTCGCGAGGACCGCGAAGGTGAGGCGGGTGGACGTGCGGGGCATGGAGAGCCTCTCCGGACAGGATGCGGCCGAGATCGTCGGGCCGCGGTCGTACGGGACGGGCGGGGCGCGGATCGGCGCCCGGGCACACCGGCGTCCGCGACGGCGGTCGCGCGGTGCGGGACGGGAGGACGGGACGGTGCGTCGGTGCACGGCCCGCCGGGGTCGAGAGCCGCGGGCGCGTGCGCGTCGGCGTCGCGTGCGGCCGCACGCGACGGACGCCGGGACGCACCCCGGCTGTTAAAGTGGAGGTACCCCTCCACTGTAGCGGAGGCACCCCTCCGCTTCAACCCCGATCCAGCCGGGAGGCAGCAGTGACGGCAGAGCCGTACCCCGTCAGCGAGATCGTCGCGTCCCGCCGCCCGCACCGCAAAGACGCCGCCCGCAACTACGACGCCCTGCTCGCGGCCGCCCGCGAGGCGTTCGCGGAACGGGGCGCGGAGGCGTCCCTGGAGGACGTGGCGCGCCGCGCGGGCGTCGGCATCGGCACGCTCTACCGGAACTTCCCCACCCGCCGCCACCTCTTCGAGAGCGTCTACGCGGGCGAGGTCGAGGACCTGTGCCGGCTCGCCGAGGAGGTGTCCGGCCTCGCGCCGTGGGACGCGCTGACCTCCTGGCTGCGGCGCTTCGTCGCCTACACCGTCACCAAGCGGGCCATCCGCGAGGCCCTGAACGACGAGTCGGAGATCTTCCTGGCCTGCCGGGACTCGATGTACGCCGCGGGCGGCCCGCTGTTCACCCGCGCCCAGCGGTCCGGCGACGTCCGCACCGACATGGACTTCGACGACCTGGTGCGGATGATCGCCGGCATCACCGCGACGAACTTCCTCGACGACGCCCAGCGCGAACGCGTCCTGTCGGTGGCCCTGGACGGGGTGCGGGCGCCGCTCAGTCGCGGGGCAGCAGGGTCCCGAGAGGACCGAGATCGAGGTTGAGGTCCTCGGGACGCACGCCGTGCTGCTCGCACAGCTCCGTCATCCGCCGGTCGAGCAGCATCAGCGTGGTGCCGATCTCGTCCATCTGCTCGTCGGTGAGATCGCCCTGGTCGACGCGGCGGATGGCCTGCCGCTCCATCAGCTGACGGAGCAGCTCCACCACCGTGAGGACCAGCGTGACCAGGTCGCGTCCGACCCGTTCCGCGTCCAGGTCCAGCCGGGAGCCGGTCACAGGGGGCCTCCGTCCGCCCACGGCGCGGGAACCCGCTCGCTGACGGACGACAGCAGCGCGTGCAGGGACACCCGCACGAGAGGGACGTCCGCGATGGCGATGACCAGGTCGCCGCTGACGACGACCCCGGTGGCCAGGACGCGGTCGAGCAGGTCCACGAGCGGCACGCCCACGGGGCCCTGAAGCGGGCCGGGACTGTCCCAGGACACCACCTCGCGGGTCATCCGCCCACCTCGCCGACGAACGAGTACGGGACCCAGGGCCCGGACAGCTCGACGTGCGCCCCCGTCCGCTCCCGCAGGGTCCGCGCCAGGGCGGCCAGTTCGCGGGCGCGGTCGTGCGCCACCAGGTAGGTGGCGTTCAGGACCTGGAGCCGGTGCTCGCCCGGCGCCCGGGGGTGGACGCGCAGCCGCCGGGACGCGGCGGCGACCCGCCGTACCGCGGTGTCCACGTCCTCCGCCGTGCGCAGGGCCTCCTCCTGGCCGCGCTCGCGGCGCTCCTGCGCGCCGCGCCTGCGCTGCAGATAGGCCAGACCGGCGCCGGGTGCCGGACGGGACCGGTCGGCCGGGACCGGTTCCGGCTCCGGCTCCGGCTCCGGCGCGTCCTGCCGGGGCCCGGACGGAGCCGCGTAGACCTTGACACCCCATTCGGCGTGCCCGGCGATGCGCCCGAGCGCCTCGCGGAAGCGCGCGCTCTCCCTCTCCAGCGCCGCACGCGCCGCGGTGTCGCCGTGGTAGAGCGTCGCCATCGGCAGGGGGATCGTGGGGCAGCGGCCCGCCACCGCCGAGACCACGTCGTGGTGGGCGCGGGCGTACCGCTCGATTTCCCCCGGATCGGCGAGCCGGGCCTGCCAGGCATCGTCGGTGAAGTCGCCGGCCCGGACGCTCTGGACGATCGCGGTCAGGTCGCCGAGCGCGAGGGTGGCGACGGGCGCGCCGTCGGCCATCCCCCGCAGCCCCGCGACCGCGTCCGGACCCGGTCCCCGGCAGACGGCGAACACGTAGGTCGCCGTGGCCTCCTCCGATGCAGGCGGTCGCTCCGTCATGCGCTCCCCGTCTCCCGTCGCTCTCTGGTCACCGTCATGTCGCTGCCCTGTCGCGGTCCTCGCGGTGCCGCACCGGGGAGCGAGGGGCGGTCGCCGGCCTCACCCACCGGCAGGATCGCCTTCCAGTTCCTTCAGCCGTGCGCGCAGCTCCCGGTTCTCGTCCTCCAGGGCGTTGCGCGAGGCACGCGAACTCAGCGCCGGGTCCGTCTCCCACCAGTCGATCCCCGCCTTCTTGGCGGTGTCGACCGAGGCGACGAACAGGCGCAGCCGGATGGTGAGCAGTTCGATGTCGAGCAGGTCCACCTTGATGTCACCCGCGATCACGATGCCCTTGTCCAGCACGCGTTCGAGGATGTCCGCCAGGCTGGCCTGCTGCGGGCCCGCCACTTGGTACGGGCCCGCCCCGAAGTCGACGTCAGTCACGGGCCCGCCTCCGCGCCCGTCGCCGGGGTGCTTCCTCTTCCTCTTCCTCGTCGGCCTCGTCGGCCTCGTCGGCCTCGTCGGCTTCCTCTTCCTCGTCCTCCTCCTCTTCCTCGTCGGCCTCGTCGTCCGGGGCCTCGTCGTCGTAGGCCTCCTCGTCCTCGAAGCCGTCCTCGTCCGGTTCCTCGCCGTCCTCGTACGCGGAGTCGGCGTCGGCGTCGTCCTCGGGCCCCTCGCCGTCCTGCTCGTCCTGCTCGGATTCCTCGGCCTCGACGGCGTCCTCGTGCGACACGACGACCTCGCCGTCGCGGATCTCGCCGCGCCAGCCCTCGGGCTCCTCGGTGGTCAGCGTCACGTACCGCTGGAAGTTCTTGAAGTCCAGCCGCACTCGGCGGCCCTGGGCACGCCAGAGGTTGCCCGTCTTCTCGAAGAAGCCCGACGGGTAGTACTCCATGACCAGCACCACGCGGGTGAGCGTGGGGGCCAGTTCGTGGAAACTGACCGCGCCGCGGGTGGTGCCCTTGGCGCCCTCGGAGGTCCACACGATGCGGTCGTCGGGGATCTGCTCCTGGACGGTCGCCTTGAAACTGCGGGTCGACGGGCCGACCTTCACCTTCCAGTCGCTCTCGCCGTCGTCGCCCATGGAGACGTCCTGGACGCCCTTGGTGAAACCGCTGAACTGGTCGTACTGCGTCCAGTGGTCGTAGGCGTCACGCAGCGGGATGCCGATGTCGAGGACCTCCACGATGTTCATGAGCTTGCCGCCGCCGGACTTCCGTTTGCCCTTGCCCCCTCCCCCGAAGACGCCCTTGGCCTTGTCCACCACGTTGTCCTTGACGCCCTTGGCCTTCTCCGAGACGAACGCCTTCAGCGGTGAGTCGCCCTTGAGGATGCGCGAGCCGATCGCGGGGAGCGATCCGCCGTTCTCCGCCGAATCGGTGAGGCTGCCGGTGATGTCGGTGAGTTTGTCCCCCGCCTTGTGCGCGAGGTTCTCGACCTGCGCGGAGAGGAATTTGCCGATCTCCTCGCGCAGTTGGTCCATGCCCGGCGCCGAATCGGCCGCGCCCTCCCGCTCCGTCTCACTCATGGCCGCCTACCTCCCCCGACCGCTTCGGCTCGACGCGGTCCGCTTCGCCGAGGACGTCTTCTTGGCGGCGGACTTCTTCGCGGGAGCGGTCTTCTTCGCCGCCGTCTTCTTCGCCGGAGCCGACTTCTTCGCCGCTGCCTTCTTCGCCGGAGCCGACTTCTTGGCGGCGGCCTTCTTCGCCGGGGACGTCTTCTTGGCCGCCGCCTTCTTCGCCGGAGCGGTCTTCTTCGCCGCCGCCTTCTTCGCCGGAGCCGACTTCTTCGCCGCCGCCTTCTTCGCCGGGGCGGTCCTCTTCGCCGCCGACCGTCCGGCGCCGGCGGCGTCCTTGCGCGCCGCGCTCCTCGCTCGGGACGAGGAGCGCCGCCTCGGCGCCGGCTCGGGCTCCTCTTCGTCCTGCTCCTCGTCCTGCTCCTCGGCCTCCGCCTCGTCCTCCTCCTCATACTCGTCCTGCGGCTCCTCGTCCTCCTCTTCCTCCTCGTCGTAGGCGCCCTCGTCGGCCTCGTCCTCGTCCTCGTACCCGTACGCGCCGTCCTCGTCGTCGGACGCGTACTCCTCCTCGTCCTCCTCGTCGTACGGCTCGGTGTCCTCGTCGTCCGGTTCGGGCTTCCCCCCGATCAGGGCGGTGCGCTCGCTGATCGCCCCGGCCAGATTGCCCATGCTGCGCTGGGCCGCGGCGGCCATCGCCTTCCGGCCGGCGTCCAGCACCTCGCCTCTCAACTGCTCCTGCAACTCGGCCACCTGGGGAATCTCCGCCAACCTGCGCGCTCCCTCGGCGGCCAACTGACGCGGCTCCAGACCGAAGCGGCGCCCCGCCAGATAGGTGGCGACGGACAGCGCGAGTCGGCCCTTCTTCGTCCGGCCGAGCACATAGCCGCCGACGACGGCAGCCGCCAGGGCGACTTTTTCCTTCTCATCCATGACTGGGTCACCTTCGATCAGTAGGCGGGGAACACGCCTGGGCCGCCTGCAAGCGGTCGAGCAGCCGTTCCTCTTCTCTTTCGAATTCCTGCAGGGTGATGTCACCGTTCTCGAACTCGCGATTCAGCAGGGCCAGTTGCGCCCGCAGGACCGCGGGGTCGTGCAGCTCGCGGTCGGCGGCGTCGTTGAGCTTCTCCGCCACCCAGACGACACCGCGCACCGGGGCGATGGGCAGGGTGAGCAGTCCGGTGATCAGTCCCATGTCACCCACCGACTCCGGCGGTCCGGGCGGGCGCGTCCTGCGGGCCGACGAAGCTGTAGCAGGGCAGCGGCTCCGACACCCGCGCCTGCATGCGCTCCCGGTCGGCGGAGGCCAGCCGGTCCGCCTCCGCGCGGAAGGCGTCACTGTCGTCCCGGCCGACGAGGAAGGACGTGTTGAGCACGCACCCCTGGACCTCCGGGCCGGCAGCCGCTTCGCGGGCCAGCGGGCCGAGCGCGCGCACCGCCCGGCGTCCCGCCTCACGGGCCCGGTCGTCAAGGGCCAGCGCGATCGACTGCCCGAGCCGGAGACTGGCCTCGTACCCTGGCCGCCTGCGGGCCGCGTCCCGGAGTCTGCGGACTTTCGGGTCGTCCTCGACCAGCCGCGCCAGCGCGTCCTGCGCGGGGAAGATCTTGACGTTGACCTCGACGCAGTCGGCGACCCGCTCCAGGGTGAGCAGGTGCCGGGCCTCGCGCTGCGAGAGCTGGTCCCGCAGGGTCCGCTCGTCCGGCGCGACCGTGCCGAAGCGCATCGGCAGGACCGGTCCCCGCTCCGCGAGGAGCATCAGCAGCGCCTGGTGCGCCAGCAGGTCGCGACGCCGGGCGCGCAGCACGGCGGGTACCGCGCTGACGACGGCCGCGACCTCTCCCTGACGGACGGACCGCACCCGGGCCGGGGGGTCGTCCACCCCCGCCGCGCCCTTCGGCAGCGGCTGTCCCGAACGCACCACGGCGTACACGTAGAGCCCGTCGGCCGTCACCGCTCAGGCCTCCGCGCGGCGGCGGCCGGCACCGGACCGGGCGGGGGGACGGCGCTTGCGCGGTCGCTCGTGCTGCCGCCCCTCGTCCTCCTCCGCCTCGTCGGAGTCGTCGTCGCCCCCGCCGACCACCTTCTTGACCGAGTCGCCGATGGACGACGCGGCGTCCCGCACCTTCCGCTTGCCGACGGACTTGGCGACCCCGCCGCCGAGGAGTTCGGGAATCGTCGTGCTGCCCGAGTCCCGCTCCAGGTCGAGGCGGTTGCACGCCTCGGCGAACCGCAGGTACGTGTCGACGCTGGCCACCACGATGCGCGCGTCCACTTTCAGGATCTCGATGCCCACGAGGGAGACGCGGAGGAACACGTCGATCACCATGCCGCGGTCGAGAATCAGCTCCAGCACGTCGTACAACGTGCCGGCGCGCGGCGGGCAGGCCACAACCTCGTCGCTATAGGTGGTCGCGGTCATGAAGGGTCCCTCCGGTCGTCGGGAAAACCTGCTCGCGGTCACTCATCGGCGGATCCCCGCCGATAGCGGCGGACCCTGCGGTACTCCAGAAGTTCGCCGTCCTGGTCGAGCCGTACCTCGTAGGAGGCCAGGAGGCTCGTCGTGTCGGGAATCCGGGCCATTTCGAGGACGTCGACCACCACGACCCAGCCGTCCTCCTCCCGCGCCACCGCCGAGACGCCCTCGGCCGGGTGCCCGATCAGGTCCGCGAGGCTCTCCCGTGCGGCGCGTGCGGCATGCACCGCCCCCCGCACGGACGGTGTGCGGCGAGCGGTCGCCGTGGAGGACTTCCTGGCGCGGGGCCGACGCTCTTCTGCCATGTGCCCAGTCTGGTGGAAATCCGGCATCCCGCACCTCGGGCGCGGCACCCGGGCGTCGGCTGCGCACGAGCCCCGTCCGGCACGGGTACGACCGCTGGTCAAGCGCTTCTACTCCGGATCGGCGATCACCGCGGGAAGGGCGCTCCCCGTCGTCGGTAAGCACCTCCTCCAGCGGAACGTCATCAAGATCGGTATCCCTCTGATCGGCGTCCCCCTCGCCGTCCTGCTGAACCGCTACACCACACTCCTCGCCGGCCGGCACGCGCGGGCCGTATTCCGGAACGAGGCGCGGGTGATCGAGATCGCCGAGGGAATCAGCGAGCGCAGTCGCCACCCGCAGTTGATGCTGTGGGTCGCGTGGCTCGTACTCAGGGCGAACGCGAAGGCCAAAATCGCCGACGACGAGGCGCTGCTGATGCGGCATCTGGTGCGGCTGGTGCGGGAGCGGCACGAGGTGGTCGACGAGCGGCTCGCGAACGTCGTCGACCTCGACCCCGCCGAGGTGTGGAAGCGCGTGGCCGCCGTGGACGGCGACGTCGACTCCCGCGAGAAGGCGGTCCTCGCGGAGCTTCGGGAGCGGTGCGGCCGGGGCTGACGCCCCCTACGGCACCGCTCGCACGCCACTCCCCCGCCGCACGGCCCGGACTCCCGTGCACAACGCCCGGCCGTACAGGCGTCGCTCCTGTTGGCACGCCCGATGCGGTCGCAGCGCCGGCCGCATGCACACGACGCTCTCCCCTCCCCTCGGCCCCACGGGGACTGGCGAGTTCGCGATGTCCTTCACCTGGACCCCGCGAGTCGCCCGCATGGCCCGGCTGTTCGTCTCGCTCTGCCTGGACTCCTGGGGCCACCCCTACGACAGCGACGTCAACGAGACGCTGACCCTGATCACCGCCGAGCTGTGCGCCAACGCCGTACGGTACGGGCGGGTGCCCGTCCGGGGCTTCCACGTCCGGCCGGCCCTCGGGGGGAGGAGGACGGTCGGCTGCGCCTGGAGGTGTCCGACACGCGCGCCGAGCGCCGGCCCGTCGTCACGTCCGCCGCGGACCGGACGCCGAGTCCGGCCGCGGCCTGCTCCTCGTCACGGCGCCGGCCGACGACTGGGGCGTCACCGACCGCTGCCACGGCCCCGGCAAGACCGTGTAGGCGTGCCTGAACGCATCCCGCCGCTCGGTGGAATGACCGTGCCGAGCGCGCAGCCCGATGTCGGTCTTCCCGGATACGCTCAGCCACGATGTTCCACGTGTGGAACATGTCCATCCATCCGCGGAACCCGGACATGACGGAGGGGCGATGCTGACCCGGTCGGAGGTCGAGAGGTTAACGGACCTGCTACGCCTGCCCATCGACTTCGGGCCCTTCACCTGTAGCGCGGGAGGAAGCGGCCACCAGCCGTCGCGCAGGCATGTCCTGCCCCGCAGGTGAGAGGCGCAGTACCTGGACCGCCACCGCCTCACCCCCTCATCGAGCCGATCACGCGGCTCGAAGGCCCCAGAAACGACAAATTACCGGTCGAGTCACATGACTCGACCGGTAATTCGTGAACGCTTCGGGACGATCTCGTGAACGTCCCACTGCGGTGTCCGAGGGGGGACTTGAACCCCCACGCCCGATAAAGGGCACTAGCACCTCAAGCTAGCGCGTCTGCCATTCCGCCACCCGGACCAGGTGTCCGCCGCCCGGCCGGGGGTGGCCCCCGCGGCGACGAAGACAACAATAGCAAGCTTTCGGAGTGCCCTTCACCTGCATATCCGGGCCCCCGGAGCGGGTCCGCACCGGGAAACGGGAGTGCGCCTACAGTCTCACCATGAGTGACTGGATGACTACCGGCGGCCTGCCGGAGGGGCGGCGACCGAGGGCGTTGTCGCCGCTGCGCGAGCATCTGCGGGACACGTTCTGGTTCGCGCCGACCGCGGCGATGGTGCTCGTCTTCGTGGTCTGGGCGACGGCCGGGGCGATCGACTCCGCGATCGTCGCCTCCCTCCAGCGGTCGCGGGACTACGCCACGCTCGACGAGCTGCTGCGGCTCGCGGACGACACCAAGACCGTCGTGTCGGCGGTCAGCTCGGCGATGATGACCTTCATCGGCGTGGTCTTCAGCATCTCGCTGGTCGCCGTGCAGATGGCGAGCGGACAGTTCAGTCCGCGCGTGGTGCGGATCTTCGTGCGGAGCCGGATCACGAAGGCGACGTTCGCGGTGTTCCTCGCCACGTTCCTGCTGTCGCTCCTCGTCCTCACCTCCTACGAGTCGAACGTGGACGCCCGCCGGGTGACGTCGGTCCCGCTGCTGCAGTCGGTCCTGACCCTGCTGATGCTGGGGCTGAGCCTGCTGCTGTTCGTGCTGTACGTGAACCAGACGCTGCGGCTGATGCGCGTCAGCCATGTCATCGACCACATCACCCGGGACGCGTTCCGGGTCCTCGGGCGGATGCCGGTGGCCCGGTCGACCGGGGAGGAGGGGGCGCTCGGTGCGGAGACCGCGCGGGTCGCCCACCAGGGGCGGGCCGGGGTGCTGCGGGACGTCAACATCGCCCGGCTGGTGCGGGCCGCGCGGCAGCAGGACGTCGTGCTGCGCCTGATCCCGCGCATCGGCGACTTCGTCGTCCCCGGGACACCGCTCCTCGCGGTGCACGGCGGGCCCGCCCCCTCGCGGCGGTCGCTGAGCTACACGGTGACCGTGGGGGTGGAGCGGACCTTCCATCAGGACATCGGGTTCGGGCTGCGCCAGCTCGCCGACATCGGTCTGCGGGCGCTGTCCGCGGCCGTCAACGACCCGACGACCGCCGTCCAGGCCGTCGACCGGATCGTGCAGTTCCTGTCCGCCGTCGCCCGCCGGCCGCTCGACGCGGCGCTCCACCGCGACCGGCGGGGGACGGTCCGCCTGGTCCAGCCCGTGCCCGGGTGGACGGAGCTGGTCGATCTGGGGTTCGCCGAGATCCGGGCGTGCGCGGTGGACAGCCCGCAGGTGACGCGGCGGCTGGTCGCCGGGATCGACGACCTGCTGCTCGTCACCCCGAAGGAGCGGCGGGAGCCGCTGGTCCGGCACCGCACCCTGCTCGTGGAGGCGGTCCAGCTCGCGGTCGCCGAGCCGGCGGACCGCGGCTTCGCGCTGCGGCCCGACCGGCAGGGCATCGGCTAGGTGTATGGCCCTGTGAGGTTGGAGACCGGGCCGGGGCCCGGGCCGCTCGCGTACGTGCCACCCCGGCCGGCGCGGTCGCCGCGACGGGGAGGCGGGCCCGGTCGTTCGCCTGCCGTGGTGCGGCGCACAGCGCCTCGTGGACGCGGGAGCCGAACCGGGGAGGGTCACCGCGCCACCCGGGGTGGCGAGTCGGGCCCCGGGAGGGTCACCGCGCCCCGCGGAGGCGGGAGTCGGGCCCGCGACGCCGCAACGGTCCGATCACGCCGGGGCCTTGTGGGGGCCGCCGACCGGCGGCACGGATTCCGGGGCCGCACGGGCCGCCGGGTTCCCGGCCCGGCCGGCGTCAGCCGGTCTCCGGGCCGGCGGCCCGGTGCCCGGTGCCCGGTCAGGGGCAGCGCACGACCTGGCCCGCGTACGAGAGGTTCCCGCCGAAGCCGAAGAGCAGGACGGGGTCGCCGGTGGTGATCTCGCCGCGCTCGACGAGCTTGGAGAAGGCGAGCGGGATGCTGGCGGCGGAGGTGTTGCCGGACTCCACCACGTCCCGCGCGACGACGGCGTTGACCGCGCCGATCTTGTGGGCCAGGGGTTCGATGATGCGCAGGTTGGCCTGGTGCAGGACGACGGCGGCGACGTCCTCGGGGGCCAGTCCCGCGCGTTCGCAGGCCCGCCGGGCGATCGGCGGGAGCTGGGTGGTCGCCCAGCGGTAGACGCTCTGGCCCTCCTGGGCGAAGCGCGCGGGGGTGCCCTCGATGCGGACCGCGTGCCCCATCTCGGGCACCGAGCCCCACAGCACCGGGCCGATGCCGGCGGGCACGGCCGGTGCGCAGGCCTCGACCACGGCGGCGCCCGCGCCGTCCCCCACGAGGACGCAGGTCGTGCGGTCGGTCCAGTCCGTCACCTCGGACATCTTGTCGGCGCCGATGACCAGCACGCGGGTCGCGCCGCCCGCGCGCACGGTGTGGTCGGCGGTGGCGAGGGCGTGCGTGAAGCCGGCGCAGACGACGTTCACGTCCATGGCCGCCGGGGAGGGGATGCCGAGTCGGGCGGCGACCCGGGCGGCCATGTTCGGCGAGCGGTCGACGGCGGTGGACGTGGCGACGAGCACGAGGTCGATGTCGCCCGGTGTCAGCCCGGCGGCGGCGAGCGCCTTGGCGGCGGCGTGCGCGGCGAGTTCGTCGACCGGCTCGTCCGGCCCGGCGATGTGGCGCGTCCGGATGCCCACCCGGGTCCTGATCCACTCGTCACTGGTGTCGACCAGGCCCGCCAGGTCCTCGTTGGTGAGTACCTTGGCGGGCTGGTAGTGGCCGACGGCGGCGATCCGTGAGCCGTTCATGAGTGGTCCCCCTCGTTGCCTTGGGTAGCGGGATCCACCAGTCTGATCAGTGACTCACGGGTACGACGGCAGGTGATGCCACAGGATCTGGGCGCCAGGCTTGTCGGCTTCCGTCAGACTCCGGGACGCCCGAACACTCACCCGCTGAACAGCTGTGTCACCTTCTGGACCAGCTCGTAGACGCCGTAGCCCAGCGGTGCGCCCACCCAGAGCCAGGCGAGGACGACGAGGGGCCTGCGGTCAGGCGGACTCGGGCTGCTGTCGTGCGACATCGGCTGCCTCCCTCGGTGCGGGGACGTGGTGGCGGGAGTGGACGGGCCGCACGAACTCGTTGGCGACGAAGCCTACGACGAGCAGCCCGATCATGATCAGGAACGACATGCCGTAGAGCGCCGAGCCGTGCCGGCCCGCCGCCTCCTGGTGATCGGCGATGCGGTTGACGATCAGGGGTCCGAGCACGCCGGCCGTGGACCAGGCCGTGAGCAGCCGGCCGTGGATCGCCCCCACCTGGTAGGTGCCGAAGAGGTCCTTGAGGTAGGCCGGGACGGTGGCGAAGCCTCCGCCGTAGAAGGAAAGGATCACCAGGGCGCAGAGGACGAACAGCGGCTTGGAGGAGTCCCCGAACCAGGCGATGAGCGCGTACATGAGGGCGCCGGCGCCGAGGGTCGTGAAGGCGGCGTACGCCAGTCCGTGGACGAGGAAGGCCAGTGCCATCCCGTGGGAGTCCGACCCGAAGGAGTCGAGCATGCGCGCGGACCAGGGGGAGGCAATCAGCACGCCGCCACCGAAGCCCGTGATCGCGATGCCGGTGGCCATGCCGGGCCGGTCCCGGAACCGCTCGGAGGGACGGCGTGCGGCCCGCTCCGTCCGTGCAGGACAATGGGTGCCGGACGGTCACCCGCTCCCGCGACGGACCGGTGGCCCGACGGGCAACCGCCGCTCCAGGGCCTCACCGGCCGGCCGCACGCACAGAACCGGGACTGATCGGGACATGGGACGAGTCACGGAACGACGCAGGGTGATCCGCATCCGGGACGGGGCCGTGAACACCCGCCCGGACACGCTCGTCGCGGAGGAGCCGCTGGAGATCCGCCTGAACGGCAAGCCGCTCGCCATCACCATGCGCACCCCCGGCGACGACTTCGCGCTCGCCGCCGGCTTCCTGGTCAGCGAGGGGGTGCTGGGCGCGGCCGGCGACCTGCGGAACATCGTCTACTGCGCGGGCGCCACGGCGGACGGCTCCAACACCTACAACGTCGTCGACGTGACGACCGCGCCCGGTGTCGCCGTCCCCGACATCACCCTCGAACGCAACGTCTACACGACGTCGTCCTGCGGCCTGTGCGGCAAGGCGAGCCTGGACGCCGTCCGGACCACGGCCCGCTGGCCGGTGGACGACACCGCGGGCGGCACCCGCGCCCCCGTACGGCTGGAGCCGGCGCTGCTCGCCGGGCTTCCCGACCGGCTGCGCGCGGCCCAGCAGGTCTTCGACCGCACCGGGGGCCTGCACGCGGCGGCCCTGTTCACCGAGGACGGCGAACTGGTCGACGTCCGCGAGGACGTGGGCCGGCACAACGCGGTCGACAAACTGGTCGGCCGCGCCCTGCAGGAGGGCTCCCTGCCGCTCGCGCGGACGGTCCTGCTGGTCTCCGGGCGGGCGTCGTTCGAGCTGGCGCAGAAGGCGGTGATGGCGGGCATCCCGGTGCTCGCGGCGGTCTCGGCCCCCTCGTCGCTCGCCGTCGACCTGGCCGCGGAGACCGGCCTGACCCTGGTCGGCTTCCTGCGCGGCTCCACCATGAACGTGTACGCGGGCGAGCACCGGATCGCCCTGCGGGCCCCGGCCTCCCGGGTCTGACCGGGCTTCACCGCGACACGGCGGCGGGGCCCCGAACGGCGGGGTGCGCCCCCCCGCGCCGTGAGGGGCCCCGCCTCACGCCGCCCGCGCCGCGATCCCGGGGAACTCCCCGGCGGCCCCGCGGGCGGGAGACGATCGTTCGGGGGGGGCCGGCCGACCGGGCGACGGGGCGGGCCCGCCGCCCTTCGTGCCTGCGCTCAGCGCGCCGCGAAACGCACCTCGGCCGCGGTGACGACCGTACCGAGACGGGGGAAGTCCAGCCGTACGGAGGCGTCGTGCTCGGGGGCGGTGAAGGCGGCCATCGCGTCCTCGACGAAGACCAGGTCGTAGCCGAGGTCGCCGGCGGCGCGCGCGGTGGACTCGACCCCCAGGTTGGTGGCGATCCCGCCGAACACCAGGGTGGAGACGTCGCGTTCGCGCAGCTTGCCGTCGAGGCCGGTGCCCTGGAAGCCGCCGATGGTGTGCTTCACGATCTCCAGGTCTCCCCCGGCGGCCAGCCCCGCGACGAGACCGCTGCCGGGCGGCTGCTCGGCCACGCCGGAGCGCTCGACCCGGACGAGCACGACGAGCGCCCCCTCCTTGCGGAAGGCGGCCGCCAACTCCTCCGCGGTCGCGAGGACTTCGGTGCCCTTGTGGGGCGCGAGCGGCAGCGCCACGATGCGCTCCATCAGATCGACCAGGACGAGCGCGGTGCGGGCCGGATCGAGGGCGAGGCGGGGTTCGGCTTCGGGTGCGGTCATGACGGAACGTTAGCTCGCATCAGCCGTCCGTACCGGAAATCCGGATCAACAAACCCGTGAACTGCTCCCGCCCGGGTCGCCCGGCAGTGTCCCGGCCACCGGCGCGAGCGTTGCGACACCCACGCCCCTCCCGCAACCCCCCGGCGCCCGTCTTACGTGCACGACTGCCTGAGCAGGGCGGAAGCAGCCGCCGGGCGGCGCGCAGCCGCCGCAGCGGTCCGGGGCCCGGCGCCCCCCGTTGCGGACGCCCGCACGCCGAGCGGCAGCCGTCGGGCGACACGCGCGAGCGGGAACCCCCGGCCGGCTGTCCGGACCGACGGCCCGCGGGTGGCGCGGGCGGGCTCAGCCGGAACGGGTTCCCCCGGCGACCGCGCCCCGCGGGGCGGCGCCCGGAGGCGTCCGGTTCCCCGGGCCTCCGGCGGACCCGGCACCGCCGCGCGGCCGGTGCGAGCCCGTCGCCTGCGTCCGGGCGCCCGGACCCGTCCCGCCGGCCGGGCCGGCCGCCTCGGGGTCGCGGGCGCGGCGCTTGGCGATCACCGCGCACACCATGAGCTGCATCTGGTGGAAGAGCATCAGCGGCAGCACCGCGAGCGAGGCGTGGGCGCCGAACAGGACGCCCGCCATGGGCAGTCCGGAGGCCATCGACTTCTTCGATCCGGCGAACTGGATGGCGATCCGGTCCTCCCGGCCGAAGCGCAGCGCCCGGCCGCCGTACCACGTGAGGGCGAGCATCACGGCGAGCAGCAGCGCCTCGACGGCCAGCAGACCGGCCAGCCGGACGGCGCTGACCTGGTGCCAGATGCCCCGCACCATGCCCTCGCCGAAGGCGGTGTAGACGACGAGCAGGATCGAGCCGCGGTCCACGTAGCCGAGGACCTTCCGGTGCCGGCTGACGAACCCGCCGATCCACGGCCGCAGCACCTGACCGGCCGCGAACGGCACCAGCAGCTGGAGCACGATCCGGACGAGCGCGTCGGTGGAGAGGCCGCCGCCGCTGCCGCCGAGCAGGGCGGCGGCGAGCAGGGGCGTGAGGACGATGCCGACGAGCGAGGAGAAGGACCCGGCGCAGATCGCGGCGGGCACGTTGCCGCGGGCGATCGAGGTGAAGGCGATCGAGGACTGGATGGTGGAGGGAACGAGGGTGAGGAAGAGCAGGCCGGTGTAGAGGTCGCGGGTCAGGAGCACCGGAACGAGGCCGCGGGCGGCCAGGCCGAGCAGCGGGAACACCACGAAGGTGCAGGCCAGCACGGTGGCGTGCAGACGCCAGTGCCTGACGCCCTCCATCGCCTCGCGGGTCGAGAGCCGGGCCCCGTAGAGGAAGAACAGGAACGCGATCGCGGCCGTGGACGCTCCGGAGGCGACCTCCGCTCCGGTGCCGCGCGCCGGGAGGAGGGCGGCGAGCCCCACGGTCGCGAGCAACAGCAGGATGTAGGGGTCGATCGGTATCCGACTCGGCCACTGCAGGCGTTTCACGGTGCTCCACTGCTCGTTCGGTGCGTCGGCCGGGCAGGTCGTGCCGTGCCGTGTTGCGTCGTGCCCATCGTCCTCCCCGGCGGAGCGATCGGGAATCGGTCACACCGCTCTGACTGTCATCGCGTTCCGCGATAACGTGGCCTCCGTGTACGACCCCTCGCAGCTGCGCACGTTCCTGGCGGTCGCCCAGACGCTGAGCTTCACCCGGGCCGCCCGGCGGCTGGGGGTGCGCCAGTCCACGGTCAGCCAGCACGTGCGGCGGCTGGAGGACGCGGCCGGGCGGCAGCTGTTCTCCCGGGACACGCACTCCGTGGACCTCACCGAGGACGGCGAGGCCATGCTCGGCTTCGCCCGCCGCATCCTGGAGGTGCAGGAGCAGGCGACGGCGTTCTTCACCGGGACGCGCCTGCGCGGACGGCTGCGCTTCGGGGCCTCGGAGGACTTCGTGCTGACCCGGCTGCCGGAGATCCTGGAGGGGTTCCGCTCCGACCATCCCGAGGTGGACCTGGAACTCACGGTCGAGCTGTCCGGCACCCTCCACGAGCGGCTGGCGGCCGGCCGGCTCGACCTGGTGCTGGCCAAACGGCGGCCCGGCGACCCGCGCGGCGAACTGGTCCGGCACGACCACCTGGTCTGGATCGGCGCCCCGCGGCTGCGCCTGGACCCCGACCGGCCGGTCCCGCTGATCGTCTATCCGCCGCCGGGCATCACCCGCGCCCTCGCCCTGGAGGCGCTGGAACGGCAGGGCCGGTCCTGGCACGTGGCCTGCACCAGCGGCAGCCTGAACGGGCTGATCGCCGCCGCCCGTGCGGGTCTGGGCGTGATGGCCCACTCCCGCGGCCTCGTCCCGCCGGGGCTGGTCCGGGTCCCGGACCGTGCGGGCCTGCCGCCGCTCGGCGCGGTCGACTTCGTGCTGGTGCACGGGCACCGCCGGCCCTCGGCGCAGGACGCGGCGGACGCGCTGGCGGCGGCGGTCCTCGCGAGCGGCGACCGGCTGCACCGGGGACGGCGGGGCTGACCGCCCTCCCCCGCCGTCCCGGACGCCGGAGGGGGGAGGCGGCGGGGCGGGGACGCGCCGCCGCGGCACTCCGGGCGGCCGCAGAGGGGACGTACAGATTCCGTGGAGATTACGGAACCGAAACCTACGGAGCCGTAGGCGATTTGGTCCGACCCCTTCCCTTGTGCGGGCATTTCCCCGGCTGACCTGTGCGGACGCCGCGACCGCGGGCGGTGCGACGCCCCTCCCCTCCGGTCGCGGCGTGGGGTAGCTTTCACCGCGCTGTGCGGAGGCCACGAGGAGCGGTATTGCGCGAGTTCACCAACCCCCCCTTGGCGTCGGCGCCGCCGGTGGGCGGCCTGGCCGACGCCGTCTTCGAGCATGCCCGGCAGGACCCGCTGCGGATCGCGCTCGGCCGCAAGGACGACCGCGGAGAGTGGCGCGACGTCACCGCGGCGGAGTTCCGCGACGAGATCCTCGCCCTCGCCAAGGGCCTGATCGCCGACGGCGTGCGGTTCGGCGACCGGGTCGCCATCATGTGCCGCACCCGCTACGAGTGGACGCTCTTCGACTTCGCCCTGTGGACCATCGGCGCCCAGGTCGTGCCCGTCTACCCGACGTCCTCCGCCGAGCAGGTCTTCTGGATGCTGCACGACGCCCAGGTGGCGGCGATCATGGTGGAGCACGAGGACCACGCCATGACCATCGCCACCGTCGTCGACCGGCTGCCGTCGCTGCGCCGGCTGTGGCAGCTCGACGCGGGCGCCCTGCACGAGCTGTACGAGTCGGGGGCGCACATCGACGACGACGTCGTGCACCGGCACCGGCGGGCCGTCACCCCCGAGTCGACCGCGACGATCATCTACACCTCGGGCACCACCGGACGCCCCAAGGGCTGCGTCCTGTCGCACGAGAACTTCATGTTCGAGGCGGACACCGTCGTCGAGCGCTGGGAGCCGGTCTTCCACTCCCGGCGCGGCGACGAGGCGTCCACCCTGCTGTTCCTGCCGCTCGCCCACGTCTTCGGACGGATGGTGCAGGTGGCCGTGGTGCGCGGCGGGGTCAAGTTCGGGCACCAGCCGCAGCTGAACGCGGCGGCACTGCTGCCGGACCTGGCCGCCTTCCGGCCGACCTTCTTCCTGGCCGTGCCCTACATCTTCGAGAAGGTGTTCAACGCCGCACGCCGCAAGGCGGAGAAGGAGGGCAGATCGGGCCCCTTCGAGAAGGCCGTCGAGGTCGCGGTGCGCTACGCGGACGCGATGGAGTCCAAGGCGTGGGGCATCGGACCCGGACCCTCCGCGACCCTGCGCATGCAGCACCAGGTGTACGACAAGCTCGTCTACTCCAAGGTGCGGGCCGCGATGGGCGGCCGGGTCCGGCACGCCATGTCGGGCGGCTCGGCGATGGACCGGCGGCTCGGCCTGTTCTTCGCGGGCGCCGGCGTCGTCATCTACGAGGGGTACGGGCTCACCGAGTCCACGGCGGCGGCGACCGCCAACCCGCCGGAGCGCACCCGCTTCGGCACCGTCGGCCAGGCCGTCCCCGGGACCACCGTGCACATCGCCGACGACGGCGAGGTGTGGCTGAACGGCGGCAACGTCTTCCAGGGCTACCTCAACAACGACAAGGCCACCGACGCAGCGCTGCACGACGGCTGGCTGGCCACCGGCGACCTCGGGTCCCTGGACGAGGACGGCTACCTCACCATCACCGGGCGCAAGAAGGAGATCCTGGTGACCTCCGGCGGCAAGAGCGTCGCGCCGGGCGTGCTGGAGGAGCGGGTGCGCGACCATCCGCTGGTCGCCCAGTGCATCGTGGTCGGCAACGACCGCCCGTACATCGCCGCGCTCGTCACCCTCGACTCCGAGGCGGTCGAGCACTGGCTCCAGATGCGCGGCAAACCGCAGCTCGCGGCCGGCGAACTGGTGCACGACGCCGATCTGGAGACCGAGGTGCGGCGCGCGGTGGTCGCGGCGAACACGCTGGTCTCGCAGGCCGAGTCCATCCGCACCTTCCGGATACTGGCCCACCAGTTCACCGAGGAGCAGGGTCTGCTGACCCCGTCGCTGAAGCTGAAGCGCCGGGCCATCGAGAAGGCGTACACGACCGAGGTCGAGGCGCTGTACCAGGGGTAGCACGCGCGACGCCGGCGACCGCCCCGGGCGGCGGGCCGCGCGCCCGCCGGGGCGGGCTTCCGGCCGACTCCCCGCGTCGCAGGACCGCGGGCCCGGTCAGGAATGCATCACGGGCCGTGATCGTTGACCATGGGAGTACCACCCGACGACTGAAGGATCGAGAGCTCGTGAGCAAGGTCCCCCCGATCATCCTGAACAACGGCGTCGAGATGCCGCAGCTGGGCTTCGGCGTCTGGCAGGTGCCGGACGACGAGGCGGAGCGGGCGGTCGCCACCGCGCTGGAGGCCGGGTACCGCAGCATCGACACCGCGGCGATCTACGGCAACGAGGAGGGCACCGGCAAGGCGATCGCCGCGTCGGGCGTTCCCCGCGAGGAACTCTTCGTCACCACCAAGCTCTGGAACAGCGACCAGGGCTACGACTCCACCCTGCGTGCCTTCGACGCCTCGCTGGAGAAGCTCGGCCTCGACCACGTGGACCTGTACCTGATCCACTGGCCGCTGCCCTCCCGCGACACGAACGTCGACTCGTACCGGGCCTTCGAGAAGATCCACGCCGACGGCCGCGCCAAGGCCATCGGCACGTCGAACTTCCTGCCGGAGCATCTGACGAAGCTGATCGACGCCACGTCCGTCATCCCGGCCGTGAACCAGATCGAGCTGCACCCGCACCTCCAGCAGCACGCCGCCCGCGAGTTCCACGCGGAGCAGGGCATCGCGACGGAGGCGTGGTCGCCGCTCGGCCAGGGCAAGGGCCTGCTGGAGGTGCCGGCGATCGTCGCCATCGCCCAGAAGCACGGCCGCACCCCCGCGCAGGTCGTCCTGCGCTGGCACATCCAGCTCGGCAACGTCGTGATCCCGAAGTCCGTGACCCCCTCGCGGATCAAGGAGAACATCGACGTCTTCGGCTTCTCCCTGGACACCGAGGACATCGCGGCCATCTCCGCCCTGAACGAGGACCGCCGGCTCGGCCCGGACCCGGCCACCTTCGAGATCGGCTGACCGGCCCCGCCGCCCGCCCCTCCGCCGGCCCGGACGCGCCCGTCGCGTCCGGGCCGGTGGGTTACGAACAGTTCCCTGCCCCGGCCGTAGGGCATGCGGCTCCCGCCCGCCCGGCACTTCGGCGAGACCCGGACCTTGCAGTCCGCGGCCCCCGGCCAGGACGCGCGCCTCGTCGTCGTTGACGAAGTCTCACCACCGAACGTAGCCGTTCCCGCACAAGCCGTTCCGACGAGACCTATATTCAGAGGGTCGAAGCTGCGCTGCCGCGGTCCGGGGGGACTCACCAAGTGATGCCGCTGACGAGCCCATTGCCGCTACCTTGGGAAGGCGGGACGTCGGACATCTGCTTGCCTTCCTTGCTGGACCGTCTGCGGTCGATGGAAGGTGAGGACCCCGCCCCCAGAGATCTGGCCCTGACGCTTACCTACGCGCTCGCACGGATGCAGAACCTGGGACCGGCGACGGACGGCGATGCGCCACCTTATCTGCGCCACGCCCAGGCCGCCTTGGAGATTGCCGTCGAGTGGAAGATGCCGGTGGTCGAGCGCTGGCTGGTGGCCTGGCTCACCGCTGCGGACCTGCCACACCTGCGCATGCGCTGGTCCAACCGCTCCCGCGACGGCCGGGCGCGTATGGACGGACGCGCTGCGGGCGCAGTGCACGCGATGACAGGCACAGGCTCCGGCATCTGCTTGGGAACGGTGTCCGGGGCTGTGGAAGCGTGGACTCCGGGCCGCGCGGTCGAGCCCATCGAGAACCTTCCCTCGGCGGTATGGACCGTTGCGGCCACCGGTGACTGGCTGTTCGCGGCGGGGCCCAACGCACGTTTCGTGGGCCGCGGACCGACCGGCAGCGCCACGTGGCCCGAGCTTCCCCACACAGCGGGTATCTCGGCCGCGGCCGTCACCGGCGCCGGACATGTGGTCTTCGGAGACGAACAAGGGGCCGTTCGAGTCTGCGAGCCAGGGCGACAGTGGAACAGGCTGCCGGCATTCGCCCCGTCGAAGGTGATCGCCGTCGCGATCGACGAAGAGCGGATCAGCGCAGTCTGGAGGGACGGCCGGGTGACCGTCGTGGAGCACCCTCCGGCAGAAGGTCGAGTTCGTTTCGATCACCATCTCGGCGGGACGGTGGCCTGTGCCGCCTGGGCGGCCGACGGACAACTCGCCTTTGTCCTGGACGAAGACTCACGCGTGTGCATTCTCCGTGAGGGGACAGTCCGTACGGCTTGGCGGCACCCAGGGGTGCGCATCCTGGCCTGGTCGCCCGGCGGCCGCCTCGCGAGTGCCGGCGCCGATCAGAAGATTCGAACCACTCGGCCCGAACCGGGCACGGAGCCCGACGAGTTGGGCGTGGAGAGCAGGATCACCGCCGTGGCCTTCGTCAACGAGGGCTCCCTGGTGACAGCTCATGACCACGAGCTGATGCAATGGGATTTGGCCAGGTCCGGCAGCGACGACCCCACCTTCGAGACAGGCGAGACGATCACCGCGGTCGGCCTGGACCCGCTGGAACGCGGCCGCTCCGCTGTGGGCACTCAGCTGGGTCTCCTCCAGGAGTACGACGGCAGGGGAACCGCGCTTCAGTGGTCTCCTCCCCGCGTCACCGGGACCGTGCACCAGTTGGTGCGGCACCGCCAGGGCTGGCTGGTCGCCGGTCAGGACGGGGCCTACTGGTGGAGCCCGCCAGCCGGAGAGCCTCACCGACTCTCCCACCGCCTGTGCCTGGCCGTGGCGACGTGGAGGGGCCGTCCGGTGTACGGGCACTACGCCGAGGTCGTCACTCCCGGCCACCCGTCCGGAGGTGACTCCGTGATCCTGATGACATTCGAGGTACCTGTCCGCGATATCGCGACCGGCGACGACGGATCCCTCGCAGCTCTGGACCGCAATGGAACCCTTCAGGTGCTCTACCACGACGGTCGTCGCTGGCGGCGCTGGCGGCAGGAAAGGGCGGGCGACCGCCTGTTGTCCTGCTCGCCGGACGGGCCGCTCCTTCTGTCGAGGGCCGACGGCGTCGTGTCGGCCTTGTCACGGCGCGGCACGCGCCACTCGACACGGCTCCATCCCGGCGCCGTGGCCGTTGCCGTGGGAGGCGACGGCGAGTTGGTGGCTGCCTACGGCGACCGCGGGGTGGCCGTGTTCCGCCGGTCCAGCACGGCAACACCGGACGATCTCGCTCCGATCGCCGTCGCCCCAGGCCGTTTTACCTGCGTGGCAGCCGCCTCGGGACGAGTGGTCGCCGCCGGCGGCGGACGTACGGTCGGATACGACACGATCGGGCCCGATGCCCGCGATGCCACTACGGCCGGAGCAGTGAACCTGCTCCTCGTCCGGGAGGAAGGCGGGTGCCGCATTCGCTTTCCTGGCGGCGGCAGCACCTTTCTCCGGGAACGGGATCTCGCCAGATTCGAGGAGTGTGCCAACAGCACCACCGTGGGCGAACTCTCCGAAGCCGTCCATCTCGGTGGACGGCTGGGCGACCACGTGTGGTTCGGCGGACTCGACCGGGAGATCGACATGGCGCGAGCGGCAGACCCCGGCCGAGCTGTACGTCTCAACCTGCTGATCGACGGAGATCACCTCGTCAGTCATCCCTGGGAGCTCCTCCACCCTGCGGGGGCGGCCCTCTGCTGGTTCGACACCCCTCCTGTCACCATGCTTCGAGTCACCGCCAGACTCGACGGCAACGCGGCGGACGACATCGCCCGGACGCCCACGGGACGACCACGGATGTTGGTAACTCGGACCGACGACCCCCTCTTGGCGGGGGTGGACGAAGCCTACGACCGGATGCGGCGCCGGACTCGGCGCAGCAACGTGCGGCTGGTCAGTGGTCTGCCCCTCCTGGTGAAGACCACGGAAGATCTCGACCGCGCCCTCTCGCCCACGGACGTCCTGCACCTCTGGGCCCACTCGGGTCCTGACGGAGTCGTACTCCCGTCCGGAACGACCGTCCCCGTACCGGAGATGGCACGGCGAATCTCCCGGACCGGAGCACGCCTCGTCGTTCTGGTCGGATGCCGATCCGCGGCTCTCGGCCGGACTCTGGTGCAACACGGGGTGGAAGCGGTGGTCGGGATGCGTACCGGCGTCTACAGCCACACCGTCCAGTCTCTGGTCGAGGAACTGACAACGCGCATCCTGGCCGGTGTCCCGGTGGATCTCGCCTTCGTCGAAGCGCTCAGGCAGTACGTACTCACCGGGCAGCCCGGAGCGCCCGCCATACCCCTTCTGCATCTGCGGGCCGGCTCGACCGGCGCCCTCTTCCATCAGGCCGAAGCCACTTGAGACGTCACGACTCCACGGAGGTACCGATGCCGGACAGGCTGGCGTTCCACGAATCCTTCGACTCGACCCGAGCGACCGCCGACCACCCCGACGACCACCCCAATCTCGCCCAGGCTCAGGCCGAGGCCGTGGTCAGCCTCTTGATGGGCCGGTCTCTGTCCGTCAACAACACTTATGCCTTCGACTCCCGAGGGATGCTCGATCTGGCCGACGTCGTGTTGGAGACCTGGGAACGGGCCAAGCAGGGCCTGTCGCGAACACCCAGAGCACGGCTGGCCGGAGCACGCCCCTTCGTCCTGCACCGGTTCCGGCAGCCCACGTTTCTCGCCGCCTGTTCCGATCAACTGCGACGGTCGGACCCCGAGGCGCGAAACTTCTTCAAACTCTCCACCTGGCAGCCCGTCGACCGGCTCCCCGCCGTGCGGCATGCCTTTGCCGCCAGCCTGGACCGGCTGGCCTCTGACGGCGGGGCACACCACGTGCCCGCGGAGATCCGGGACCATGCCCAGCTGGCACGCCACCTCGACGTACTCCTCCGCCTGAACGACTACTTCGAGGGGTCTGCCGAGTACGACCGCAGTCGCGAGGCACGTGTGCCGCAGACTTCGGTCAAGGGCTACGTGCAGCACCTGCTCGACATGCCCGCGGACAGGGTCTCGGAAGTGGCGGCCGGGCACGGCTGCCCGGCGGACACGGCCCTCCGCCTACAGACAGCGGTACGGGCGAAGGCGGAGGAGACGGCGGGGCCCGATCGTCAAGTAGACGCCGGTGTGGTGAACCGCGGTTGGGTGCACGGCTCGGGTGGCCTGGATGGACGAGATCCACTGCTGGACGACCAATTACGTGAGCTGGTCGACACTCTGTACAACGCAGTGATGGCAGAATCGGCATGTGCCCGGTTCGAGTACATGTCGTCCGTGCCGCGTATGGACGGCAGGGACGAGTTGAAACACGTCAACTCCCTGGCGATGGCCCTCATCCAGGACACCGTTCCGTCCGAGGGCGAGCAGCGGGAAACGCATCAACGCTCGCCTCGCATGGCCGGGATGTTCGCTGCGGCGGAGACGGTACCGAACCTTTCCTCTGCACCACTGCGCCAGGTCTTCGAAGCGTACTGGGCGCTTATGGCGGACGAGGAGCGCTGGTTCGCCTGGCAGGACTCCTGTGCGGAGCTTGATCGGCTGGTTCGCCTCAACAGACCGGTCGACGAGGAGCTGCGCGAGGCCTGGGAGTCCCATCTGGCCCAGTTGCAGGCGTCCTTGCCCCATGTCGTGACGGTGGAGCGCAGCCGGCTGGCGATCCCGGTGGGGGCGGACGACGGACGGCACGTGCAGACCATGGCCCTGGGGAGCCTGTCCGAAGCCGATCTGGACCGCTCGTTCGCGGCAGGCGAGTACCTCGGGGACCTGGCACGCTCCCTGGGTACCGCGGGACGGCACGGCGGATGACGACGGCTCTTGAGCTGCTGCTTGGCGGCGACGCGCCGGAACCGTCGTTGCTCGGATGGCTTGCCGCTCACTGCGACGTCACTGATCTGCCTGCGGTTGCCCAGGTGGCTGCGGCGGCAGGTGAGCTGGCGCCCCATACCGGATGGCCGGTGATCGGCGAGGCCGTCCAGCAGGTGTACTCCGGAAGGGCGGCCGACACGGACATCCCGCCTCCGGGACTGCCCGAGGCACCTGTTTCCCTGGCCACCGGTCTCCTGCGACTGGCTTTCGAGGCCGACGTCCCGCTCGGCGGGCTTACGGACCAGGAGGTCGCGTATCTCATCCCGTTCCTGGCCGAGTCCGCCGAAGCCCTTCGGCGATCGGTCATGGCTGTGGAGGCGGCGGTACGCTCCGAAGCGGCCTGGTACGCGACCGCGCTGGCGGCGAGGGTTTCCCCGTACATGGACGACGAAGGCCGGTCTCGGATCGCGGCGCTCGCCGGACGGCTGGATGACCGCTGGGGAACCAGGCTGGCCGAACTCGTCGAGGTCCGCGCGCCCTGGCCCTCCGTGGCGGACGAGTTGGACGCCTCGCACCCGAGCATTCCCCTGGCGAACGAGGTCGCGGCCACCCAGGACGACGCGGTGGTGGCGGAGAGCTGCCGACGCGCCCTCACGCGCCTTGCCGAACGCCACCCCGTCCAGCCGGAAACGGACGACCTCTTCGATCTGTCAGCCGTGTCCGAGGACGAGGAGATCTCGCCGCCCGACGCGGACCCGGATGCTTCTGACATGCCCGGCCAACGGCCTGGTCTCCTCGGTCCGGACCCCTCCGGCCGCCGCACCCGCTATGCCAATACGGGTGTGGCCCGGCCGGATCAACCGGAGGTCCACCTGCGCTCCGAGCAATGTCTCGAGCCCGACACTCCCTACCTGTTCTGGTTCGAAATCGCTGAAGAGGTGGCCGAAACAAGCATCGACCTGAATCCGGAGCCGGTGGAATTGCCCACCGGGGTTCTGACGGTCGCGTTGTTCGGCTTTCCCGGGCACATCGAGATTGTCGACGGCCAGGATCAGGGCCGGATGGAAATGCGGCCCGACGGGCGTGTCGAGGTGGTTGCCGGGCCTGCAGGCACTCCCCGGTCCGGCACGCGCCTCTTCTTCCCCATCCGGACGCCGGCACGACCCGGTAGATACCTGCTGCGCTGTCATCTCTACTACAAGGGGACACTGCTGCAGTCTCGGCTGGTCCAGATGCAGGTCGAGATCGGTGCGGCGATTCGCACCGGTGCGCTCACCGCACGGGTCGACTACACGGCGGGGATCGCCCCCGATTCCCGCGATCTCGCGGACGTCCTCCCCTTGACCTTGTCGGTCTTCGTCAACGACAACGGTGACGGCACACACAGTCTTCGCTTTCTGGGCGAAGGCGAGGTCAAGACGCAGACGGTTCTCGACGAACGACAACTCGTGAACATCATCGAGGAGATCCGAGGCGCGCTACGCAAGACCGCATGGGGGTGCAGCGATCCCGAGAGTTCCGGTCCCCCGTTTCGGTACGACGACACCGTGCCGCCGGACTACGAACAGGATCTCATCGACCTGGCCTGCAAGGGGTACCGGTTGTGGACGGCGATCGGCGGCGGGTTCGCCGAACGCAATGTCGACGGGGCAGCGGCGAGAGCCCCCATCCTCCGACTGGCAGACCGGCTGCGAAGGCCTGGCGTAATCGAGATCGCCAGCAAGGACCACGCCGGGGTGGTCGTCCCGGCAGCGCTGATCTACGACCACCCTCTCGACTGGGGCGGCGAAGAGGGGGTGCGCCTGTGTGAAGAGTTCAAGCACGCCGGCCAGGAAGGTGACGACCTGCTGGAAAGCAAATGTTTCCGGGGTGAATGCCCCTCGTACGACGACGACGCCGTAGTGTGCCCCAGCGGATTCTGGGGCTACCGGCACGAGATCGGGCTTCCGCAGTCGACCGTACCCACCTTTCAAGACGCGATGACGACGGCTTCCTCGCCCGGCGGCGGCCATTGCATCGACTACACCGAACGGCCTCAGTCCATCGTCGGCGTTTCCGAGGATCTCGCGGGTGCCCATACGGAACACGTGCGGTCCCGGTACCGCGGAACGGTTCTCACCCGGCGGGAAGACCTGCTGAGGCGCCTGCGGGACAGCAACGTCCCGCAACTGCTCTACTTCTTCTGCCACGGAGAGGTGATCAAGGGAAATCCGATGCTGCGTGTCGGTGACGCCTTCACCCCGCCGATCTCCTGGGAGCATATCGCGGACGGGCGGATGCACTGGCCGAACAGCCGGCCTCTGGTCTTCCTGAACGGATGCCGCACCGCAGCCGTCGAGCCCCGCCACGCGATGACCTTCGTGAAAGCATTCGTCCACAGCGCCCGCGCGTCGGGACTGATCGGCACCGAAATCATCACCTACGAATCGTTGGCGGCAGACTTCGCCAAACGCATGCTGCACCCGTTCATGGAGCATCACTGGACCATCGCGCGCGCCATGCGGGAAGCCAGGGTCACTCTGCTGGCCGGGCGGAATCCCCTAGGACTGATCTACGTGGCGTACGCTCCGCCCCATTTGCGCATGAGACACAGGGGCCCCGGGCTGGAGGGGCGACCTCAGTGCACCTGAGTGGCTCCTCCTCCGCCCATGGCACGGCCGGCGCTCCTGTCGGAGGAGATCTGCTCCGGCTTCGGCCTCGGGCGTCGCCCGTCCAGGAACCACTCCATGGTCCAGCCCTCGCTCCGAAGGACGAGCAACACCAGCAGCGCGAAGTACCCGAAGAAGCCGATCGCCAAGCCGATTCCGTAGGCAGCGAACAACCGGGACTGCTCCGGAAACAGCGTCAGGACGGTGCCTCCGCCGAGTGCCCCCACGATCGCCAGGACATCGGCGACGGCAACCGTGGTCCTGTACCTGTTCACGAAGTAGGTGAACCAGCCGATGACCATGCCGAAAAACATCGATCCGCATTCGATGTACGTCACTCGTCCCCCTTGACGACGGCTGCGACTATCGGCGCGACTGCTGAGCGAGGACGTACCGGAAGAGGAGATGGAGGCAGGCACCCGCGCCCAAACCGAGAACAGTCGGTACCGCGCCCTCGGCGCCTGCGGCGAGCACGCCGATCCCCACCGCCGTTCCGGCCGCGGCAGTCCGTGCCAGCCACGCACTCGGCCCCGAACCCGCAGCCGCCACCACCCATCCGACAACGGCGCCGAAGCAGATCGCCCCACCCACCATCACGCGCCTTCCTGTTCACCCCGCCCCACATGGAACGTGTCAAGCGTACCGCCACGCCTCCCACAAGGTGCTTTGATCGCCCGGAGGGGGCGGCTTCAAGAACATCGCCCCGGACCCACCCGCAACCCCCCGCACCCCCGGCACGACGCGGAGATGAACGTGGGCACGCTGTTGACTCACCGATCCCTACTCCGACCTGCGACGTAACACTCACCCAAAAGTCACGCCGAGAAGTCTCTCCCCCCACCGGCGCTCCACAGATCCGCCGATCTGGCGGCTAGGGTCGTGCCGGCCAACGCGACCGTTTCAACCGAAGGGTGACCTGACATGCTGCCCGACAAAATCTCCCGCGCGGCTGAACCCGCGTTCGCGCATGCTCCGTGGTTGTCGGTGTATCTCGACGACGTGGAGTTCGCCGGAGACACGTTCAAGTACCTGCGTCTGGTCGAATCCAACGGCGCGCCCGGGACGGTCGTGCTGCCTCTGTGGGGTGAATCGGTGGGGATGGTTCGGCAGTACCGGATCGCTCCGGCCGCGGACCTCTGGGAACTTCCTCGGGGATTCGGTGAGTCTCCCGAAGAGCCGGTGAAGGACGCCGCACGCGAACTACGGGAGGAGACAGGTCTGACAGCGGACACATGGACGGATCTGGGCAGTGTGATGCCCAACAGCGGACTGACGGCCGGATCTGTCCGCCTGTGGCTGGCCACGGTCGGTGGCCGGCGGGATCTCTCCGCCCTCGACCACGAGATCGATCGGTTCGCGTGGTGGCCGATCTCCCGTCTCCGGGCCGCGATCACGGCCGACGAGATCCAGGATGGTTTCACCATGGCGGCATTCCTCCGTGCCGAGTTGCTCGGGCTGCTCACCGGGGACACCAGCGGAAGGACGACGTCAGGTAAGAGCAACATCAGGCACGATCTCGGTGCCGCCCCGGGGCGTACCGGTGCCGACCAGTCGTGAGCGCACCTCGAGCACTCCCGATGTCCCTCTCCCTGCCGGACACGCGGCGTTGAGTACAGAGGTGCGCTCAGGGCCCAGCGGGCCGGTTGCTAGCGGGGTTTCACGCCCACGTGGACGGTCAACGCGGTCAGGACGAAGGTGTCCGTGCGGTGGTGCACGCTCGCCTTGTCGTCCGGGTCGAGCAGGCGGTCGAGGGTCGCGGCGTCCTCGGCGCTCAGGTCCTCCGCGAGGCCGTCGCGGAGGCGGGCGAGGGAGGTGACCACGAAGGCCCGGGCCTTCTCGGACAGCGGCGCCGGAAGGTCGACGAGGAAGGTCCGGGTCGCCGAGTGCCGCAGGCCGGCTGCGGTGAGCAGGCCCGGCCAGTCCTCCGTCTCGGACACCGAGCCGGGCAGCTCCTCCCGCATCCGGGTGAACCACGTGTCGTGCACGGCGTCCAGGCGCGACGCGAGGCCCGGCCGGCCGATGCCGACGTCGCGTGGCAGGAACCGGGTGGGCAGGCCCCCTTCGAGCAGGGCCAGGGTGCCGCCGGGGGCGAGAGCGCGGGCGAATCCCGCGAGGGCGGCCCGCTGGTCGCCGACGTGGTGCAGCGAACGGCTCGCCCACACCAGGTCGGCCGGGCGCTCCACGTCGCCGACGCCGTCCTGGAGTTCGGCCCGGACGGTGGCGAAGCGGTCGGCGATACCGAGGCGTTCGGCGCGGGCGCGGGCCTCCGCGAGGAGCGGCTCCGCCCCGTCGACGGCGACGACGCGCGCGCCGGGGAAGGTCTCGGCCAGCAGACAGGAGATGACGCCGGGGCCGCTGCCCGCGTCCACGACCAGCCCGGGGTCGGACCGCTGCTCGCGCAGCCACCGGGCGGCCTCGGCGTAGGCCGGGGTGAACAGCTCCGCCTCCTGCACCAGCAGCGGCAGCAGGGCGGCGAAGTCCATGGGCTCGTGCCCGTGACCATGACCGTGCCCTCGGCCGTGGTGGGGGCCGTGGCCGTGCGCGGCGGTGGGAGCCGGAGCGGCGTCGGCGGCCGGGTCGGGGGGTCCTGCCGGGTGGCGGCGCCGGTCGTGGTCCTGTGCCATGGCGGAAGCCTCTCTCTCGGGATGCCGAAAGCGTGCACCGCCGTGTCCGGAGGGGGCCAGCAACGTTGCTCGAACGGCAAAAAGAGGGGAGGCGAGAGGCGAGGCGACCGCTATCGCCCCTGTCCGGCGGGGTGATCGCGCACCGCCGGACCGGGGCGGCACGGGCGTGGGAGCGGCGCGGGAAGGTGGGCCGGGGACGTCCCGCCCGGGATCGGGTGCCCGGCCCGGGAAGGTGGGCCGGGGACGTCCCGCCCGGGATCGGGTGCCCGGCCCGGGGCAGGACCGTGACGACGCGCGCCCGGGCGGTGCCGCGCGCGCAACGATCCGCCTGCCGGCCCGCGTGGCGCGCACACGCCCCGGATATCCGAGCGGCAGGCGCGAGTCCCGGATACTCGTTCGGCCCGCGCAGGTCCCGGACACCCGAGCGGCACGGGCACCTCCCGGGTACGCGTGAGGCACGCGCAGATCCCGGATATCCGAGCGGCACGCGCGGGTCCCGGACACCCGAGCGGCAGGTACAGACCCCGGACGAGCGGCACGCGCAGGCTCTGGACATCCGTGCGGCACGCGCAGGCCCCGGAGACCCGTGCCGCACGCGCAGGTCCCGGACACCCGAGCGGCCTGCGCAGGTCCCGGAAGGGCGACTGTCGCGTGCCGCTCCGGACGCCGGGCGTCGTAGAGCCGGGGCGGCGGGGCGCCGGACGGTCCCCGCCTCGGCCGCCGCGCCCCGCGTGGGCCCGGAAGCCGGGGGCCCCACCGGCCTGCCCGGCGGGGGCGGCCCCGCGCCGTCGCGGGCGGGGCCCGGTCCACCACGGGGCGCCGCCGACCGGACCCGGCCGGCGGGAACTCCCGGCGGCGGGGCGTCACTTGCTGACGGCGAACCTCATCAGCGCGTTCTCGTCGCCCTGCTTGATCTTTCCGGTCAGATTGATCACCTGGAGCTTCCAGGCGCCGCCGACGCGCTGCGCCTTCGCCACGGCGCAGCCGTTGTCCTGCGACAGCAGGCTCGGCCAGATGTCGGCGACCTGCGTGCTGCTGCCCCCGGTGGCGTCGTACACCTTGAAGCTGATGTTGCGCGCCTTCTGGAAGGAACTGCCCTTCTTGTAGGCGGCGGCGATGAACACGATGGACGTGATGTTCGGGGGAATCCGCGCGAACTCGACGGTCACCGTCTCGTCGTCGCCGTCACCACGTCCGGTCTGGTTGTCCCCGCTGTGCAGCAGCGAGCCGTTGCCCATCGGGTCGAGGGAGTCCAGGCCCGCGAGGCGCACCGGTTCCCCGCCCTGCATGGCGATGGCGATCAGGTCGAGGTCGGTTCCGCTCTTGCGGCGCAGCGCGCCGAGCACTCCGCCGCTGCTTCCCGCGGTGGGGTCCCAGGACACCCCTATGGACAGGTGCGTGACACCGTCCAGATCCGCCGGGCCGTCTTCCTTGGTGAGCGTCATCATGCGTGCATCATCCTCTGCGAAATGGGACTGCGTCAGGCAAATTGTGCCTGGGTCGTTCCGGGGTGTGAGCCCGGGGCGTCGATGGGCGGCGAGCCGCCTAGTCCTCGTCCTCGCCGCCTCCTGCGTCGTCGGCGTCGTCGTCCTCGGCCTCGTCGTCCTCGTCGTCCTCGAAGAAGTCGCCGATCTCGTCGACCACCTCCGCCGCGACCATGCCGCCGACGACCCCCACGGCCACCCCCGCGGCACCGGCGGCGATCGCCGTGCCCACGCCCGGCCCCGACCGGTGCCCGCCGCGCGGCTCCGCGTGCGCGGTGTGCGCGCCCGCGTAGGGGTCGGCGTCGCCGTAGGGGCCGTAGGAGCCGAAGGAGGCGGTGCCGTAGGACCTGCGGTGTTCCAGCAACTGCCCGATCCAGCCGTCCACCTCGGTGTTCCAGTCCCGGGCGGCGCTCTCGTCGTGGCCGACGGTGAAGTGGGTGAGCGCGTCGTGCCCGGAGGTGAGGAGGCCGCCGCGCTTGTCCGCCTCCAGGACGATCTCCGTCGCGTACGGCGTGGCCAGGAACGTCAGCTCGATCTCGTTCACCTCGTGCGCGTACCGCGGCGGCGGCGTCAGCTCGATCTCCTGGTAGAAGGGGAGCCGCTGGCCGGTGCCGCCGATCCGTCCCAGCTCCAGGTCCGCGGAGCGGAAGGCGAAGCCCAGCTGCCCGAGGGCTTCGAGGACCGCCTCCTGGACGGGCAGCGGGCACACCGCCAGAGCGTCCAGGTCGCCCTTGTCCCGCGCGCCGGCCAGCGCCAGTTCGGTCCGGACGCCGAGGACGATGCCGAGCGGCTGCCCGTGCAGCTCGCTCACCGGTGTCTCCCACGGCAGCGTCACCCGGAACGGCACCGACCGGTCCTCCTGCGGTCCGAGCCGGAAACCGCCCCCCACGGTGAACCGTTCGAAGGCGACGAAGCCCTCGCTCTCCCCGTCCTCGTGCTCGGCCTCCACCCGGGCGACCAGTTCCAGCACGATGTGATCGATCTCCGCGGCCGTGTCGCCGCCTCTCAGGCGCACTTCTCCGGACAGCGAACCGCCGGGCGGGACCGCCCCGCCGTCGAGAACCGTGTCCACCGAGGGGCCACCTACGCCGATCGCCCCGAGCAGCCGTTTGAACACCATGCCGGTGTTGCTCCTTCACTCATCGCACTGGTCGTCCTCGGCGGCCGGCGCTGCCGGCCGCACGGTGTCAGAACTGGCCGGGGCGGTAAAGAAGTTCCCAAGTCACCTGATCGGAGGTGTCGCGTTCGCCCGGCGTCCTCGCCGCGGCCGGGCCCGCGGGTCAGCGCGCCCCGTGGCCGGGCGCGAGATCCTCCACCCGGCGGGCGAGTTCGAAGTCCAGCGCGGTGACCGCGCCACCGACGCTGTGCGTGTTCACGGTGAGGGAGAGGGTGTTGTAGCCGAGGGTGAGGTCGGAGTGGTGGTCGAGTTCCTCCTGCACCTGGGCGATGTGCACGACCATCGCGGTCGCCGCGAAGTGCGAGGCGAGCCGGTAGGAGCGGGCCAGCCGGTCGCCCTCCAGCGTCCACCCGGGCAGCGCGGCCAGCCGCTCCTCGATGTCCTCGCGCACCAGCGGTTCGACGGCCATGAGCGGTTCCCTTCGTACGGCGCAGCCGGAGACGTTCCCCCGCGAGGGTGCCACACGGCCGCGGGCGGCGGAGGGAACCGACGCGGGCCCCGGCGTCCCGCCGGGGTCAGCGCCGCACGCACTCCGCGGCGAGGTCGTCCGCCAGCAGGGTGATGGTGGCGCGTCCCTCGACCTGCTCCAGCCAGTCGTGCGGCAGGCCGTGGTCGCCGTGCAGGGCGCCCAGGAGGTTGCCGCACAGGGAGCCGGTGGAGTCGCTGTCGCCGGAGTGGTTCACGGACAGCAGCAGCGCGTCGGCCACCCGGGGCTCGGCGAGGGCGCAGTAGACGGCGACGGCGAGCGCCTCCTCGGCGATCCAGCCGGCGCCGAGCGACTCGACCTTCTCCGCGCTCGGCGCGCCGTCGGCGGCGAGGTCCAGGGCGCGGTCGAGCAGGGCGGTGGTCTCCTCGTGGCCCGGGCGGCGGGCGAGCAGCCTGAGCGTGCGCAGCACCGCCCCCTCCAGGGAGTCGCCCGCGACGAGGTGGGTGACGAGGGCGGCGAGCGCGCCGGAGGCCCAGGAGGCGGTGGGATGCCCGTGGGTCATCAGCGAGCAGCGGGCGGCCATGTCGAACGCCGACTCCGGTGTGGTGCGGGTGAGTCCGAAGGGCGCGGAGCGCATCACCGAGCCGCAGCCCTTGGAGTCGGGGTTGACGGGTCCGGGCAGGTCCGGCCCGGTCGCCGGGTCGGGGCAGTACGTGTGATCGCGGAGCCCGGACAGGCAGGCGTTGCCCGGTGCCCGCCGGGCGTACAGCCAGCTCAGGGAGGCCAGTCCCTCCCCTGCCTCCGGCGCGGGCGCGGACCTGGTCTGGGTGTCCAGCCAGCGGCCGTAGGCGAGGCGCACCAGGCGGGGCCAGCCGCCGCCGATGCCCTTGAGGCGCTCCCGCGCGTGCGCCTGCTGGAGCCCCTCCACGGTGAACAGGGTCATCTGGGTGTCGTCGCTGACCCGTCCGACGACACCGGCGCCGTCGGCGACCGGTCCCGTCACCCCGCGCGGACCGTGGGCGGCGCGGATCGCGTCCAGGGCGTCGAACTCGACCGGGTAGCCGAGGGCGTCGCCGAGCGCGCCGCCCAGCAGGCAGCCGCGGACGCGGGCCCGGTAGCCGGCCTCGGCCTCCCAGGAGAGGTTCTTCGGGTCCTTCACGTGGCACTCCTCGACTACGGTCCTCGTATGAGCATTGTCCCGTCCGCCGCCGCCTCCTCCGCACGGGCCCCCGCCGGGGACGGGGTGGGACCGCTGCTGCGCGGCTGGCGGGTGCGGCGGCGGGTGAGCCAGCTGGAGCTCCTGCTGCGGGCGGGCTCCTCGGCGCGGCACATCAGCTTCGTCGAGACGGGCCGTGCGCGGCCCAGCCAGGAGATGGTGCTGCGGCTCGCCGAGCACCTCGACGTGCCGGTGCGCGAGCGCAACACGCTGCTCCTGGCCGCGGGTTACGCCCCGTTCTTCCCCCAGACCCCGCTCGGCGACCCCTCCATGGCCGCCCTGCGCGAGGGGATGGAGCGGCTGCTGCGCGGCTACGAGCCGTATCCGGCGCTCGTCGTCGACGCGGCGTACGACGTCCTGGCCGCGAACCGGGGCATCGCCCTGCTCCTGGACGGCGTCGCCGAGGAGCTCCTGGGACCGCCGCCGAACGCGATGCGGCTGACCCTGCATCCGGAGGGTCTCGCGCCGCGCATCCGCAACCTGCGGGCCTGGCGCGGGCATCTGCTGGCCCAGATGGACCGGCAGATCGCGCTGCACCGGTCGGACGCGCTGCGCGCGCTGCACGACGAGGTGGCCGCCTACCCGCCGCCCGGCACCGGCGGGACCGGGGAGAGGGCCCCGGAGGGGGGTGCGGGGCCGGACGACGAGGCGGGGCCAGCGGCAGGGGTGCCCGCCTTCGCGCTGCCCCTGCGGATCGAGCACGCGGGGCGGGTCCTGTCCTTCGTCTCCTCCATCGCCACGTTCAACACCCCGACGGACGTGACCGTCGCCGAACTCGCCATCGAGACGTTCCTGCCCGCGGACCCGGCGACGGCCGCGTACCTGCACGCGTCGACGCCCTGACGGCCCCGTGTCCGGGAGGGGCCGCCGACCGCGGGTCCGGCCCGTGAGGGCGGGCGGCGGGCATGGCACACTGCACGCATACTTCGGCGCGTGGGGAGGCGTGGCGTGAGTGAGCGGCGACCCGCGCCCACCGTGGGGCAGGTGGTGCTGGGGCGGCGTCTTCAGGAGTTGCGGGAGACAGCGGGCCTGAGGCGCGAGGAGGCCGCCCGGGTCCTGCGGGTGGCCCCGGCGACGGTACGCCGGATGGAGATGGCGGAGGTCGCTCTCAAGATCCCGTACGTCCAGGTGCTGCTGAGGACGTACGGGGTGGGGGACGAGGAGACCGCCGCGTTCGTCGCGCTCGCCGAGGAGGCGAACCTGCCCGGCTGGTGGCAGCGCTACCACGACGTGCTGCCGGACTGGTTCAGCATGCACGTCAGCCTGGAGGGGGCCGCCCGGCTGATCCGTTCCTACGAACCGCACTTCGTGCCCGGCCTGTTCCAGACGGAGGACTACGCGCGGGCCGTGCTGGAGGCCGGGACGGTCGGCGCGACCGGTCCCGAGGCCATCGAACGGCACGTGGCGCTGCGCATGAAGCGGCAGGCGCTGCTGACCGGCGAGAATCCGCCGCGTCTGTGGATCGTCATGGACGAGACGGCGCTGCGGCGGCCGGTGAGCAGCCGCGGCGAGGTGATGCGCGACCAGATGTCGCGGCTCCTGGAATGGGCCGAGCTCGACCATGTGACGCTCCAGGTCGCGGAGTTCGCGAGCGGCCCGCACCCGGGGACCTACACGTCGTTCACGCTGTTCCGGTTCGCCGAGCCGGAACTGCCGGACATCGTCTACAGCGAGTACGTGACCGGGGCGCTGTATCTCGACGCGCGGCAGGAGGTGGCGCTGCACCTGGAGGTGCTGGACCTCATGACGGCGCACGCCGCCTCCGCGCAGCGCACGAAGGAGATCCTGGAGGAGTACCGCCGCGGCCGCTGAGCCGCCGCCCACCGCCCCCGCCCCGCGGAGGCCCGGTCGCGCACGGAACGCGCCCGCCGACCGGTCCGCGGCGCGCGGCTCGGGACGGGAGGCGGACGCGCCGGTGCCGCGCCCCGTGCGTCACGGGGCGCGGCACCGGCGGCGGGACGTCAGGCGAGCTTCGCCGACAGGGTGATCGGCGTGCCGGTCAGGGCCTGGCTGACGGGGCAGTTCTTCTTGGCGTCCTCGGCGGCGGCGACGAAGCCGTCCTCGTCGAGGCCCGGGACGGTCCCCTCCACGGTGAGGTGGATGCCGGTGATGCCCTCGCCGGGCTGGAAGGTGACGTCGGCGTTGGTGACGAGCCGGGTGGGCGGGGTGCCGGCGCCGGCGAGGGCGTGCGACAGCGCCATGGAGAAGCAGCTGGAGTGGGCGGCGGCGATGAGTTCCTCGGGGCTGGTCTTGCCGTTGGCGTCCTGCGCCCGCGACGCCCACGTCACCGGCTGCTGGCCGATGCCGGAGGAGTCGAAGGTGACGACGCCGTTGCCCTCGAGCAGGTTGCCTTCCCACTCGGTGTGTGCGGTGCGCGTGGTGGCCACGGTGATTCCTTTCGTGTGGGGTCCCGTTGCCGGGGTCCGTGGCCCCATCCGATCACACCCGGCGGCGGTGCACCCCGCGAAGGGACCGCGACCTGCCGGGTGTTGTCCGGGAATTCCCCGGCGGGCGGCGCGGCGGGGGCGGCGGCGCCCCGCCGGCGCCGGCCCGGTCCCCCGCCGGTCCCGCACCGCGCGAGGGACCGGGCCGGGGCGGGCCCGGGTCGGAGGTCAGGCCGCCTGCTGTGCGTCCGGGCCCGTGTCCAGCGGCACTTGGGGGCCGTCGCACTCCCGGAGCCAGCGGCGCAGCACCAGGTGGACCTGTTCGGCACCGACGAGGTCGGTGTCCTCGCCGGCCGGTGCCGACAGGGCGACCGGGGAGAGCAGGAAGGGCCTGCCCTGGGCGCCGCCGAGGCCGCCGTGCGAGCCGATCTGCTCCTCGAAGGCGAGGACCTCGCCCTCGGCCGGGTCGTACCAGGAGTTGACCATGATGTCGGCGGTGTGCGGAAAGGAGTGGGTGCGCCGGACCGCGGCGGCGGCTCCCGGGCCGAAGTCGGCCAGCGGGCCGGGGTGTTCGTCGTCCAGCCGGTCGATCGGCGCCTCGGCGCCGTGCGCGCCGAGCACCAGGCCGCCGTGCTCCTCGCTGCGCACCAGGAGGAAGCCCACACCGGGGTGGTTGGCGAGGGTGGACAGCAGCGCGGGATGACGGCGGTCGATCTCCTCACGGGTCATCCGGTGCGGCACGTCCGGGAAGGAGACCAGACCGAGGTTGCCCGAGGCCAGGACGATCGGCTCGGCCTCGCGCCCGGACGGCCGCAGCCGCTCCGCCCGCTCGGCGCGCTCCGCGCGCTCCTCCTGCGGACGGCGCAGCGCGGCCCGCACCGCGGTCCGCGCCTCCGCACCGCTGTGCGTGCGCCGGGCCTTGCGGGGCACGGGCAGGCCGCAGCCGGCCCGGACGAGGTTCCCGAGCGTGAGGCCGTAGCGGGTCAGGAAGGTCTCCCCGGGGCTCTGGCCGTGGTCGGAGAGGACGACGATCCGGTACGGCCGGGGGGCGTGCTCGGCGACCTTCTCGATCAGCGCGAGCGACCGGTCGAGCCGCTCCAGGATCTTCTCGGCGTCCCGGCTGCGCGGCCCGGAGTGGTGGGCCACCTCGTCGTAGGCGACCAGGTCGGCGTAGACCGCGTTCCGGCCGGCGAGCATGTCGCCGATCACCGCGGCCACCACCACGTCGCGTTCCACGACGGTGGCGAACGCCCGCACCATCGGGTACAGCCCGCCGCGCTTGACCCGCGGTCTGTCCCGGCGCAGCCGGGCCGCGAGCGACTGGCCGAGCTCCCGGAACACCTCGGCGACGAACGACAGCGCGGTGCGGACGGCGTTGGCGGGGTCCGAGAAGTAGGCGAAGTAGCCCGCCCGCGACCGGTTGTCGCGACCGCGGCGCGCCGCGACGGACAGCACGAGGGCGAGTTCGTCGGCGCCGCCGCCGAAGAGGTTGCCGCGGCTCGCGCCGTCCACGGTGAGCAGTCCGCCGTCACCGGTGTGCTCGACGGCGCGGCGCTGGAGTTCGGCGGCGCTGTTGGGCCGGTTGCAGACCATCACCTCGCCGCTCTCCTTCTCGTACCAGCGGAACGCCGGGACGTCGTGGTTGCTGCCGTGCAGGATGCCCAGCTGGCTGGCGCCGGTCTGGCTGGACCAGTCGGTGCGCCAGGGGACGATCCGGTGCGTGGGGCGGGTGCCGCCGAGCCAGCGGGCCGCGGTCGGCATCAGCCCGCGGGCCATCGCCTCCCGCAGGACGTCGTAGCCGACGCCGTCGAGCTGGAGGAAGACCGCGGCGGGTGTCGAGGGGCCGGCCCGCCCGGCCGCGCGTCTGCGGCGCCGGTCGGCGAGCCGGTACAGCCGCCGCCGGTAGGCGTCGTCGTCGCGGACGGCGAGGGCGCCTCCGGTGGCCGAGGCGACGGCGGACATGACGGCCGCCACGACCACGGCGGTCTCGGGGGCCGCCTCGCCCCGTCCGGAGGGATTGATCCACAGCGCGATCAGCAGCAGCGAGCCGTTCAGGAAGAACACGAGCACGGCCAGCACGAGGGCGGGGACCAGCAGCAACGCCCGCACCAGCAGGGGCCACACCAGGGAGGACAGCAGGCCGAAGACGCCGGCGCCGGCCGCGGCGGTGACCGCGATCCGGGTCGCGCTGTCCCCGCTGTCCGACTGCAACCGGAAGTCGGGCAGCGCACCCGCGAGGACGAGCATGGTCACGGTGGACACGGCCCATACGGCGACGCTGCGCCCCACCCCGCTGGCGAGGCGCCGCCACCGTCCTGCGTCCACGTCCTGTCCACCTCACGTCCGGGCCCGCCCGGTCCGCGCGGCCTGTTCCCCACCCTGTCACAACGCTCCGGCGGCACCGGACGTCCCCCGGAGTCCGGGGGACGTCCGCCCGGGTCCGGGGAGGCGACCCGGCCCGGTCGCCGCCGTCGGCCGGGCCGGGAACGGCGCGGGGTGCGGACCGGCGGGCGGGCCGGAGGGAGAACCGTCCGGGGCACACGTTGCGGCGGCCGCACGGCTCCCGCGGAGTCTCCGCCCGCCTCCCCACCCTTTCGCCCGCCCCCGCCGTGCCTGCCCGTAGGCTCGGAGGCAGTCGACCGAAGGAGGAATCGCGGTGCCGGTGGAGATCACCTGGTGGGGGCATGCCACGTGCACGCTGGAGGACTCCGGCACCCGTGTGCTCACCGACCCGCTCTTCACGCGCCGGCTCGCGCACCTGCGCCGCCGCCGGGGCGCGCCGCCCCCGGCCGAGGCCGCGGTCGCCGACGTCGCCCTCGTCTCCCATCTGCACGCCGACCATCTGCACCTGCCCTCGCTCGCCCGCCTCGCCCCGGGCACCCGCCTGCTCGTCCCGCGGGGCGCTCCCCGCGCGGTGCCCGGTCTGCGGCGGCTGGACCACCTGAGGCTGACGGAGGTCGCGCCGGGTGACCGCACCCCGGTCGGAGACCTCCTCGTACGGACCGTGCCGGCGCGGCACGACGGACGGCGGCTGCCGGTGGGGCCGCATCGCTCCCCCGCCGTGGGGTATGTGATCGAGGGCCGCGCGCGGACGTACTTCGCCGGCGACACCGGGCTGTTCCCGGAGATGGCACGGGAGGTGGGGGAGGTCGACGTGGCGCTGCTGCCGGTGGGCGGCTGGGGGCCCTACCTCGGCGCGGGGCACCTGGACGCGGGGCGGGCCGCCGAGGCCCTGGCCCACCTGCGTCCGCGCAGTGCCGTTCCGGTGCACTACGGCACGTTCTGGCCGATCGGCCTGGACGCCGTGCGCCCGCACGAGTTCCACGCGCCCGGCGAGGAGTTCGTGCGGCTGGCCGCCGCGCGGGCGCCCGAGGTGTCGGTGCACCGCCTGGACCACGGCGAGCGGGTGCGGCCGGAGGTCGCGCGGTGAGTCCCTGGGCCGCCGCGGCGGCCGCCGCCCCCTTGTCCGCCGGGGGCCTCTCCCCGGCGCTGCTGGTGGCCGCCGCGACCACCGGGTCGCCGGAGTCGGCGCAGCAGGCGATCGGGTACCCGACGCTGTTCCTGCTCGTCCTGATCGGCGCTCTGGTGCCGGTGGTGCCGACGGGGGCGCTGGTGAGCACGGCCGCGGTGGTGGCGTTCCACCAGACGGCGCCGTTCGCGCTGCTGGCGGTGTTCCTGGTGTCGTCGGTCGCCGCGTTCCTCGGGGACATCGCGCTCTACTGGCTCGGGCGGCGCGGCATGGGCTCGAAGAACGGGTCGCGCTGGCTGGCGGCGATCCGGCAGCGGGCTCCGGAGGACCGGCTGGCGCAGGCTCAGGAGAAGCTGGGCGACCACGGCATAGCGGTGCTGGTGCTGTCCCGCCTGGTGCCGGCCGGCCGTATCCCGGTGATGCTGGCCTGCCTGCTGGCCGAGATGCCGCTGCGGACCTTCGCCCGGGGCGACCTGCCCGCCTGCCTCGCCTGGGCGGCCACGTATCAGGTGATCGGCATTCTCGGCGGCTCGCTCTTCCCGGAGCCGTGGGAGGGTGTGGTGGCGGCGGTGGCGCTGACCCTGGCGATCAGCGCGGCGCCGGGCCTGTGGCGCAGAATCCGCCGGACGGCCACCCCGTAGAGCGGCCGGCGCACGGCCCGTTCGCACCCGTGCCGCCCGGGCCGGCGGCACGGCGTCGGCGCCCGGACCGGCACCGCAGGCCCGGCCACGTCGGCTGCGTCGGCCGCCGGGGGCGACGGGGAGCCGGCCGCGGCCGGCCGCGGAGGCGGCTGCGTCACGGAGGGCCGGCCGCGCACGGGCCCGTTCGTCAGTCCAGGACCCGCGACCCTCCCACCGGGAGGTCCCACAGGTCGCCGCGCGCGAGGCCCGCGCGCTCCCACGCGGCCCGCACCCGGCGCAGCGGCTCCAGCACCGGCTCGGCGGAGAGCACGAACGTGCCCCAGTGCATCGGCGCCATCCGCCGGGCCCGCAGGTCGACCGCGGCCCGCACGGCCTCCTCCGGGTCGCAGTGGACGTCGCGGAGCCACCAGCGCGGTTCGTAGGCCCCGATGGGCAGCAGGGCGAGGTCGATGCCCGGGTGGCGCTGCCCGATGCGGGCGAACCAGGGGCCGTAGCCGGTGTCCCCCGCGAAGTACACCCGCCGCCCCTCGGGCGAGGTCAGCACCCAGCCGCCCCACAGGGTGCGGCAGGTGTCGGTGAGGCTGCGCTTGGACCAGTGGTGGGCGGGGACGAAGTCGAAGCGGACGCCGTCCAGTTCCGCCGCCTCCCACCAGTCCAGCTCGGTGACCCGGGTGAACCGGCGGCGCCGGAACCAGCGTCCGAGCCCGGCCGGCACGAACACCGGTGTGTCGCGCGGGAGCCGGCGCAGCGTCGGGGCGTCCAGGTGGTCGTAGTGGTTGTGGCTGATGACCACCGCGTCGACGCGGGGCAGCGCGCTCCAGGCGACCCCGACCGGCGTGATCCGGGCCGGGGTGCCGAGGATTCTGCGGGACCACACCGGGTCGGTGAGGACGGTGAGGCCGCCGATCCGGACGACCCAGCTCGCGTGCCCCGCCCAGGTCACCGCGACCGTGCGGCTGTCCGTGCGGGGCAGCGGGCCCGGCTCGAACGGCAGCAGCGGGATGTCGGCGAGCCCCTCGGCTCCGGGCCGCAGCGCGCCCTCGCGGGCGAACCGGGCGAAACCGCGCAGCCCCGGCAGCGGCGCGGTCAGCCGGTCCGCGAACGAGCGCGGCCAGCGGCGGCGTTCACCCGGGGGGCGGGTCCTGGCGGGCGGCGGGGGGACGACGCCGGGCTGCTCGCGCGGGGCGTCCACCGGGGCGGAGGCGGGCACCGGGGGCGGCGCCGGACGACCCGTGCCGTGTTCCGTCGTGCGCGTGGTCGACTCGGACTGCTGCGTCATCGGGAGGCTCCCATCACCGAGCGTCGTCGCGGAGATCGTCGAAGGCCGACCCCAACCGGGTCAACGCGCCTCGCACATGCGGCAGTTCCAGGGGCGAGGCGGACCGCAGCGACCGGGTCCGCTCGTCGTCCGTGGCGCCGAGCAGCGGGCCGGTGTCCAGCCGGACCCGCAGGGCGCCGAGGTCGTCACCGAAGCGGTGCCCTCCCGGTGCGGGCATGCCCAGGCGGGCGGAGAGGAAGTCCTCCAGGTCCTGCGCGTCCCCCACGCCGAGCGCGGCGAGCGCGGGGCGCAGCGGGCCGAGGTCGGCGTAGAGATGACGGCCCGTCTGCGGTGGGCGGGCGATCGCCCCCGCGGCGGTCACGAGCCCGTGGACGGCGTGCGCCACGCGCGCGTGCAGGCGGACGGCGTCGGCGAGCCGCGCGGTGACCGCGGCGGGCTCGTCGAGCGCGAACGCGGCGGCGGCCGCGACGGGTTCGGCGACGTGGGCGCCGATCGCGGTGAGCACGTCGTGGACGCGGGAGCACAGCGCGGCGCCCGCCGGGGCGGAGGGGAACCGGGCCACGGCGGCGGGCCAGCCCTGGGGAAGGAACGCGCCGGCGAGGTCCGTGACCACGGTGACGTCGTCGGGACGCATCTCGGCGGGGCTGAGGAACACCGTGTCGTGCGGTCGGTGCACGGTGTCGCGCCAGGTCTCGTCGCTGACGACGTGCAGGCCCTCGCCCGCGGCGGCCTCGACCGCCTCGTGGACCAGTTCGGGGGGTGCGACGGTGGCGGTGGGGTCGTCGGCCACGGACAGCACGAGCAGCCGGGGGTCCCCGCCTTCGGCCCGTACCCTGCGCACGGTCTCCAGCAGGGCGTACGGATCGGGTACTCCGCCGCATTCGGCGGGCGTGGCCACCCGGAACACGGACCGGCCCAGCAGGCGCGCCTGGGGGCCCCACCAGGCGGCGCACGGCCGGGGCGCCAGGACGTCGCCGCCGAGCGCGCCGGTCAGGGCGAGCAGCAGGGCGGGGGCTCCCGGGGCGAGGGCCACGCGGTCGGCGGCGGCGGGCAGGCCGCGGCGGGTCCAGTAGCCGCGGGCCGCGTCGAGGAGAGCCGGCCCGCCGGCGAGGTGGTCGGTGCCGGCGCGGCCGGCGGCGGCGGCGAGTTCGGCGCGGAGTTCGGGCAGGACGGGCAGTCCCTGCTCGGGCAGCGGCGGACCGTAGCGGACCGGTCCGCGGTCCTCCGGATCCCTCCGCAGCATGTGTGCCTCCGCGCCGTGGTCGATGCCCTGTCGGCTCCGCGCCGTCGCGGAGCCCTGCCGTCTCTGCCGCTTCCGGGCCCTCGCCCTCCCGCCGCCCGCCCGTCCCTCCTTCCCGATCCGGGGCCCCGGTGCGGCCCGCCGCGCGGGCCGGGCCGGCTGGTCCGGCGGCGGAGGGCCGGCCGTACCCGTCGAAGGGGCCCGGCACGAGCGTTCCCCGGGACCACACCGTTCACCGCGGGACCCACGAGCCCCGCCGAAGAACCTCGGCCGGGCCGCCGGTGCCGAGACCGGACGGGTTCACCGGCTCGCGGCGGTGTGCAAGGCACCTCGCCGCGTTGTCGCGGCACCCGAGTCCATCCCGTACGCGGGCGACGGTTCGCCGTGCGATGCACCGCACCGGCCCGCGAGCCTTCCGGTGCACCCTTCCGGTCACGGCCCTAGGTGCGGCGGTGGCGCAGCCGGTGGACCGCGGCGCAGGCCGCACCGGCGACCAGCAGGCCGCCCGCGACGAGCGCGGGCACCGAGTCGGTGAAGGCACCCCCGCGGCCGGCCTGCACCCCCTGTTGGACGGACGGCGGACGCGTGCCGGTACCCGGATCGTGCGACGGCGCGCCCCGGGCCACGGAGTAGGAGGCGGTCCACCGCTTGCCCTGACCGCCCGGGGGTGCCGGGCAGACACCGTCGACGCCCCACTCGCCACGCGCACCGTCCGCCTCGGGAGCCACCGGGGCGGCGGGCGGCAGGTCGGGGACCGCGGAGCCGGGGGCGGTGCTGTCGCGGAGCGTGTCGTCCGGCAGCGTGTCGGGGGCCGGCGGTTCCGGAACGCTGTCGGGGCCGACGGCGTCCGGGCCCGCGTCGTCGGGGGGCACTCCGTCGGGCCCGGCGGGGTTGGAGTAGCCGGACCCCGGCGCCTCGGGGTCGGTGGCGACGGGCGGCGGGGCCATCGCGTCGGGCGCGACGGTGTCGGATCCGCCGCTGCCGGGCACCTCGGGCGGCAGGTCCCCGTTCTCGGCGTCGGACGCGGCGCTCACGCGGGACGTCGTCCGGTCCACGCCGGCGGTCCGCGCGGGGCCGAGGACGGCCACCCGTGTCCCGTCGCGGAAGGCGGTCTCCTCCGGGCTGCCGACCGGGCCCGCCGCGGGAGGAGCGGAAACTCCGCCGCCCAGGGGACCCTTCGCGCCCTCGGGGCCGCCGGACGCGACGTGGGCCGTACCGCGGTAGGCGGCGGCACCCGCGGCGCCCGGCCCCGCGCCCTCGACGCGGTGCAGCTGCACCGCGCCCTCCGTGAAGCCCTCGGAACGGGCGTCGATGGCCTCGGGAGGGGTCCCGGCGATCCCGTCGCAGGTGACCGAGATGGTGACGGTGCCCCCGGGTTCGACGGATCCCGGACTGACCTGCGCGGCCGGATCCGCCGACGCGGCCGACGCGGCGCCGGCGAGGGTGGCGCCGGCGAGGGCGGTGGCGTACAGGACACGGGCGGTACGGCGCATGAGCGGGGCTCCTTCGGCGGGCTGCGGTCCGAGAGCCACGGCCGTCGTGTCCCTCGGGCCCATCAGAGCCCGCCCCGGCGCGGAGCGCGATCGGCCGGACACCATTCGCGGGACACGGGCGACCGAGCGGGTGAACCCGCGGCTCACCGCGCCGCCGCCACGGCCGGGGCCCGCCGGACGCCCGCGCCTCGCGCGAGCGTCTGCCGGTCCCGCCGCCGTGCCCGGTGCGGGCACCCGCGCCGCGCTCGTCCCGTCGGGTGCGGCGCGGCGGCCGGCTACGCGGCGTCGCGCATGACCTGGTTGCGCACCCGGGAGCAGCAGCGGCTGATGAGCCGGGAGACGTGCATCTGCGAGATGCCCAGCTCGTCGGCGATGCGGCTCTGCGTCATGTCGTCGAAGAAGCGCATGTAGAGGATGGTGCGCTCCCGCTCGGGCAGCGCCCGGAGCCGGGACTTCACCGCCTCGCGGTCGATGACGGTGTCGAGCGCCGGATCGGCGGAGCCCAGGGCGTCGCCGAGGGAGTATCCGTCGTCGCCGCCGGGCAGTTCGGCGTCCAGCGAGAGGGCCGTGAAGCTCTCCAGCGCCTCCAGCCCGGTCCGTACGTCCTCCTCGCTCAGCCGGGCGCGTTCGGCGATCTCGGCGATCGTGGGGCGGCGGCCCGAGACGGTCTGTGACAGCTCCTGCGCGGCGAAGCGGACGCGGTTGCGCAGGTCCTGGACCCGGCGCGGCACGTGCAGGGTCCACAGGTGGTCGCGGAAGTGGCGCTTGATCTCACCGGTGATGGTCGGCACCGCGTAGCTCTCGAAGGCGTTGCCCAGTTCCGGGTCGTAGCGGTCGACGGCCTTGACGAGGCCCAGTGCCGCCACCTGCCGCAGGTCGTCGAAGTTCTCGCCCCGGTTGCGGAAGCGGCCCGCGAGACGCTCGGCCATCGGCAGCCAGGACTCGACGATCTCCTCGCGGAGGGCGTCGCGCCGCGGGCCCGGGGGGAGCGCGGCGAGCCTGCGGAACGCCTCCGAGGTGTCGGGGGCGTCGTCGTGCGGATGACGGTGCGTCGCGCTCGCTCGGGTTTGCATGATGCGTCGCAACTCCCTTGATGGTGCCTGCATAGGACAGTCATCGTGGGAGCACACCCGTGGCCCGGACGGATGCACCCGTGGCGCGCGGAGCCGCTCCCACGGACGTGCCTCCTGTCCGAAGCACTTGATCTCCGCCTGCCCCGGGCCCTGCGGGGCAAACCCCCGGCGTCGGCCCCCGATCATCCGGGCGGCCCGTCCGCGGTCGCGGACCGTTCGCGCGTGCCGGGTGCGCGGCGCGCGCGACCCGCCGCCAACGGCCTGAGCGGACCTCGTACAGCGCTGCGCGGGCCGGTCGAACGTTCCCCGCGGGACGTGGAGATGCGGTCCGGCCGGCCGGACCTCCCGGGCCGGGCACCCGATCCGGGCCGCGGGCGCACGCCGCGGAGCAGGCCCCCGGCGACGGACCGGCGACGTACCGGCGCGCTCGCGGGAGGCGGATGGCCGCCAGGGCACGGCGGCGCAGTCGCCGGAGCGGTGTCCGGACCTCGCGCGGTTCCCGGGCCGCACGTCCCTGCCCGGGCGGGGAGCCGGCGTCGTGCGCGAGAGGAACGCGCCCGCCCTGCCGGGCTCGCACGCGCACGGCCGGTCGGCGATCACCCGGCCGGCGCGCAAGAGCCGGCGCGGGCGGTGGTCGGCACCGGCCGGCGGGGCGGACCCGCCGCGGAACCCCGGGGCCGAGGAGCCCCGGGCTCCCCCGGCACGCGCCGGGAGAGAGTGGTCAGGCCGGTGGTACGGCCGCGGGGCCCCGTTCGCGGGCGCCCTCACGGGTGCGGCCCGCCGAGACGGGGCGGCGCGGATGGCGGCGCAGGTACTCGCCCTCCAGCTGGGCCATGCGCTCGTTGTGGGTGCGCAGCGCGTCGTTGGAACCGTGCAGCAGCGTGTCGTGGCGGGTGCGGTGGATGGCCTCCAGCTCTTTCATCAGCTGCTGGTCGTCCAGCCGGCCCGGGTCGACTCCGGTCATGGTGCTACCCCGCTCGTCGTGGCCGTCGGCGGCGTCGGGGCGCCCACCCGGCGGGCGTCGCCCGGAGGCGGCCGGGAGGGAGCCGTGGATGGGTGACCTCCACCCTCCACTCTACGAACATCGGGTGCGCCGGGCCTCCCCGGAGCGGGGCCCGCCCGGGTGCGGGCCGGGCCCTGCCGGACGCGGCGGTGCGCTCAGCGCTCCCGCTCCACGCGCCGCTCGTCCCACACCGGCTCCCGGGTCTCGCGGACCCGCCCGTCGGAGCCGAAGACCAGGTAGCGGTCGAAGGACCGGGCGAACCAGCGGTCGTGGGTGACGGACAGGACCGTCCCCTCGTACGCCTCCAGGCCCTCCTGGAGGGCCTCGGCCGACTCCAGGTCGAGGTTGTCGGTCGGCTCGTCGAGGAGCAGGGCCGTCGAGCCCTCCAGCTCCAGGAGCAGGATCTGGAACCGCGCCTGCTGGCCGCCCGACAGCCGCTCGAAACGCTGCTCGGCCTGGGCGGTCAGCTCGTAGCGGCGCAGCCGGGACATGGCGGCGCCGCGGTCCTGGGAGTGCTCGGACCACAGGATGTCGAGCAGGGTGCGGCCCTCCAGCTCGGGGTGGGCGTGCGTCTGCGCGAAGTGGCCCGCCACCACGCGCGCGCCCAGCTTCCACTCGCCGGTGTGGGCGACGTCGCCGCCCGCGAGGAGCCGCAGGAAGTGCGACTTCCCCGAGCCGTTGGAGCCGAGGACGGCGACCCGCTCACCGTAGAAGACCTCCAGGTCGAACGGCTTCATCAGGCCGGTGAGTTCGAGTCCCTTGCAGGTCACGGCGCGCACGCCGGTGCGTCCGCCGTGCAGGCGCATCGTGATGTCCTGCTCGCGGGGCGGCTCGGGCGGCGGTCCGGCCTCCTCGAACTTGCGCAGCCGGGTCTGCGCCGCGGCGTAGCGGGAGGCCATCTCGTGGCTGACGGCGGCGGCCTGCCGCAGGTTCAGCACGAGCTTCTTGAGCTGGGCGTGCTTCTCGTCCCAGCGCCTGCGCAGTTCCTCGAACCGCGCGAACCGCTCCCGGCGTGCCTCGTGGTACGTCGCGAAGCCGCCGCCGTGCACCCAGGCGTCCGCGCCGGCCGGACCGGGCTCGACACTGATGATCTTCTGGGCGGAGCGGGCGAGGAGTTCGCGGTCGTGGGAGACGAACAGGACGGTCTTGCGGGTCTCCGCGAGCCGTTCCTCCAGCCAGCGCTTGCCGGGTACGTCCAGGTAGTTGTCCGGTTCGTCGAGCAGCAGGACCTCGTCGGTGCCGCGCAGCAGCGCCTCCAGGACCAGGCGCTTCTGCTCACCGCCGGACAGGGTGCGCACCTGGCGCCACTGGGCCTTGTCGTAGGGCACGCCGAGCGCGGCGGTGGTGCACATGTCCCAGAGGGTCTCGGCCTCGTAGCCGCGCGCCTCGGCCCAGTCGGAGAGGGCCTGCGCGTACCGCAGCTGCGACGCCTCGTCGTCGACGGTCATGAGGGCGTGCTCGGCGTCGTCGACGGCGCGGGCCGCGGCCCGGATGCGGGGCGCCGCCACCGACACGAGCAGGTCCCGGACGGTGCTCTCGTCGCGGACGGAGCCGACGAACTGGCGCATCACGCCGAGCCCGCCGCTCACCGTGACGGTGCCGCCGTGCGGTTCGAGCTCCCGGGAGAGCAGCCGGAGCAGGGTCGTCTTGCCCGCGCCGTTCGGGCCCACGAGGGCCACGACGGCCCCCTCCCCCACCCGGAACGACACGTCGCCGAGCAGCGCCCTGCCATCGGGGAGGTCGTACTCGACGTGCGCGGCTTCCAGGTGTCCCATGGGCAGGCATTCTCCGGGCAGCGGGGGCCGCAGGGCAAACCCATAAACGACGGGGAGTCCGTCGCGGCGGGGAGGAAAACGCCTGATCCGGGGTAGGCGGTGCGGCATGACCCGCACCCCTGACGTGGATCTGACCGCCCTCGTCCCGGGCCGGCACGGCCTTCGGGACCGCCTCCTCTCCGTGGACCTGCGGATCTTCGAGTCGGTGGCCTCGCGGCACTGGCCGGGGGGCGACCCGGTGCTGCCCCGGCTGAGCCGCGGGGCCAACCACGGTCTGCTCTGGTTCGCGACGGCCGCCGTCGTGGCGGCGAGCCGCACGCCGCGCGCCCGCCGGGCGGCCACCCGGGGCGTCGCCTCGCTGGCCCTCGCCTCCGCCGTGATCAACACCGTCGGCAAGCGGTCGGTGCGGCGCAGCCGTCCGGCGCTGGACCCGGTCCCGGCGGTCCGGCGGCTGAAGCGGCAGCCGATCACCACGTCGTTCCCCTCGGGACACGCCGCGTCCGCCGCTGCCTTCGCCACGGGGGTGGCGCTGGAGTCCCGCGGCTGGGGCGCGGCCGTGGCGCCGCTCGCCGGGGCGGTGGCGCTCTCCCGGGTGTACACCGGCGTCCACTTCCCGAGCGACGTCCTCGCGGGCGCCGTGCTGGGCGCGGGCGCCGCGTACGCGGTGCGCGGCCTGGTGCCGACCCGGGACCGGCAGGCGGCTCCGGCCCGGCCGCGCGCGCAGGCGCCCGCGCTGCCCGACGGGGCGGGTCTGGTCATGGTGGCGAACGCCGGCGCCGGCTCCCCGGAGCGGGTCCGGGCGCTGGCCGACGCGCTGCCGGACGCCGAAGTCGTGGTGTGCGAACCCGGCTCGGTGCGGGAGGAACTGGAGAAGGCCGCGGCCCGCGCCACCGTGCTGGGGGTGTGCGGCGGCGACGGCACGGTCAACACGGCGGCGGAGATCGCCCTGCGGCACGACGTCCCGCTGGCCGTCCTTCCCGGCGGGACCCTGAACCACTTCGCCCACGACCTGGGGGTGGAGGGCGACCACGACCTCGTCCGGGCGCTCCGCAACGGCGAGGCGGTCGCGGTGGACGTGGGGCGGTTCAGCTCCGGCTCCGCACGGGGCGTCTTCCTCAACACGTGCAGCCTGGGCGTCTATCCGGAGCTGGTGCGGGAGCGGGAGAACTGGTCCCGGGTGATCGGCAGCTGGCCGGCCGGGGTGCTCGGCGCGCTGCGGGTGCTGCGCACCGAGCACCATCCGCTGCGCGCGGAACTGGGCGGGCGGACGCACCCGTTGTGGCTGCTGTTCGCGGGCAACGGCACCTACCACCGGGTCGGGCTCGCGCCCGCCCGGCGTTTCGACCTCGCGGACGGGCGGCTCGACGTCCGTGTCGTGCACGGCGGGCGGCATCCCGCCCTGCGCCTGCTGGCCGCCGCGTTCGCCGGGCCGCTCACCCGCTCCCCCGCGCACGCGGCGGTGCGGGTGGGACACCTGCGCATCGACGGGGTCGCCCCCGGCACGCTCCTCGCCTACGACGGCGAGGTGACCGAGGTCGGCGGCCGGGTGACGCTCCGCAAGAGCCGCGAGGCCCTCACGGTCTACCGCCCGCACGCGGTCCGCTGAGCCCGCCCCGCCGCTCGACGGACACACCGATGTCCAGATGACGAGATGCAGGTCTCATCATCCGACACGACGGCGTACGGTGCCACCATCGCCCCGCGGAGTGCGCGCCCGCCCCGCCGGGGCCCGGGCACGTCGACGTCGAAGGGGACCGGTCATGTCGAAGCCGCAGGAGACCGCCGTCTACACCCACGGCCACCACGCGTCGGTGCTGCGCTCGCACACCTGGCGCACGGCCGCCAACTCCGCGGCCTACCTGCTGGACGTGCTGAAGCCGCACATGCGCATCCTCGACATCGGCTGCGGGCCGGGAACCATCACCGCCGACCTCGCGGAGCGGGTGCCGGACGGGCACGTCACCGGCGTCGACCGCGCGCCCGGCGTGCTGGAGCGGGCCCGCGAGGAGATCGCCGGGCGGGGGCTGCGCAACGTCGACCTGGCCGTGGCCGACGTGCACGCGCTGGACTTCCCCGACGACACCTTCTGCGTGGTCCACGCCCACCAGGTGCTCCAGCACGTGGGCGATCCCGTGCAGGCGCTGCGCGAGATGCTCCGGGTGACGCGGCCGGGCGGCTTCGTCGCGGTCCGCGACGCGGACTACGCGGCCATGACCTGGTACCCGGCGGAGCCGGGCCTGGACGAGTGGCTGGAGCTGTACCGGCGGGTGGCCCGGGCCAACGGCGGCGAACCCGACGCGGGACGGCGTCTCAAGGCGTGGGCGCTGGCCGCCGGCATCCGGGAGGTGACGGCCACGTCGAGCACCTGGACCTACGCCACCGAGGAGGAGCGGGCCTGGTGGAGCGGCCTGTGGGCGGACCGCACGGTGGCCTCCTCCTACGCCGGGCTCGCCGTGGAGGGCGGCCACGCGACGGCGGACGGGCTGCGCGCCGCGGCGGACGCCTGGCAGCGGTGGGGGCGTGCGGAGGACGGCTGGTTCGCCGTGCTGCACGGCGAGGTCCTCGGCCGCAAGGCGCGCTGACCCCCGGCGCCGGGCGAGGGGGTGCCCGGCGCCGGGAGGGGGCGGGCCCCCGTGCGCTCAGCGGGCGGTGCGGGTGAACGCCGCGAGATCCGTGAAGCCCGTGAGGCCGGGCAGCTCCGTGAAGGAGTACGCCGCCCACGGTCCGGTGAGCTCCCACCGCAGTCCCGGCTGCTCGCGGACCTCGCGCTCCACGCGCTCCACGAACGCCTCGGACTCCGCGCGCGGCACCAGATAGGCGGCGTCGAGCACCTGCGCGTAGGCCAGGTCGGAGGGAGCGGTGTCCCGCGGGGTGTGCAGCCGGGACTCCGACGCCCGCCCGGCGAGCGCGGCGTGCAGGCGCCGCGCGAACGCCTCCGCCCGCTCCCCCGTGCAGCCGGACACCCCGGCGGTGTCGGCGTAGAGCCGCACGTCCCACTCGACGCGGCCGTCGAGCCGGTCCATTGTCGCGAGGAACTCCGCGCGGCGCTCCTCCATCATGACCCGCACGCCGCTCTCGTCCCGCAGGACGGTGGCGAGCCGGAGCGGCAGCGGGCTGACGACACCGGTCAGCGCGTCGACGACGCCCCGGTGGGCGCGGGCGGTCGCCTCCAGCCAGGCCGCGTCCTCCAGCCTGCGGCGCAGCGGGTCCGGCCCGAACTCCTCCTCCGGGACGGAGCCCACCACGGCCACCAGGTCCTCGTGGCGCAGCAGCTTGGGCGGGACGCCCGCCACTCCCCTCAGCTCGGCCGACAGCGCGGCGGGGAAGGGCCGGCAGATCGCGTAGACGTAACGCAGTCGGCTCATGGGCTCCGTCCTCCCGCGGGTACCGGTGCCCGGCGCGGCGGCCGGACGCGGGGCGCCGGGCCGTCCGCCGGCCCGGTCACCATCGTGCTCCTCGGTCCGCACTCAGCGCACCACGGCCGTCTCGACCAGCAGCCGGGCGGTCGCGGCGATCGACTCGGCGTCGATGCCCGCGGCGCGCAGCTGCTCGGCCGGGCTCGCCGATCCCGGCATCGTGCGGACGGCGAGCCGCGCGAGCCGCGGCACGGGACGTCCGTCGGTGAAGGCGTCGAGGACCGCGTCGCCGAGCCCGCCCTCCTCGCGGTGGTCCTCGACGGTGACCAGGCAGCCGGTCTCCTCGGCCGCCTCCCGCAGGGTGGCGCGGTCGACGGGCTTCACGGAGTACAGGTCGATCACGCGGACCCGGATGCCCTCGCGGTCGAGGGCGTCGGCGGCGGCCAGCGCCTCGTGGACGGTGACGCCCGCGGCGACGATCGTCAGCCGGTCCTCGGAGGAGGCGCGCAGCACCTTGCTGCCGCCGACGGGGAACTCCTCGGTGGGGCTGTAGATCACCGGGCCGGCGCCGCGCGAGGTGCGCAGGTACCGGATGCCCTCCAGATCGGCCATGGCGGCGACGAGCTTCGCGGTCTGGTTGGCGTCGCAGGGGTAGAGCACGGTCGTCCCGTACAGGGCACGGAACATCGCCAGGTCCTCCAGGCCCATCTGGGAGGGGCCGTCCTGGCCGATGGCGACCCCCGCGTGCGAGCCGACGAGGTTGACGCCGGAGCCGCTGACGGCGGCCATCCGCACGAAGTCGTGGGCGCGGGTCAGGAAGGCGGCGAACGTGGTGGCGTAGGGCACCCAGCCGCGGGCGGCCATGCCGACGGCGCAGCCGACCAGTTGCTGCTCGGCGATGTAGCACTCGAAGTAGCGGTCGGGATGGTCCTTGGCGAAGAGTTCGGCGCGGGTGGAGTCGCCGACCTCGCCGTCGAGCGCGACGACGTCGCCGCGCGCGGAGCCGAGCGCGGCGAGCGCCTGCCCGAAGGCGTCCCGGGTCGCCGTCTCCTCGCCGGTCTCGAAGCGAGGCAGGTCCGGGTGGCCGGAACGCGCGGCGTGCGCGGTCCGTGCGGCGGGCGGGGGCGGGACGTCCACGTGCCGCTCGTGCACCCCGCCGAGTTCGGCGACGGCCTCCTCGGCGTCGGGCAGGGGCTTGCCGTGCAGGCCCTCCCGGTCCTGGACCGCGGCGACGCCCTTGCCCTTGAGGGTGCGGGCGAGGATCGCGGTGGGCCGGCCGGCGGTGGAGGCGGCCTCGGCGAAGGCGCGGTCGATCGCGTCCACGTCGTGGCCGTCGACCTCGACGGTGTGCCAGCCGAAGGCCCCGAAGCGGCGGGCGTAGGCGTCCAGGTCGTGGCCGTGCCGGGTCGGGCCGCGCTGGCCGAGCCGGTTGACGTCGACGATCACCGTGAGGTTGTCCAGGTGCTCGTATCCGGCGTGCTCGGCGGCCTCCCAGACGGAGCCCTCGGCGAGTTCGCTGTCCCCGCACAGCACCCAGACGCGGTACCCGGTGCGGTCGAGCCGCTTGCCCGCGAGGGCGATCCCGACGCCGACGGGGAGCCCCTGGCCGAGTGACCCGGTGGCCGTCTCCACCCAGGGCAGCCGGCGCGGCGACGGGTGCCCCTCCAGCCGGCTCCCCTCCCTGCGGAAGGTCATCAGCTCGGACTCGCTGACGGCGCCCGCCGCCTTGTACGCGGCGTACAGCAGGGGCGAGGCGTGGCCCTTGGAGAGGACGAACCGGTCGTTGCCGGGGTGATGGGGGCGCTCGAAGTCGTAGTGCAGGTGGCGGGCGAACAGCACCGCCACCAGGTCGGCGGCGGACATCGACGACGTCGGGTGGCCGGAGCCTGCAGCGTCGGCGGCGCGGACGCTGTCGACCCTCAGCTGACGGGCCAGGTCGTCGAGCTGACGGGTGGTCGGCTGACGGGTGCTCATGAGTCTCCTTCCGGGCGGCCGGCGGCTTCTCGGCCGGGGCTTTCGGATGCCGCGTGGGAGCCGGCGGCGGGTGGGGCGGTCGGATCGGTCGCGTGCCCGCTCGCGGCGGACGGGGGCGCGCCGGCGACCCGCGCCAGCTCGGGCGCCGAGGTCTCCAGCGGCACCGACCAGCCGCGGACCAGTCCCAACTGCACGGACTGGCGCGGCAGTACGGCGTCGAGGAGCCAGTCGGCGGCGACGCGGACGCGGTTGGCGGGCATGGCGGCGAGGTGGTAGCCGCGGGTGACGGCGCCGGCGAGCGGGCCCGCGAGGGGGACGCCCAGCGGATCGGCCGCCGCGTCGGTCCCGCCGAGGTCGACGGTGAAGCCGAGGTCGCGGTGCCGGTAGGGGCGCAGGTCGCCGACGCCGAGCGAGGCGGCGACGTTGTGGGCGGCCGTCCTTCCCTGCCGCCAGGCGTGCTGGGCGGTCATCGGGGTGTACCCGCCGGGCTTCTCCAGGTCGGGGACGGCCGCCGCGTCGCCGCAGGCGAAGACGTCGGGACGGCCGGGAAGCCGGAGGAAGGGGTCGACGAGCAGGCGTCCCCCCTCCAGCGCCTGCCCGAGCCCCTCGACCAGCGGATCGGGCCGCACTCCGACGCACCACGCGAGCGTCCGGGTGTCGACGAACTCGCCGTCGCTGAGCCGCACCCCGTCGGAGGTGGCCTCCCGCACCGAGGTCCCGGTCCGCACGTCGACGCCGCGGCGGCGCAGTACCCGGTCGGCGGTGCGCGACAGGCGTTCGTCGAGTCCGGGCAGGACGCGGTCGGCTACGTCGAGCAGCATCCAGCGCGGCCGGACCCCGTCGGGCAGCGGCCGCTCGCGCACCAGGGCGTCGGTGAACCGCTGGCCTTGGGCGGCCACCTCGGTGCCGGTGTAGCCGGCACCGACCACCACGAAGGTGGTGCGGGCGGCGCGGCTCTTGGGGTCGTCCCCACCGGCGGCGAGTTCGATCTGCCGGGTGACGTGGTCCCGCAGGTAGAGGGCTTCGGGCATCCCCCGGAAACCGTGCGCGTGCTCGGCGACGCCGGGAACGGGCAGCAGCTTGTTCACACTGCCGACGGCGAGGACCAGGCGGTCGTAGGACAGGGTGCCGCGGTCGCCCTCGGGGCCGGTGTAGCGCACGGTGCGCGCGTCGAGGTCGATCCCGTCGGCAGCCGCCTCACCGAGGACCAGGCGCACCCCGGGCAGTGTGCCGGACAGCGAGACGGTGACCCGGCGCGGCTCCAGGACGCCGACGGCCACCTGGGGCAGCAGCGGCAGGTACAGGAAGTAGTCGGTCGGGTTCAGCAGAGTGATCTCGGCCTTGCCCCGGGCCCGCCGCGCCAGTGTGCGGGCGGTCCGGTATCCGGCGAAGCCGGCTCCGACGATCAGAATGCGGGGTCGCCTCACGATGCTCCTTCGGCGGTGTCGCGTGCGGTGCTCTCGTCCGGGCCTTCCGCGTCCCCCGCACGGGATGCCCCAAACGCGGACGGCCCGGGCGTCTCACCTTTCCGGCCACCGGCGCCCCGGCTGCCGGGGCGCCCCCGCCCGCGCATCCGCAGGCGGTCGCGTTCGCCGCGGCGGGCCGCGGCGAGTCGGCCGCCGGTCGGTGCCACGGCGTTCACCCGGGGCGCCCGGGCGGGGTTCCGCCCGCCCGCGCGGCGGGCCGTGCGGTCTCCAGTCTGCGCCCGGCGGGACGCTTCGGCACGACGGCCGTCCCCGGCGGGCCACGGGCCGAACGGTCCGAGGCCGGACCGGTCCGGGCCCGAACCGCCGGACCCCAGAGGGCTCGGGGCCGCAGCGGCCCGGGCAACGGTCGCCGCGCGCGGCGGAGCCAGGACGGCCCGCGGGGCGAGCGAGGCGCACACGGAGGCCGACCGCGGACGGCCCGAGGAACGAGCCATAGGCGCGGGTGAACGGAGTCGGGACGGCCCGAGGGGCCGGCTGTACGCGTGGGGAAGGGCCGCGCGCGCAAGGGCCCGAGCGGCACCTGCGGGAGAAGGCGGGCACGGAAGACGCGGGGAGGCGGGGCACGCCGGCATCACCGTCGTACCGCCCGCTCCGGCCGCCCACGGGACAGGGCGCCGCGGGGCGCGGAGGAGGGCACGGCCACCCGATGTGGCCGGTGCGCGGGGGCCGGTCGCCGGAGAGCGATAGGCGCGGCGGCCGGTCGTCGGAGGGTGGTGGGGCGGCGACCGGCACCGCCGAGGGAGACCGCAGGGCACCGACGGACACGGCAGCCGGGGGCGGCCGGTGCCGGGTGCGGCGGTCCCGGCGGCCGATCCCGGCGAAACGATCTCCGGCTCGGCTCGCGCCCAACTAGGCTCGTCGGCATGGAGATTCTGGGAGCCACGCTGCGCGTCTGCGTCGACGACCTGGAGACTGCGGTCCCCTTCTACGAACGCCTCGCCGGCGGCCGGGCGCAGCGCTTCGAGCGCGGGGGCGTCTCGGTCGCCGCGATCGGCTGCTTCCTGCTGATGAGCGGGCCCGAGTCGGAGCTGGAGGTGCTGCGCAAGGTCGCCGCGACGATCGCCGTCAAGGACGTCGAGGAGACCGCGCAGGTCCTCACCGAGCTGGGGGCGAGGGTCATCGCGGGGCCGCTGGCGACACCCGGCGGCCGCAACCTCATCGCCCTGCATCCGGACGGCTCGGTGTACGAGTACGCCGACCGGCGGGTCTGAGGAGGCCGGTCCCGGGGCCCTCGCTCGCGGCGCGGCGGGGCGGCCGGTGCCGGCCCTCCCCGCCGTTCCGCCATACCGCGCGTGCTCAGGGCGAGGACGGCGGCCGCATCGTGAAGTCGTAGCGCGCCGGCAGGGGTTCGTCGGTGATCCTGGACCACAGCAGGCCGATCGTCTCCGCGCCCTCCCGCAGGTCGGCGACCTCGAAACCGCCGTCGAAGACGGCCCGTGCCGCCTCGCGGTCCCCCTCGGCGAGCAGCAGTTCCGCCTCGATCAGGCGGAACCGGCCGCGTTCGCGGACGGCGCGGGGCAGCCGGTCCCACACGGCGCGGGCCGGCGCCGGGCGGCGCGCCGCGAGCAGGGCCTCGACGGCCTCACGGCCGAGCGCGGCCGTCGCCGCGGTCCAGCGCTCCCCGTCGTCGCGCCGTTCCCGGCACAGGTCGTCGAACGCCTCCGCGTAGCGGTCCGCGGCCCGCTCCGGGTTGCCGCTGTGCAGGTCCGCCACCGCGAGGCAGCGCAGCAACGGCCAGAGCGACGGGGCGAGTTCGAGTGCGCGCTCCCAGCTGCGCACGGCCTGGGCGAGGTCGCCGGCGTGCCACTGGGCCACTCCGAGGTGGTATTCGGCGGCGGGGGCGGCGGGCGCCGTCTCCAGCATGTCCCGCCAGTGCGGCGCGACGAGCGACTCCCCCGGCGGCCCCGCCCGCCGGGGCTCGGGGAACGCCCCCGAGCGGAGCAACTCGCGCCAGGGCTCCTGGTCCTCGCCGATGGTGGACTCCTCGAACGGGGTGCCGGGCACCTTGTGCGCGGCGCGCAGCACTTCGAGCGCTCCCCAGCCCGAGCCGGCGGCGAGCACCTCGCCCGGTTCGGTGTCGGCGTGCGGCCGCCAGGCCGTGTACGCGGCGTCCACGGCCTGCCGGGGCAGGGCGCTCTCCAGCCGGGCCTCGGTCTCCGCGCGCGCGGCGTCCCAGTCCTCGCCGTGCGCGGTCGCCGCGTCGAGCGACAGCGGGCCGTAGGCCTCCAGCCAGGAGACCTCGCTCTCGGCGTCGAGCCGCACGTGTTCGAGCTGGGTGCGGGCGAGTCCGGCCTGGATCTCGCAGTAGCCGCCGCTGCCCGGCTCGGTGAGCCAGTCCTGCCAGCGGCGCCCGCCGGGCCCCGAGCCCCACACGAACAGCTTGCGCCCGCGCAGCAGGTCCGTCGACGTCTGCACGAGTCCGTCGCCGGCCGCGTCGACCGCGGTGATCCAGCGGCGCCGCCCGTCGGACACGTCGTAGAAGTAGTCCGCGGGGTAAGGGCTGTTCGGCGGGTAGCTGCGGTCGGCGCCCTCGTGGTGGGGCACCGGGACCGCGCGCAGCAGGCGTTCGTAGCCGAAGTGCCAGGCCCGGTCGGCGGGCGCGATCACCCGGCGCTCCTCGGGGACGGCGATGTTGGACCACCAGTACAGCGGGGCGGGCCGCTCGTGCGGATTGCGGACCCGGACGCCGACGTACAGGAAGTCGGAGCCCTCGGGGAGCCACAGGTCGACCTGGAAGGGCAGGTCGCGCAGCCGCTCCCACTCCCACAGGCGCAGCATCTCACCCCCGTCGGGGGCGGGCACCCGGGCGGCGTGGACGGGCGCGCAGGACAGGGTGGTGTGCCCGGTGGCGCCGATGTTCCACTCGATGCCGCCGGAGAACCACGCGCCGTTGAGGGCGAAGCAGGCGGGCTGGAGCACCGGGTTGCGGTACAGCAGTTCGCGCCGGGCCGGCTTGTGGAAGAGGGAGACGATCCGGCCGCCGAAGCCGGGCAGCACGGTGGCCCGCAGCCGGTCGTTCTCGATCACGACGGTGTCGAGCTCGGCGGGCCGGCGCTCGCGTCCGTAGCCGTCGCGCACGCGCTCCGGCAGCAGGCTGCGCAGCGGTTCGTGACCTATCTGGCGGGCCATGTCGCGTGGCAGGCCGACACGGTCGCGGTCGTCGATGGTGTGCGTCTCGTCGAGGGTCCGCAGGGGCGGCAGCGGGTTGCTCGGGCCCACGTCCGCCACCGGGAGGGTCAGTACGTCACGTCGGATCGTCGTCACGACGACCATGGAACATGGTCGTCGGGCAGCTGACCAGGGTGTTGGTCCGTCAGGTTCGGGTCAGGATTGCGCAAAGGCACCGGCGGGCCGGGGCCCGGAGCGACCGGCGGGGCACCCGGTGCGCGGGGGCACGCACACGGGCGGCCGGGCGGGGCCGCGGCCCGTCGGGCCGGGAGCGCCGCCCGCCGTGGCGCGCACCCGGGGGACGGGGCCCCGGGCGAGGAGCGCCGCCCGGGGGGGCCTCGGCTGCGGCACGTGCGGGCGGGTCGCGGTACGGACGGGCGGTGCGGGGGCCGCGGGGCCGGCGGGAGGGCCGCGACCCGCGGCGGCCCTCAGCGGGGTGTGGCCGTCTCCGCCGTGATCGCCCACCGCTCGTGGTCGCGCCAGGCACCGTCGATGTGCAGGAAGTCCGGCGAGAACCCCTCCAGGCGGAAGCCGCAGCGCCGGGCGAGGGCGATGGACCCGGTGTTGCCGGGCTGCACGTTGATCTCCAGCCGGTGCAGGCCCATCGTCCCGAACGCGTACCGGACGACGAGCCCGAGGGCCTCGGACATCAGCCCGCGTCCCGCCGCGTGCGCGAAGGCGCCGTAGCCGAGTGCGCCGCACCGGAAGCCGCCCTGGACGATGTTGTTGATGTTGATGAAGCCGGCGATGCCCCCGCCGTCGCGTTCGCACACGAGGAAGCCCGCCTTGGTGCGGTCCTCGATGAGCAGCCGGGCGTAGGCGGCGTAGCCGTCGGCGCCGGTCGGCGGGAACAGCCAGGGCCGGTGCAGAGCCGTGCTCTCCCGGGCCCGCCCGGTGAACTCGGCGGCGTCGTCGAGCGTGAAGTGCCGAAGGCCCACCCGCGGGCCTTCGGCGAGGTATACGGCGTTCTCCTCAAGCATCCCGCCACCCTACGGGCCGGGCGGGACGGTGATTCAGCGCCGGCGGCGCAGGGCGTAGGCGCCGCAGAGCGCGCCGACGAGTGCGGTGGCGAGGAGCGCGACCCACAGCGGCATCGTCACCTCGGGGACGATCAGCCGGATACGGGTGCTGCTCGTGTTCTCGAAGATGAAGATCAGGCCGAGGACACCGAGCACGGCGACGACGATCCGGCCGGGCGTCACCAGGCCCTCGCGGGGCCTCCTGCCGCCGGTGGCGTTCTCCGTGGTCTTCGGGCTCATGCCTTCAGCATGAGCCCGCCCGCACGGGTCCGCACGGCGGGAGGGCGCGCGGCCGTCCCCGGGCGCGCGGACGGCCGCTACGGCGGGGCCCTCGGCGCCGCCGGTCGCCGTGCGCCGGGCGCCAGGCGACGGGCCACAGGCCACGGGCCACAGGCCACGGGCCACAGGCCACGGGCCACGGGCCACGGGCGACGGGCCACGGGCCACGGGCGACGGGCGACGGGCCACAGGCGACGATCGCCAGGCCCCAGGCTTCGGACTTCGGGCTTCGGGCGACGGGCCACAGGCGACAGGCCACAGGCGACGATCGCCAGGCCCCGGGCGTCGGGCTTCGGGCGCTGGCTGTCGGTCGGCGGTCGCTTGTCGCTTGTCGCTTGTGCTTGTCGCCGACGAGCGGTCGCCGAGCGGTCGCCGGCGACACTCCTCGGCGACCGGCGCTCGCACACTCCCCGGCCGGATATCCGTGCTCAGACCAGCGCGGGCTCCTGGAGGACCAGCGTCCCCGCGTCGGCGTCGAGTTCGGCCCGGACGCCCAACGCGACGGTGGGCGCGCCCTCCGCGTGCCCGAAGCCGAGATGCTCCACGACGGGCACACCGAGGCCGGCCAGACGGTCGGCGAACACCGCGTGCAGCTCCTCGTAGGGCCCGCAGTCGACCCAGGACCCCAGGCCGATCGCCGCCAGGCCGTCCAGCAGGCCGGCGCGCAGCAGCTGGGTCAGGATCCGGTCCAGCCGGTATGCCTCCTCGCCGATGTCCTCGATCAGGAGGATGCCGCCGCGGGCGGTGCGGCGGGCGTCCGGGGTCCCGAGGCCGGCCGCCAGCAGGGACACGCAGCCGCCCAGGGTGACCCCGCTCGCCCGGCCGGGGACCAGGGCGACGGCGTCGGGGGAACGGATGGTCCGCACGGACTCCGGCGCGAACAGGGTGGACCGCAGGTGTTCCTGCGTCCGCGGGTTCTTCAGGAAGTCCAGGGCCGCGACCATCGGCCCGTGCAGGGTGGCGAGTCCGACCCGGGTCGCGAACGCCTCGTGCAGCGCGGTGATGTCGCTGAAGCCGACGAGGACCTTGGGACCGGCCGCCCGGATCGCGTCCCAGTCGAGCAGGTCGACCATGCGCTGCGCGCCGTAGCCGCCGCGGGCGCACAGCACCGCGGAGACCTCCGGGTCGCACCAGGCGGCCTGGAAGTCGGCGGCCCGGTCCGCGTCCGTTCCCGCGAGGTAGCGGAACGCGCCGTGCCGGTCCAGGACGTGGGGCGCCACCACGGGGTCGAGGTCCCAGCCCCGCAGGATGTCGAGTCCCGCCTGGAGGCGCTCCTCGGGTACGGGCCCGCTGGGCGCGACCACGGCGACACGTGCTCCGGCGGCGAGCCGCGCGGGCCGGGTCAGCGGGGTGAGGGGCGAGGCGGCTCGGGTCACGCGTACGGCTCCTGTTCCTGTTCCCGGTGCTGGTGCTGGTGCTGGTGCTGGTGCCGGCCCCGGTGCGCGTACCGTTCGGCCGCCGGATGCGCGCCCGCTCCCGTAGGCGTGCGGGTCCGTCCCCGGGCTCCCGCCCGGGTGCGGGTGCTCCCGCGGGTCGCGGTGCCGGCAGCGGTCGGTGCCGCTGGAGTGGCCGGGGCGCGGCGGCGGGCCGGCGATCCGGCCCGGATGCGGACCGGGCCCGCACCGGGCCGCCCCGGCGTGTCCGGCGTGTCCGGCGTGTCCAGCGGACTCATTTGGTCAGCTCCAGGGTGGGGACGTCCGGCGGATTCAGCCCGAACACCTGGGCGTACAGCGAGAGTTCGGCCTCCAGTGCGCGCACCACGGTGTCGGCGCGCCGGAAGCCGTGCCCCTCGCCCTCGAAGGCGATGTAGGCGTGCGGCACCCGGCGGCCCTGCTCCTCCAGCCGGGCGAGGAAGCGCTCGCACTGCACGGGCGGGCAGATGGCGTCGTCGAGGCCCTGGAGCAGCAGGAACGGCGCGGTGATGCGGTCGGCGTGCTCGGAGGGCGACCGCTCGGTGTAGCGGCCGGGCACCTCGGCGATCGGTCCGACCAGAGACTCCAGGTACCGCGACTCGAAGTCGTGGGTCTCGCCGGAGGCCCACCCGGTGAGGTCGAGGATCGGGTAGATGATCGTGCCGCAGGCGTACACGTCGGTGGCGGTGAGGGAGGCCGCGGTCGTCCAGCCGCCCGCGCTGCCCCCGCGGATGGCGAGCCGTCGCCGGTCGGCGGTGCCCTCCGCGGCGAGCGCCAGCGCGACGGCTGCGCAGTCCTCGACGTCGACGACCCCCCACTGCTCGCGCAGCCGGTTGCGGTACTCCCGGCCGTGGCCCGTCGATCCACCGTAGTTGACCTCCGCCACCCCGATGCCCCGGGAGGTGAAGTAGGCGATCTCCAGGTCGAGGACGAGGGGCGAGCGGCCGGTCGGCCCGCCGTGCGCCCACACGACGTAGGGCGGGAGTTCGTCCCCGGGTGCCACGTGCGCGGGGTGGTGCGGCGGGTACACGTGCGCGTGGATCTCGCGGCCCGCCGGACCGGTGAAGGTGCGGATCTGGGGCTCCGGGTAGTGCGCGGGGTCGACCGGGTCGTCGTGTGCGGCCCCGACGACCCGGGCCCGCCCGGTGCGCGCGTCCAGCTCCACGACCTCATAGGCGCTGCGCGGACTGGCGCCGACCCCCACGATCCGGGTGCCCTGCACGGCGAGGGTCGGGGCGAACTCCGTCCAGGGGCCGGCCGCGTCGACCAGTTCGCCGGTCTCCGGGTCGAGTATGCCGAGGGCGGTGGTGCCCCGGCCGTGCACGACCGCGATCAGGCCGCTGTCCAGCGGGGCGAACCAGCGGTATCCGAGGCGCCACAGCGAACCGCCGAACTCCTCTTCGCGCGGGCAGAGAGCGACGGCCGCGCCGTCCGCGCCGAGCCGGTACAGGTTCCACCAGCCGGTGCGGTCGCTGACGTACAGCAGGGAACCGTCCGGGGCCCAGTCGGCCTGGACGACGGACTCCTCCGGGCCTCCGGCGACGGCACGGGGAGCGGACAGCGTGCCCGCGGCGCTCACGTCGGCGAGGATCACCTCGGTGCCGTCCCAGGGCATCCTGGGGTGGTCCCAGGCCAGCCAGGCCGCCTGCCGTCCGTCCGGCGAGAGCCGCGGCCCGGTGACGAACCGGTGCCGCCCGTCGGAGAGTTCGCGCACGGCGGCGCGGTCCGCGGCGGCCGATCCGTCGAGCGGCACGGCCGCCGCGACGCGGCGCACGTCGCCGGGGCCGTCGCCGGTGAACTCCTCCAGGACGCACCACACCTCGCCGCGCTCCGGGCGCGGCTGCGGGTCCACCCAGCGCAGCCCGCCGCCGACCGGGGACAGGGGCGTCAGCGGGACGGGCTCACCGCCCGGTTCCCAGCGGTAGAGGCGCTGGTCGGAGAAGTCGACGAACACGATCAGCGGGCCTTCGGGGCGCATCACGCCCGCCCAGGGCCGGCCCCCGTACTCGATGACGCGGCTGCGCACGTTCCACGGCGCGGGCAGGACCGCCTCCTCGGTGCCGTCCTCCGTCCGCCGCACCAGCGTGCGCCGCCCGCCCTCGGTGGGCCGCGGCTCGGTCCACCACACCTCGGCGCCGACGAAGCCGACGAACTCGGGGTGCCCGTCGTGCGCGGCGGCGAGCGCCGCGCCGATCGGGGAGGGCCATGATCCGTAGGGCAGGGTCTGCATGTGGTGTCCCCCTAGGCGGTGCGCAGGAAGCGGTCGAGTACACGGACGCCGAAGTGGAGTGCCTCGACCGGCACCCGCTCGTCGACGCCGTGGAACAGTGCCTGGTAGTCGAAGCCCTCGGGCAGCTTCAGCGGGGCGAAGCCGTAGCCGGTGATGCCGAGGCGGGAGAACTGCTTGGCGTCCGTCCCGCCGGACATGCAGTACGGCACGACACGGCCCTCGGGGGCGAACTCCTCCACGGCCGCCCGCATCCGCGCGTACGTCGGCGAGTCCAGCGGTGCCTGGAGGGCCACCTCGCGGTGCTCGAACTCCCACTCCACGTCGGGGCCGGTGAGTTCGTCCAGGGTGGCGCGGAACTCGTCCTCGCCGCCGGGCAGGAAGCGGCCGTCGACGTGGGCGACCGCCTCCCCGGGGATCACGTTGATCTTGTAGCCGGCGCTGAGCATCGTCGGGTTGGAGCTGTTGCGGACGGTCGGCTCGACCAGGGCGGCGGCCGGTCCGAGCTTGCGCAGCAGGCCGTCCACGTCGTCGAGGTCGGCGTCCAGGCCGTAGACGGCGGCGAGTTCGGTCAGGGCGGCCCGGACGGTGGGGGTGAGGCGCTGGGGCCAGGAGTGCTCGCCGATCCGGGTGACCGCGGCGGCGAGTCGGGTCACCGCGTTGCTCCGGTTCACCTTGGAGCCGTGGCCGGCGCGGCCGCGTGCGGTGAGCCTCAGCCAGCCGGTGCCGCGCTCGCCCGCGGCGATCGGGTACAACTGCCGTCCCCCGCCGTCGTGGAAGGTGAAGGCGCCCGACTCGCTGATGCCCTCGGTGCAGCCCTCGAACAGCTCCGGGTGCCGGTCGGCGAGGAAGCCCGAGCCGTCCTCGGCGCTCGCCTCCTCGTCGGCGGTGAAGGCGACGACCAGGTCGCGGCGGGGCCGCACGCCCTCGCGCGCCCAGGAGCGGAGGACCGCGAGGATCATCGCGTCCATGTTCTTCATGTCGACCGCCCCGCGGCCCCAGACGACGCCGTCGCGGACCTCGCCGGAGAACGGATGGACACTCCAGTCCTCGGGCCGCGCGGGCACCACGTCCAGGTGGCCGTGGACCAGGAGGGCGTCGGCGAGGGGGTCGGTGCCCGGCACACGGGCGACGACGTTGGTCCGCCCCGGAGTGCGTTCCAGCAGGGTGGGCTCCAGCCCGGCGTCGGCCAGCCGCTCGGCCGCGTACTCGGCGGCGGGCCGCTCCCGGCAGTCGCCGCCGCCGTGGTTGGAGGTGTCGATCCGGATGAGGTCGGAGGTGAACGTGACGACCTCGTCCTGTGATCGTGCGTCAGCCATACTGCTCCTCCACCGCGGCCGAGGCGATCGTGGTGACCGCCTTGAACGTCCGGATCCCCTCGTACATGGTGCCGCTGGTGTAGGCGATCTTCCGCTCGCCGGTCCGCTCCACCCCGGGCACGACGGTCGCGGCCATGGCCAGGTGCTCGGCGTCGAACTCCAGCGCGATGGTGAACGGCCCCGCGGCGACCGGCTCGTGGCGCACGGCCAGCGCCGCCGCCTCCTTGGCCGCCGCCCGGATGTCGGCCGCGGTCCGCGCGGGGGTGCGGCACACCGCCGCGTACCGCGACACGTGGTCCTTCACGGCGACCTTCGGGGCCTGCGGGGCATAGCCGAGGGCGTCCTCGCAGGCCACGTCGTCGCCGGTGACCAGCACCACCGGCACGCCGTACTCCGCGACGACCCGGGCGTTCAGCAGGCCCTCGCTCGCCCGGACGCCGTCGACCCACACGCCGGTGATGGAGTTGGCGAGGTAGGTGTGGGCGAGGACGCCTTCCATCCCGGCGCCCGCGTGGTAGCCGACGAACGCGATGCCGTCCACGTCGCCGTGCTGCACCCCCTCCACCATGGACAGCGCCTTGTGCCGCCCGGTGAGCATCTCGGCCCGCTCGTCGAGGCGCTCCAGCAGGAGGTTGCGCATCGTCCAGTGCGCCTCGTTGACCAGCACCTCGTCGGCGCCGCCGTCGAGGAAGCCGAGCACCGCGGCGTTCACGTCCGAGGTGAACATGGCGCGGCACCGCTCCCACTGCGGGGTGCCCGGCAGCACGTCGGCCGGCCAGGTCACGCCGGTGGCGCCCTCCATGTCGGCGCTGATGAGGATCTTCATGCCGGAAACCGTACGCGCTTGCGCCCGGACCCGGCAGAGCCTGTGGACAACTCTCACCGGTCCAGACCACTGATGTCCCCCGGTGCGCCCTGCCACCAGCACGTTCCGCGGGCCGGGACGCGCCGCGCGCCGCGCGTGCGCGGCGGGCCGGAGCCGCCGGAGCGGGCCTCGCGCTCCGGGCCGGGCGGGGGTCAGCCCGGAGTGACGGGCACGCGGTCGTCGCGGCCGTACTCCAGCACCGGGCAGCCCAGTTCGAGGATCTGCGCCACGATGCGGTCGCTCCCCCGCCCGCTCGCGCCGGGCAGGATGCCCGGCAGCCGCCGGGCGAGTTCCTCGGCCGCCGGCGGCTCCGCGCGGCGGTCGAAGCCGGGCGCGACGCGGCGGGCCAGGGCGGCGTCGCCGTCGTGCCGGGTCTCGTTCGCGTCGGCGGCCAGCACGAGCAGCCGCTCCCGGCCGGGGCCGGTCAGCGGGTAGGCCCACCAGAGGACATCGACGCGGCCGGGCCCGGCGGCCGTGAGGCGCGCGCGGCCCGCGGCCGGGTAGGAGTGCCGTTCGGCCGGCGGGGACTGCGGTCCCGGGCCGAGGCCGTCGTAGGCGGCGAAGCCTCCGAAGAGCGTCCGGTCGCCGTCCTCCTCGGGGAGGGCTCCGGAGACCGGGAGCAGGTCGCTGACCGGGCGGCCGAGGGCCTCCCCGCTCGCCGCGCCGAAGAGGCGCCCGGCACCGCCGCTCCAGTGCGAGACGAGACCGTCGCGGTCCATCAGCACGGCGGCCAGCGGGATGCGTCCCGCCGTGCCGTCCGGCTCGGACCGCTCCGGCGGGCCGCTCCCCCTCACCGCGGCGGGAGTGGCGCGCCGTCCGGTGCCACGGTCCACGGCCCAGGCCCTCTCTTCCGGCGGTTCGTGTGGTGTGCGCCGCCGTGTCCACCGTACGGCGGTGGCACGGGGTGACGGGCGGCAACGGGGGAATCGCCCCGTTGCCGGGCGGTTTCCGCGCACGGCGGTCCGGTTCCGCGGGGCCGCCGGACCCCGCGGGCGGCACGCGGGGCCGTGTCGCGGCGGGGGGGGGCGGCCGGCCCCGCCCCGGGCGCCGGATCGGCCGCGTCAGTCCTCGTGCCCCAGGCTCAGGTCCCGTTCGGCCCCGCCTCCCCCCGCCACCTGGAGCACGGTGGCCACCGGCGGGTAGCCCGCGGCGATGACCGTGTACTCACCGGGCGCCAGGTCGGCGAACCGGAAGGCGCCGTCGGGGCCGGTGGTCAGGGTGTCCACGACGTTGCCCGCGGCGTCCAGCAGCGTCACGCGCGCCTCCCGCACGGGGTGTCCGCCGCTCGCGCGGACGGTTCCGCGCAGCACGGCCCCACCGGCGAGTTCGACGTCCTGGCGGGTCTCCCGCGCGGCCCGTACCGTCACCGGGAGAGCGGCCGGGCGCAGGGCGGGGGCGCTCGCGGCGAGGGTGTACTCGCCCGCGAGCAGTTCCGCCATCAGGTAGCCGCCCTCGCGCCCGCTGCGGGTGGTGGCCACCACCTCGCCGTGCGCGTCGGTGAGGGTGACGGTGGCCTCGCGCACCGGGTCGCCGTCGGCGGTGCGGACGGCGCCGGCGAGACGTCCCGCGCCGCCGAGCACGATGTCGAGGTCGACCGGGCGCTCGCCCACGGTCACCGAGACGGCCTGCGGCTGGTGGCCGCCGGCCGCGGCGATCAGCACGTACGATCCCGCGCCGGGCGTGGACAGCGCGTACTGCCCGTCCTCCTCGCTCGCGCCCCGGCCGATCTGCCCTCCCCCGGCGTCGATGAGGGTGAGCGCCGCCCGGGGCACGACCGTGCCGTCCGGGTGCCGCACCGCGCCGCGGACGGCGACGCCGGCCGTCGGGGCCGAACGGGCGGGCGGGACCGGGGCGTTCGGCCGCGCGGTCTCCTGATCGGCGGCGGGGGTGTGGTGGGACACCAGCGGTTTCTCCTTGAGGAAGCAGGCGATGACCAGGCCGAGGACGAGGACCGGCACGAGGTAGAGGAAGATCCGCGGCATGGCGTCCGCGTACGCGCCGATGTACGCGTCGCGCAGGGCGGCGGGCATCGCGTGGACGAGCCGCGGGGTGACGGACTGGGCGTCGACCGCCGCGGCGCGCGCGGGCAGGCGTTCGGCGAGGGAGTCGGCGAGCCGGTTCGCGAAGAGCGTGCCGAAGACGGCGGCGCCGAGACTGCCGCCGATCTGCCGGAAGTAGGTGGTGGCGCTGGTCGCGGTGCCGAGGTCGGCGGGGGGCACGGAGTTCTGCACGGCGAGCACCAGCACCGGCATGACCAGGCCGATGCCCGCCCCCAGGACGGCCATCCAGAGGCTGTAGTGCGTGCGCGGGGTGTCGGCCTGCAGGTGCGACAGCAGCCACATCCCGAGGACCGACAGGGCGCAGCCGAGGACGGGGAGGGCCTTGTAGCGGCCGGTCCTGCTGATGAGCTGCCCGGACAGGACGGAGGCGCCGACAATGCCGCCCATCATGGGCAGCATCAGCAGCCCGGACTCGGTGGCGCCGGCGCCGTCGACCATCTGGAGGAAGGTCGGCAGATAGCTGGCCGCGCCGAAGAGGGCGACGCCGACGACCAGTCCGACCAGGGCGGTGACGCTGAAGACCGCGTCCCGGAACAGCCGCAGCGGGATGAGCGGTTCGGCCGCGAAGCGCTCGGCGACGAGGAACAGCGCGGTGGCGGCGAGGGCGCCGGCGGCGAGGGCGAGGACGACCCGCGAGTCCCAGGCGTACTCGGTGCCGCCCCAGCTGGTCAGCAGGACCAGGCAGGTCGACGCGGCGGCGAGCAGGAGCACCCCGAGGACGTCGACGCGCCCCCGGGCGGCCGGCTTCGGCAGCTTCAGCACCGCGGTGACGACGGCGAGGGTGAGCAGGCCGAAGGGGACGTTGACGTAGAAGCACCAGCGCCAGGAGAGGTGGTCGGTGAAGTAGCCGCCGAGCAGGGGTCCGGCGACCGAGGCGAGCCCGAACGCGGCACCGATCAGACCCATGAAGCGGCCTCGCCGCCGGGGCGGCACGATGTCCGCGATGATCGCCTGCACGCCGATCATCAGGCCGCCGGCGCCGGTGCCCTGGACCGCGCGGAAGGCGATGAGCTGGTCCATGGTCTGCGCGCGTCCGGCGAGGGCCGAGCCGGCGACGAACACCACGATGGCGAACTGGAAGACGCCCTTGCGGCCGAAGAGGTCGCCGACCTTGCCGTAGACGGGGAGCCCGACGGTGGAGGTGAGCAGGTAGGCGGTGATCGCCCAGGACATCCTGTCCAGGCCGTGCAGTTCGCCGACGATCCCGGGCAGCGCGGTGGCGACGATCATCTGCTCCAGGGCGGCGAGGAGCAGGGCGAGCATGAGCCCGCAGAAGACCAGCCGCACCCGGCGCGGGGCGAGTCCGGCGGGGCCGGAAGCGGGGGACGCGGCGTCCGGCGGGGTTGCGACGACCGGCTCGTCCTGCACCACGGTGGTCCCGCCCACGTACCGCTCCCCTCGTCGCGCCCAGCGCGCGGTTGCCGCTGGAGGCGACAACCGCGGGCGGGCGGGGCGGGTTACGGGGCGGGCGCCGGGGACGCGGAGATCCACTCGAACCGGTGAGGGTTCAACGCACCTTCCCCCGGCCCCTCTTGACGGTGACAGGCCCCGGCGGGAGCGGACGGCCCGTCACCGGTGTCACTTCTCGGCGTGGGCCGCGAGGTTGGCGAGCACGGCGTCGTGGATGCGGACGAGGCCCTTGGGCGCGAAGGTGCGCTCGAAGAAGCCGCCGATGCCGCTCGCGCCGTTCCAGACGCTGGTGACGACGACGCGACAGCTGCCCTCGCCGGCCGGGGTGACCCGCCAGGTGGTCACCATGGAGGAGTTGCGGTCCTTCTCGACCAGCTCGCCGTCGGTGGGCTCGGTCACCTCCAGGAGGCAGTCCCGGACGCGCTTGCTGGTGGCCTGGAGCTTCCAGTGCACCAGGGTGCCCTCGCCGTCGCCGCCCTCGCGCACCTCGTACTCGCTGAAGTGCTCCGGCAGCAGCTTCGGACGGGTGCCGCTGTAGTCGGCCAGGGCGTCGAACACCGCCTCCGCGTCCGCCGCGATGACCCGCTCCGTCGTCGCCTCGACCTGCGCCATGGCACTTCCTCCAGCACTTGGTTCCTCGGGGTGTGCGGTCAGCCAACCACCCGGCGGCCCGGCCCCCCAAATCGGGGTGGCCGGGGACGGCCGGGCATACCGGACGGCCCGGCCGGGAGAGCACGGCCGCACGATCAAGGGAACATGTGTTCTATTCTGTGGCCAGTGCTACCGAGGAGGCGCCATGCGCTGGGAGAACCTGACCGCGGACCCCGCGGGCGACCCCGCCCGCGACGCCGCGCTGTTCGGCGCGGACCGGGTGGTCACGCGGACCTTCGACACCCCCGAGTTCCACGGCGTGACGTTCCACGAGATCCGGGCCCGGTCGATCGTGAACCGGGTACCGGGGGCCTCCCGGATGCCGTTCGAGTGGACGGTCAACCCCTACCGCGGCTGCACGCACGCGTGCGTGTACTGCTTCGCCCGCAGGACGCACAGCTATCTGGACCTCGACACCGGTCTCGGCTTCGACTCGCAGATCGTGGTGAAGGTCAACGCGCCCGAGTTGCTGCGCCGCCGGCTCGCCTCGCGCAGCTGGTCCGGCGAGCACATCGCGATGGGCACGAACGTGGACTGCTACCAGCGCGCGGAGGGCCGCTACCGGCTCATGCCGGGCATCGTCGCCGCCCTGCGCGACCACGCGAACCCGTTCTCGATCCTCACCAAGGGCACGCTGATCCTGCGCGACCTGGACCTGCTGCGGCAGGCGTCGGAGGTCACCGACGTCTCGGTCTCGGTGTCCGTCGGGTTCACCGACACCGAGCTGTGGCGGACCGTCGAACCGGGCACCCCCGCCCCCGAGCGCCGCCTCGACGTCGTCCGCGCCCTCACCGACCAGGGCATCGGATGCGGCGTCCTGATGGCCCCGGTCATCCCCTTCCTCGGCGACCACCCCGCCCAACTGCGCGCCACCGTGCGGGCCATCGCCGCCTCGGGGGCCACCTCGGTGACCCCGCTCGTGCTGCATCTGCGGCCCGGGGCCCGCGAGTGGTTCACGGCCTGGCTCGGGCACCACCACCCGCACCTGCTGCCGTCCTACGAGCGGCTGTACGCGGAGGGCGCCTACGCCCCCCGGTGGTACCAGCGCCGGATCACCCGTCAGGTCCACGAGCTGGCCGCCGAGTACGGCATCGGGCCCGCGCGGTCGGCCGCGCCGCGGCGGACCGCCGGCCCCGGCCCGGCCGCTCCGGCCGCTCCCGGGCCCGTCCAGCCGACCCTGCTCTGACATCCCCTCAGGACCCGTGGCCGGAACCGGCACCGCCCGGCCGCAACACGCTCGGATGCCCTGGGACAGCGGCCCGCCCCGGGGCATCCGAGCGCATCGGGCGGCCCAATCGGGTCGAGTCCCGCCGAAACACGTTCCCCCGGGGCCCGCGTCCGGGACGATACGGCGAAGGCCGTGGCCCGCACGGCTCGAAATCCTCCGTCCTGGGAGGCGTTGTGAACAAACGCGCAGCTGCTCTGTGCGGGGCCGCCGCCGTGCTGGCCGGGATGATCACGTCGGCGCCCGCCGACGCGAGCGCCGGCCCCGCGGCCGCGAAGCTCAGCTGGAAGAAGTGCGCCACCGACGACTACCCCACACTCCAGTGCGCCTCCCTGAAGGTGCCGCTGGACCGCTCCCGCCCCCGCGGCAGGCAGATCACCCTCGCCCTGTCCCGCGTCCCGCACACCGCCAAGCGGTACCAGGGCCCGCTCCTGGTGAACCCCGGCGGCCCCGGCGGCAGCGGTCTCAGGCTCGCCGGCTTCGTGGCCTCCGCACTGCCGAAGACGGTGGCCGCGCAGTACGACGTCATCGGCTTCGACCCGCGCGGGGTCGGCGCCAGCAAGCCCGCCCTCGACTGCCGCCCCGGCCAGTTCGAGCCGGTCCGCCCTGACTCCGTGCCGAGTACCCGGGCCGTGGAGAGGGCCAACCTGGCCCGTGCCCGGTCCTTCGCCCAGGCGTGCGGCAGGAAGTACGCGGACCTGCTGCCCCACATCGACACGGTGAGCACGGTCCGCGACATGGACGCGATCCGCGGCGCGCTCGGCGCCCGGAAGATCAACTACTTCGGGTACTCCTACGGCACCTACCTCGGGGCCGTCTACGCCAAGCTCTACCCGCAGCGGGTCCGCCGGCTCGTCCTGGACTCCGTCGTGGACCCCACCGGCGTCTGGTACGACGACAACCTGAACCAGGACTACGCCTTCAACGACCGCCACCTGGCGTTCCTCGCCTGGGTCGCGAAGCACGACGCCGCCTATCGTCTCGGCACCGACCCGGCCGTGGTCGAGGCCAAGTGGTACCGGATGCGCGCCGCGCTGGCGAAGAAGCCGGCGCAGGGGAAGGTGGGCGCCTCCGAGCTGGAGGACACCTTCATCCCGGGCGGCTACTACAACGGCTACTGGCCCTACCTCGCCCAGGCGTTCGCGTCCTACGCGAACGGCAAGGACGACGGCCCGCTCGTCGAGGCCTACGACGACTTCGCGGCCGTCGACGCCTCCGGCGACAACGGCTACAGCGTCTACGCGTCCGTGCAGTGCCGTGACGCCTCCTGGCCGCGCGACTGGCACCGGTGGCGCGAGGACAACTGGGCGGTCCACGACAAGGCCCCGTTCATGGCCTGGAACAACGCCTGGTACAACGCGCCGTGCGCGTTCTGGCCGACGCGGTCGCTGCACCCGGTGGACGTCTCCAACCACCGGCTGCCGCCCACGCTGCTGTTCCAGGCGACCAACGACGCGGCCACCCCCTACGAGGGAGGCGTCACCGTCCACGAGCAGCTCGGCGGGTCCAGCCTGGTGGTCGAGCAGGGCGGCGGCAACCACGGCATCACCCTGAGCGGCAACGCGTGCCTGGACAAGCACCTGGCGGCGTACCTGACCGACGGCACGGTGCCGCGCGGCGACGGCGAGGTGGACGCGGTGTGCCGGGCGCTGCCCGATCCCGAGCCGCTGACCACGAAGGCGGCGTCGGCGTCGGCGCGCGGTTCGGCCCTGCACGGGCTGCTCGGCTTCCGCGGCTGACGGCCCGTCGGGCGCGCCCGCGCCGGGACGCGGTGCCGGACCGGTGGTCCGCCATGGACCCATCAGCGATCCGCACCGCGTCCCCGCACCGGCGGCCCCTCTCCGCGCCGCTGCCGGGCGGTGGTCGGACCTCTGATCAGCGTCTCCGACGGCACCCCTCGGACCCGGTGACACCGCCCCCAGGTCATCGTGTCCAATGCCGTTGCTTTAGTGGTCGTGCCACCGGTTGTTCAAGGCCACGGCGATCGGTGGACGTCGGCTGCTGGAAGGCTCGCCAGGGGCTTTGCT